>JAZDDX010000020.1:0-136030 GCA_043809315.1 Pseudomonadota bacterium
CTGTCGCGATGCAGTAGGCAACCGATTCCGCAAAGATCTCTGTCGTAAACGAAGCGATCGGGCCAGCCACCACGTGCCCCTGCTTGTCTCGGACGATCACCTGCCAGAAGTACGTCGTATTTCTGTCAAGGTTTTCAAGTAGTTCGAATTCCATGGCCGTAATCCCACCCGCCGGCGTGATCACGAGCATGTTCGTGATCGCAGTGCCGAAACTGACCGCAAAGGTCAGAACGTCCCCCGCGTCCCGGTCGCTCGAGAACCAGGAAAGGAGAGGCTTGAGCGCCACTTTCCTCTTCCCGTCTTCCGGAAGAAGTTGAGAGGGAATCGAGGGAGCAGTGCCCGGGATCACCGGAGGCTTGATGATCGGGCAAGCTGCCAGCGCTACGGCGGATGGTGCAGCAGTCGCGCAGATGGTGAACGGATCGACGGAGATCGGATTCGAGTCATCCTGGTTCGCGAGATCGATCTGGCTGCCGCAACCTGCGATCGCCAACGAAGCTGCGAAGAGAAATCGGAATCGGTGCTTTGTCATCGGGTCCTTCCTTCTCGGGTTCCTGCATTCCCTAGAACGCAAGGTCCGGGCCAAAGGTCAAAACCGAGTGACTACGGCAGGTTAGGTCGTTTGAGGGCGGTCTCTTGATATGCAATCTTTGCGGGCTTTGGCGAAAAGAGGCCTAAGAACTAAAGATCGCCGAACGGCTTCGCGCGGAGGTCCCGGCCATATTTCCGGGCCTCTTTCCGCATGGCGCGATTCCCCATCCACCGGTAGAAAAATGCCGGAAATGCCGGTTTCGCCGCGAGCGCGGAGGCTTGTTCCGGAAACGGCTTTCCGGAGACGAGCGCGTCCGCCGTTAACTCGAGAGCGGTACGGAGAAAACGGACCGCACCCCCCACTTTGACGAACGGCCTCCCGCCGATCACCTCGCCCCCCCCGACCGAGAGCCCCCCGTACCAGGAAAGTCCGACTTCGCGCGCGAACTGTTGGCAAATCATCAGAGCGACGTCGTTGTGATAGCTCTCGGGGAAGCCGGAGTTCACGATCGCGAAAAACCGTTTTCCAGCTGCAGATGCGATTCCTCGATCCTTGAGAAACTCCATCATCCGGATTACCGGGGCCGGAAGAGAATCGACGTACAGAGGAAGGGTCAAGATCACGACCTCCGCCGCCTCGATCTCCAGGGCGAGGCGCTCGCTCCGCTCCGCCGATCCGAGAGCAGGCAGAATCCGAACCATTTCGGTTTGCCAACCCGCCGCCTGCATCCGACTCAGCAGATACGAGCCGATCGACTCGGAGTTGCTGCGGGAATACCGCGGCGAGCCGACCAGAAGAAGCGCTTTAGAGGAACGATCGGATTTCATCTTTCATCTCGGGGCGATCGACATCCACGAACACCTTTCCGCGGAAGCCGGTCGTGTGGAAGTTGCGGGAGTTTCGCTCGATGAGAAGATTGAAGATCTTCTCACTCTCCGGATCAGGTTTGGGGAGAACCCCGGCAACACAAACCTTTGGGTAATGCCGATACCGCATCGGGTGACGGGTCGATCCGCCGACACTGGTCAGGAAAGGGAGTGCCACGCAGATGGAGCGATCAAGCGCTTTCTTGAGCTCCGAGGAATACCCTCCGAATGTGACCGGCGTGAGCATCAAGACCAGGTCGCAGGAGATCATCTTGCGCGCCACGTTCCGCCCGTCGTCATCGGTGGCGCAGAGTCCCGGTGTCGCCGTCCAACAGCCGAAGCAACCTTTGCACGGGGCGATGGAAAGCGAACTCAAGACCAACGTTTCAACTTCGTACCCCCGGGTTCGAAGCTCTTGCTCCGCAAGTTGGGCAAAGCGACCGAGACTTTGTCCTTCGCGGGAACCATCGAGAAGAAGCGCTTTCATGACGATGTGATCTTACGATCGTCCCGGCCCGGCTTGCTGTCAAGATCCGGGGTTGATAGTTTGGTATTGATATTTAATGTTTTGCGTATATACTAAATGATGTTGCTCTTTGAATGGGACAGCGCCAAGGCGGCGACGAATCGGAAAAAGCATGGGGTCACCTTCGAGGAGGCGGCCACCGTGTTTTTCGACGTTCACGGCTTCGACCTGCCGGACGTCAAGCACTCCTCCCGTTCCGAGAGACGGGCGATTCGAATCGGGATGTCGATTTCCACCCGGATTCTGATGTCCGTTTACACCGAGAGGATAGGACACCATGGCGAAGAAACGATCCGAATCATCAGTGCGCGACGTGCGAACGCGAAAGAAAGAGGCTTCTACTCGGGTCACGTACGATTCTGAGGCGTTGCTCCGCTATTTCCTGCAGGAGCGCTCGGAACCGTACCGTTCGGAACGATCTAGAACCAAGATCGACTATTCGGACATCCCCGAACTCACCGAAGCCCAGATGAAGAAGGCCAAGCACCCGCGCGTTGGCCGCCCTCCCCTCGGAGCCGCGGCCAAGAAAATGATTTCGATGAAGATCGATCCGATCCTGCTGGAACAGCTCAAAGAGCGGGCCCGACTGGAACGGAAAGGGTACCAAACCCTCATCCAGGAGATCCTGGAGAGGTTCATCCGAAGCTAACGCTTCAAGTACTTGAGAATCGCCTCGACCTGGCTCTCGCCGTCGAGACCCGCTTCGGCCAATACCTTGTCCCCCTGCCCGCTTCCCAGATAATGCCCGTGCTGGAACGGATGCATCGTCGCCTCCTGTCCCCTTGCGGAGCGGATCCAGCGGTACATCGTCGGGAGGGTGAAGCCGGTGATCCCGATCGCCTGCTGCGCGACGTGATCCGGGTAAACCTTCTCCTGCTCGCTGGCCGGGAGCAGATCGAACAGCTCCGCGCTCGCGACATAGTAGACCTCGAGGTCGATCCTTTTCTTGTCCAGAAGCGGCATCCCCTGCTCGACGAACGCATACGCCACCGCGCTCTCCTGCAGGACCACATACCCGTCCGGCTTCCCCTTCGCCGCACGAAGCTTGTAGACTCCGGTCGCCGCCGCGCTCGCCGGAGCCAGTCCCAGCGCCGGGCGATCGAGGACCTTCTCGTTCGGTCTCGTCACGAACGGCGAGATCACCGCCGGGCGCTTCGCGATCGCGTGCGTGACGAGTGTCCAGATCTCCTGCGGTTCCCACGGGGTGAGCGAAATCGCCGTCCCCTTCGGGAAGTTGTCCTGCAACAGCTGAAGAGCCTGCGGATCGGCGTGCGTCGGCCCGTCTTCGCCGGTCTTCAAACCCGCGTGCGCGCAGACCAGGAAGAACGGCTTGTACGCGTCTTTGGGTACCAACGTTTGCCTCGCTTGGTTTCCGATCGCGTGCAGTCGCGCTGCGATGTGGCCGAGCGGCGCCAGAAACGCGCCGTACGAGGAAGCGACCCCGGTATGCCGGCCGAAGTTCGCCATTCCCGAGAAGATCCCGGCCATCGCATCTTCGCAGATCCCGCCGAGAGAGAGGGAGCGGGAGGCCGGGTTCGTCTTGGCGTTGAAGAACCCATCCCCGAACCCCTCCCCGACGACGTTCACGCTCGTCGAGCCGAGAAGATCGGCTGCCGCCGCGAAGATCGCGCCGCCGCTCTTTTTATTATAGTGGTTCAGGACGCGCCCCAACTCCCCGCGGAGTGTGGTTGACGTTCCGACTTTGAGCGCCGGTTCCATCATCGGCTGACGGAGCGAATTCTGGGCCGTCTCGTACATCCCCTCGATTCGGGGGGCACCGTCGCGCGGTTTTCGCTTGAGCCCATTCAACCGTTCGCGCGCGCTCTCGAGCCGTTTCCCGAGCATCTTCGATGTCAGGTCGGACGTTTCCATCGCCGCTCGGACCACCTTGAGCGATTCCCAGAAACATTTCTCGAGTTCGGTGGGGTCGGTTCCTTTGCACCGCTGCGCGGTCGCCTCGCAACGGGGGATCTCCCCCCTCGTCACCTTCAAGAGAGGTTCCACGGCGGCGAAAAAAGTGTCGGCGCAGAGCTTGTGCCCAGCACCGTGAGACGATTTTCCCTCGATCCCGTACTGCCACCCTTTGACGGTCCGGTAGACGATCGCCGTCGGCTGGCCGTTTCGGATCTCACGGGCCAATCTCTGGGCCTTGAAGACCTGTTGGAAATCTTTCCCGTCCGGAACGAAGACGACGTTCCAATCGAACAGATAGAAGAACTCCATCGGATCCCACTGGACGTAGTCCCCCGGCGTCGAGCCGTCGCGGCAGACGCGGTTCGAGTCGATCGAAGCCTGGTTCCAGTCGACGTGCAGGATCACGTTTCCGAGCGACGCGGTTCCCGCCGCGGCTGCGGCTTCGGCGACCCGTCCCGGCGTCATCCCCCCTTCTCCTTCGACGATGTGAATCATCGGGGCGTTCGCTCCGTAGTAATCGGCCGCGCCGAACGCGAGCCCGACGGAGGCGGCTACGCCGACCCCCGAGGCCCCGGTCGAGAGCTTCAAGAACGGTGTGGCCGGGGTCGGATGCCCGTCCAGCGCCTTCGCCTTGAACTCCGTGAAGAGGGAGGTCTTCTTGATCGGGTTCTGACGGAACCCGATCAGGTCCTCGAGGCGGAATTGTTGGTTCGTATCTTTCGGCAGGAGCTTCGGAGCCCCAATCCGCGCAGCTTCGTTGCGCAGCGCCCACATGGAATAGAGTCCCAGCGCTTTATGCCCCGCCGCGTACGAGCAGAGATCGGCGTCCGCCCGGTCGGGGTCGGAGAGATCGTAGTCCATCGAGTCGTAGAGGATCCCGGTGACAAAGCGGCCGGAGGAGATCGATCCCCCCGGATGCCCGGACATCGGGACATAGTTGTACATCAGGGCGCAGAGCGACCGGTAGATCAGGTCGAACCGCTCGAAATGCTCCAACTCGTCGGCGGAAAGGGGCGGTTTCCCCCCTTTGAGCTCGTCCGATGCGTTGAGGTAGATTCCCCGGCGGGGGCCGAACTTCATCGCTTCCGTTTTCATGAGGCCCTTTCTTCTTTACTTACTTAGAACAGCCGTTTGCCCGATCGTACGAACTTGGTGAACCCTTCCCGATCCTTCGATGCGGTCCCGATCCGACGCATCCCCTCCTTTAGGTCGTCCATCCCCGTGGCGATGGAGAGGCGGAGGAAGTGTTTTCCGTCCGAACCGATCACGCCGAACGACCGGCGGTCCATCGTCGCCACCTGATACTCGAACAGCAGGAACAGGTTGAAGAGCGTCGAGGGGCTCGAGAGCGACCGAATGTCGGGAGGAAGGGAACGGTGCATGTCGATCGCCCCGATCTCCTCGCAAACCCCGCCGATGTTCGGAAAGACGTAGAATGCCCCTTTCGGCATCTGGCAGGTGATCCCCTTGATCTCGTTGAGCGCCCTTACAACCACGTCCCGGCGTTCCTGGAACGCGGTCACCATCTTGTTGACGGCAGGCGCCGTCTCTTTCGATTCGATCCCGGTCTTGCACCCCATCTGGTTGTATGCGGCCGTGCAGGAGAAGTAGTTGATGTTCAAGTTCTTGAAGACCTTCGCTTCCTCCGCGGTCGGGAAGACCGCCCAGCCGATCCGTCCACCGGTCCAGGACCACGATTTCGACGCGCCTGAGACCACGATCGTCCGTTCTTCCATTCCGGGGAGGGACGCAATGGAGAAATGCCGGCTCCCGTCGAAGAGAATGTTTTCGTAGATCTCGTCGGAATAGACCCGGCAGTCCTGCGGGGCTTTTTTCCGGATCACGTCGGCGATCGTTTCTAACTGTTCTTTGGAAGCCACGCCGCCGGTGGGGTTGGACGGGAAGTTCACGATGATGATCTTCGTCTTCTTCGTGATCAGCGGCTCCAACTCCTCCCCCGTAAATGCAAACCCCTTCTTTTCGTCCAGATGGAGCGGAACCGGGCTCAAACCGAGGTACTTTGTGAACGACTCGTAAATCGGGAAGCCGGGGCTCGGGAAGATCACTTCGTCCCCCGGATTGCAGTATGCTTCCTGGCTGAACCCGATCGGCGGCTTCCCTCCCGGGAATACGACAACCCGGTCGGGGGTGAATTTCAGACCGCGCCGGTTCCCCATCTCCTTCGCGAGCGCCTCGCGGAGAGGAAGGATCCCTTGCGGATCGCAGTAGTGCGTGAGGTCGTTGTCGATCTGTCTCTTCACTTCCTCCGCGATATGCTTCGGAAGCGGAAAATCGGGCTCCCCGAGGTTGCAGCGGATCACTTTTTTCCCGGTCGTATCCTCTACCTCTTTGATGTAGGGGCCGATTTTGAACGCGTTTTCGGTTCCGAGAGCTCCGATTCGGTCTGCGAACAGTGACATCGTCTTCCTCCTGAATCTGTCTAGATATACCGCTTGTAGACGGGTTGATACTGCTGTGCCTTCATATGTGCAAGCAGATCGTTCGGCCTCGGTTCGGTCGCAAGCCCATTCTGGTACGCCACCTTCGCCGTCACCGCCGCGATCTGCGCCGACACCTCCCGGATCTTGGGTAACGCCGGGAAGAGGCAACCTTTGGCAAGGTCGGAATCGGAGGTCAGCCGGGCCAACACCTTGGCCGACTCGAAGAACATTTCATCCGTCACTCGTCGAGCACCGCAAACCGTCACTCCCAAGCCTACCCCCGGAAAGACATAGGCATTGTTCGCCTGCCCCGGAACAAACGTCTTCCCCTCGTACGTGCAGCTCGGAAACGGCGAACCGCTGGCGAAAATCGCCTTCCCCTTCGACCAGTTGTACGCCTCCTCCGCCGAGCACTCCGCTTTGGAGGTGGGGTTCGAAAGGGCAAAGATCATCGGCCGCTCGTTGATCCGGGCCATCTCGGTCACGATCTCTTTCGTGAACTGTTTTGGGTTGCCGGAGACCCCGATCAGGGCGGTCGGCTTGAGTGATTTCACCGCCCCAAGAAGATCGGCGACGGGAGGATGCTTGTGCGCGAACGCCCGTTTGTGGGGCTGGAGATCGGTCCGGCTGCTTTCAACCAAAGATTTAGAATCGACAAACCAACACCTTGTTATTGCTTGGTCTTTCGTAAGTCCTTCGTCCACCATTGCGCTGACGATCAGGTTGCCGATCCCGATCGCCGCTTCCCCTGCACCGTGGAAGAGAATTGTCTGGTCTCGGAGCTTCCCTTTCGTGATCTTCATCGCCGAATAGATCGCCGCGAGCGTCACCCCAGCTGTCCCCTGGATATCGTCGTTGAACGTGCAGACCTTGTCCCGGTACTTCTCGAGGAGACGGAAGGCGTTGTGGTTCGCGAAATCCTCGAACTGGACTACTGCGTGGGGAAAGACTTCCTGGACCGCGCAGATGAACTCGTCGATCAGGGAGTCGTACTCCTCCCCGGTAATCCTCCGCTCCCGAATCCCGAGATAGAGCGCCTCTTTCAGGAACTCTTCGCGGTTCGTTCCGACGTCCAGCATGACCGGCAGGGTCTGCCGCGGGTGAACGCCGGCGCAGGCGGTGTAGAGCGCCAGCTTCCCGATCGGAATTCCCATTCCGTTCGCCCCCTGGTCCCCGAGCCCCAGGATCCGCTCTCCGTCGGTCACGACGATCACGCGAACGTCCTCTTCGGGCCAATTCCGGAGAACCTCCTCGATTCTCCCCCGGTCGTACTTCGAGATGAACATCCCCCGCGTCTGTCGGAAGATGTCGCCGTACAGCTGGCACGCCTTGCCCACCGTCGGGGTGTAGATGATCGGCATGACCTCCTCGATATGGTCCACCACCACTCGGTAGAAAAGGGTCTCGTTCCGGTCCTGCAACGCCCGCATGTGGATGAACTTCTCCAGGTCGTCCGTCTTCTTCCGGAACGCCTCCATCACCCGCGTGCACTGTTCTTCGACGGTGCCGACGTGGGCCGGCAAGAGCCCGGTCAGCCCCAAACACCTCCGCTCCTCCTCCGTGAACGCGGTCCCCTTGTTGAGGGTCGGATCCCGGAGAAGGTCGATTCCGGAAAGGCTGGGACGGATCGTGGTTTCGGAGATTCTTCGGGAACGGTTATGACTCATGGCGCGCGAGCTTACCGCATACCTGGGGGGGTGCCGAACTGATTTAGGTCATCCCTAGTCCCGTACCAAGATGTCATATCTTGACCGTCACGAATCTCAGATCTAAGAAGGTGGACGAAAGGAAACCGGAAAACATGACCTGCCATACAAAAAAATTGACGATCGTAGGGGCCGGAAACGTAGGGGCGACAACCGCCCATTGGGCCGCTTCCAAGGCTCTCGCTGACATCGTTCTGATCGACATCATCGAGGGGGTCCCCCAGGGAAAGGCACTCGATCTCCTCGAAGCCGCGCCGGTCGAGGGGTACGACGTTTCGATCGTCGGAACCAATGACTACGCCTTGACGGCGAACTCCGATGTCGTGGTGATCACGGCCGGCTCCCCGCGAAAACCGGGGATGAGCCGAGACGACCTCCTGCAGATCAACACGAAGATCGTGGCCGAGGTGACGGCGAAGGTCGCGAAACATTCCCCGAACGCGATCTTAATCGTCGTTTCGAATCCGCTCGACGCCATGGTTTACGTGGCGGCCGAGGTCAGCCGGTTCCCGAAGGAAAGGATCCTCGGAATGGCCGGTGTCCTCGACTCCGCCCGTTTCCGAACCTTCCTTGCGGAGGCCCTTGAATGCTCCGTCCGGGACGTGAGCGCCTTCGTCCTCGGCGGGCACGGCGACACGATGGTGCCGCTCGCGCGCTACTCCACCATGGCGGGGATCCCGATCCCGGCGCTTCTGCCGAAAGAGAAGATCGACGCCCTCATCAAGCGAACCCGTGACGGCGGGATCGAGATCGTGAACCTGCTCAAGACCGGATCGGCCTATTACGCCCCCGCGGCGGCAACGGTCGAGATGGTCGCATCGATCCTGAACGACGAGAAACGGGTCCTCCCTTGCTGTGTTCACCTGAACGGTCCGTACGGGATGAAGGACGTCTACCTCGGCGTCCCGGTCCGGCTCGGATCAAAAGGCGTGGAAAAGGTGATCGAGATCAGTCTCGAACCGCAGGAGAAGGCCGATCTTGAGCGCTCGGCCAGCTCGGTCCGGGAATTGATGAGTAAAGTCAAAACAATGCTTGGTTAAGTGTAAGGAGAACCCGATGCCTGAAAATACGTTGACGATCACCGACAACCGTACCGGGAAGACCTACTCGGTTCCCATCGAAAACGAGACGATCAAAACGATAGATCTCCGGCAGATCAAAACGAAGCCGGACGACTTCGGGCTGATGGGGTACGACCCGGCATTCATGAACACGGCCTCTACCAAGAGTCGGATCACATACATCGACGGGGACAAGGGGATTCTCGAATATCGCGGTTATCCGATCGAGCAGCTCGCCGAGCACTGCAGCTTCCTCGATGTTGCCTATCTGCTCCTGAACGGCGAACTCCCCAACGCGAAACAGCTCGATACATGGACGCACGACGTCCAGCACCACACCCTCCTCCACGAGAATATCAAGTTTCTGATGCAGACGTTCCATCCGGATGCGCACCCGATGGGGATCTTCATCTCGACCGTCGCAGCCCTTTCGACCTTCTATCCGGACGCGAACAAGGTCACCGACAAGGCGAACCGGATGGAGCAGATCGTGCGACTGATCGCGAAGGTCCCGACGATCGGCGCGTTCTCGTACCGGCACCGGTGCGGGCTGCCGTACAACTACCCGGACAACGATCTCCCCTATACGGCGAACTTCCTCAACATGATGTTCGGCTTCGCGGGGAAATCGGCGAAGTCGCACCCCGCCCTTGTGCGCGCGTTGGAGGTGATCTTCATCCTTCACGCCGACCACGAGCAGAACTGCGGGACGAACGCCATGCGGGCGATCGGGTCGAGCCAGGTCGATCCGTACAGCGCCATGGCGGGTGCTGCGGCAGCACTCTATGGGCCGTTGCACGGTGGGGCGAACGAAGCGGTCCTCGACATGCTGACCGAGATTGGCTCGGCGAAAAACATCCCCGAGTTCATCAAGAAAGTGAAAGCGGGCCAGGGGAAGTTGATGGGGTTCGGCCACCGCGTCTACAAGAACTACGATCCGCGCGCCAAGATCCTCAAGCAGATGGCGGACCAGGTCTTCGAAGTCACGGGGCGAAACCCGCTTCTGGACGTCGCCCTCGAGTTGGAGCGGATCGCGTTGCAGGACGACTACTTCGTCACGCGGAAGCTCTACCCGAACGTCGACTTCTACTCCGGCATCATCTATCAGGCGATGGGAATCCCCGTTTCGATGTTCCCGGTGATGTTCGCAATCCCGCGGACGCCGGGATGGCTCTCGCAATGGGATGAACTAATCTCAGATCCGGAACAGAAGATCGCGCGGCCTCGCCAGGTCTATCTGGGCCACGCCAGGCGCGACGTTCCGAAAAGCTTGAAATAAGTAGCAGCGTCAAGAAGCGTCGGTAACGAGCGGCACGGTGATCGTGAAGGTCGCGCCTTTTTCGGGCTGGCTTTCGACGTCGATCGAGAAGTTGTGGAGCTTGGAGACCTCCCGGACGATCGCGAGCCCCAAGCCGGTCCCATTCTCGTGTTTCCGGACCGCCTCGTTCGTCCGGAAATAATCGCTGAAGATTTTGGATTGGTTCGCCTCGGAGATTCCGATGCCGTGATCCCGCACCGAGACACCGAACTTCCGCTCCCCCCGTTTTTCGAAAAAGATCTCTACCTTTGAGTTGTTGTGCGAGTAGTTCACGGCATTCTCGATCAAAGCGGCAAATAACGCCTTGACCTGCCCGCGGTTGCAGTGGACTTTGTCCGGCCCGCCCAGCGGCTTGAACACGAACTGGATCCCGCGGGTGTTCGCAATCACGGTGTGCGCCTCGATCGCGTCGAAGAGGATCTCGTTGAGGCTCTCGTCCTCCATCCGGATCTTCTCCCGGTCGGTCGTCCGGAGGTTCGCAAGTTCAAGCATGTCCTTGATGGAACTCGAGAGCAGCTCGCAGCGGATCCGAATCTTGTTCACGATGTCCCGCGTCTGATCCGTGATCTCCCCCGTATACCCATCCAGAATGATGTCCGTATAGCTCTGGATGGCGGCGAACGGCGCTTTCAAGTGGTGCGTGGCCCGGAGAAGATAACTGGTTTTCTCCTCGTTCACGTTCACCAGCTCCTGATTCAGCTTTTCGTACTGCACGATCTTTTCTTCCAAGTCGCGGTTCGCTTTTTCGATCTCCTCCGTTCGTTCGACGATCCGGCGTTCCAGCTTCTTTTTGTACGCCTCGAGCTTCTCCGCGACCCTCCGTTGCGTCTCCAGGAGATGCCAGATGATCCGCATCCCGGTGGAACTGATCAGGGCTGTGTCGGGATGCTTGATCTCCCGGATCTTCTTGAACAGATCCCTGTTCCCCGTCACCTCGAGGATCAGGTCGATCTTCGAGTTCCCCGCCAGCTCGTCGATACAGCCGTCGGAACGGAACGGAATCCCCTTTTCGCGCGCCAGGAGAATTCCCGGGGCGTTCGCGTCGGTGTCGATGACGTACTCCACGGTGATCCCGGGAATCCGGAGAAGGGTGGTAAGGATCGCCTTGCCTCCTTGCCCCGCGCCGACCAGCACGATCACATCCTGTTGGGCCAACTCGTCCATTACGTTTCCGATCCGCCCCCTTTTGAATGGTCCCGAAAGGTAAGGTATGTTAACACCCGACTCGATTAGACACTATTTTCCAAGGAGCGCCCGTGGCGAAAGTCTACAAAGTGTACATCGTGGACGATGACCGGAACATCGTGGAATCCCTGTCGATTGTCCTCAAGACTGCCGGATACGAGATCGGCTGCCAATACGACGAGGAAAACATTGTCTCGAACGTCGAGAAATTCAAACCGGATGTCGTGATCCTGGACGTCATGTTCCCCGAGGACGACAGCGCGGGGTTCGAGCTCGCCCGAAAACTGAAGACCAACGACTCCACCAACCGGATTCCGATCCTGATGCTCTCCGCGATCAACGAGAAAGGGATCTACACCGGAAAATTCTCCAACCGAGACCGCGACCCCAGCTGGCTTCCGGTGCAGGAGTTCGTGGAAAAACCGATCAACCCGAAAGCCCTTCTGGCGAAGGTCGAAGCGCTCCGCGACAAGAAGTAGCCGTCGGCAGGGAGATTGATTCAGATCAGTATCGACCCGCCATATTTCGGGTAATAAGATGATCGTGTCGAGTTCTTCTGAAACGCTTCGGGGACGTGTGACCCTTGCCAGCGGCCAGGACCCGTTCCGTTGTTATCAGTGTGGGAACTGCAGCGCCGGCTGCCCGATGGCGGGAAAAGGGGATCTCCTCCCCCACCAAGTTTTCCGGCACCTTCAGATCGACAGTGACGAGCCGTTGCGTTCCGTCCAGCCGTGGCTCTGCGTTGGCTGCCAGACTTGCGCCGTCCGATGTCCCCAGGAACTCGACCTCTCCCTCGTCATGGATGCGCTACGGGCGGAAGCCGAAAAAGCCGGCACCGTCCCGGCCGAGGCCCGTCGGATGAGGGAGTTCAACCGGATCTTCGTCGACCAGGTGATGTCGGGCGGGCGTCTTTCCGAGATGGAGTTGGGCGCGATGTTCAACTGGAAGACACGCAACCCGTTTGAAAACGTGTCGGCTCTTCCGTCGCTTCTGAAACGCGGAAAAGTCCGCCTGTCTTTCAAGAAAGTTCGGGGCCCCGGGAAAATCCACCGGAAGGAAAAGTCCTCATGAACGACTTCACCTACTTCCCCGGCTGCTCGTTGCACGCGACGGCCCGCGAATACGACGAGTCGCTCCGCGCCGTGGCGCGCGAGGCGGGGCTATCCCTGCGAGAGATCAAAGACTGGTGCTGCTGCGGCGCCACGCCCGCGCATGCGCTCGACCCGAAAGCAGCGGAGATCCTCGGACGTTGGAATCTTGCGCAGGCCACGAAGGCGGGGAAATCCCCGGTCCTGACCGGCTGCGCCTCCTGCTTTTCACGCCTCCGCGCAGTTCGCGAGAAGACTGACCTCGCCGTCCTCCACATCGCACAGGTTCTCAACCATCCCGAGATGCGCGAAAAGCTCGCGGCGAAGATTCGGAAACCCCTTCAGGGGTTGAAGGTGGCCTGCTACTACGGCTGCCTCCTGACCCGACCCCGCGGGGAGGATGCCGTGGACGACGCCGAAAACCCCCGGATCCTCGAGGACCTCGTCCGGTTGACCGGGGCCGAAGCGGTCGATTGGCCGCTCCGCCTCGACTGCTGCGGGGCATCGATGGCGCTCCCGCGCCCCGATCTCGTCCGCGAGTTGTCGGGTAAGATTCTGACGATGGCCCACGAGCGGGGGGCCGACGTGGTGATGGTGGCCTGCCCTCTCTGCCACTCCAACCTCGATTTTCAGCAGGAAGCCGCCCTGAAAGGGCGCGATTTCCGGATTCCGATCGTCTACCTCACGCAGCTGATCGGCCTCGCACTCGGAATCCCAGTGCAGAAGCTCGGCCTCCAGCGGCACTTCGTTCCGGTGCCGGCCAAAGAATGGCTGAAGGAGCCGGCGCATGTCTAGGATCGGCGTCTTTATTTGTCACTGCGGTGAGAATATCGGACGGACGGTCGACTGCTCGAGGGTCGCTGAAGCGGTCAAGAACCTTCCCGGCGTCAAGATTTCGACCGACTACAAGTACGTCTGCTCCGACCCTGGACAGAACATGATCCGGCAGGCCGTGCGCGAGAACAAACTAGACGGCGTGGTCGTGGCCGCCTGTTCACCGGCGATGCATGAGCCGACATTTCGCCGAGCGGTTGCGAACGAAGGTCTCAATCCGTTTCGCTGCGAGATGGTGAACCTGCGCGAGCAGTGTTCCTGGGTGCACGACGACCGCGAAGCCGCCACGGCGAAGGCGATCGATCTCGTCCGGATGATGGTCGAGAAGGTCAAGCGGAACCGGGATCTCTATCCGATTATGGTTCCGATGACCCGGCGAGCGCTCGTGGTGGGGGGCGGAATCGCCGGAATCCAGGCGGCCCTTGACCTCGCCAACAGCGGGCATTCGGTGGTGCTTGTGGAAAAAGACCCGTCGATCGGCGGGCATATGAGCCAGCTCTCCGAGACGTTCCCGACACTCGATTGCTCGCAGTGCATCCTGACGCCCCGGATGGTCGAGGTGGCACAGCATCCGTTGATCACCCTTCACACCTATTCCGAAGTCGAGAAGGTCGAAGGGTTCATCGGGAATTTCAAAGTCACGATCCGCAAGAAAGCCCGCTACGTCGACATGGCGAAGTGCAACGGATGCGGAACCTGCATGCAGAAATGTCCCCAGAAAAAAATCCCCTCCACGTTCGACGCCGGTTTGGGGATGCGCGCCGCGATCTACGTCCCGTTCCCACAGGCGGTGCCGAACAAACCGGTCATCGACCGCGAGAACTGCACCTACTTCAAGAACGGGAAGTGCGGAGTCTGTGCCAAGCTTTGCGGTCCGAAAGCCGTGGATTTCACACAGGTGGACGAGGTCGTGACTGAGAATGTCGGCGCGGTGGTCCTGGCGACCGGGTATTCCCTCTACGACATCGGCGTAAACGAAGGTCCGGTCCGCGGATACCCGGAATACGGCGGCGGGAAGATCAAAGATGTGATCGACGGTCTCCAATTCGAGCGCCTCGCCTCGGCCTCGGGGCCGACCCAGGGGGAGATCCGCCGGCCCTCGGACGGGAAGATCCCGAAGACGATCGTTTTCCTTCAGTGCATCGGAAGCCGCGATTCCTCGAAAGGGATCGAGTACTGCTCGAAGATCTGCTGCATGTACACGGCGAAGCACGCCATCCTCTACAAACACAAAGTACACGACGGGAAGGCGATCGTTTTCTACATGGACGTCCGCGCCCCGGGGAAAGGGTACGACGAGTTCGTCCGAAGGGCCGTCGAGGAGGACGAGGTGCTTTACCTCCGCGGCCGCGTTTCACGAATGTACGAAGACAAGGGACAAATCGTCGTCTCCGGCGTCGACACGCTCTCCGCCCGAACGATGGAGATCCGCGCCGACCTCGTCGTCCTGGCGACCGCAACCCGGGCGCAGCCCAACGCCAACAAGTTGGCCCAGTTCTTCGGCGTGGGGTACGACGGCCATCAATTCTATTCGGAAGCTCACCCGAAACTTCGCCCGGTCGAAACCGCCGCCGCCGGAATCTTCCTGGCGGGGGCCTGCCAGGGACCGAAGGACATCCCGGAATCGGTGGCCCAGGCGAGCGCCACGGCATCGAAAGTGAACGTCCTCTTCTCGAAAGAACTTCTCGAGCGCGAACCGATCGTGGCGCATGTGAACGAATCCACTTGCATCGCCTGCCTCGCCTGCAAAGAAGTCTGCCCCTATAACGCCGTAGAGGTATTCGAAATCAAGGACAAGCAGGGGCGGCTCTTGAAGCGCGTGTCGCGTGTGAACACCGGCGTATGCAACGGCTGCGGCACCTGCATCGCAACCTGTCCGTCGAAATCGCTGGAGCTGGACGGCTACACGGACGAACAGATCCATGCCCAGATCGGAGCGTTGGTCGCATGACGGAGAAAAGCTGGGAGCCGAAGATCGCCGCCTTTGTCTGCCGCTGGTGCACGTACGCAGGGGCCGACCTCGCGGGAACGAGCCGCCTCAAGTACCCGCCGCAGATCCGGATCATCAAGCTCCCCTGCACGGGACGGATCGACGCTCTCTTTATCCTTCGCGCCTTCGCGATGGGGGCCGACGGGGTACTGGTCTCCGGCTGCCATCCAGGGGATTGCCACTACACTTCCGGGAACTTCGTGGCGCGGCGACGCTTCGCTCTTCTGCATGAGCTTCTGGAGTTCATCGGACTGGACATGAACCGCCTCCACTTCTCCTGGGTCTCGGCCGCGGAAGGAGCGAAGTTCGTCGATGTCGTCAGTAAGGTGACGGAAGCGATCCGCTCCGCCGGTCCCTTCCCCGGATTCCGGCCGAAGAAGGGCGGGAAGGCCTCTGTCTCTGAACAGGTTTCGGATAAGTTGGATCTCCTCGAACCGGCCGGTTTCTCCGAGATGAAGGAGGATCTGACGTCGAACAAAGTCCGCGCAATCCTCGGCACCCAACCCGGAAGAAGAACACAAAGTCTTCGGCTGTTTTGGGCAAGTGACCCGGAGAAACTCGGTCTCATGCGGCGAAGTCACAGGAACATGCCCTCTCTCTCCACCTACCTCGTCCGAAAACTCCGCGAGGAGCCGGAAGGGGTGTTCGGAATCGCCGCCGGACCGCTGGATCGAGAGGCGTTGGAAAAACTTACCGCTGAATCCCAGGTCGACCCGGCCCGGATCAAGGTTTACGCGCAGGACAGAGAACTCCCTCCTTGGAAGGGGAAAGAGGCAAATGCGTATGCTGTCCCCGGATTAGATCGCCCCGTAAGTGAACGATGGGAATTCTGGACCGGCGTCTTCGGGAACTGCCTCCGCTGTTACGCCTGCCGGGAGGGGTGCCCGCTCTGCTCCTGTATCCGTTGTGTGGCCGACAAAACACGCCCCCGCTGGATCGACTCTTCCCCCACGCCGGCTGGAAACTGGCTCTGGAACGTAACCAGAGCGTTTCACTTGGGAGGCCGTTGCGTGGAGTGCGGAACGTGCACCGAGGCCTGCCCGGTCGGGATCCCTCTCGGGGCGTTGAGCGCTCATTTGAACCGCGCGGTCGAGAGACTGTTCGGGAAGTCCGAGCGCTCTCCACTCGTAACCTTTAAGCCGGACGACAAGGCGCCGTTTATTCTATGACCTGGACTCGTGACGACCTGAAAGTTTGGACGAGAGCGCTCTTGAGAACTCATCGTGTGGTGGCTCCCGTTGCGGGACCGAACGGCTATGTTTTCGCGGAGGTGACCGATCCGGAGACGATCGCGTGGGATTACACGCGGACCTCCCTCTCTCCTCGGGAGTGGCTGATCCCCCGTTCCGAACCTCTTTTCGATTACGATCTCGCGTCGAACCCTCCGAAGCTTTCGGAGCCGGCGATCGAAGCGAAACCGACCGTGATCTTGTTGCTCCGCTCGTGCGATGTAGCGGGACTCCGGGCGCTGGATGCCGTGATGCGCTGGGATTACACCGACGAGGGATTCGAGGCGAAACGCGCCGCCACGATCTTCGTCTCGCTCGGATGCAATCAGCCCGCATCCAAAGAGGCCTGCTTTTGCGAGTCTGCTGGGATCGATCCGCGGTTTGCCTCCGCAACCGACGTGGCGGTTGAAATTGCGGAGAACGGGTACCGTGTTTACGCCGTCACCGAAACGGGGAAGCAACTGCTTGCCTCGGCCCCTAAGACTCTCTCTGAGGGAAGACCCGAAGCAAAACCGATCGGCACCGTAAAGGTGGAGGTCGAAAAGGCGCGTTCCTGGCTCAAGGATCACTTCGATGACCCGTTCTGGCAGGAGATCTCAGAGGCCTGCCTCGGGTGCGGCTCTTGCGCCTTCCTCTGCCCCAGTTGCCACTGTTTCGACGTCGTGGACGAGGGGAACTGGAAGCAGGGCTCGCGCATGCGCAATTGGGACTCCTGCGCCTTCGGGCACTTTACCGCGCACGCCACCGGACACAACCCCCGCCCGCGGCAGTCGAACCGCTACCGACAGCGGATCTATCATAAGTTCCTTTATTACCCGGAAAAGTTCGGCCCCCTCCTCTGCACCGGTTGCGGGCGCTGCATCGACAACTGCCCGGCCGGGATGGATTTGATCAAAGTGTTGAACGAGGCGGCCGCGAAGGGAGCTCCGAAATGAGCCTCTACACCCCCCATCTCATGGAGATCACGGAAGCCCGTCGGGAGACGCCGGACGTCAAAACGTTCAAGCTCAAGTTCGTGGATCCCTCCGCGGCCGAACGTTTCTCGTTCCAAGCGGGGCAATTCGGTCTCTATTCCGCCTTCGGCGAAGGGGAGTCGACGTTCTGCATCGCTTCCCCTCCGACCTGGAAAGATCACATCGAGTGCACGTTTCGAAAGATCGGAAAAGTGACGGAGGGGCTCTTCAATAAAGAGCCGGGGGATGTGATCGGTTTCCGGGGCCCGTATGGGAACCGTTTTCCGCTGGAGGAGTTCGAGAAGAAAGATCTTCTCTTCGTGGTTGGCGGGATCGCGTTGCCCCCCCTTCGCTGCCTGATCTGGAACATTCTCGACGAGCGCAAGCGGTTCGGAGCGGTTCGGATTCTCTACGGCGCCCGCTCGGTGGGAGATCTGGTCTACAAAGACGAACTGAAAGCCTGGAGCGAACGTCCCGATATGGAGTTAGTGACCACCGTCGATCCCGGCGGAGAAACACCCGACTGGAAGGGGAAGGTCGGGTTTGTTCCGAAGATCCTAGACGAATGGGCCCCCTCCTCGAAAAACAGTTTAGCGTTCGTCTGCGGCCCGCCGATCATGATCAAACTTTCGATGCCGGTGTTGGAAAAACTCGGTTTCTCGCACGAGCGGATCTACACGACGCTCGAGAATCGGATGAAATGCGGCGTGGGGAAGTGCGGCCGCTGCAACATCGGCGGGACCTACGTCTGCAAGGAAGGGCCCGTCTTCACATTCGCCGAGATGTCGAAGCTCCCGATTTCGAGTGATTACTAGGTACCGCAGCCGCAGGGGCCGAATCCGCAGTTGTTGTACTGAACGCTGATCCGCGCGAGCTTCAAAAGCTTGCTGATCTCTTTCGGTTCCCCCATCGACCAACCGAGGAGCTCCATCCACGATTCGACATCTGTATCCGGTGCCGAACTGGCTGCCGACATCAACGCCCTTTCGACATCCCCCAAATCACACCCGACCTGACAGGTCGAAAAACAACCGCTCGAGATCTTCACTCGGGTCGCCTCCAACTGCCGGGGCAGCTCCGGTCCGAACGGGATCCCGCGGCCCCTCAATTCCTCGTGCCACGCCCCCAAAACGGCATAACGCAGACCGAATTTCTGCAAAACCGAGAATTCTTGCGTTTGGGAAGGGGTCGGAGCGGTTTCGGCCATGACATGCCTCCTGAAAAATGTTCAGGCACTCTATACAGATTCGGCCCGAACGAAACAAGGGGGGCGCGCGATCTTTTCGACTTCGGCGCCGATCTCCCGCGCATACTCCGGAAACCGCTGTTCGAGAGCTTCCGTCATCCGCTCGGAGAACGTCAAATTGTCCTCCACCTCCACGGCAAAGATCGAAATCTCCTCCTCCCGCGGGATCTTCTGACCCATTCGGCGCCCCAACTCGAGCGCGGTCGCGAAGTTCGTGTCGTGAACGTTCCGGAGGTTCATCGTCTCGCGGAGATCGGTCCCGCCGAAACGGTACCAATCTCCCGGTTTACCGCCGGCCCCTTTGATGGAATCCAACACGATCAGGCGATCGTACCCTTCCACAATATCCAAGATGTTGAGACCGCCAACCGAACATTCTTCCATGACCGTGAAGTCGGGAAGGTTTCCGAGCTGCTCTTTCAGATATCGCGCCAGCCGGACACCGACGGCGTCATCCGAAAGGATCGGATTTCCCATTCCCAGAAGAAGTGTTTTCAATGGACCTCTAAGGGCGCTTGAACTCCCAACGGAGCTCGTCTTCCTTGTAGATCCGAACATGGAGCGGCATCTGTCCAGGCAGCGAATGCGTCGCGCAGCTGTAGCAGGGGTCGAACGACCGGAACGCCATCTCCACCATATTTAAGATCCCCTGCGTCGGCTCCACCCCCGGCTTGATGAATGCAGCGGCGGCCTTCTTGGTCACCATGTGGATCGGGGCGTTGTTGTTGGTCGTCCCGACAATCAGGTTCGCGCTCGTGCAGATCCCGTTCTTGTCGCAGGTATAGTGGTGCGTCAGCGTCCCGCGCATCGCCTCCACGATCCCGACCCCCTCCCCCGTGATCTGTTTCGGCACCACCCGGTAGTTCTTCCCGGTGATCTCAGGGTCGTCGCAATATCTCTGGAGCATCTCGGCGTTCTGGACCATTTCCACCAGCCGGGCCCAATGAGAGGCCATCAGGGCTTGGCACGGTTTCTTCCCCAACGTTTTGTACATCTCCTCGAACTTTTCCTGGGCCTTCGGCGTCGCCATCCGGTCCGCCACGTTGAGCCGCGCGAGCGGTGTAGCCATATAGATGCTGGAGTTGGGGCCTTCCTCGAACCCGTTCCACCCCCGTTTCTTCAGGTACGGGAACTTCAGGTACGACCACGGTTCGACATGCTCCGCCACGTACTGGACGTACTCCTCCGGCGAGTACTTGTAGAGCTCCTTCCCTTCGCAATCCACGACGCGAACCTTACCGTCGTAAAAGTTCGGGGCGTTGTTCTCGTCTACCAACCCCATATTTTGAACCTGAAGATTGTAGGGTCCCTTGAGGATCAGCTCGACGTAGGCGGGGTTCCCCAAGACCACCTTCTTGAAGAGATCGATTGAAAAAAGTGTGAAGTCATAGAGCTCCTTCACTCGCGGCCGAATCTCTTCCTCCAGCTCTTTTTTTGTGATCCCCTTGGAGACACCCCCCGGAAGACACCAGACAAGGTGCGTAAACCGCCCGCCGATGACTTTTTGGATCTCTTGTGCCTGAGCTCGGGCCTTGATCACCGCACCGCCGATCTCGAGCCCCACCTTGGCCACCACCCCGAGGATGTTTCGCATCGCAGGATCGGAGTCCGGCCCGCAGACGAAATCGGGGGCCGCGAGAGCGTAGA
Organism: Pseudomonadota bacterium; assembly: GCA_043809315.1. Taxonomy (GTDB): domain Bacteria; phylum Bdellovibrionota_G; class JALEGL01; order JALEGL01; family DATDPG01; genus JAZDDX01. The sequence continues at coordinate 20,537 of JAZDDX010000020.1, forward strand.
AATGGGCGATGTGACTGTGGATGTAGTGCGCGTGGTAATACATATCGCGCAGTTTGTGGGCCAGCGGCGGGCATTCGTTTCCGAAACAACCGTCCACCGCCTTGGCGCTCGCCATGTGATGGCTGGCCGGACAGACACCGCAGATTCTCGTCACGATCCTCGGAAGTTCCTCGATCGGCCTTCCCACGACGAACCGCTCGAACCCCCTCAACTCCGGGATCTGGAAATAGGTGTCTTGGACGGCCCCGTTGTCGTCCAGGAAGATGTCGATCTTCCCGTGTCCTTCGAGGCGTGTGATCGGATCGATGGAAATGGTTCGGGTCATCGTTGGTGTCTCCTTTGGAGAAGGGAACCTGGCAGTGCGAAACGGTAGGCGATTCCGGCAAAATCAGGAATATCATCCAGGATCCGTTCGATCTCTTTGGGATCCTTACTGTCGATGATCGAGGCGACCGCCGAAAGGAGCTTCGCCCCTTGATCTTTGACATTCGGAAGGGGCCCGTAACACCCGCGACACGGCATCCCGCTGTCGGGGCAGCGCACGCCGCAACCGGAGCGGGTCGCGGAACCGGCGCAGAGGATCCCCTGCTCCATCAGACACTTGTCGAAATCCTGGATGATCTGCCAGGGGCGGTAGAACTTCCTCACCTTCTTCTCGGCCTTCTCCCGCTTGCAGTCCTCGCAGACCGATCGCTCCGAAGCTCCGACAACGCTCCCTTTGGGAGGAAGCGCCCCCTTCACCACGGCCAGAAGGACCGCTTTCACCTGAGCAGGAGCCGGCGGGCAGCCGGGGAGGTAGTAGTCGACCGGAACCACCTGGTCGAGTTTATAAACCCGTTGGTAGAAATTCGGAATCTCCAGCTCGTACCCGTTCACTTTTGAGTTCGGTTTCGGAACGATCCGGTTCCCCGGCTCGATCGACGCGTTGGTGAGATACGCCGTTTCTAGGATCTCCTCTTTCGTGGTTGTGTTCGCAAGCCCGGGGATCCCGCCCAGATGGGCGCACGATCCGAAGGCCACCAGTACCTTGCTCTTTTTGCGGAGGAGCTTCGCAACATGCTCGTTCTCGCTGTTCCGGACCGCTCCGTTGAAGAGCGTGAGATCCAGTTCACCGTCGATCATCGCTTCGACATCCTTGTATTTCCCATCGACCGCGATCGGCCAGAGACGTATGTCCGCGACCTCGGCCACGGTCAGAATGAACTCATTCGTGTCCAGTATGGCAACGTCGCAGCCCCCGCAACCGGCCCCCCAATAAATCGCGATTTGAAGCTTTTTCGTGGTCGCCATCGTCTACCTCCCACTCAAGTCGGCTTGAAGGTTTGCCTGAATCTGCGACGGCCCCAGGCGGCGCAGCTTTTCGGTCATGTCCGCCACGATGTCGGCGAACCGTTGCCCTTCGCTGGCACTCACCCATTCGAGGCGGACCCGGTCCTCCTCGATGCCGTACCAACGCATCACCCGCTTGAGGAGTTCGTATCGGCGCATCGCCTTGTAGTTCCCCTCCACGTAGTGACAGTCGCCGGGATGGCACCCGCAGATCAGGACGCCGTCCGCGCCCCCTTCGAGCGCTTTCATCACAAAACTCGGATCGATTCTCGCGGAGCACATCACGCGGATGATCCGGATGTTGGGCGGGTACTTGATCCGGCTGGTCCCCGCGAGATCGGCGCCAGTATAGGAGCACCAGTTGCAGAGAAAACCGACGATTCGAGGTTCATAGGCCATCAGAGCACCCCCTCAATCTGCGTGAAGATCTGTGCATCGGTGAAGTGTCTCCCTTTGATCGCTCCCGAAGGGCAACTGGCGACACATGCGCCGCACGCCTTGCAGGTCGCGCTGTTCACCTTGCTCTTCTTCTTGACGTCGTCGTAGTCGATCGCGAAAAACGGGCAGAGCTCGTTGCACATCCGGCAGCCCGAACAGAAATCTTCCTGGACCTCGGCGTAAACCGCGTCCACCCAAATCTTTCCTTGGGCGATCTTGCCCAGAATCCGGGCGGCCGCCGCGCGGGCTTGGCCTACCGAGTCAGGGATGTCCTTCGGGGACTGGCAAGCCCCGGCGATAAAAACTCCCTCGGTCGTCGTGGCGACCGGATCAAGCTTCGGATGGCTTTCGATGAACCATCCGTCCTTGTCCCGACTGATGTTGACGAGCTGCGCGACATGCTCGGAATCCTCGCGCGGCTCCATCCCGACCATCAACACCACCATGTCGGCCGGGATCTCGATATGTTCCCCGGAGAGATCCTCATCCACCGTGATCAACATGCTGCAACCGTCCTTCGGCCCCGCTGTGCGGATCTCCGCCTCCTTGTTCTTGCGATACATCAGGAACATCGTCTTGATCTCGGCGCTCTTCCGGTAGAAGTCCTCGCATCCTTTCCCGAACGCATGCATGTCGATATAGAGGTCGGTGACGTACGCCGACGGGATCGCCGACTTGATTTCGTGGGCGTACTTCAAGGCCGTCATGCAACAGACCCGCGAGCAGTACGGATGGTAGTGCTCGCTGCGGCTCCCGACACAGTGGATGATCGAGACGTATTGGGGGAGCTTCCCCGATTTCGTCCGGACCTCCCCTTTCCGGAGCATCGCCTCGAGTTCAAAGGAGGTGATGACGTCCGGAAAGAATCCGTATCCGTACGCCCGGACCCGGGAGGCGTCGAACTCCTTGTAACCGGTGCAAACGACAACCGAGCCGACGTCGAACTGTTTCTCGCTCCCGTTTCCGTTCCCGACGGTTGCCTTGAAGTTCCCCACGAACCCTTCCAAAGCTTTGAGTTGCGATTCCAACAGCACGGTGATCTTCGGATGGTGCGTTGCGCGATAAACTCTCTCGTAGATGATATCGCGCGCTGAATCGAGGTACGGCGCCGTCAGATCATCCCTCGCCACATTCCCACCCAACTGTTTCGCACGTTCCACGAGATAGACCGGTTGTTCGGCATCCGCCAACTCCAGGGCTGCTGAAAGGCCAGCAATTCCGCCCCCCAGAACAAGTGTGGCGGGACACATCGGAACGGAGCGTTTCTCCAGCGGCTCGTGATGCGCAACGCGCAGAACAGCGGCTCGTGTGAGCGCCTTGGCCTTTTCCGTCGCCGCGATCGGGTCGTCGTGAACCCAGCTGCACTGCTCTCGAATGTTGGCGCATTCAAGAAAGTACGGGTTAATCCCCCCCGCCTCCAACGCTTTCCGGAATGTTCCTTCGTGCATCCTGGGACTACACGCCGCCACCACCACACGGTTGAGGCCATTCTCCTTGATGTTGTGCGCAATCATTTCTTGCCCCGGATTGGAGCACATGTACTTGTACGCCCGCGTCACCGCCACCCCGGGCATCGCCGAGGTCATCTTGGCCACGGCATCACAGTCGATCACGTTGGCAATGTTGGTGCCGCAGTTGCAGATGAACACGCCGATCTTTTTCTCTTCCATACGTTCCTCCGTCACGCCGCCATCTTGACCGCTGCCATCGCTTCAGGGACTTTCACTTTTCCACGCTCGATCGCCACCTCCTGCAGACGCGCAAAATACATCCCAAGCGGCCGGTACATGAGGTGCGACCACTTTCCGAACGGTACAACAAGAAGCAGCATCGGCATGTCCGCCATCATGTGCGCAACATAAGCAAAGTTCGCGGCTGTCGTCAGCCCGGCGCGATGAAGGATGTGCTGGACGATCCCCGTCACCGTCATGGCAAGGAGAAGAATCAAAAATACCCAGTCGCTCTGATGGGAGTGTTTCAGGTACGTCCACTCTTTTCGTAGCCGCCCCCGCATCGCCCAGATCACGGTGAACAGAAGACCTGCCGAGGCAAAATAGCCGAAGGCATGAACGCGCCAGTCGATCTCCGGGCCCGCTTGCAGCTCATGCAGGAAGAACATGATCAGGGAGAACATCGTCACATAGCTCGCGACCAGGATTAGATGGAGCACCCACGGTTGTTTCCGTTCGCACTGCGAATACCTTTTTTGCGTGAGAAAATGGAGCGGGAGAAGATAGGCTTGACGCACATAGTCCCAAAGAGGCGGTCGCATCTCCGTGTGCTTCCAGATCGAAAACCACCACATTCGAAAACTGTTCGTAAGAAGAATGATGACGAGGAACCCCCCGAGAACCATATCGAACAGATGGACACCACCGGCAGTCAAGAAAGCGTTCGGGCCGTCGTAGATCGACGGATCTCCCCCTCCCAGGAACAAGCCCCCGAGGAAAAAGCCGATCCCGGTTAGGACCGCCACCAGTAAGATCGCCGTTAACTCAGCTTTCCAAGAACGGTAGAAGAGTTTGGAGAGCCCCGTGAAGTCGTATTGGCTCGTGAGCCAACGCCGCACGCTCATCATCGTCTCCCCCGGTTCGGCCCCACGTGGGCACTGGTCGGAACACTCGCCGCAGTAGTAGCAGAGCCACGGTTCCAAGGTGCCGCGCAGCCGTTCTTCCAGGCCCATCTGAAGATACCGCATCGACCGGCGGGGGAAGATGAACGCCCCCTCCGAGAACGGGCAGGCCGCACTGCAGTTCCCGCAGTGGTAACATTTGGAAACGTCTTCGGCACCGTACCGTTCCAAGTCGTCGATCAATCTTGGATTCACCCGCACCGCCATATCGCGCCTCCTCTGATTCCCTTTAAGCCGCGGACAATCCGCGGGCCCGCTCCTCGATTTCAGTCAGCGTCAGCCCCTGCCGGCTGTCGAGACCTTTTCCGCTCACAATCCCGCGCAACACTTTGGCCGCGACCGCGGACGCCTGTGCCACCGTGTCCGGGATATCCTTCGGCCCCTGGCAAACCCCCGCCACGAAGACCCCCCCCATCTCCGTCGAACTCGGCTCCACGTTATACTCAAGCTCCGTGAACCACCCATCTTGGGTCCGGGAGATCTTCAGCATCTTCGCCAACTCCCCGGAATCGGGTTGCGGTTCCAGGCCGACCGAGAGGATCACCATGTCCACCGCGAGCTCCGGAACCGAGTTGTCCAGGATGTTCTCCCCTTTGAGGAACATCTGCCCATTCTTCTCTTCAACCTTGGCCGACCGGCCCCGCACGACGAACACCCCTTCGTGCTTGATCCGTTCGAAGAACTCCTCGTACCCTTTCCCGAACGCCCGCATGTCGATGTAATACTCGTAACATTTCGCCTCCGGCAGTTTCTCCCGCACCAGATGGGAGAACTTGAGCGAGTACATGCAGCAGACCCGGGAGCAATAAGCGTTGAAGTTCTCGTCCCGCGACCCGACGCAGTGGATGATCGCCACGCTCTTGGGCCCGGGCCCTGCCGGGTTGAACACCCACTCCTCGACCTTCTTCCGTTTGTTCATCTCTTTCGTCTTCATGACGATCTTCCCGCCGGTCGGGCCGGAAGCATTCGTGAGCCGTTCGAATTCCAGGGCGGTCAGGACATTCGGATATTTGCCATATCCGTAACGTTCGATCCGCCGCGCGTCGAACGTTTTGTAGCCGGTGGCCACGATGATGTTCCCCACCTCCAACTCCACCGTCTCGTCTTTCGCTTCGAGTTGAATGGACCCCTTCATGCATTTCCGCACGCAGGCGCCGCATTTCTTCCCGTCGCTTAAGACCCAGGTACAGACATCCCCGTCGATGAAATAGGTATTCGGGACGGCTTGAGGGAACGGGATGTAGATCGCCTTCCTCGTGCTGATTCCCTCATCGAAACCGCTGGCGACAACCACGGGGCAAACCACTGCGCAGTCTCCGCAGGCCACGCAGGTACTGGCGTCCACGCGGGCTGTCTTGCGATCGATCTTGACCTTGTATGCTCCCGGCCGGCCGCTTACCTCTTTCACGCGGGAGAGCATCATCAACTCGATGTTCGGATTCTGGCCGACGCTCACCATCTTAGGGGTCAGGATGCAGGCGGCGCAATCAAGCGTCGGAAAGGTCTTATCGAACTGGGCCATATGCCCGCCAATCGTCTCGCCCTGTTCCACCAGGTAGACTTTGTACCCGGCGTCTGCAATCTCGATCGCGGCTTGGATCCCGGCAATCCCGCCGCCGATCACCAGCGTGGCCGGATTCACGGGGGAGGTGGCGGGGACCGCCGCCAGACCGAACGGGACCCCGTAGACGGCGCAGGCCACGACCGCTTTCGCCCGATCGGTGGCGCCTCCCTGCTCCGTGCCTTGTGCACGGAATGAAGCGAGGCGAACCTGCTCCGGGTCGTTTTCGACCTCGACCATCGCTTTCGTATAGGCCGGTTTGAAGTACCCCGGCATCTCCCCCGCCAGAACGATGGCAGTGAGCTTGGCCTCGCGAAGGTGCTCCGCGATCTCGGCCGGTTTCAGCTTCACAGTGGCGGATCGGATCTGAACCTCAGCCACACCAGGAAGCTTCCGGACATATTCGGCAACAGCTTCGTATTCAATCGGATTCTTGGGAATCTCGACGGGTTGAAAGATCACGACACCAATTCTCTTTTGCTCTGGCATCTGTCTCCACCTTCCCCCGCCCGAAAAGATTTGGAGGCGGGTATTGATTCTCTACGGGAATCTACTTCGTCTACGGTTTCCAGCGAATAATCTAATCCTTCTCAATAACTACTTACGTGGGTGGGCTCTGGTAGATATGATCCCAATCAGGTTTTTCGGGTGCTGCGCGAGAGATTCCTGTGATCTAGCCCGTCAAGGCGGCAACCACCTGCTGGATGTCCGCTCCGCACGAGCTGCAGAAGTGCGTTTCTTCCACGGCCTGTGGTTTGGGCCAATCGCGGTGGCTCGGGATTGGAATCACCTGGCTGCAATACGGGCAGCGGGATGCCCTCCTCCGTCTTCTGCCCGCAATTACACTCACGGTAATGCCCGCCACCAAGGCGGCCGCCGCCCCGAAGAGGAAATCCACCCGCCGAGTTACAACCGACAGAGCAATGAAGAGAACCGGCCCGAGTGTCAGGAGAACCCGACCCCATATATTGAGGGAGTTCGCCCCGCGAAGATCAGTTCGAATTTTAGAAAGATACGTCCGGAAAAACTCGGGGTCGTGAATGTTGTAATGGACCGGCTTTCCTCTGCGGTCCCCCACCCGCGAGTCGCACAGAAGTGCGCCACAGGTCGGACAGGCTCTGGCCGAAAACGACCGGATCCCTTTTTTACAAGCGGGGCATCGGAGTGCACGGGACGCCCAAACCGCAAAACCGATCAGAATCAGGATCGCGACGTTGGACTGTAAACGAAATCCGTGGCGATCGAGAGGGATATGGAACCCGGCGTTTAGAACGATCAACGCACCTGCTACGAGCGCCACGCCGGTGGAACCAATGACGATCGCTCGTCTTCGGTTCCGTGCGAACTCGGCAGCGATCCGGGGATCGACCGGCTTTCCATCCGACATGCCGATCATCTGTCACCGACCAAATCAAGGCACCGGGGTGCTGTCAATGAATTCGGAGATGGCCGCGCATTGGATCCGCGGAATTTCTCGAAAGATTCGGACAGGGGAGGTACAAGGCCTGACGTCTGCTACTAGCCGCCGTCGGAGAATGAAGATGAAAAAACCGGTTTGGTTCGCTCTGTCCCTGTTTGCGTGTGTTCTTCCAACGGGTCTCCTGGCCGAAGAAACGAACCTGAAATTCGTTTCCAGCAAATTGGAGGCGAAAATCTATGGGTATTTGAAGGTCGACGCGATTTTCGACGATTCGCAGATCTATCCCGGCAATATCGCGTTATTCGTCAAGAGCCCGACGACCGGAAGCGCCAACCAGTTCAATTTGACGGCAAACCAGACCCGCCTCGGACTTTCGATCAAAGGGCCGGCGGATCTCCCCCCTCTCGTCAGCGGAACCATCGAGATGGATTTCTACGGGGGCGGGGCCGAGAACATGCCGAATCCGAGACTCTACAAGGGTTACGTCGAACTCAAATGGCCTTCCTTCTTGATCTTGGCCGGCCAGGACTGGGATACGTTTTCCCTCCTCTACCCCACCTGTCTGAACTTCGGGTACCTCGGGACCGCGGGAGGTCTCCAATACCGAAGGCCTCAACTGCGTGCCATCAAGTCATTCCCGATATCCGCCGGCTCGAAAGTGTCGTTTGCGGCTGCGATCGCCAAGACAATTCCTTCCAGTCTGGGCGCTGCGGGAACGAGCCGTGAAGCAGGGTGGCCGACGTTGGAAGGAAGGTTGGCGTATGAAAACAAAATCTTCGAGAATCTCCCGCTGACGCTCGCGTACTCCGGGCACTTCGGACAGGAACGGGTACGATGGAATCAGGCCCCCGGCGACATCAACTACGCTTCCTGGTCGATGAACGGCGAACTGCTCGTTCCTCTTGGGACACGTGCGTACTTCAAGGGGGAAGGTTTCTTGGGGTCGAATCTCGACGCTTACTACGGCGGCATCCTCCAAGGGATCAACGCGGTCACCGGGCACACCATCAAAGCGATGGGCGGCTGGGGAGAGCTGACGTTCCTCTCCACGGAGAAACTCACATTTCACCTTGGAGCAGGCGTTGATCATCCGTTTCGGGACAATCTCAACGACGGGGATCGGTCGCAGAACCTCGCTGTCTTCGGAAATGTCTACTACGATTTCCTGAGCTACCTCACGCTCGCGTTCGAGTACTCCCACTATCGGACTTTCTACAAGAATGGTCCGCACGGCGACGACAACCGTTTCCATACCGCCATGATCCTAAACTTCTGAGAGGATACGACGAACGTACTCATCCAAGCGCTGTTGGATGGTTTTCGAGAGGTCCCCTACCCCGATATTTTCCGGCTCGATTCCTAAGATCACGATCTCCGGGATGCGATAGCCGAGCTCTTTCGCCAGTTGGATCACTTTCAGAACATCCCCCTCGTGTGTGGAGATCCCATCCAGGCTTTTTTGTGTCGTGACGTCATCCGGATGGAAAAGAAAATGCTCCCCCGGCTTCTTTCCCGCCCGAACGGCATCGACGATTATGATCATTCCGGTGTCATCCCGGAAGTAGTCGATGAGATTGAGCCCGCTGTCGGGGAGAAGAACCGCCTCGAAATCGCGATCGAGATTGCGACGAACGACCTCCTCGACGACCCGGAGGCCGATCGAGTCGTCCCCCATCGTCCAGTTCCCGAGGCCGACAAGATATCGCTTCACCGGACGAACGTGACATCCAGGTAATGCGTCGAGCAAGAGATGCAGGGATCGTACGCCCGGACCAGCATTTCGAGGGCCAGCTCCATCTCCTTCTCCTCGTTCTTCTGAGCGATCAGCTCCGGTACAAGCTTGTCGAAATCCCGCTGAATGTTCGCGTGGTTCTGGTTCGTCGGGATGATGCAGTCCCCCCCCTGACACATGCAGTCCTTGTCGTAGACATAGCTGTGGAAGAGGATCCCGCGCGGAACCTCGACCGCCCCGAACCCTTCTCCGTGCCGGGTCGGTTTCTTCGGCTCCTCTTCGACGATCCCCTTCGTCAACAGCTCCTCCAGGAGACAGAGCGTCTCGTGCACCGAGTGAACCGCTTCAACGACCTGGGCGGCGGTGTTCAGGTACGGGTTGAAAACCGGCGGCTTCATTCCCAGAGCCTTCGCCACCATCTGCGCTTCCGGACGTAGCTGTTCGTAGTTGTTGTTGAACCGCGCCAAAGCTCCGGCCATGTAGCTGTCCAATTTGTTCTTCGTGTACTTCGCCGTCGACTGCGGAACGACATATTCGTTCGTACATTCCCGGTAGTCTTTCACCGGCCACTGCCCCTTGCTGCCATCCGGCAGGACGGTCTGGATCAGACCGTCGTACAGCCCGTACTCCACCTCACTGTGCAAAGCCATGTACTCCGTCTCCCGGACGAATGCCGGGAACTTGTCTTTGAGACTCAGAACGAGGTCGAGAACCGCGTCGACATCCGGCAAGCACTCCTTGAGGAACCGATCTTTGAGATTCTTCAGTTCCTTGTTCGTCGAAAGGGAGGCGAACCCCCCCGGGACCGCTTTCGTCGGGTGCGTCGTCCGGCCGCCAATCAGGGAACCCCACTCGTGGGCGAACCGTTTCAGGCGCAGGGCGGTCTTCACCACTTCGGCATGCGCCGGAATCATCTTGAAGACGGAGGCCTGGCCGACCAGATCCGGGGACGCCAAGAAAAGAGAGTGAAGGATGTGCGAATCGAAGTTCTCGGCATGTTTCAGGATCTGGCGGAGCTTGAAAGTCTGCTCGCTCACCTGGATCCCGAGCGCGTCTTCGGTCGCTTTGAGCGACGCCAGCGTGTGTCCGATCGAGCAGATCCCGCAGATCCGGCTGGTGATCCGCGCCACCTCGCTATAGTGCCGTCCGCGGACCATCGCTTCGAAGAAGCGGGGGGCTTCCGGAACCTGCCACTCGCATTTCTCCACACGCCCGCTTTTCACGTTGACGACGATGTTCCCGTGCCCCTCGACCCTGGTGAGGTGGTGAACATGGATGTCGGCATTCCGGATCATTGAGAATCTCCCCTCTGGGCGGCGTTGAACATCCGGGAGCGGTTCTCGGCCCGCTCTTTCGACAACCCCCCTTTTTCGATCAGAACCTGGATCAGCGAATCGTGATTCGGCTCATCGATGAACCCCCGGCATGCTTCGCACGGGATCCCGTCCGCGGGACAAGGTGCCCCGCACCCGGCGCGCGCCATGAGCCCGAGACAATGGTCGCCGGCGTGATATCGGCAGACCGTCTCCTTCATCTTGCATTCGACGCAGACCGGATGATTCGGGATCACCGGATCTTTCCCATGCAGCAACGACGAGAGGATGTAGACCAACTCGTTCGTGTCGATCGGGCAACCGTTCACGAAATAATCGACCGGGATCACCGACGAGATCGGCTGAGCCTTCTGGCTGTCGAGGTGCGGGAGCTCCGCGTCTTTGCCGTACACAAACTTTTTGTAATCTCCCCGGTGGTTCTTGAGGGCATTGATCCCGGCGGTCGTCGCGCAGGCCCCGTACGCGATCACGATCTTTGCCCGTTTCCGGATCTCCTCGATCCGGGGCCGATCCGACTCCCGCGTGAAGCTTCCCTCGATCAGGGCGATGTCGAGCGGCTCCGTCGTCTTGTCGGTCGTCACCTCACGCATCTCGACGATCTCGATGTGGTCCAGCAGGCCGAGCATGACGTCCGGACCGACGTTCGTCAGCTCGATCTGACACCCCTCGCAGCAGGCGAAATCGAAGATCCCGACCCTCGCTCTTTGCTTCCCGCTCATGAGAACACCTCCTCGAGTCCTTCGATCTCATCAAAGCTGAAGACCGGTCCGTCCAGACAGCAGTACTTGTCGTTGATCTGGCAGTGGCCGCACTTCCCGATCCCGCACTTCATCCGGCGTTCCAGGTCGACGTAGACGTGGTTACGGGGGATTCCGATCGCGTCGAGTTCCTTGATCACGAATTTGTACATGATCGGCGGGCCGCAGATGACGACCCGGCTGTCCGGATCGACTTTCGTTTTCCTGAAGAGGGTCGTGATGACCCCGACGTTCCCTTTCCAATCGGCGTCCGGCCGATCGACCGTCTCGTAATAGTCGACGTCGTCCGACTTCCGCCAGACCGCCAGATCTTCTAGGAACAGCTGCTCCGCCGGACTCTTGGCCCCGAAGAAGAGCTTGAACTCCTTGAACTGACTTCGCCGGTCCAAGACGTACTGGATCAGGCTCCGGGTCGGACACAACCCGATCCCCCCCGCGACGATCAGGATGGGGTGATGATGAAGTTTCGCGGTGTTGAACCCCCTCCCGAGCGGCCCCCGGACCGTCAGTCGATCCTGCTTCCCTTTGGAGTTGATCGCTTTCGAGACGCGGCCGACCGATCGTACCACGGCGTCGAACGTGTTCTTGCGCGTCGGCGAGGAAGCGAATCCGATCGGGATTTCGCCGTAGCCGTACACCCCGAGCTCCATGATCTGTCCCGGCACGAACTTCATCCCCTTGCCATCCGCCATCTGGAGCGTGAAATGCTTTTCCGTCGGCGTGATCTGTTCCGCCCGGACGATTTCCGCTTCGCGCGGCAGGAAGACGTTCTCGTGTTCGGTCATTTCGAAACCTCCAGAAACCGTTCGATGATCTTCACGGGATCGGCGATATCGGGGACACACCCCGCCGAGCAGCGTCCACATCCGACGCAGGCAGGTCCTCCGAGGGTCGTATTGAGATACGTCGACTTCCGCATCATCCGATGCCGGTACCGTTCGAAGATGTCGTGGCGGAAGTTCTCCGAACTGCCGCCGCCGAGGGATACCTTCGCGAAATCGTGAAGCTGGCAGCCATCCCAGGTGCGGTACCGGTAGCCGCTCACTTGATCGAGATTCCAGGTGTCTTCGACGTTGAAGCAATAGCAGGTCGGACAGACGATGTTGCAGGTCCCGCACGAAAAGCAGGTCTTCGAAAGATCGTTCCAGACCTCTTCCTTTCCGAACGCCCCCCGCATCTTCTGGGCGATCGTCTCCGAATCCCATTTCAACTTTTCCGGGCACTTTTCCAGGACCGCGGCGTTGACCGCTGCGGCGTCCTTCCCCTGCCCTGCATCGGCCGGGGAAAACTTCCCGAAACGGACGATCTCTTCCCCCTTCTTCGTGAAGGTCTCAAAATGATATCCGCCATGGATTTTCGTGAGAAACGCGTCGTGCCCTTTCGGCTTCACGTTCTTCCCCACGCTCGCGAAGAAAGCGCGCTTCGACACCTTCTGGACGTTCGACGCGATGACCGTCGTCCCCTTCCGGTTCGCCAGGTAGTTGTGGTCCGGGTGATTCTGCTCGAAGAGGTGATCGAGTTGGTCGATCCCTTTGACGTCGTAAAAATGGACCCCGAGAAGGACCTGTTCCTTCGGAGCGATACAACTCCGTCCTCCCTTGTCGGTGAACTCCACCAGCTTCTGTTTCACCGGAAAGAACGCTTTTTTGGGTGGAAGAATCGTGACGTCGTAGTCGAGACGGAGATCCGCCGGCGTCTCGAGAACGTCGAACACGAACTGCTGCTTCTTCCGGACCGGCCCGATCACCCTCCGGTCGGCCATCAGGTGGGAGACAAACGTCTGAAAATCCGTTTCCTTAATAAAGAATTCGCTCATCGGACCCCATTGAAAGCTACCCTCCTCCAATGAATATGACGCAGGTCATATTCCCCAACGACGCGAAGAGGTTTATCCTCCGCCACCGTGCACGAGATGGTAATCGCGCAGAATGTCGTCAAGATCGTCGAGGACGAGGTCGGGTCGAGGAAGCTCCGCGGCAAGGTGGAGAGGGTGTTGTTCCGGGCCGGGAAAATGAATGCGGTGATCCCCGAGATCCTCCGGTTCAACTTCGACGTCCTGAAGAAAGATCATCCGATCCTCTCCGAGGCGAATCTCGAGATCTCGGAGATCCCGATCCAGGTCCGGTGCGATGCATGCGGGAAAAAAGGGATTCTGGATGAACCGTTCTTCCTTTGCCTCGAGTGCGGCTCCCCCGTGACCGTGGAAACGGGGCAGGAGATGTTCGTCGAACGGATCACGTTCAAGGAGGAGTGAGATGGAGATTCAGATCGTACGGAACGTTCTGGCGGAAAACGAGAACCTCGCGGCCGAGGTCCGAAAAGGGTTGCGGCAGAGGAATCAAACAATGCTCAACTTCATGAGCGCCCCTGGCGCGGGAAAGACGTTACTGCTGGAGAAACTGATCCCGGCGATCCAGAAGAAAGGGCTCACGGTCGGCGTCATCGAAGGGGACATCACGACGCTTCGGGACGCGGAACGGATCCAGCCTCTCGGGGTTCCGGTCGCGCAGATCAACACCGAGTTCTGGGGAGGGGACTGCCATCTCGCCGCGAACGTGATCCTGGGGGCGCTGGAGATCCTGAACCGTCAGAAGCTCGACATTATCTTGATCGAGAACGTCGGGAACCTCGTCTGCCCCGCTGAATTCGACACCGGCGCCGATGTGAACGTCGTGGTTTCGAGCGTGACCGAAGGGGAGGACAAGCCTCTCAAGTACCCGCTCATGTTCCGTAAATCGCACGTGGCGTTGATCAACAAGATCGATCTGGCCAAGGCAGTCGAAGCCGACATCCCCCTGCTCGAAAAGAACATGAAGCAGGTGAATCCGACACTTCAGATACTCAAAACGTCGGGAAAGACCGGCGAAGGGATCGACGCGCTGGCTGAGCTAATCGGGTCCAGGCGTGTGTCCCCGAATTAGCAGCAGGCCTTGCCTTCTTCCTTGCCGCAGCAGCACTTCTTCACGACGCAATTGTAGAGCAACGCGAAAAGCGCTCCGCAGATCGCGCCGTCGGCCAGCGAGTATAGGACGCCGATGATCAGGTTCTTGAGTCCGTACGCCGCGATGAAGCCGGGATAGATCGACTGCAACGTCTTGAGGTACCACAAGCCGTAATCCGGGTGAAAACGGTTTACGAGGCCGACGATCAACGTCGCCCCTCCCCAGAGAATCGCCGCCGCCATCGCCATTCCGCAAACGCAGAGTTTGTTCATTTGAGGTTCTCCTTTCCGAACACTTTCTCAAACACCCCTTCGGCGTCCTTCCGTGCCCCCTCCGGGAGCCTCGTGAACGCCGCGGTCCACGCTTCCTTCGACCACCACCCCTTCCGGCCGATCTCTTCGATCAACGCGCCGAGAGCCGCATTCTTCGGACCGAACCGTTTCCGGAACTCCTTCCTCGTTTCCGAAGCCGCCGTCAATGGCGGAAGAGAGGAGTCGACGACGAGTTCCTGAAAAGAGTTGCCGTCCTGGAAGAGACCGCGCGACCCCAGTTCCTTCAACCCTTCGGGAGCCACCGCCAAGACGAGATCGGGGTTTCGCGTCCCGAGATAGGCGATCGGCTCGGGAGCGATCGTGATCTCGGAGATGGAAAAACCGGTCCCCTGAGTCACCGGATTGTCCGCCCGGAGCGTTACGTAGAGCCCTGCCGCTGCGGCGGCCCATCCGACGATCGTTGCGGCGGTTTGCACATGCTCCCCCGCCTTCCCGGCGATGACGACCTGTGCCCGGCTCCCGAGATTCCCCCACGTCGGGTTCGGCGACATCCCTTTCTCCGGATTCACCCGGTACGGCTTCGTTTCCGGAGCCCTCCGATAGACGTCGAAAAAAACCGGGCGTGAGCGGTCGTTCTTCACGACGCCGTACGATTTCCCGGTCCGTTCCGGGAGACTCTTCAGATCGGCAACCGTCACCCCACCCCGTTTCGTCGCGAAAACCGGGCAGAGTTCGTGGATTTCGACGCAGGCAAACCCCGGGTGGTTGATCGCTTCCACGATGAACCCCGAAACGTCGTTCCCGGGGACCATCGTCCGGGCGTAGTACCCGACGCCGGCGCCGATCATGATTGCGCCGAGATCGAGAGGGGGGATTGGGCTCCCCTCCGGCGTCGTCGTGGTTTTGAGCCCCTCCGGCGTCAGGACGGAGTGCTGCCCGCCGGTCATTCCGTAGACAAGATTGTTGTGGATCAGAACCGTCACGTCTGCGTTCATCTGAGCGGCGGCAACGAAATGGAGAAGCCCGATCCCAGCCCCGCCGTCCCCGACCAGAACGATCGTCTTGAGCGGCTTCTTCTTCGGAACCACCCGATCCCCAAGATACAGGCCCGCGGCGACGGCGACCGATCGACCGTGCAACGTGTGAACGGTGTGCATCGTCGGGAAGAGCGCGTCGGCCAGACCGACGCACCCGATGTCGGTGACCAGCGAAACTTCGGTCGGATCGAGGGAGAGGGTTCGGAGCGCTTCATCGAGCGCGCGGAGAACGTGCGGGTGACCGCATCCGGGACAGTGAGGGAAGGCTTTCGTCGGATCGAGATACTCGGTCAAGCAAGGACCGCCTTCCGGATCTCTTCCGGCGAGATCATCTCCCCGATCGTGTTCACACGGACCACATCGACCTTCCTAAGGAACGGTTCCAGCGCCTGGGCATACATCCCCTTGAGATTTTCCTCGACCACGACCACACGACGCACGCCGCTCAACGCAGATGCGAGGGCATTCACGGGAACCGGGAAGAGGGAGAGAACCTCCATCGAGTTGAGAGGTTTCCCTTCCCGACGCAGATCACGCACCACCTGCCGGCAGGTTCGCGCCGAAACGCCGAAACTCACGAGAAGTGTTTTCGCCCCCTCCCGTTTCTCCAACCGGACTCGCTCCAGCGACGGCACCGCCCCGACGATCTTCTGTTCGAGGTGTCTCAGTTGCCGGATCGTCTCGGGATCGTTCTTCCGAAGCTCGCCGGCTTGGTTGTGCGCCGATCCTGTGATGGTGGCCTTGAACTCCCCGCCGACCGGGGAAAAGAGCGGGACATCCTCCAACTTTCCGATTCCATACGGCAGGTACTTCCCCTCTCCCGTGAACGATTTCCGGGGTGTGACCTCGATCGCCGGAAGAGCGTCGACGTCGATCGTTTCGACCGACATCCCGATCTCTTTGTCGGAGAGAACGACGACCGGAGTCCGGAGCTGCTCCGAAAGACGAAACGCCTCGGCCGTCAGTTCGTAACAATCCACCGCATCGACCGGCGCCAGAACCGGCACCGTGTATCCGCCCGACGTCGCGTGTTCGACGAGGAAGAGATCCCCCTGCCCTCCCTGCGTCGCCCCGCCCGTGGCCGGACCCAGCCGTTGCACCAATACGACGACGAGGGGCGTTTCGGTCATGAGGGCGAACTGGAACGTCTCGATCATGAGGCACCAGCCGGGCCCCGACGTCGCCGTCATCGCCCGAGCTCCCGCCATCGACGCCCCCGCGACGTAATTGAGCGCGGTGATCTCGTCCGGCGTTCCAACCGCCACCCCTCCGTGTGCCGGAAGGAGCTTCATCATCTCCGAATAGATCTCCGAGGAGGGGGTGATCGGGTATCCCGCGAAGAAGCGACAGCCGGCGGCCATCGCACCCCAGGCGGCCATCCGGTTTCCCGAACAAAGCTCGAACTTCACGCAGCTAAACTACGCCGGTCGGAACGATTCTCAAAATTTCGGATCCGGAAGCGGAATCTCAACCGGATGCAGTCCGTCTGGAATCAGGGCTCTTCCCGCTCGGTCGATGGAGCGGAGGTCCTTGATCCGGCGTACACTCCGGAGCAAGGCTCCCGCTTCATTTCCCGGAGAGAACGGGTTTTCACGAAATCGTTCCATCATCTCGAGATCGAAGTCGTACATGGCTTTCATAAGACCCCGCAGTTCATCCGCTGCGAATCAAAGGGGAGTCCGGCCCGGCAGAATTGGTACTCCAGGAGTCGTCCGGTGACGCATTCGTTTTCACTGAACTCTTCGAAGGAGACCCCGGACCCGACATTCACCGAACAATGCGAGGAGGTTCCACCGGAGGGACATCCCTGCGTGTCGATTTCGCATTTGGTCCGCTCCCACTCCTCTTGTCGTTCCGGATTACGGAAGATCCACGGCGGCTCCGGATCGGAGTCCTGCCAGATCCCGATCCCGGCCTTCCTTGCCTCCGCTTCGTACCGCGCTGCCAGCGTCAGCGTCGGATAGTGCTCGGTGTACCACCAAGCCCATCCGTTCCGGATCATCTCTGCGTTGATGTTGGTGCCGTCCCGCAGGTAGATGATGCCGACCGTTCTCCCGTATTTATCGGTCGTCTCGATCTCGACGGTCACCCATTGTCGATCGATGAGGCCGATCAGGAACTGCTTCGCTTCCTCGCCGCCCGCCTGCCCCCCTTTTCCCGGATGATCGATCTCCGGGGCGTCGATTCCGCCGAAACGGACTTTGACCTGCTTTCCCGCGTTGGAAACCGCAATCGTATCCCCGTCGGAGATGCGCAAGACCGGGCCGGAAAAACTGACGGCGAACGCCGAAGACCAATGGAGCGTGCAGACGCAGAGCGCCCCCCGAACGACTCGTTTCATGCCTCCCCCTCCTCCGAAGAAACTTGAACTGCCCCCCTCATATCAAGGAGGGGGTTCCTCCGAAAGGGGCACGTAGGGGGCGGCTACGAATCCGGAAAACGGTGCGGCGTCAGCTTCCCACGGGGCGTTTCCCCTTGATCATGACGAGAAGCATCTTGAAGGCGGTCTCCGCCTGAACCGCGTGGGGCACGTTCGCCGGCATGATGATCATCTGCCCGGCACTCAGGTGGTTTTCCACCCCCCCCACCATGATCATAGCGCGACCTTCCACTACCGCAACGAAGGCATCGTAGGGAGCGGAATGCGGGCTCAACACCTCTCCTTCCGCGAAGGCAAAGAAGGTGATGTTCCCCGCCTCCGATTGGATCACCGACCGACTGACGATCGCTCCTTCCGAATAGTCGGACAATCCGGCGAGCGCGAGAGGGGTTGAATCGGGGACTTTCATGGGAGTCTTTCCGCCGAAGCTTTCACTCGGACGAGGCGATGATTCTTCGGCTACGTCAGAACTTACTTCGAAACTTTCTTTTCGATCGAATGCAGAAGCATGACGATCGTGATCAAAAACCACGTATCAGCCGACTGCAAGAGCTTTGCCGGCGTGACGCCCCAGAAGTGCCATTCCAACGGAACCGAGATGGCCGCCAGGATCATGCAAAGAACGCCGATGTAGAACGCGAGACGAGAACCGGTGAATTCCATTTTCAAAACCCTCCAGACGAATGTAGATGCCCGTGGTACCGCTCGGTTTATTGTACGGACTTTTGAGGAGAATCGACAAGTTGGACCGGTTGCGCTTACGGGTCCTCGGGGAACGGCATCGGATGATAGCTGCCGGCGTACGGCCCGGCCTTCTTGAAATCCCGGACCACGTTGTACAGTGTCGTAGAATCCTCTTTCTTCATACGTTCCAGAACCTCAAGGAAGAGAGTGCGGATCCCCGGCCCCGGGTTCCGAAGCGACGCGGCCAGCGAAGGATCCCGCAGCAGCGCTTTCTGCTTTACATAGTCGACCATGCTCGAGGTGTTGAGATAGATGTGGACCGGTTGAAACACCAGCACCTTGAGCCCCGGATTGTCGAGGCGAAGAACCGACAGATCGAAGTTTCGCTCGTAGCCGATCAGGTGAACGTCGTCCGACCAATAGATCGGGATCCGGACCAGCCCCGTCCAGTCGTAGAACGGTTCGAGGCTGTGCTGGAGAAAGAGCAGATCGTTCGAAAGATATTCCAACCCGGAGCGGTGGAAGAGCTCCAGAAGGCCGTGGTGATAGTAGAGCCAGTGAACCCGGATCCCCTTCGATCCGGGAAAGAGCTTCAAAACCTCTTTGAGTCGTGATGCTTCGTCACTGAGCTTCAGGAGATTCGGAAGAATCGCGATTTCGGTTCCCGTTCTGCTTGCGAGTTTTCGGATCATCGAACTCTTGTGCGTTGAAAAGACTGTGACGGGAATGGTGACGTCTGCGAGAAGTCGATCGAGATCCTCCAGAACGAAATCCGGTGCCCAGTCGATATCGAACGTCAGATGAAGACGGCCCATAGGTCGGGAAGGATACCCCCCGGACCCGAATCTAACCAGATTTGCGGCGGGCGATCAGGCGGTAGGAAAACCCGAAGCTCTGCGACTTCCGACTCAGATCGAATCCGGCTGCATCGAGAAACGGTAACGGATTCGCGGCAAAATCGCAGGAGTGGCGCGCCCCCCACGCCCGAAAGAGACGGTTCAGCCAGGCCGGGGCCGAACGGTTGAGCGTGAAATCGACGATGCCGATCCGCCCTGCCGGCGACAGGGAGGCAAGTACGTTCTCGAGTGCCTTTCGGCGATCCGGAATCGCGGAGAACGAGTATGAAAAGAGAACCGCATCGAACGGACCTCCCTCCGGAATCCCGGCCGAAGCATCCCCCTGGATCAGTCGGACGTTCGGCGGGAATCTGCCTCGGGCGGCTTCGGCCAGCATCCCCCGACTTAACTCCAACCCGACCACCACCCCACCGACTCCCACGGCATCCGCCATGAACGGCAGGTTCCAGCCGGTCCCGCAGCCGATCTCAAGCGCTTTCTCCCCCTCTTTCAGGGCCAATTCGGAAAGGAGCTTCCCTCTCCCCCGGAGGAAAGGGCGCCGACTCCACTCGTAGTTCCGGGCCTCTGCGTCATAAAAATGAGCCGAGACCATTTTCTTCCAACGATTTCGAATAGCTGGACCTCTTTTTTCCGCTGTGTATATTTCCCCTAATTCTAATCCCCGCACAAGGAGATGCTCATGGAGAATAAAGGGTTCAAGCCGTTCGTACCTTCTGATTCGAAGATGTCGGAATTCACGATCACCGCGCTGGTCCTCGGCTTGGTCATGACCGTGATCCTGGGCGCGGCCAACGCGTACCTAGGCCTGAAGGCCGGAATGACGATTGCAGCGACGTATCCAGCAGCCGTCATCAGCATGGCGGTGCTCCGCTTCTTTAAAGGGTCGATCCTCGAGGAAAACTTCGCTCGAACCGTCGGTTCGATCGGGGAATCGGTGGCGGCCGGGGCGATCTTCACGATCCCCGCCTTCGCGATCCTCGGTCTCTGGAAATTCGACGGCGTAAAAGACTACCTCAGCGCCACGGCGCTCATGGTAGTCGGCAGCATCCTCGGAATCCTTTTCGTTACGATCCTCCGCCGCGTGATGGTGGAAGACCCGGATCTCAAATACCCGGAGTCGGTCGCAGCTTCCGAGATCCACAAGGCCGGGCAAAAAGGTGGGGCGGCGGCAAACCAGCTGTTCCAGGCAATGGGAGTGGGGGCATTCATCCAACTCCTGGCTCAGATGAACTTCTTCGTAGCCTCGAAGGACTTCCTCCTCCGTGTCGGTGAAATGGGCACAAGTTTCGTTCGCCTGGGAGCGAAGAAGACAGCGTTTCCGGTGGAAGCGGGGGGGGTCACGAGCTTCTCCGCCCCCGCCGTTTCGCCTGCCTATTTCGGCGTCGGTTACATCATCGGCCCGGAACTGGGCTCCCTGAACTTCGCCGGCAGCCTTCTCGCATGGGGTCTTATGATCCCGATGTTGATCTTCTTCCTCGGGCCGAATGTCATTGACGGCTTCGCGAAGGCACAGGGGATGAATCCGGCCGATCTCGGAACGTGGGCGAGTCTCACAACCGCGGTCTGGAAGTTCATCGTCCGTCCGATCGCGGTGGGCGGAATGATGGTCGGTGCCTGCTACACCCTCTTCAAGATGAGAAAGAACCTCGGCGCGGGACTCAAACGAGCGGTCGGGGATCTCAAGAAATCGGCGGAAGCGAAAGCGACCACCATCCGGATCGACCAAGACATCGATTTCAAAACGGTCATGTTCGCGATGATCGCGGTCTTCGCCGCGATGGTGGCGATCTACTTTTACTTCGCCGGATCGATCGGAGGCGCTTTTGCGGCCGCGATCGTCATGTTGATCACCGGCTTCTTCTTCGCGGCGGTCTCGGGGACCCTGGTCGGCATGATCGGGTCGTCGAACAACCCGGTCTCGGGCTTAACGCTCTCGACGCTGATCATTGCGGCGGGGGTGATCGTCATGATCGGCCTGACGGGGGACCAAGGGATCCTGGCCGTACTCGGAGTCGCGAGCGTCGGCTGCGTCTCAGCCGCGGTGGCCGGCGAGATGCTTCAGGACTTGAAGGTCGGGCACATTCTGGGAGGAACTCCCAAGAAGATGCAGATCGGCGACCTGATCGGCGCCGTGGTGGCTTCCGCCGTCATGTTCTACCCGCTGATGATCCTCCACAAGTCGAACATCGCCATGGGCGGGATCGGCTTCGGCGACAAAGCGCTTCCGGCTCCTCAGGCCGGTCTGATGGCGACCCTTTCTTCGGGTATCGTCGGCGGTCAGATGGCTTGGCCGCTCGTCGTGGCCGGAATCGCGATGGGAATCGCGATGATCATGGTCAAGGTCCGAAGCCCGATGCTCTTTTCCGTCGGGATGTACCTGCCGGTCGAGACCACCTTCGCGATCTTCGTCGGCGGCCTGATCCGTTGGGGGACCGATTCCCTGGGGAAACGGCGGAAGTACAACGAAGCCCAGAGAACCCGCGTGGAGAACACCGGGATTCTCGTCGCCTCCGGTTTGATCGCTGGCGAGGCGTTGATGGGACTTCTGGTCGCCACGGTCGTCTTCTGGCGCGACAAACCGTTCTGGACACAGGGGATCTACGAGCCATCCGGGATTCTGGCGATGCTCGTCGCCGCGGTTCTAGCGGCGTATTTGATCTTCCGTCCGCTCGGCAAGGCCGGCGCAGCGGATGAGCCGCCTCCGCCGCAGGCGATCATGTAGCGCCGGAGTGGCGTTGCGTGGCTGAATTCATCTTCCGGGACCCGTTTCCGACGGGTCCCGGAACTACACGGTACCGCCTCCTCACGAAGGATCATCTTTCGGTCGTAGTGTTTGAAGGGATGGAGATCCTCAGGGTCGAACCGGAGGGGTTGAGACTTCTCGCCCGGGAAGCGTTCCGGGACGTTTCGTTCCTCCTCCGCTCCTCTCACCTTCAACAGATCGCCGCCATCCTCGAAGACCCGGAAGCGTCGGACAACGACCGCGCCGTAGCGATGGTCATGCTCCGGAATGCGGAGGTCGCCTCCCAATTCGTCCTCCCGTTCTGTCAGGACACCGGCACCGCCACAGTGATCGCCAAGAAGGGGCAGCAGATCTGGACGAAAGGGAGCGACGAAGAGCCGATTTCGCAGGGGATCTTCGACACGTATCAGAACGAGAACCTCCGTTATTCCCAGACCGTGCCGCTCGACATGTACGAGGAGAAGAACTCCGGCACGAACCTCCCGGCCCAGATCGACCTCTTCGCGACCGGCGGGATGAAGTACGAATTCCTGTTCGTCGCAAAAGGGGGAGGATCGGCCAACAAGACCTCCCTCTTTCAGGAGACCAAGGCGGTCTTAACCCCCGAGAGTCTGGAGCGGTTCCTCACCGCCAAGATGAAGACGCTCGGCACGGCGGCCTGTCCTCCGTACCATCTCGCGTTCGCGATCGGCGGAACGTCGGCGGATCAGACGCTCAAAACCGTGAAGCTCGCGACGACCGGCTTCTACGATCATCTTCCGACGTCGGGGGATGATTTCGGTCACGCGTTTCGCGATCCGGAACTCGAGGCAAAACTACTGACCGCCGCACAGAAGAGCGGAATCGGCGCCCAATTCGGCGGGAAGTACTTCGTTCTCGACGTCCGCGTCATCCGCCTTCCCCGGCACGGCGCCTCCTGTCCGATCGGCATGGCGGTTTCCTGTGTCGCCGACCGGAACGTGAAGGGGAAGATTGACCGCGACGGAATCTGGCTCGAAGAGTTGGAACGAAACCCGGGGCGTTTGATTCCGGAGAAACTCCGGGGAAGACAGGGCCACACCGCCGTCAAGATCGACCTTGCGCGCCCGATGGATGAGATCCGGGCCGAGTTGACTCGACACCCGATCCGAACGCTTTTGTCCCTCACCGGAACCCTGATCGTCGCACGCGACATCGCGCATGCGAAGATCAAGGAACGGCTCGATCAGGGGAAGGGGTTGCCCCCGTACTTCAAGAATCACCCGATCTATTACGCGGGCCCGGCCAAAACTCCGAAAGGGATGCCATCCGGATCGTTCGGACCGACCACGGCGGGGCGGATGGATGCGTACGTCGATCTCTTCCAGTCCCACGGCGGATCGCTCGTCATGATCGCCAAAGGAAACCGGAGCCAGGCGGTGACCGACGCCTGCAAGAAACATGGGGGGTTCTATCTCGGTTCGATCGGGGGCCCCGCGGCTCTCTTAGCCCAAGAGCACATCAAAAAGGTCGAACTCCTGGAGTATCCCGAGCTGGGGATGGAGGCGATCTACAAGATTGAGGTCGTCGATTTTCCGACGTTCATCCTCGTCGACGACAAAGGGAACGATTTCTTCGCTTCCTACTTCTGACAGGCGACGCGAACCTGACCGATCTTCGAACTGTCGGCCTCGGACCAGGTGGCGCACAACTTTCCGCCGTACGAGAAGAGCGGTGAACCCCCCGAGTCGTGGGTCGGATCGGCGTTCAACCCGTTGCTCCCGCCACCGTCCGCGTTGGACCAGAGAGGGGTGCCTCCGGTTCCGTTGAACAGCCGGACCCGCGTTTGCCAAAACCCCGCCGCGTTCTGCTCGAAAATTGACGCGTACAACTTCGAGGCCACCACCGTCATCCGGGGGCCGATCGCCTTGGCCGAGGTGTCCTTGTTAATTCCCTTGTCGGCGTCGTTCCCGTCAACGAATGTCCAACTCGGGGAGGCGTCGTTCCCGTTGTACGAAGCGATCCTCACCTGATCCGCTGGCGAAGTGGACACGAACGGCTCGGTCCACCCCGCATACATGACCCCGCCAAGGTCAACCAGGTCGACGAACCGCGCCGCACGCGTGCCGACGCGATTAAGACCGGTCGCCGACACATCTACCGAGGTCCAGGATGGGGCGCTGTCGTCGCCGCCATATTTTTTGACCCGGACATGGAACAATCCATCGGCTGCTTTCTCCTCCCACCCCACGTAGAGCTTGGAGTTTACGACGGCGATCGCCGGGATCACTGCGACCTTGGTCACGTCGTAATTGATCCCAAGATTGTCTGGAGTCGTTTTCTCAATATACTTCCAACTAGTTCCGTTATAGACCGCCACGCGGATCTGCCAGACGTCGCCCGAACTCGAATGGTCATCAGTCTGGTTGTCGTCTTCCACCCAGGCCACGTACAATTTGTTGTTGAAGACGGTCATGACCGGGAGCTCGGCTCCGTCTGCGAGCGGGAACCAGTTCATCCCCACCCCACCGGAAGTCTGGGCTGCAGAAACGCTCGTCCAGGATGTTCCGTCGAACTTCTTCACATAGACCCAGCCCGAACGGTCTTTCGGCCCTTCCTCCCAAATGGCATAGAGGTTGGAGTTCCACGTCGCGAGCTTCGGGACGCGTGCATCGATGGTGAGCCCGACGTTGATCCCGCCGCCGTCGACAAAAGTCCAACCTGGGTTGCTTGTATCGCCGTTAAATTGAGCGACACGGACCTGGTTATCGAGGACGCCCGGATCCGTTCCGGCATGTTCCATCCAGGCGACGTAAAGTTTGGTCCCGTTCACACCGGGGAACGGGAAGATGGCCCCATGAGAGCCGTCCTTGTTGAGGCCGGTGGCGGAACCGTCGATCAACTGCCACCCCCCGGAATAGGTGAAACCGCCGGTCAACTTCACCGACTGATTGTCCAGATTCGTGACCGCCACGTCGACCAGGGAATCGTAGGGAACCGGATAGGCCGCTGTCGTGCAGCCGATTTCGGTCTCCGAGATGACGGTACGCGAACTGCACGGCACGCCCCCCAAGGTCACGGTCGCACCACGCAGAAAACCGGTCCCGGTGATCGTCGTGGCAACCCCACCGACCGACGTTCCGAATGCCGGTGAAATCGCCGTGACCGTGAGCGACCCCGATGTTTTCGAGCAGGTCGACACCGCGACGGCGGAGAAGAGAACCAGGACGAGCAGGCATACGAGACCGCTGGCGGTAAGTCTTTTCATGAGGTGCGTTGGTTGATTGTAGCGCACCGCGTTCACTGTGGAAAGGGCCTTGCTTAGGAGCCTTCGAAGTGGACGATCAACCCGCTTCCGGAGGGAAGAGTGACCGGCTCGTCCCCGCGGAGCCAGACATTAGCGGCCGAAGAAGCTGCACCCACGGCCGCCCCCGCGACAGCACCGGCGGCGACACCGATCAGAGCCCCCTCCCATCCGTGAGAGAGACCTCCGATGAGCCCGCCGCTCACCGCTCCGACTCCGGCGCCGATCGCGGCCCCCTTCCCCATCTCTTTCATGTACCGAGCCGTGGAAGGCGTCACAGCGATCTGCCCCGTCTGATTCGAGTTGATCTTGACCGGCTGGACCCCTTTGTCCGTCTTGAGTTCCCCGAACGAAGGGGCGAAGAGGACTTTGTTCCCGTCGGTGATGAAGTATCCCCGGATCTTGCTGTCGATCAAAAGCTGTGTGCCGTCGGTCAGCGTGACCGGCCCGGCCAGCTTCACGACGACCGGACCTTCCGCGGCGGCGGTGTTGAGCGCTGAATCGAGGAAGACCGGGATCTGCTTCTCACGGAAGAACGGCCCGTCCGGGTTCTCCCGGATCAATTTTGGCCCGGAACAACCCAACACAAGAAGACTGACCGCTAACCAGAGCCATTTCGTTCGCATTCTCTCCCCCTACTTGTTCCGTTTTTCGTACGTTCCGATCATCTGGGTTTGGGCCAGGATCGATCCGGCCATCGCCTTCTCGAGATCTTTTTTCGTGGGAAGGCGGATGCCGGTCAGCCTCTTCGAGAGAGCGTACAGCTTGAAGTAGTACCGATGCCGGCCGATCGGCGGGCAGGGGCCCCCGTACCCGGTGTTCCCCCAGTCGTTGATCCCCTCCTCGGTTCCTTGGGGCAGTTCCTTCATCGCGACCCCCTCCTTCAGAGCCTGCGTACCGGTCGGAAGGTTGTAGAGAATCCAGTGGACCCAGGTCATCTTCGGAGCCCTTGGGTCGGGCGCGTCGGGATCGTCGACGATCAGCGCGTACGCCATCGTCCCCTTGGGCGGATCGTACCAGGAAAGGGCGGGAGAGAGATCCTCCCCTTCGCACGTGTACTTCGACGGGATTTCTTTCTCATGCGTGAATGCGGTCGATTTGATCGTAAAGGCCATGGCGGTTCCTCCGGTTGAGGCTCCAGGCAACCACCCCAAAATGAAAGTCACAACAAAAATCATCACACCCACAAGGCGGGAGAATCCCCCCCCGCAGGCTCGGCGTCAATTGGCCGACGCAAACTCGCCGGCTTCCGCGATCAGGTTGGTATAAAGACCGTCCGTCTCCTTCACCACCACGTATCCCCCATTGGTTCTCACGTTATCGAGAAGATAGAGGAACCAGGCAGCGCGTCGACCGTTGCCCGACTGTACCCACGCTGGGATGCGTCGCCGGAATTCCCACATAAATTTTTCCGGAGACATCACTTCGTTGAACTTCCGACGGATCGCCTCTTTGAGGACCGAAGCGAAGATCCCCTTCGGAGTCGTTCCTTTGCCGAAGCCGAGCTTTCTCAGGTAGTCGATGCAAGGATCGGGTCCCGGCAGCAACGCATCCACACTCCACATCTTTTCCCAACCGAACGTCGTCAATAGGTCGCGGGAATACATCCTCTGGCTGAACAGACAGGCGTTATAGAAGTCGGTGAAGTGGATCACGGCCTTCGGCATCGTTCCCACATCTTTTTCCAGAACGAGTCCGAGATCGCTCGCTTTCGGGTGAGCCGGATCGATTTCCGTCCCGTCCGGGCCCGTCGAAACGGAAGGGCTCTTCTTTCCGTTGTACGAAGGGTCGTCCCGGACCAACTCGAACGGCTCCAGCGTGATCATCGAATCGATGTAAAGGTACGAAAGGACCTGCCGGTCGTAATCCTTTCCTCGTTCGTCGCTGAGTTTCGGTTCCAGGACCGCCTTCTGATCGCTGGTGGGGCCGAGGTAGGAGTCGTACTCGCCCCCTCGGAAGTTATCGACCCCTCCCAACACGTGGAGAAGCTCGTGCAGGAACGTCCTTCGGATCCTCCGGATCAGGAGTTCCGACGGGTATTTCTTCTCGAACTCCGCTTTGTAGGCCGAGAAGAAAATCTCGATGTCGGCGTCCTGGATCTCCCCCGTGGCCGGGTCGACGTACAGGTGAGTCTGCGCGTAGCCGTTGTTCCCTTCTTTCCGCTCGGAGAACCGGATCGTGTGCGTGGCGTACTCCGCCATCGGTGCGTCGCTGGTCGACCCGAAACGCATCAACGGGGTATCGGACGTGGTGATCTTTAGCTCGCTCGCCACTCGGTTCAGGTAGCCGATCACCTGCTTCATCATCTCCTGGTAGTCGGCCGGCAGATTCGAGTTCGGACGGAGAACGATCGGGAACTTTTCGCGATCCCACCGGGTGAGAACGAATTTGCGGGTCCCCTCTCTTCCGATGTCGATGTACCCCGTTCCCAGCGTGTCGTCGGCAATCGGCGTGAAACTCTCGTTCGGAAAAAGCGGATGCTGATTGAGATCTTCTTTGGATACAAAACGATCGCTCCCGGCCGGGGGCTCCGACGTACGAGGAATCATCATCCGCTCGACCTCCACGGGTGCTTGAAGAGGGGGCGGGGGTTCTTTGCGCGGAGGTTCACTCTTCGGCTTCGGAACTGGTTTCGTCCCTTTCCGGATTTCGAGATTGGGATCTTTTCTCGGTTTTGACGGTTCCGGCGCCTTCGGTTTCGTCGGACTCGGTTCTTTCTTCGGCTCTTCCTTTTTCGGAATCGTCACCTTGAACGGTTCGCTGGGCGGGCTCTCCTTTTTCTTCGAGTCGACCGCGACGACGTAGACGTAGAAAACGTCGGCCCCGTCCGGCGGAGAAACGATCGCTTCCGATTTCCCGTCGACCTGTCTTTGGGCATCGTGCAGGTCGAACTCCGTCACGTCGTCTCGAGTTTCGACAAAGATGTAGAAGGAGAGATCTTCGACTGCGACATCTGAATCGGACGGAAGCTCCCAGGTCACGCGGTACTCGTTGCCCGATTTCTCCACATCGGTGATGACCGGGGCCGGGGGAGTCGGCTTCTTGGGATTCTCCTCAATGACGATGACCGTCGGCGTGGCGGTGGGGATAGATTCCACCGCTGACTCGTTCGTCTTGGTTTGTGTGCAGGCGGCCATCGACAGCAGACCCGCCACAAGGAACCAAGTGAGCCGTTTTTCCGAAGACACCATCCCGGAAAGAATCAGAGCAAGAACGGTACCAAGATTCGTGCCAGTAAATACGGGGAGTTAGGCGTTCTCGGGGTGCCGAACGGACGTCTCTGTGTTACAAAATCCCCCATGAGAACTGCCGTACCGCTGGAAAAGAGCTACCTCCTGTTGAACCACGGCCCGACCGTCATGGTCTCGGCCCTGCATGCCGGAAAAGCGAACATCATGTCGGCAGCCTGGGTGATGCCGATCGATTTCGATCCCCCCAAGGTGGCGGTGGTCATTGGAGGAGACACGAAGACGAGAGGACTGATCGGTGAATCGCGCGAATTCGTCCTGAACATCCCCTCATCCGAGCAGGCCGATCTGGCGTTCACGGTCGGTCGAACGAGCGGCGCGGAGGTCGATAAATTTACAAAATTCGGGATCAAGACCTTCGCCGGATCGAAGGTCGCCGCCCCTCTCGTCGAGGGGTGTCTCGGCTGGCTCGAGTGCCGTGTGATCCAAGAGCCCAGGATGGCGAAAGAGTACGACCTGATTCTCGGCGAGGTGCTGTCCGCATGGGTTGAGAAAGAGTTGTTCGGTGAAGACGGCTGGAAATTCGACCCGAAACGGCCGGCGACACTCCATCATTTGGGAAGCGGCC
Organism: Pseudomonadota bacterium; assembly: GCA_043809315.1. GTDB lineage: Bacteria > Bdellovibrionota_G > JALEGL01 > JALEGL01 > DATDPG01 > JAZDDX01. The sequence continues at coordinate 49,734 of JAZDDX010000020.1, forward strand.
GGTTCGCCGTCCCTTCCCGGACGCTGACCGCAACCAAGCTTCGCTAACTCAGTTTTTTCCAACGACGTCCGTCACGAAAGAGAAGTTGCTCCGCTTCCGCCGGTCCGTCGCTTCCCGGTTCGTACTCGATCAACGGCGCTTTCGGATCCTTCTCCCAGGCATCGAGCATCGGGGTCACGAAATCCCATGACGCCTCGACGCCGTCCCGACGCGAAAAGAGCGTCTGATCCCCTTTCATGCAATCGAGCAGAAGGCGCTCGTACGCCTCCGAGAGGGGACGTCCGAACGCCCGGGCGTAATCCATGCTCATCGAAACGGTCCCGACGGAAAGATGGTTTCCGGGGACCTTCGCCGCGAACGTCATGCTGATCCCCTCGTTCGGTTGGATCCGGAGGGTCAAGACGTTCGGCTCAACCAGCTGACAAGCCTCCTTCTCGCCAAAGAGACAAAGCGGGATCGGCTGAAACTGAATCGACAGCTCGGTCGCGCGTTTTCCCAGATTCTTCCCGGACCGCAGATAGAACGGCACCCCCTGCCATCGCCAGTTGTCGATCATCACCTTCATCGCGGCGAACGTCGGCGTCCGCGAGTCACGGGAGACCCCCTCCTCTTCCCGATATCCGAGATACTGCCCGTGGACGATCTGTGAATTTGCTCCATCGTACGACAGGGGGCGCAGAGACCGGAACAGTTGAACCTTCTCGTCCCGGATGGCGTCCGCATGAAACGAGACCGGTGGCTCCATGGCGGTCAGGGCGAGAAGCTCCAGAAGGTGGTTCTGCACCACGTCCCGGACGACCCCGGCCCGGTCATAGAACGACCCGCGGTGCTCCACGCCGATCGTTTCCGCCGCCGTGATCTGGACGTGGTCGACATATTTCCGGTTCCAGAGATGTTCGAAAATCGCGTTCCCGAAACGGAAGACCAAGATGTTCCGCACCGTCTCTTTCCCTAAGTAGTGATCGATCCGAAACGTCTGACTCTCGTCGAGCCACCCTGCCGTCAAGCGGTTGAGTTCGCGAGCGGAGGTGAGGTCGTGCCCGAACGGTTTTTCGATGATCACGCGGGACCACGGCTCCCCCCCGGGAGGAACGATCAGGCGGTTGGCGACGAGATTCTTGAGGATGACCGGGAAGAGATCGGGGGGCGTAGCCAGATAAAAGATGCGGTTCCCTCCAGCCAAACGTTCGCCCAGCTTTCGGTAGAGATCGGCCACAGCATAATCCCCCTGGACATAGTCGAACTCGGAAGCGAGCGAATCCCAGGCTTTCCGATCGATCGGCTGCCGACGGGAATGCTGGCCGGCTGCACGGAGCAGCTCCTTCCGCCACTCTTGGACGGTCATTCGGGTGCGTCCCACCCCCGTGACGTGGAACGGATCGGGGAGTGTCCCGTCCGCTTTCAAGTTGTAAAGCGCAGGGACCAGCTTTCGTCCGGTTAGATCCCCAGACGCCCCAAAGATCACCAGCGAGCAGGGCTCCGGATTCTTCTCCTTTAGAACAGGCACACCAGGAAGCTCCGAGGCGCGGACACCGAAATGAAGTCGATCGCGATCTTCCATGGTTCACCCTTTCGAACTTTTCTTGAGCAACCGTGCCGCCATCTGATCGAGGAACCAGACGGACTCGTCCGGTTCGATCTTGATCCGCCCGACCGGAAACGCGGCCGCTTCGACAGATCTTTCGAACAGCTTTGCAACGGTCTCCGCTTTGTCTTTCCCCGAGACGAGAAGGAAGACCTTCCGAGCTGAATTCAGGATCGGGAGGGTCATCGTGATCCGGACGGCCCCCGAAGGGGATTTGGCGGGTGCGACCCAACGCTTCGTTTCGGAAAGGAGATCGCTCCCCGGGAACAGGGAGGCGGTGTGTCCGTCGGCTCCCATCCCGAGGAGAACGAGATCGAATTGGGGTCTGGATCCGAGGGACCGGCGGATCTCCATTTCGTAGTCTCGAGCGACCTGATCCGGATCCCCGTGCTCCGTCTTCATCCGGTGAATCCTGTCGTCGGGGATCCCCCCTTTTCCAAACCAGGCCTCCGACACCATCCGGAAGTTGGATTCGGGGTGATCGGGTGGAACAAAGCGCTCGTCGCCGAAGAAAAAATCGACCCGATCCCACCCCGTACGTTCGGAAAGGAGTTCGTACAGGCGACGCGGCGTCGACCCCCCTGCCAGGACCAGAGAGGCTTTTCCCCGGAGACGGGCCCCCTCCAAACAAAACCGGGCGACCTCTTCCGAAGCCGCCCGGCTTAAACGTTCGAGATCCGGAAAGACCCGAATCATTTCTTCGGGATTTCCTTCAGGACCTCCGTTACGAACGTCCAGAACTTCTCGACCGACGGGATATTCAGCTGCTCGTCCGGCGAGTGCGGAAAACGGATCGTCGGCCCGAACGAGATCGCGTCCATCGTCGGGTATTTCGACCGGATAATGCCGCACTCGAGACCGCCGTGCGTCGCCGAGATCTTCGCCTCTTTCCCGAATTTTTTCTTGTAGACCTCCTTCAAGGCCGCAAGAACGGGCGACTCGAAGTACGGTTCCCACCCCGGATACCCGCTGGTGACCTCAACCTCGGCTCCGGCCAACTCGAAGACGTTCCGGATCATCGCCGCGATGTTCGGCCTCATCGACTCGATCGAACTCCGCAGCATGCTGTGGATCTTGACCACGCCGTTCTCGCTCTTAATGATCGCCAGATTGGTCGACGTCTCGGCCACGTTCGGCATCCCAGGCAGAAGCGCGAAAGCGCCGTGCGGGCAGGCGTACACGGAGCGGATCAGCCGTTCCGTCGCGCTCGCATCCATCACCTTCCCCGGAAGATCCGCCTTCTCCACCTTGATCGTCAGTTCCGGATCGACCCGCTTGAGCTCCCCTTTGAGCCATCCGGTGACGGTTGCCGCCTTCTTGGTGAAAAGCTCGGCCTTTCCCTTCGGTACCGTCACGACCGCCCACGCCCAGCGCGGGATGGCGTTCCGGAGGTCTCCCCCTTCGATCTTCGCGATCCGTAAGGCCGTTTCTTTCCAGGTTTCGTAGAGAATCCGGTTCAGGACCTTGTTGGCGTTCCCGCGGTTCAACTGGATATCGACCCCCGAGTGCCCCCCTTTGAGCCCCGTGATGTCCACTTTGTACGCCACGGAATCGGTCGGAACCGACTCCTCTTTGTACGTCAGCTTCGCGATCGCGTCGCACCCGCCGGCGCATCCGATGCAAAGTTCCCCTTCATCCTCGTTGTCGAGATTGATGAGAATGTCCCCCTTCAAGAGTCCCGGTTTCAGCTTCTCAGCCCCGGTCATCCCCTGCTCCTCGTCGATCGTGAAGAGGGCCTCGATCGGGCCGTGGGTCAGATCCTTCGCCTCGAGAACGGCAAGCACCGTGGCTACGCCGATCCCGTTGTCTGCGCCGAGAGTCGTCCCCGTCGCCTTGACGAGGTCCCCCTCGATCCGCGGGCGGATCGGATCGGTCGGAAAGTCGTGTTTCACGTCCTGGTTCTTCTGGGGAACCATGTCCAGATGGGTCTGAAAAACGACCCCGCGCCGGTTCTCCATCCCTTTCGTGGCCGGCTTCCGGATGATCACGTTTCCCGCTTCGTCGATCGTCGACTCCAACCCGCACGATTTGCCGAAATCGCGGACATACTCCGCGATCTTCTTCTCGTGCGTGGAGGGGTGAGGGATCGAACAGATCTTCTCGAAATGGTTCCAAATTGCGGTCGGTTTCAGATTTCCCAAAACGTTTCCCATGGTCCTATGCTCCCGGTTTAAGGTTAGTACCGATCGTTTGCCACAAGCCCGGGCTGATTTCCAGTAAGAAAGCGGTCCTCCTTGCGATCCGGAGGGGCCGGGCCTAAAGTATGGCTTCGCCGGGAGAATTCGTTGACCCCAAGATCCGAAGCCGACCGAGAAAAACGTGCCGTAGCCCTTTCATCAGTGGTGGCGGCGGTTTTTCTGACGGGGATGAAGCTTGCCGTCGGCCTCTGGACCGGAAGCTTGGGGCTCCTCTCGGAAGCCGCTCATTCGGGGCTCGATTTCGTCGCCGCCGCCATAACGTTCTTCGCGGTCCGGGCGGCGGGCAAACCGGCCGACCCCGAGCACACCTACGGTCACGGGAAGATCGAGAGCCTTTCGGCCCTCTTTGAGACGTTTCTGCTCCTGGTGACCTGCATCTGGATCATCTACGAAGCATGTCGACGCCTCTTCTTTGACGAGGTGCACGTGGATGCCAACATCTACGGGTTCGTCGCAATCGCCCTTTCGATCGTCATCGACTTCTCGAGATCCCGGGCCTTGATGAAGACGGCCAAGAAATACCGGAGCCAGGCTTTGGAAGCGGATGCCCTTCACTTCTCGACCGACATCTGGTCGTCGCTCGTCGTTCTCTTCGGTCTCGGAATGGTCTGGCTGGCCCACCGTTTCGATTTCCCTCGCCTGGGGTACGCCGATTCCATCGCCGCGTTGATCGTCGCCGCCATCGTCATCTGGATCTGCTTCCGCCTGGGGAAACGGACGTTGGACGACCTTTTGGATGCCGTCCCCCCCGATCTCGTCGATCGCGTGCGGAACGCCTCCCGAGTCGCCGGAGTCGCCGAGGTCAAGCAGGCGCGTCTTCGGAGAAGCGGTCCCACTTTTTTCGCCGACATCACGCTCGCCGTCGGGCAGGATTCCCCGTTCTCGTTTGCACACCGGATCGCGCATGAGGCGGAGGAGGCGGTTCGAAAGATCCTCCCCGAAGCCGACGTGGTCGTTCATGTCGATCCCGCGGGAGAAGCACACGACAACACCGTCGGCCGCATCCGTGAAATTGCTTCCAAACACGGACTTCAGGCACATGCGATCGCCGTATCGTCGGGAGAGAAATCGGGATCGATCGAGATGCATCTTGAGATGGACGGAGGTCTTCGGGTGGCCGAGGCCCACGAGAAGGTCAGCGGCTTCGAAAAAGAGCTGCACGACACTCTCCCGAGATTCCCCGTCATCACCACGCACATCGAGCCGGTAACCGACGGGGTTCTGGACGACGCGGCCGCCAAGCCGGATGACGCCCAGCAGGTCCGGGACCTTCTGCGTGGGATGAGCCGCGAGAACCGGACGACCCTCGAAGCGCACGACCTCCAGGTCCGCCGGGAGGACGGAAAGCTCGTGATTGTTTTTCACCTGGTCTGTGACGGATCCGTGAGCCTCGCCGAGGCCCACACCCTGACGGCAAAGATCGAGGCGCGCTTACGCCAACAGATTCACGACGTTGGCCGCATCGTCATTCACACCGAACCGGCTTAGCAACAACAGGAAGTCGGCATGTTGGCGACGATCGCCTTGCCGAACGCCGAGGTCTTGAGCTCAGTCGCCCCGTCGATCTGGCGCGCCAAATCGTAGGTGACCTTCTTCTCCGACACCGCCCGTTCGAGCCCCGCGAGAATCAAATCCGCGACCTCATTCCACCCCAGGTGTTGGAACATCATGACACCGGAGAGGATGAGTGACGACGGGTTGACCTTGTCCTGCCCCGCATATTTCGGCGCGGTTCCGTGCGTTGCTTCGAAGAGCGCCACCTCGTCGCTCATGTTGGCGCCCGGTGCCATCCCTAAGCCCCCTACCTGGGCGGCCGCCGCATCCGACAGATAATCGCCGTTCAGATTCGGCGTCGCGGCGACGTGATACTCCTCGGGCCGCAAGAGGATCTGCTGGAAGAAGCTGTCGGCGATCCGGTCTTTAAGGACGATCTTCCCGGCCGGCACCTTCCCGTTGAACTTTTCCATCACCTCGTCCTCGGTGACAACCCGGTCCACGAACTCCGCCTTCGCAAGCTCATACCCCCAGGTCCGGAAGTACCCTTCCGTGAACTTCATGATGTTCCCTTTGTGGACCAGCGTGACCGTCGGCAACTTATGATCGATCGCGTACTGGATCGCCTTTCGGACCAGCCGCTGGCTGTTCGCCTTGCTCATCGGCTTGATGCCGATCGCCGATCCTTTGGCGACCTTCTTCTTCGATTCCTGGTTGATGACCTCGATGACCCGCTCCGCCGAGGCGCTCCCCGCCTCCCACTCGATCCCGGCGTACACGTCCTCGACGTTCTCGCGGAAGATCACGAGGTTCATTCGTTCCGGATGCTTGACCGGCGACGGAACACCGGGGATCCAGCGGACCGGCCGAACGCAGGCGAAGAGATCGAGGTTCTGTCGAAGCGACACGTTGATGCTCCGGATCCCCCCGCCGACCGGGGTGGTCAGGGGCCCCTTGATCGCGACTTTGTACTCCGCGATCGCCTGGAGCGTGTCGTCCGGAAGCCATGTGTTCGGCCCGTAGATCTCGTTCGCTTTTTCGCCGGCGTAGATCTCGAACCACTCGATCCGGCGGGTTCCCTTGTAGGCGCGCTCCACGGCGGCATCGAAGACTGCTACGGAAGCCCTCCAGATGTCGGGTCCGATCCCGTCCCCTTCGATGAACGGTATGATCGGATTCTGCCCGACAATGAGTTTCCCTTTTTCCGCCCGGATCTTTTCCCCACGCTTCGGGGGGGTCAGTTTCGTAAACATGCGGGCACTTCTATAGAGATTCGGCGCACGAGACAAGACGGAATGATGGCAGCCCGAGCATGGCGTGATCCCGTTATTCCCCCCCGCCGGTCACGTCTCCATGCGTCCCGACCTCGTCCAGGATGATTCTCAATCCCGTAACGGAGCGCTGAAAACGGAAGATAATCCGAAGCGCCTGTTTCCGGATTCCAAGCCTCGCCTTGTACGAACCTTTCTGGATCGTAAGCTCGTTGATCTGCAGTATCTTCCCGATCACCCGCTTCAACTGCGCATTCCCACGAATGTACCTGCTCAGGAGGATGAGGGCGCGGTTGATCCTCAACTTGTGATCCGGACTCAGCCCTTTGTAACCGTTTTCGAACCGATTGGTGACCTGAAGATCGTCCGGAAGATTTTCGGGCGAAACTTGCTCGGCTTGGGCGGTGATCGCATCCAGATCTAGGCTCGCCGATTGCGCGATCTGTTGTTCGACTTCGAAGTCGTCCAGAGAGGTCGCATCCCCACTCTCCGCAGCTGCAGCCTGTTTCGGCTTGATCGAAATCCCCGTCTTCTTGAGATCGAGGTCGGGGGGGACCTCCTGACTCCCGAATCGATTCAACAGATCTTTCCGATTGGTGGCTTTGAGATCCTGGGCCAGGTTCGTCCGGAAGGTCCGAAGGCAATCCTCGAGCTGGATCGGGGTCAGGTCACGGATCGGTTTCAGGATGAGCTTTTCGATCTCCAGATAGATCGGCTCCAATTTCTCCCTGGAGTTCTCGGCGCGGTTCACTTTTTTGAGGAGCGAGATCCAACCGTTGAGACGAGGGATCAGTTCGGCCCGTTCCGAGATCCGCCGGATCTCCTCTTCCGTGAACGTTCTCTGAGCTTTGACCGGCTCGGGGCGCCTTTCCGGTTTCGGCTTTCCGACTTGAAGCGCGCGCCGCTCCTCCGCCGCGCGTACCGCCCGGTCGGCCTCCTCCAATTCCCGGGAGGTCTTCTCCAGGTAGGGATCGGTTCGATCCGCCTCCTCCTGAACCTGATTCATGATTGTTTCGAGCTGGGCATCGGTCAACTCCACCGCCCCCACTTCGTCGTCCAGCCGGTGAATCCGGGCGTCCACCTCTTTCAGGAGGCCGCTTGCCCTGCTCGCCGTGAGGGGGCCGTCCTCCAGATTGAAGCTGCTGGCTGCCAGATCTGCGGGTAGAGGGGTCGAGTGAAGCAGACGGGCGATCTCGTACATCTTGTTATTCAGGAGTCCCAACCTTGCCTGGTGCTGATGCAGAAACCTCAGCAACCGAACGAGCTTCGGGCCGTCCGCGAGAGCGTTCTTTTTCACGGCCTCCCGGATCTGTCTTCTCAGAATGCCGTCCCGGAACTCGGTGACCCGTTGGGGAAAACCGAAGATCCCTTCCACGGTGCCCATGAAAAACCTCGCGACGATCCAGGCCCGAGTGTGATCGCTCACGAGAGCGATCGCCCGGAGATCCTTTGAGCTCAACTCCCTGGTCGAACGGGTGCCCAAGATCATCCACAATCCAAATCGCCCTCCGAGCGGCATTTTTTCCAACTCTCTCAGGCGGTCGAGCAGCCACCCCGGGAGATCGTCGGGAGGTTCATCCCGAAGGGCTTTCTCATACGTGTCTTTTGCGAAGTCAGACCCTATCTTGAAAAAACTCGGTGGGTTGCCGGAAGACGACCGGCCAGTCCTTTTCTTCGAATTCTGAATATCGCGCGGATCCGGCTGCCGTTTCCGACCCTCTTGAATCCCCTGCTGCTGGAACCATTCGTACAACGACTCCTCTTCGGAAAGATCGGACTCCTCCAAGTCGGATCGCGCGTACCCTTTTTTCAACTCGCTCCGAATCGGTTCCATGACCTGGACGGCGCCGGAACCGACCGCCGAATTTTTCGGCAGGCCCGCCGGGTTTGAAAAGGGAACGGAAAGATTCGACGGCTGGAGGACTTGAAACGGCGCGACCGCCGGCCGGTTGGGCGGGGTCGTCGAAGCGGGGCTTCGGTACGAGGAAACCAGGCGCATGGTCGAACCGCCGCCGGATCCAACGCCGACCGGCTCGAAAACCGGTTCGAGCGGACCCGGCTCATACAATGGATACGATGAACCCTCCTCCGGCGGATTCGTCCGGAAACCGCGGATCAACTCCTCCGCGGTGAGGTTGGACTTCGGGGGGTTCCCCGAACCTTTCGGCTCCACCGCATTCCGCAACCCCCCGATCAGGGTACCGAAACCGCGGATCGAAGCGAGAGCCGCACCGGCGCATCCTCCCGCAAAACCGAATGCGAAGTAGTTCACCTGGCGCGCGAGATGCGCACCGACCCCCTCGTAATCGTCGTCCAGGTAGAGCGTAAAGAATGTTCCGACGTTCCATGCGATCCAGAGGGAGAGCAAACCGATCACGATTCCGTCCACGACCAAGAGAATCGGCGCCCCCGGCGTGGCATGCGCTGCCAAATACGCGTATCCGAAAACCGCCGCGCCGCTCATCGAGGCCACCCCGAGATCGATGAGAAGCGTTCTCACCGTCTCTTCCCCGTACATCCGCTCGAACTCGTCGATGAAACCGTTCCAGATCCGCGCCGCCGTCGAAAGATTCACCTGAACCTCTGTCTCCCGAAGGGTCTCGGGGTTGCGGATGACGAACGTCGGTTCCACATTTTGGAGGGAGAGAGAGTTAATTCGCAAGAACTCGGGGGAAACCGAGATGCGACCGCTCGAGTCGATCTTGAAAATCTCCCCGGCGTACCGGATCGGCTTCTGTTCCCCGAACGAATAGCTGACGATCACCGGTGGCGAGGGACGGCTCGGGTCGATCGGGCAAACCGGCGGAAGCGGCTCGTTCTTCCCGGAGTGTACCTTCAGGTAGATCTTTTCCGGACGAAGTACGCGGACGCTCGCGCGTTCCGAACGATCGAGACTCTGCGCCATTGCGTAGTACGGCCCCATGCCGATCGAAACGATCAGCACCGCCGCCAGGCCGCTCACGATTTCCCGTTTCCAAAGCCTCATGAAGTTCGACTCAAATCGAACCGGCACTCTTATCAAACGTGACGCATAAAGTCAATTGGGCTGTCGCTTTTTGTTGTCTGTTTCCAATGGGTTATCTATCTCTGGTGCCGACCGCCGTTCCGTGATGTGACACAAAGTTGAAGATCCGTATAATCCCCCCCGCCATGGAACCGAGAAACGCCCTGACCCCAGCCACCACCCTCTACTCGACCTATACCGCCCGGGTGACCGCCGCCCGGAAGAGTCTCGGCCGACCGCTGACGCTGACCGAGAAGATCCTCTACAGCCATCTCTTGAACTCCGACAGCCGGCCGTTCGAGCGGGGGAAGAGCATCCTCGAGATCCGCCCCGACCGTGTCGTCATGCAGGACGCCACCGCCCAAATGGCTCTCCTTCAGTTCATCTCCTCGGGCAAACAAACGGTGGACGTCGCCTCTTCGGTTCATTGCGATCACCTGATCGTCTTCGAAAAAGGGGCCGGGGAAGATCTCAAGGGGGCGCGGGTCTTGAACGGGGAGATCTACGACTTCCTCTCCACCGTCTGTAAGAAGTACGGGATCGATTTTTGGGGGCCGGGGAGCGGAATCATCCACCAGGTGTTCCTGGAGACATACGCCTTCCCCGGCGGCGTCGTGATCGGAACCGATTCCCACACCGTGAACGCCGGCGGTTTGACGATGGCGGCGATCGGCGTGGGGGGAGCGGACGCGGTCGACGCGATGGTCGGACTCCCGTGGGAAGTTCTCCATCCCAAGGTGATCGGCGTCCATCTCACCGGCAAACTTTCCGGTTGGACTTCCCCGAAAGACATCGTTCTCAAGGTTCTCGAGATCCTGACCTGTGCCGGAGGGACGAACCACGCGATCGAGTATTTCGGCGAGGGGGCCGAATCGATCAGCGCGACCGGAAAAGCGACGATCGCCAACATGTGCGCCGAGCTCGGCGGAACGATGTCGGTCTTTCCGTACGATTCGAAGATCGAGGCGTACCTGAAGCTCACGGGGCGCGATTCGATCGCAACGCTCGTCCGTCCGCTCGCCTGCGAATTGAGACCGGATCCGGAGATCTTCAAAACCCCCGCGAAATATTATGACCGGGTGATCGAGATCGATCTCGCAAAGCTCGAGCCGATGGTCGGCGGGCCCCACTCCCCTGACGTCGTCCACCCGATTTCGAAGCTGGCCGATCACATCCGGAAGAACAACTACCCGGCTGCGATCGATGTGGCTCTGATCGGAAGTTGCACGAACTCTTCGTACGAGGATATCGGTCGCGCCGCTCACGTCGCGAAACAGGCGCTGGAAAAAGGGATCAGGCTCAAGACGAAATTGGTCGTCACCCCCGGATCGGAAACGGTCTACGCAACCGCGAAGCGGGACGGACTCTTCGAACCTCTGATGAAGCTCGGAGCGGAGATCGGTGCGAACGCCTGCGGCCCCTGCATCGGGCAATGGAAACGGGAAGGGGCCAAGAAAGAGGAGCCGAACTCGATCGTGACGTCGTTCAATCGGAACTTCACGGGACGGAATGACGGGAACCCGAACACCTGCGCCTTCATCGCGAGTCCGGAACTGGTGATGGCTCTCGCCTGTACCGGCACGCTTCTCACCGACCCGACGAAGGGGGAACTCGACCCGCCCGTGGCGGAGGAACTCCCGCCGAAAGGGTTCTCCCAGGTGGCCCCCGAGCCGACTTCGCCGGACGCGAAGCTCGAGCTCCGCGTTCTTCCGCAGAGCGAACGCCTCCAACTTCTGACCCCGTTCTCGGCCCCCAAGGCGGGAGAGCTCAAGGAGATGCCGATCCTTCTCAAAGTTTCCGGGAAGTGTACGACGGATCACATTTCTCCCGCAGGGCCATGGCTTCGATACCGAGGACACCTGGAAAAGATCAGCGACAACCTGTTCTTCGGGGCGATGAACGCCTTCAGCGGGAAGAAGGGGACGGTTGCGGACGGCCGCCCGCTTCAAGAGGCGGCGAAAGAGTGGAAGAAGCAGGGGAAGAAGTGGGTCGCGGTCGGTGACGTGAACTACGGCGAGGGGTCGAGCCGGGAGCATGCCGCCATGTCCCCCCGCTTTTTGAACTGCGGGGCGGTCATCGCGAAGAGTTTCGCCCGGATCCACGAAACGAACCTCAAGAAACAGGGGATCGTACCGCTCACGTTTGCCGATCCGAAGAGCTACGACCTTCTGGAGGCAAGCGATACGATTTCCCTTCCGGACGTGACGGAGATCAAGCCGGGATTACCTGTTTCTGCAACGCTTCGGAAAAAAGACGGGAGAGAGGTTCGTTTTGAGTGCAGAAGTTCGCTGACGACGGAACAGATCGATTGGCTGAAAGCCGGAAGCGCGCTCAATGCGATCCGGGCGAAGTTGAAACAGGGCTGATCCGTTCTACTTCACTGTAGCGTCCCGGAAGGCCTTTAGGAGTTCGACGCTACAAACCAGTGCATTCCAAAGTTCCGGGTTCTTATCTTTGGAGTTCATGAACGTCCAGAGCACGGGAATCCCTTTTTGGTCCCCGCGTGGATCCAGTTCGCCCCATGCATTGATCTCACGCGCGAGGCTCACGCAATTTCCGGGGTTTCTGGAACAGTCTATCTTTGTCGTCTTGGCCCATCCCTCGTCATCAACGACCCATTTCCAGACGATCTTCGGGTCGAAGCTGAAAGCGTAGGTCCGATGAACACATCGCTCTCGGTCTTCGTCCCATCGTTCGCAGAAGTCGAATCGGAAAACGCCGTCCGCCGGATCGATCTCGACCGTATGAAGTTGTCGCTTTTCCTCGTGACGTGCAAACGTCAGTCGCTGATCAGCACCGATGATGACTTTTGCGGGAAAGGTGACTTTGACGTGATTTTCCCCGCATTCCGCGGGCTTCTCGAACGTTCGGTCGAAGACATCATGCGACCCCGCCGTTGCAACAGGAACCAGGAAAAGAACGGCACCTGCAAGAAGTCGTTTCATTTCGCGCGGCCTCTCATGAAATTTTCAAACGCGTCCAGGAGGGTCACGGCGCAGACGAGCGTGTTCCAGGTACGGTCGGTCCGATCATCGGAATCCATATGGTCCCAAACACTCGGGAATTCCTTTCCCGGAACCGAGCAGAAGAGCCCCGACGATGATCCCACTCGCAACTTTCACAAACCCCCTAAACGGGCGGAGGGATACTCGAAATAACGCGCTATGTCAACGCGGGGTCTTAAACCCGGCCTGCTTGTGCGCCCCATCGCAATACGGCTTCTTCGCGCTCGCCCCGCACCGGCAAAGTGCGGTCGGCGACTCTCCGCTGCCTCCGATCACTTTCCCGTCCGCCGCGAGCAGCGCAAAGTCCCCCGTCACGAGGATCGGTCCGTCATCCAACAGCTTGATTTCGGTCTTTTTCATAGCGGGCGGATCTTACCGGCCCTCGGATACCTAAAACAAGTACCTCAGGTCCATTCCCAGGAAGATGTTGTACCCCTCCTGGTTCTGGACGTACCCCTTCCCGGTGGCCCGCTCCAAAGCTGCGGTCGGCGAAACTACGAGCCGGCCGTCCGCCAATAACCAGTCAGGCTGAATCTCCAGCCGCACCCTTTGATCGGGAACCTGATAGGCGGGGTAAATCGTCTGGATCGGACTCCGGTCGGGGGCTTTCGACAACCGCTCGCGAATCTCGTACCCGAGGGAGGTCTTGAAGATGAAGCGAGGGGAACGGAAATATCGGCCGATGAAATAAAATCCCAAGGCACCGGGGCCGAGGGGAGTGCCGAGCGAACGTCCCTTGAACGTGAGGCCATCCGAAAACGAGCTATGCGAGTAGGCGACCTGCGACGTGCGGACCCACTCGAACGCCAGATCCAATTTCCCCGCGGGATCGACCCTCGGAATCAGAAGGCCGGCCAGCGTGGCGAAGTCGCGCGGGTTCACCAGAGCCTTGCTGCAGCAGTCCTCCATCATCGCCTCGAAATACGGTTCGATCCCCAAGTTCGGAATCCGGTACCGGCCGGTTAAGAGAAAGTTCCGGTTCGCGGAGGAGTTCCCTCCCTTTCCGAAGTAGTCGGTGATGATCACGGCCGGGTTGTTCGTTGAAGCACCGGTGCCGCCGAAGACAACCGTTCCGCCGATTCCGAACTCGAGGTTCGGTGTCGGGCTGGAATCGAAGAAGAAGCCGAAGAGACGCGCATTCGGGAAATTGTAATGATCCCCCAGAAACGCCAGGAACCCTTCGAACTGCGTCGGACCCAGGAATTTCAGGAATCCGGGAGGGACGACCGGCTGATCGGAACGGATCCGCCCCATCCAGAGCGGCCTCGTGTCCCCCGAGAAAAGAAGATGGGTTGCGCGACCGTTCCCCCATTCGATGTTCCCGAGTCCTCCTTCGACGGCGAGATCCCGGATCCGGATCGAGCCGAACCCCTCGCCCAGGAAGAACTCGGAGGCGTCCCCGCCGAACTCATCGCGCGACGAGTAGAGGAAGTTGGGACGGGCCGAAAAACCGAAATACGGGGTCAACGTCCCCTCGATCCGGGCACCGATCGATTGCATGAACCCGCCGCCGTTAAACATCCCGCCGTTCTGCGCAAGGGACGGGTTGCTGGTCGCGGCGATCCCGATCAGCTGGATCGGGTACGATTTCACGTATGAGGTACCGATCTGAGTCTCCATCCGGAGATGAAGCGGGCCCGCTTCGATCGACTCGCGCCGGAGCCGTTTGACCTCCAAAACTTGAGATTCTTTCTCCGAATCATCGGTCAGTTCGAACCCCGTTAAGAGGGTCGAGTAGTAGTTTCGCGAGAGAACGGAGCTTGCGGAAACCCATCCGGTCTTCGTCTGCGCATGGAGGAGATGATCGATCACCGAGAAGTCATAATCGGAATGCGAGAGGGTGAGTGCGAACACCGAAACCGGGGCCAACAGAATGAAAAGAATGCCGAGTCTTTTCATTTCGCCGGCTCCGGAGACTTGTTGGGAAGTTGCGGAAGCGCAGGAGCTTCCGGCCCGATGACCGCTTCGACAGGTAGAACTTTCGGTGGCGGCGCCACCGGTTTTTCCCGAAGGGCGGAGTAGACCAATGCGCCAAGAAGGGCGAACGCCGTCACCGATGCGCCCCCCATCAGTGTGTATCGGACTTTGTTCTCGATCGACGCTCGGGACGATCCGGGGATCAGCAAGATCGCCGATACGAGAAGAGCGAAAAGCCTCGACATATCGGGCTCTTGTATCATCGTTTTTCCGATCGGGCGAACGAAACAGTCCCCGTTCCCGTGGCGGTCTAAGGACCAACCGTGTAATCTTATACAGATGGGACGGCATCCGAGGGTACAGGCGGTGATGACCGTCCTTTTTCTGTTTTTCGTTCTCCCTTCTGCGACGGCTGGAGGCGACTGTCCCCGGAACGTTGCCCCGGAGATTTGTGCGGCGGCGGCTCAATTCCTGGCCGGCGCTTCGCCGGCAAATAGCCGGAGAATTCACATCGATGAGATCGGAATGATCCAGGTCTATTTACACGTGACGAAAGCGAGCTCGAAGCTCCAGAAGAATCTCTCCCGTCTTGGTTTCCGGACGGATCTGTTCAACGCGAAACAGAGGATTTTCCAAGGATGGGCTCCGTCCCGCGAGATTCAGAAGATCGCGACTCTCCGCGATGTCGTTCGGATTACCCTTCCCCGCTATGCGGTGCTTCGATGAGCGGCCGTATTCTTGCTCTGGCTTTGGTGTTCTCCCTATCCCCCGCACTTCATGCGGGAGACGTGAGCGGTGCTTTCAACGCGATACGGACGCAGCTCCGCGCGCACGGCGTGACAAGAGCGAATCCACGGCCACGCCTCGCGGAGCAGCTGAGTACAAGGCGGGTGCATGTCAGCCCCGCCGGTGAGCTTCAGACGTACATCCAGGTTTCGCGTTGGAGTCGGGAGGATCAGGCGGCTCTGCGCGCGCGGCATGTCCGCGTCGATCTCTCGAACTTGAATCTCGGAATCGTTCAGGCTTGGATTCCCAACGAGGAGATCGATCGGGTCGCTTCTCTCTCGTTCGTTCGCAACATTCGACCGCCGAAATACCCCGTACTTCGCACCGGGGGAACGATGACCGAGGGGGATGCGGTCGTTCGGGGGGATATCCTCCGGGCTTCCGGCTTCACCGGAAGTCACGCGAGGGTCGGGGTGATCTCGGACGGCGTCGACAACCTCGCCGAATCGGTCGCCTCCGGCGATCTCCCGTCCGGAATCACGACGCACGGCACATGCACCATGCCGACCACTTGTAACGAGGGGACGGCGATCCTCGAAATCATTCACGACATCGCCCCCGGGGCAGCCCTTTCGTTCGGCGCGGTTGGAACCGACCTCGAATTCATTCAACGCCTGGACGATCTCGAGGCGGACAACTGCCAGATCATCATCGACGACCTCGGCTTCTATGACGAACCGGTATTCGAAGACGGTCAGATCGCCCTGGCGGTGAAAGCCAAGACCGACAGCGGGATCATCTATGTTTCTTCGGCCGGAAACGACGGCGAGAGCTCGTATCAGGCCGATTTCAATAATAACGGTGGATATCACGACTTTGGCGTAACGGCTGGAGAGACATCCGATCTCGGGATGAAGGTGTTCCTCCCCGCCGGCGGATGGTTCGATGTTTATTTTCAGTGGAACGACAAGTTCGGAACGGGGGTCGTGAACGACTACACACTGGAGTTTCGTATCAACGGAACCCCAATCCCAACGCCGACCCCGATCCCCACGACAACCACCACTCCTACCCCGACGCCGATCGAAAATCCCTTGAGAATCGTGACTTTTCCCTACAACACGACCTACCCATCGGTTCAACACGTGGAAGTCCGCGTGAAGAAACTCTCCGGCGCCGACCGGCGGATCCAGCTCTTCTTCATGGGGTATGGATACCCCGAGGAATACGTCACACCGCAGGGAAGCATTTTCGGCCATCCTGCGATCGCCGACGTTCTCGCCGTCGGAGCGATCCGCTACAGCACGCCGACACAGATCGAGTACTTCAGCTCTCTGGGCCCGAGCCTGATCTATTACGACAACACGGTCGCCCCCAGCGGGACGCCAACGCCGTTCCCGACGCCGACCATTCGCGCCAAGCCGGACGTCGCCGGAATCGATGGCGTCTCGGTTTCCGGTGCGGGCGAATTCCACACCCCGTTCTACGGAACTTCAGCCGCCGCCCCGCACGTCGCGGCGGTTGCCGCCCTCCTCTACGATCCGGACATTTCGACCGACAAGATAGCGATCCGGAACGCGATCCGACAGAGCGCCGTCGATCTTGGAACTGCCGGATTCGATAACACGTACGGATACGGCCGCGTCGATGCCGGGAGAGCTGCCGCGTATCTCCTCGGCGATCAAACGAATCCGGATTCCACGATCACATCACCGACCGGCGACGTCACGATCGCACAGCACGATTCCGTGACATTCGAAGGAAGCTGTACCGACGCGACCTCCACCGCACACATGACTTACGACTGGTCGTTCAGCGCAGGTTCCGGAATTCTCGCTTCGACGGCTGAGAGCCCGGGGGCCGTCACGTTCGCTGCCGTCGGAACGTTCCCGGTCACGTTCACCTGCACCGACCAGGTCGGGAATGTCGACCCCACTCCTGCGACGGTTCACGTGACCGTGACGGGGGTCGGAACGCCGACCCCGACACCCACCCCCGCATCCTCGGGTGGATCCTCGGGCGGGTGTGCCGCAGGTGCCAAAGGATCCCAATTGACTTTTCTCGCTCTCGCGTTGGTGGGGCTGCTTTTGCTGCGGAAACGCCGGCTGTTCTCCCCCTGATTCGGACTACCAACCGTACGAGAAACCGAAGTCGCCGTCCGAATCGATCCGGATCCGCCATTCCGGTTCCTCGCGGCGATAGATTCGCTCGCGCACGACCGGGGCGTAGTAGTACGGCCGATAATGCGGTCGGTGCCAGTACGGGTTGACCACCACCGGACGGCTGTAGGGATCCCAGCCTCCGTGGCCGTACCTTCCGTGGCGCCGGCCATGATCGGCGAACGCCGATGGGACCGCGGCGCCAAACACAATCAGAAGTGTGAGAGCGAAAACGATTTTTCCGAATCTCGATTT
This sequence comes from Pseudomonadota bacterium, assembly GCA_043809315.1. GTDB lineage: Bacteria > Bdellovibrionota_G > JALEGL01 > JALEGL01 > DATDPG01 > JAZDDX01. The sequence goes on from JAZDDX010000020.1 coordinate 67,348, forward strand.
CATGGGGACATTTCCTTTCTTCATGACGGCTCCCACAATACGGCACCCCCCCTGAACGGAAGCTGAATGCCCGTTGGGGCATTGCCATCTCGGGTCGGGTACCGCCGCCCCATGGAACATTTTAAGATTCATATGATATCAATAAGTTATGATGGCATAGCCATTGCGTTACTTGCACTCATGTTCAAGAATATGATCTCCTTCGGAACCCTCCTTTTTGCGCTCTTCTTCGCGTTCCCCTCGTACGCCCAGCAGGCCAAACCGTCCGACGCGTACTGCATCGCCTTGGGGGTCTTCATCGAAGCCGCGCAGAGCAACAAGATCTTGCTCGACTATATGCTCGACAATCCTCCGAAACCGTTTCAAGCCGACTCCACGCGTGCTGGCCTGGGAGTCCTTACGGCGGTCTGGCACAAAAGGCTCGAGGCCGCCGAGGACCTTTGGCAGGGCGAAGATCAATGCCCGAAAGCGAATGGACAGAAGGGCTCACTCCTTTTCAACACCCTGCGGTCGTTCATCATCAACTCCCACGCGATCGTCGAGAACGACTTAAGCGCCGAGGATAGATGCCTCGCCGCTTCATTCATGCACTACTTGTTCGAAAACGATCGGTGGATCAGCAAGAGCCGATCCTACTTTGAGAACTTCAACATTGAGGCCTATCGGGCACCGACCAAACTGAAGGACATTATCGTCTACCTGAATCAAACCGTGAAGACCTGCCCGGCTTCCACGCGGCAGATCGGATCGGATATCGCACAGGAGTTATTGAAGCTTCGGGCTGAAAACTGGCAGTCGAGCGAATGAGAACGATCCTGACCGCCCTCTTTCTTCTCGCCTCTCTCTCGCTCGGGTGGAGTCCGGGAGCTTCGGCGCAGGATACCGTCCCACCCAGCAAGGTATTCGAATTTCTCCTCAAGGGGCTTAAGGCGGTCCGGGACAACGCCGGAAAACCGGGAGTGCAGGTTTTCGCTCTGACCCTGAGCGAACGGGAAGATTCTGCTGCTGCTTCCAAGATCGTAAACAAACTCGAAGAAGCCAAGGTGAGCGTCGGCCAGCGACCTCTGACCTTCCTGATGTCGTACAAAACCCCTCTCCCGAAACCGAAATCGGAGCTTTTCATCCCCCTCGAAGACTCGTTGAAGAAGGCCGGCATCGACGATTATTCGATCTGGAGTGTCTTCGGATGCGTTGCAAACTGCACGCGAGGCAATTCGCTCGACTCGTCTGAAGTGATTGCGTTACGCCACGAGCTCTTGATGAAGGCGCGGGAAGAGCTCAAGGCCAAGAAGCCGAATTAGATCGGAATCGAGAGGGAGACCTTTCCCCCTCCAGAGCCGCTCTCACCCAACTCGAGTTCCCCTTCGTAGAGATGCACGATCTCCGCGACGACCGCCAAGCCGATCCCCTCCCCCGCCACACGCCGATCGGCCCGCACACCGCGCCTCAAAAGCTCCCCGCGGTTCTCTTTCGGGAACCCGGGGCCGTCATCCTCGACCGTGATCCTCATCCGACCGATATCGACGGTCCCCGAGATCGCAACTCGCCCCTTGCACCACTTGGCCGCGTTGTCGAGCAGGTTCCCGAAGATCTCCATCAAATCCCCTTCGTCGACCGGCACCGCGACGGTCTCTTCAACCCGGTTCTCGAACTCGACCCCCTTTTCCCGGTAGACCTTCGAAAGCGCCGAGATCAACTTCCCCGCCACCCCCTTCGCCTCGATCCGTTGCGTGAACGCCGTCCTCCCGACCGTCGACGCCTTGCGGACCTGATAATCCAGGATCGTCGAGATCTGTTCGATCGGCCCCGCTTGACGCTCATCCCCCGCCGCCCGGAGCGCCGCTAGAGGCGTTTTCAAACTATGGGCCAGATCGTCGAGCGCGTGGCGGAACCTTTTCTGCTGTCCCCGCTCGTGTCGGAGAAGAGAGTTCAACCCCTCGGCCAGCGGATGAAGCTCGTGCGGCAGTCCGGTCCCGACCCCTTCCCGGTTTCCGGCACGGATTTCGTCGAGTTCATTCACGACTCTCTTCAACGGCCTCAGAACCCAATTCAAGAGAGCAAGCAACGTGATCAGAAGCAGGACGAAGGCACCGATCAACCAGTGAACGAGGGTTCCGTGAAAAATTCGGAGCTGATGAGAGTACTGCGCCCCATTCTCGCGGACGTAGATCGTGAACTTCCGGCTCTTCTCCGGTTCCGTCGCCCACGACACTCCGAATCCGAGCAGAAATTCCGGTGATGGGGAGAAAGTCCACTGCCCCGTTTCGACCGGTCCAGCGGGGAACGCTTGCCGGTTCTCCATCGACGGGGAGTTCCAGATCACCGCGCCATCCTCGCCAACGACGAGCGCTTCCAGCCCCGACCCTTTCGAGAAGAACCGTTGTTCCTGCACCGTCATCTCGTTTAAGACGAGCGGGCCGTCCGGCTTGGCGTCGATCGAACCGAGAAGGGCATAGACCAGCCCCTTCATCTTCTCTTCCTGGGCCGAAACGGCGCTGGCGTGGAACGACCGGTTCAGCGCGACAAAGACCGAGAACCCGAAGACGGTGAGGATCACGGTACCGGCGACGATCAGGCGGGAGCGAAGCGACTTCATGACTTAGGGCGCCGGCGTGCGCTCCAGCGTAAAGCGATAACCCCGCCCCCGCAGCGTTTCGATCGGATGGATTTTTTCGTCGGGATCGAGCTTCTTCCGCAGGCGCCCGATCAGAACCTCGAGAACGTTGCTGTCCCGCTCGGAATCCTCCGAATAGATGTGTTCGGTGAGGTCCGTCTTCGAGACCACCCGGCCGGCGTGAAGCATCAGGTACTCGAGAACTTTGTACTCGAACGCAGTCAGCTCGATCGATTTTCCGCGGACCGTGACCGCCTGTCCGGCCGGATCGAGGGAAACCGGTCCGCAGGTCAGAATCCCCTGCGCCCAGCCGGCAGAGCGCCGGAGGAGCGCCCGCATCCGAGCGAACAGCTCCTCCATCTGGAACGGCTTCACGACGTAGTCGTCCGCTCCCGCTTCCAACCCTTCTACTTTTTCCTGCCACCGGTTGTGGGCGGTCAGGATCAGGATCGGAAACTTCTTCCCTTGCGAGCGGGTCTTCCGGATCACCTCGAGCCCAGAAAGCTTCGGCAGACCGAGATCGACGATCGCGAGGTCGAGCGGATACTCCGTGGCGTAGTGAAGCCCCTCCTCACCGTCGGCGGCGACATCGACCGCGTACCCTTCCTTTTTCAGGCGCGTGGCTACTTCCGATAGAAGCGTCGGGTCATCCTCGATGAATAGGATCCGCATCTTCACTCACCAGCGGAGGCGTCGACGTTCACGATCCGGACCTTCCCGTTCTGAAGCATCTTGATCCGGTAGTGGGCTCTCCCTCCTCCGTCCTGGATGAGATCGACGGAGAGAACTCTGCCTTCATTCTGACGCCGGGCTTCTTGCGCCGCCTGTCCGGGGGAGACGAATCTTCTTCCTTTCCCGTGGATCGAGTGCCAACCCTGTGCGGAAGCGCTTCCGAAAGCCCCCAGGAGGACCAACAGCGGGACGATCGTGCGCCAACGGTTCATACCCTCCTATGGTGCCATGGGATCGACGGTGACGCGAACCCTAATTCGGTTGTCGGGACGATACGGCAGATGCGCGTGGTAGATCTCCCCGCGGTATTCGTAGTCGACGTAATACCCGTCAATTCGCTCCTCGGTCCGAGAATGATTGATGGTCCGGCACTCCCGGACGTTGCGGACCTCCTCGTTCGAGCTGCGCCGGTTTGCACGGTCTGCAGACGACCCGCCGATGAAGGCTCCCAACGCCGCCCCCCCGACCGTAGTTGCGGGGCGGGCGTGTCCTCGTCCGAGGAGCGCCCCGAAAGCCCCTCCGATCAGACCGCCGGCGATCGCCGACCCTGCGACGGAGCGACCCCCTCCTTCGTGGATCACCTGGACCTCCCGGTCCCGGCACTCTTCTTCCGGCGACCAGAGATCGACCTGACGGATCAACGGCTCGACGCGGATGACGCGCGCCCAGTCGTAGGAGGATTCCCGAAGTTCAAACGGATCGGCATAGGCCGGAAACGGAAGCCCTGCCATTCCGATGACGAGGAACATCGCGATCGTTCTTTTCATGAGTCCACTCTACGAAACGATGGCTGAATGAAAGCTGAACGGTTGACAGCCTCGCCGGGATCGGCTGTATTTCGCTTCATCCAGCCGGGGAGCTGCCGAAAAGGCGGCTGAGAGGTCCGTGACCGGGCGACCCTACGAACTTGATCCAGATAATGCTGGCGAAAGGAGATTCACGGAATGCCCAAACGCGCTCTCGTCGTCTTGAACGGCGAGCCTCCTTCGAAGCCGCTGCTCCGTCACCTCTGCTCGGACGCGGACCTTGTTGTCGCCGCCGATGGAGGAGCGAACGTTCTTCATCGATACCGACTCTCCCCCGATGTCGTGATCGGCGACCTCGATTCGATCCGTCCGGTCACGCGAAAACGATTCGCGAGTGCCGCGTTTTTTCACGTCCCCGATCAGAACTCGACCGACTTCGAGAAAGCCCTCGAATTTCTGAAACGGATTCAGATTCGTGACGTCGTCGTCGCCGGCGCGACCGGCCGCCGGATCGATTTCACTCTGGGAAACTTCGTTTCGCTCTGGAAATACCTGCCTCGACTCCGGCCGACGCTGGTCGGCGACGGATGGGAAGGGATGCCGGTCGTGCGACGGCTCGATCTCTCCCCGCCGGTCGGAACAACCGTCAGCCTGATCCCGTTCTCCCGCTGTACCGGCGTCACGCTCCGCGGCTTCCGATACCCGCTTCGGGGCGCGACCTTGAGCTACGGGTCGCTCGCCGTTAGTAACATGAGCGAATCGAGACGCTGCTCCATCTCCCTCCGCTCCGGAAAACTCCTCGCGATCGTCCTCCGATGACGATCTCCCTGTCCTCCGCCGATCTCGCGATCATCGCGGGGTATTTCGTCGCCGTTCTCGTCATCGGCTTCGTCTCGAGCCGCCGCCGCCCCGACGCGGTGGAATTTTTATTGGCCGGACGGTCGCTGACCCTCCCGATCTTCGTCATGACGCTCGTGTCGTCCTTCTATGGCGGAATCCTCGGCGTCGGCGAGTATTCGTACCTCTACGGGATCTCGAACTGGGTGACGCAGGGGATGCCGTACTACTTCTTCGCGGCCCTCTTCGCCTTCCTCCTGGCCGACCGCGTGCGGCGGACGAACCTCATGACGATCCCGGACAAGCTCGAGCAGTCGTACGACAAGAAGACCGCCGTCTTGGGATCGTTCCTGACGTTCATCCTGATGACCCCGGCCCCCTACATTCTGATGCTGGCGGTCCTGATGCAGCTGTTCACCGGATGGAGTCTCTCCTTCTGCCTCATCGCCGGGACCGTCGCGACCACCGCCTACCTCTTCACCGGAGGGTTCCGATCGGACGTGAACACGAACGTCTTGGAATTCATCCTGATGTTCGGCGGTTTTTCTCTGATTCTGCCGTTCGCGCACGCGAAGTTCGGGGGACTCTCGTTTCTGACGAGCCACGTCCCGGCAGAGCACCTGACCTGGACCGGCGGGAATTCGATCCAGTTCGTGATCGTCTGGTTCTTCATTGCGCTCTGGACGTTCGTCGACCCGAGCTTCCACCAACGCTGCTACGCCGCGCGCTCCGGCTCCGTCGCTCGTAACGGAATCCTGATCTCGATCCTCTTCTGGTTCGTTTTCGACGGCATGACCTCGATCGCAGGCCTTTACGCCCGCGCGGCGCTTCCGAACCTCAGGGAGCCGATGATGTCGTATCCGTTGCTCGCCGAGCTGACGCTTCCGTCGGTGGCAAAGGGGTTCTTCTATGTGGGGATGCTGGCGACGATCATGTCGACGCTCAACACGCAGGCGTTCCTGGCGGCGCAAACCCTGGGCCGGGACGTCTATTGGAGGATCCGGAAGAAGGACGAGAGGTGCGTGACTCGGTACACGCGCTGGGGTCTACTGATCACCGGCGTCCTCTCGATCTCGATCTCCTGGTGGATCCCTTCGGTCGTCCGGATCTGGTACACGATCGGAACCGTCATCATCCCGGGCCTCCTCGTGCCGCTCGTGACGAGTTACTTCGATCCGCTCAAGATTCCGGCCTCCTACGCCTTCGCGACGATGCTCTCGGGATGGTTGGTCTCCTTAGGATGGTTCCTCGCGCGACAGTTCTACCCTCTCCCGATCGAGCCGATGTATCCGGGATTGGCCGTTAGTTTATTGATCTGGTTCGTCGGTTGGCTGCGTCACCACCGGTTCCGGTGAACGCGGGTTGCGTCGTATCGATCGAGTCGCTGCGCCGGTTCGGCGGGATGACCGACCGCCACCAGCGCGAACGGAACGATCCCCTCCGGAACCCTGACCAGCTCCCGCATCTTCTGAATCCGTTCCGCCTTCGGATAGATCCCGAGCCAAACGGCGCCGAGCCCTTTCCCATGCGCCGCCAGGAGAAGGTTCTGAACGGCAGCGGAGCAGTCGAGAGGAAAATATCCCGGTCCCCGCTGCAGGTTTTCGTCCCCGCAAACAAGAATCGCCAGCGAAGCTTCGTGCAGCATCAGAGAGTATGGATGGAACTTGGGGACTTCTTCTAAAACCGACCGATCGTCGATCACCACGAAATGCCATGGCTGCTTGTTCCCTGCGGAGGGGGCGGTCATCGCAGCATGTAAGAGATCTTCGATGAAATTTTCGGGGACAATCCCCGGCCGATACTTGCGAATGCTTCGTCGAGTAAAGATTGCGTCAAACAGCTCCATGAACGGATCTTGGCAGGTCGAACGCCACCTGGCATCTTCTTCCGGATGCCCCGCGCTTATCATTACGTCATCTGGTTGAGCGTCATCGCGGCGATCACAGCCGGGATGCACGTCTATATCCGCTGGCGACTCGTCGTCGCGACCGACATGGCCCGTCCGTGGCGATCCATTTTCACGATCCTCTTGATCGTCCTCGCAGCCTCGTTCCCGCTTACATTCTTCGCCAACCGGGTCTTCCCGCCGTTTTGGCGCGAGATCGTTCTGGCGATCGGCTTCACCTGGCTGGGAATCTCGTTTCTCCTCTTCGCGGGGCATCTCGCGGTTGAGCTTCCCCGCCTCTTCTTTGGGCCTGCCGGTTCTACGGTTTCGCGGTCGATCACCTGGAGCACGACCGGAGCCGTTTTCATCCTCTCCGTTTTCAGTGTTTGGAACGCCATTCGCGAACCGGCGATGACTCATCTCCGAATCACGCTCCCGTACCTTCCGAAGAGCCTCTCGGGGACGACGATCTTACAAATCAGCGACATTCATGCGGGAGGACTGATCCCGAAATACCGGATCCGAGAAATCCTCCGAAATGCGAAAGAACTGAAACCGGATCTCGTCGCGATCACCGGAGATCTCGTGGATGGCAGCGCCGCCTACCATGCCGAAACCCTCTCCATGATCGGTGAACTCAAGGCGAAGTACGGCGTCTACTTCGTGACGGGGAACCACGAATACTACTCCGGGGTCGAGGAGTGGTTGTCGTTCTTGAAGAACCTCGGCGTCCGGGTTCTTCGAAACGAGCGGGTCGCCATCGGGACGAAAGAAGCGAGCTTCGACCTCGCCGGCGTTGACGACCCGACCGGCCGGATGGCGCCGGGGCACGGGACCGACATCCCGAAAGCAATGCAGGGAAGAGATCCCGGCCGTGCCGTCGTTCTCCTGTCGCACAATCCGATCCAGGTTTTCGAAGCGGCGAAATACGACGTCGGGCTGGTTCTTTCCGGCCATACACACAACGGCCAGATCTGGCCGTTCAACTATCTCGTCAAGATTCATCACCCGCATATCACGGGGGTACATCACGTCGGGAACACAGAACTCTACATCAGCCAGGGAACCGGTTTCTGGGGTCCCCCGATGAGGTTTCTAACTCGCGGCGAGATGACGCTAGTCGAGTTGGTTTCGCCAACTATATAAAAAACAAGGGCGGGGCCGTTTCCGACCCCGCCCCGTCTTTAAGACTACTAGCGAAGACTAGCGATTGTAACGATAGTCGCCGCGGTCGCTGCCGCCACGCCCACCGCGTTCGCCGCCCCGGCCACCGCCGAAGCCACCACGGCTTCCGCCGTCGCGGGTCTGCTCGCGAGCTTCATTCACAACGATCGCGCGCCCATTGACTTCTTTGCCGTTGAGCTCGTTGATCGCCGCCGTGGCATCCTGCTCGGACTCGAACTCCACGAAGCCGAAACCCCGGGAACGCCCGGTGTCACGATCCGTGATGATCTGCGTGCGCGCAACTGTGCGCCCGTTGGCCCCGAACAGCTCCTGAAGCGTTGACTCCTGAGCGTCAAAGGAAAGATTACCTACATACAGTCTCTTTTTCACAAACTATCCCTATACCCCCGGTTTATTGGTTTTTGACTAGTTTCACTGTTTTGGGAGCGCGAAAAACGTAACGATCAACCGGGCAAAGAATCGATAGACGCGAACCAACAAAACATACTGACGCGGGGAACCTAGCCTATCCTGCCTCTCAAAGTAAAGGAGTATTTCGCAAACGCGTCTAAGATACCCGTAATACTATCTTTCCCCGCGTGTGAAGCGTTTCCAGGGCTGCGTGAGCTTTGGCCGCTTCCTCGAGACGATACTCCTGCAAGGCAGGGGATCGAATCGCCCCCTTTTGGATCAGGTCCGCGATTTCTTTGAGTTGAGACCCATTCGGTCGGACGAAAGTATAGGTGCCGGTGACGCCGTACTTCTTGTCCAACTCCGGATCGAGCTGGGTGGCGATCGTGTTGATCCTTCCCCCCTTCTTGAGACAGGGGTAGCTCTTCGAAAATACGTCCCCCCCGACACAGTCGTACACCGCATCGACACCGTCCGGGTAGATCTCCCGAAGGGGGGTGGCAAAGTCGCCTTTGGTGTAGTCGATCGCATGTTCCGCCCCGAGTTCCCTCACATACCCGTGGTTTTTCGAGCTTGCGGTGGTCACGACCTGGGCCCCGGCCCAGCGGGCGAACTGGATCGCGAAGCTCCCGACCCCCCCCGCCCCGGCATGGATCAGAATCGATTCCCGTTTCTTCAGGTGAATCGCCTCGAATAGGGACTGCCATGCGGTCAACGCCGCCAAGGGAACCGCCGCCGCATCCCGGAAGCTCAGGTTCTTCGGCTTGCGGGCCGGAAAATCGTGTGGGACGGCTACATATTCCGCATACGTCCCCCACTGAATCGTCGGCTTCCGGCAGTACGAGTAGACTTCGTCCCCCTCCCGCCATTTGGTGACGTTCTTCCCGCACTTCGCGATCGTTCCCGCGGCGTCCCAACCCGGGATCAACGGAAACTCGCAGGGAAGACGCTTCGCCAGCATCCCGACACGGATCTTCCAGTCGACCGGGTTCACCCCGGCGTAGGCGACCTTGATCAGGACCTCGTCGTCCCCCGGGACCGGCGTCGGGACCTCTTTGAGTTTCAGGACATCCCCTTTTCCGAACTTGTCGATGGCAATCGCTCGCATGGGGGAGGCGTTACCACAACTCAAACGGGAAAACCAAGGGGTGGCGAACGGCTGTCACCCCTTTCGAGTTTGGATGATCTCGGCGGCGATGCTAACGGCGATCTCCCCCGGTGTCTGGCTTCCGATCGGAAGACCGATCGGCATCCGGACGCGATCGATCAACGCTCTCGGATATCCTTCGGAGAGCAGATTCTTCGAAACTTCGAAAACCTTCCGACGGCTCCCCATCAACCCAAGGTACCGGAACTTTTTCCGGATCAGTTGCCGCAGGACCGTTTCGTCCGCCGCATGCCCCGGCGTCATGATCGCAACGTAGTGGCGATCCCCCGAAGGAATCTCTTTCCCGATCTTTCGAAACGAAACGATCCGCTTCTCGTGCGCGCAGTCGTTTTCGATCAACGTTCCAACCGTCGGCCTCTCGTCGAGGACGACGACGTGAAACCCGAGTGTCGCCATCACCTTGGAAAGCGCAAGCCCCACATGCCCGCCCCCCACGATGAAGATCTTTTCCGGAGCCGGAATCCGCTCTTCGTACGACCACTTCGTCCCGCGAGAGGTGAAGCGGCGACGTTCTTGACCCCCTCCCGATCGCCGGAACGAAATCCGATCGGCCGAGAGCCGGAGCGTTCCCCCCGTTCCGTTCTGCGCGCTTTTAGCAAGCGACTTCAAAGCCGTTCGGTCGGCGGCACGGATCGGACAGATCGCCATCGTCTGCTCGCCACCGCAGATCATCCCGGACTTCTGGTCACTCTCCAGGCGATGGACTTTGCGTCGGACCACGGACCGGGGCGTGCGGCTCCGAAGAAGAGCCCGCGCCTCCTCCACCAGATCATGCTCGACTTTTCCCCCGCCGATCGTCCCGAAAAGCGAACCGTCCGAGGAAACCGCCATCTTGAAGCCGGTCCGCCCCGGCGTCTCGCCACGCGCATCGACCACCGTCAGCAGCGCGACGCGCTTCCGGGGGAGGAGGAAGCTCCAGATCTCTTTCTTCATCGCCCGGTCGCCGTTAACGTCATGAGGATCCGCTCCGACGTGAGCGGCGCGTGAAAGAACGGTTCGAGACCGGGCCGGAACGCTCGCAGGGCGTTCAACGCCGCGAAATAGGTTCCGATCCCGTACATGAACGGCGGCTCCCCGATCGCCTTCGCCCCGACCACGCCGACCGGAGCATGCGGCCCCTCGGCGAAGCGGAATTCGACGTCGGCTGGAGCGGCGTACAGATCGGGGACTTTGTACGTCGTCAGCGTGTCGGTCACGATTTTCCCGGTCGGATCGTGCAGGATCTCCTCCATCGTCATCCACCCGATCCCTTGGATCAGCGCCCCTTCCGCCTGCCCCCGGTCGATCGTTCGATCGAGGCTCTTTCCCACGTCATGAATTGCCCGGACGGCATCGACCCGGAGCGTCCCGCGGAGACCGTCGATCGTCACCTCGGTCACCGCCGTGCCGGTCGCGTGGTAGGCGAACGGTTCCCCCTTCTCGGTTTTCTTATCGAAATGGATATCCGGGGTGACGTAATGGGCCTGCGCGGAAAGGCTGACCCTGCTTGCGTAGGCGGATCCGACCAGCTTTTTCCAGTCCCACTCCGTCTTGCGCCCGTTCGCACAGACCCAACCGTCGCGGACGAGCACATCGCCGGAACCGGTCACCTTCGCGGCGACCTCCTTCAGTCGCCCGAGAACCTGCAAACAGGCGAGGCGCGTGGCGTTCCCGTTCAGATCGGCGCTACTGCTCGCGGCGGTCGGGGAGGTGTTGGCGACCCGGGCGGTGCTGGTGCTCTCGATGCGGACCAGCTCCGGATCGATCGACAGCGTTTCCGCCGCGACGAGCTGGATCTTCGCATTGACCCCCTGCCCCATCTCGACCGCCCCGGTCGAAACGCCGACGCTCCCGTCGGCATAGACGTGAACCAAGGAACTCGCCTGATTCAGCATCGTGTTGGTAAAAGAGATCCCGAAGCAGACCGGCTGGAGCGCCAGCCCCTTCTTTTCCATCCGGTGGCTCGCGTTGAACTCCGCGATCCGCGCCCGCCAGGCCTCGATGTCGAACAGCCGCTCCGCCTCTTCGTAGCTCTTGAGAAGCGGCCGGCTCTGGAACCGCTGGCCGTACGGGAACGAATCCCCCTCCTTGAGGAGGTTCTTTTTCTGGATCACCGAGGGATCGACCTGGAGTTCCCGCGCCGCTTGAAAGATCGCGGACTCCAGGACAAACATCGCTTGAGGTCCTCCGAACCCCCGGAACGCCGTGTTCGGAGGAAGATTCGTCCGGCAGCTCGCGGCGGTGGCTTTGACGTTCGGGATGAAATAACTGTTCGTGCAATGGAACAGGGTCCGCTCCAGGATCGCGGTCGAGAGATCGGCGGCGGCCCCGGCGTTCTGATAGAAGAATGGCTCGTACGCCACGATCGTTCCGTCCGCTTTAAGACCGATCCGGAAATCGGATGAGTACGGATGGCGTTTCCCGGTCCAGCGAACATCCTCGCTCCGGCGGAGAACCAATTTGACCGGCCGGTCGAGTTTCCGGGCCGCCAACGCAGCGAGAGCCGCCCAAGCGGTCGCCTGATCTTCTTTGCCTCCAAAGCCACCGCCGAGGCGTCGAACATCGACCTCCACTTTGTGCATCGGGAGGCCCATCACCTTCGAAACCGTTCGCTGAACGGTGGTCGGTGACTGCGTAGCGGACAAGATCCGCAATCCGCCCCCCTCCACCGGAATCGCCATCGCACCCTGAGTTTCCAGGTAGATATGCTCCTGAGCCCCGGAATCGGCCCGGCCGGTGATCACGACGTCGCACGTGTCCCAAGCCTTCCCGATGTCGCCGAGCTCGAACGTTCTCTGCGGCGCGATCAACTCCCCCTTTGCATACGCCTCCCGCGGATCGAAAACGGCCGGGAGCGGATCGATCTTCATCTTGACGGTGCGGGCCGCTCTTCGGGCCACCGAATCCTCCCGGGCCACGACCAGAGCCACCGGCTGCCCCACGTAATCGACGATGGCGTCGGCCAAGAGAGGTTCATCCTGGATGATTCCGCCGATCTGGTTTTCCCCCGGGATCTCTTTCGACGTGAAGACCGCCACGACGCCGTCGGCCTTTTTTGCGGCTGAGGTGTCGATCGAGCGAAGGTGTCCGTGCGCGACCGGCGAAGGGACGACCGCCGCATAGAGAAGACCGGATGGGAGCGGTTCGTCGTCGACGAAACGGGATTCGCCCCGAACGTGAAGGATGGTGTCGCGGTTCTTCACGTCGTCAGTTCCTCGCCAAGCTCCGGCGCCAGTTTGAAGAAGTGGGCGGTCAGAAGTCTTCGCAACAAGGTCCGCTTGTAGTTCGCCGAGCCACGGACATCGCTGATCGGGGAGATCTCCTTTTCAGCCTGATCCAGAGCCTTCCGGAACGCGGTCGCGGTCAGCCTCTCCCCGCACAGCGCCTCGGAGGCGGTTCGGAGATAGAGCGGGATCGGCGCCACCCCGCCGGCGGAGAGGTGGATCGAGTCGATCCTCCCCTCCCAGACGACGGCCGACATCGCCGAGTTGACGCTGGCGATGTCGAGGTTGGCGCGACGGCAGACTTTTTCAAAACTGAACCGAGCCCCTTTCACCGACCTTTCAAACGAAACCTCTTTTACGATCTCGTCCGGCTTCTTCCTCAACTTTTTGTATCCGACGTAGAGATCCCGGAGTTTCATCCGGCGCTGCGCCTTCCCCCGGATCAGCGTCAGGTCGGCATCGAGAGCGAGAAGAAGGATCGTCACGTCGGCGATCGGCGATGCGTTCACGATGTTCCCCCCGACCGTCGCCCGGTTCCGGATCGGGCGCGACGCCATCCGCTGGAACCAGTTGGAGGATTCCGGAAAGATCTTGCGAAAGATCGGAGAATCTTCGAGATCGGCCCACGGCGTCCCTCCGCCGATCACGACACGGTTGCGGACGAGGCGGATCCCTTGGAGGTCTTTCCTGCGACTCAGGAAATTCAGACGAGCGTTCAACAACGCCTCTGGTCGTTGAACGTAGACATCGGTACCGCCGCCGATTTGTTGGACACCACGGCCGGAGGATGCACGAGCCGGCGCGGTTGGAAGCGAGCTTAGGCGCGTGGGGATTTTACTGATGTACTTAGGTATCAAGCCGGCGGAGATGAGAAGGCGGAGACGTTCGGGGGTCCCTGCTTTGGGAGGCGTTCCCAGCCCTTTGCAGATCTTCCCGACGGCCCGGCGGATCGAGACGTGACCGGTGCAGCGGCAGATGTTCCCGGCGACGGAGTCCAATCCCGACTCCGTGCTCCAATCGGGGGAGGAAAGGAGAAAACCGGCCAACGAAACGATGAAGCCGGGAGTACAGAACCCGCATTGGGTCGCCCCCTCCTCGACGAACGCCTGCTGGACCAGCGAGAGGGATTCGGAGTTCAACCCTTCGATCGTGACGACATGCCGATGTTCCACGTCCCCGAGAGGGAAAAGGCAGGAGTTGACGGCGCGATAGGAAATCCCCCCCTTGTCCGGCTCTCCGACGAGGACCATGCAGGCGCCGCAGTCCCCTTCTCGGCACCCCTCTTTCACACCGACCAGCCGTTTCTCCTGGCGCAGAAAATCGAGCAGGACCATGCCTGGCGGGAGTTCGGTCGAGATCGTCTCGTCGTTTAGGAGAAACCGAATCATTGAATTTTTGCGCGGCAAAGGATAGTACGCGCCATGGCCTCACAGAACAAGATCACCCCGGAGTTCATCCGCCGGATCCCAAAGACCGACCTTCACCTCCACCTCGACGGCTCTCTTCGTCTGGGAACCCTGATCGACCTCGCGAAGAAGGAGAAGCTGGAGCTCCCCTCGTACGAGGAACAGGGGCTCCGGGATCTGGTCTTCAAGCCGCGATACGCGAGCCTCGCGGAGTACCTGCGGGGGTTCAAGTACACCTGCGCCGTCCTTCGGGAGGCGGAGAACATCGAACGGGTGAGCTACGAGCTGGCGGAGGACAACATTGCCGAGGGGGTCCGGTACATCGAGATCCGTCTGGCACCGCAGCTCCTGATGCACGAGAATCTGACGGCGGAGGACGTGGTTCGCGCCGTTTCCGACGGGGCCCGGCGCGCAAGGAACCGCCATAACGAGACCGACGTGGTCAAGAAGGGGAAAGACCTCCCGTTCGATTTCGGCGTGATCGTCTGCGGGATGCGGGCTTTCAATTCGAAGATGGGGAGCTACTATAAGAATCTGCTGAGCGTCGCCTCCCGAGCTCCGAAGAAGGAGGTCTTCTCCATCGCATCGCTCGAGATGGCGCGCGAAGCAGTCGCGCTGCGCGACGAACAGGGGTTACCGGTCGTCGGGTTCGACCTGGCCGGCGAGGAGGCCGGGTATCCGTCAGCCTACCACGTTCAGGCGTATGAGTATGCGCACAAGAACTTTCTCAAAAAGACCGTGCACGCCGGGGAGGCATACGGCCCGGAGTCGATCTTCCAGGCGATCACGGAGTGCCACGCGAACCGGATCGGGCACGGGACGTTCCTCTTCGCGAAGGAGATGATCCAGGACGCCTCGATCGAGGACAAGGCCGGGTACATCAACGATCTCGCGGAGTACATCGCCAGCCGCCGAATCAACATGGAGGTCTGCATCACGAGCAATCTGCAGACCTGCCCGCAGATCACGAAACCGGAGGACCATCCTCTTTCGCAGATGTTGAAGCATTACCTGTCGATCTCGATCTGCACCGACAACCGACTGCATTCGAACACGACGGTCTGCAAGGAGCTGGAACAGGTGGCGAAACATTTCCCGATCACGCACGAGCAGTTCCGCAGCGTCGTCATCGCCGGGTTCAAGGGGAGTTTCTACGGCGGGAGCTACACCGAGAAGCGCGCGTACGTCCGCCAGGCGATTGATCTCTACGACGCCGTCGCGGCGGAGATGTTGAAGTAGGGACCGACATGCAACCCTCCATCCTCGGCCTCGGCACCTGGGGAATGGAGTGGGACGACCGCGCCGAGGTGACACGCGCGATTCACAAGGCGATCGACCTCGGGATGACCCACATCGACACCGCCGAAATGTACGGATCGGGGAAGGTCGAAGAGATTCTCGGGACAGTGCTCGAAGGAAAAAGGGATCAGGTCTTTCTTGTCTCAAAGGTCCTGCCGTCCAACGCGACGTACGACGGAACGATCCGAGCGTGCGAACGTTCGCTTCGCCGTCTCAAGACCGATCATCTCGATTGCTATCTACTTCACTATCTGGGGGACCATCCGCTCGAAGAGACGATCCGGGCGTTCGAGACCCTCCAACAGACCGGGAAGATCCAATCGTACGGCGTCAGCAACTTCAATTTGGACCAAGTTCGGAACGCAACGCGAATCTCAAACAACAAGATCGCCTGCAATCAGGTTCTCTATCACTTGGAGGAGCGCGGGATCGAACACTACGTCATCCCCGGCTGCCGCGAGCTCGGGATCTCTGTCGTCGCCTACTCCCCTCTCGCGCAAGGGAAGTTCCCGCCGAAAGATCCCATGAAAAGCGCGGTGCTGACGGAGATTGCGCGTGCCCACAACGTGACGCCAGCTCAAGTAGCACTCGCTTTCGTGATCCGAGATCCGAACCTTTTGGCGATCCCGAAGAGCGGGAGTGTCCGGCACGTCGTCGAGAACGCCGGGGTGACCTCCGTACACCTCACGGAAGACGAGATCGCCAAGCTGGATCTGGCTTTTCCGAAGGGACCAGTGCGAAACGATGTGCCGATGCTTTAGGCTAGGCGGCATTTCGGAATCGGATTTCGAGCGGCAAACCCAATACGCCGGCGATCTTATACAGTTGCTCGAGGTTCTTGTTCAGGATTGCTGGACTCAAAAGGCGGTGGACTTGATTGCTGGAGGTACCCAACCTCTCCGCGAGATATCGCTTCGAAATGTTCCGCTTTTTCAGCGTTCCCTTGATTGTCGCCGTCAGCACTTCGATATGGGTCTGAAGGAGAAACTCAGGATCTTTGGCAAGAGCTAATGGCTGGTCGAACGGCATGAAATCGGTCCGCCCATCCGAGAATTCAAACCCGATAGACCTCCCCCGCGTCTCATGATCGATCCATGCCTTCCGGATCCTCCCCTTGATCCCCACCTGTCCAAAATGAAACGTGATTTTCTTCTTCGAGCCATAGACGACCGAGATCTGCTTCTTTCGGTTGTTGACCGACACGGATTTTAGTTTGTCTTGTCTCATAATTCTCCTTGTCGAATCAGATCAGCAAAGATCCTCCTCAGCTTCTTATTCAGCCGCCCCTTGAGCACGAGGAGTTGCGGCACCTGCACCTTCGCCACCTCTTTTCCATCTTTGTACACGTGGGCATGTTTTGGCATGTGATCTCCCATCCACCATTCGATCAGATACCCCGCACGTTGGATCCGTCCCATTCCAGCATCTACTAAAGTATACTATATTTAGTAAATGTTATGAAGCGCCGGCAGGCCGGGCTCCCCTGCCTCGGATGGCAAGAGTCATGCCCGAAGTTAACTGGATGAAAGAACTGAGAATCGATGGATCGGGAAAACGGCGGGAGACCGGAAATCGGACGGTCGCAGCGCTATTATCGAAGCGCCTGGTCGAGCAGTTCCTTGAGCTTTTCCTTCGTCAACGCTCCGCCCTTGCAGTAGGAGATCGGTCGGTCTTTCTTCACGATGCACGTCGCAGGAACCCTGTGGATCGTGTAATCCATCGCCACGTCATTGTTCGAGTCGAACAGAACCGGCCACTTCATGCCGTACCTCTTCGCAAACGAGGCCGTCTTTGCGGCACTTTCCTCCAACGTCGTGCTGATCGATACGAACTCGACCCCTTTTTCTTTGTACTCTGAGCGAACTTCCACGAGATCCGGTGTTTCCTTCTGACAGGGCTTACACCAGGTGTTGAAGATGTTCACCAGGACGACCTTGTTGTCTTTGAGGAGATCCATCAGACGGACCATCTTCTTGTCGGACACGTCCTGAATCTTGAAATCAGGTGCGTACTGGGTGCAGTGCGTTTCTTCCTCCGTAAGCGTCTGCTCTTCAGAGTCTCCCCATGAAACGGTCCAGAGATCCTCTTGTCCCTGCAACGTGTAGTTGGAGTTCGGATAGGAAAGGGGGATCTGCTTGATCTCCGGCTTCCGCCAAATTTCAACGTAATCATCATAAGAGTACGTGGTTGATCGGACCTTCTTCTTCCCCGGAATCGCCTCCTCCACAATCAGCTCGCGGTAATCCGCCTTGTCCAAGCCCTTGAAGACCGAGACTTGAAGCGTCCGCTTCTCCAGCTTCGGGGCACAGGAAAGAAGAAGCTCCTTCGCGGAGGCGCTGGAGACGAAAAGAAGGGCGGCAATGGCGGCCAGGGGTTTCAACGCAGCGCATTATATTGAATCCTACACCCCTGCGCAAGGGGGGGTCAGACGTGCAGCTCGACGACGTCCTTGTCGACCAACCGGTGCTCCGGCCCGACCGGCTGCCCGTCGAACCGCCCACTCCCCCAAAGCTTCGCGAACTTGAGCATCGAGGCGATCTCTTTGTGAACCAGGACCGCCAGGTCGTGGACTGTTCCTCCGTGGCGGAGGGTGTACGGCTTCGTCAGCTCCGGCGGCTTCCCCGGCGGCTTCGTGTAGGCCCGAATCAGTCCTAGCTTCTTGAACAGAAACGGCCCCAACTCGGATAACCCCTCCCTCGTCTCCGCCGAAACCGTAAACGCCGGGAACTTCACCCCGACCAGCTCTTCTAAGACCTTTACCTCCTCCGGATCGGGGTCGAGATCCCGCTTGTTCGCGACGAGGATCGTCGGAAGATGGAGACGGAACGGATCGGGGGTCTCGTCACGACCCACCGGAACCGCACTCTCCGGATCGAGAGGCCACCGCTCCGTCAGCGTCACCTTCTTCTCGTGCAGGCGCGAAAGAATCGCCGGCAGATCGTCTGTCGCCGCCGGATCGGTGACATCGACGACCAACATCGCCGCATCGGCCGTCTGGAGAGCGTTCGCGTACCACCCCTCCATGAACTCCTTCGATATCGGTGGAAGATCGATCAGCTGGAGGTGAACATCCTCGTATTTGAGCATCCCGGGGAACGGGGTCTTCGTCGTGAACGGGTACGGACCGACCTCGGCATGTGCGCCGGTCAAGCGGTTCAAGAGCAACGACTTCCCGGCGTTCGGAGGACCGATCAAAACGATCTGCGCCGCCCCCTCGGAGCGGACCGCCTGGATTACGCCGCCGCCCCCCCCTTTTTTTTCCCGGATCGCGGTCTCTTCCGTTAGATCCTTGATC
Organism: Pseudomonadota bacterium; assembly: GCA_043809315.1. Lineage (GTDB taxonomy): Bacteria > Bdellovibrionota_G > JALEGL01 > JALEGL01 > DATDPG01 > JAZDDX01. The sequence goes on from JAZDDX010000020.1 coordinate 86,108, forward strand.
CGGGTCTTGATGTCCGCCTGAAGATGATCCGTCCCTTTGTGCTTCGGAACCGTCCGGAGCATCTCCCGCAACCACTTGAGCTTCTCATGCGGATCGCGCGCCTTCTTGTATTCCGCTTCCGACCGCTTGTACTCGGGTGTCGTGTTCGTCGGCATCGTTACTCCGCGGCAAGCCGCGCCATCTCCGCCGGGGTGTTGGCATTCCAAAGGATCCGCGGGTCGTCGACTGGAACCCGGACCCTCTGGTCCTCCTGCAGCCTTCGGATCTGTTCGTCGAGCCTCGCTTCGGACGACCCGAACGGCACTTGAGCGAGTTGTTTTAGGAACGTCGCGGCGAGCAAGACCGGATGTCCCCCCTTCTTCTTGAAAACGGGGACACACGACTGGACCCGAATTGAAAATGCACCCGTAAGAGCCTTGCACACCTCCGCACTCGGAACCGGAACATCGATCGGAAGGAGAAACGCGGCCGGTTCGGTCAGAATCCGTCCGGCACTTACGATCGACGAGAAGGGGCCGTGTTCGGGGGCATCGTTGATGACAAACGTATGGGGAGAGTCTTGCCGGAGCCACGGGAGCGCTTCGAAATACCGGTCTGCATCGTACCCGAGGACAACGATCACTCGACTTCCGCTGATCTTCGAGAACAGCGCCAGCTGCCGTTCGATCCAGTACTCCCCGTCGGTCCGGACCAATCCTTTCGGGACCCCCATCCGTCCCGATTTTCCGCCGCACAGAACGATCAGCGGGAATCTTCCGACGTCACCCGCCATTCAACCACTCGCTGGTACCGTCCCGATACGTCTGTTTCTTCCAGATCGGCGTCCGGCGCTTCAGCTCCCCGACGATATATTCACAGGCACGAAATGCTTCCGATCGATGCTCGGCGGAGACCGCAACGACGACCGAAACCTCCCCCGGCTCCAAAACTCCGGCCCGGTGGAGGATCGAGCAAGCCGCAACACCGAACTTCTTCTCCGCCTCGTTCCCGATCTCACCGAAGACCTTTTCCGCCATCGGGACGTACGCCTCGTACTCGAGACGAACCACATCCCGATCCCGGTCACGACCTCGAACGGTCCCGACAAAGACGACCTGGCCGCCGTTGACACCGGAAGGTGGGAACAAAGAGGGGTCGATCGGCTTCCGGGTGATTTCGAAGCGGGAGCTCACAATCTCAACCTCCACTCATCGGGGGGAGAAAGGCGACCTCGTCCCCCTCTTGAAGCTTCCGATCGCCGGTCACAACCGTTCGATTGACGGCAACGGCAACCCCCTTTCCAAGGTTCGGGAGTCGTTTCAGGAGGTCGGCCGTCGACGCCCCTTCGTTCAAATCGAGCGCTTCTTTCTCCTTGCCTAGAAGCTCTCTATGTCCTGCAAAATAAAATACTTGAATCTTCATATCTAATCTAATTCTTCACTACTGAAGTTCGTATACCCGGACATCTTCCCCCTTCGCGAATCGGTTGATCCCCTTCCGGAATGAAGATTAAAACCTCGGCCTCTTTGAGCGAGCTCAAAAGGTGTGAATCCTGATGAGTCAGGGGCACGGCACCCCACCGCTCCCCCTCGCGAACGAGCTTCCCTTTCAACCACTGGGCCCTGGAATCGCTCCGGGGTGTCTCGCTCAGCAGGGGAACCGTCCGGCATCGAAGATCGACGTCTGTCGCCCCCATGAGGGTCAGAATCGCAGGACGGGCATACATGTAGAAACAGGTGAAAACGGCGAACGGGTTCCCCGGAAGGGCCAAGATCAGCCGTTTCCCCTGGAAGCCGGCATAAATCGGTTTTCCCGGCTTCTGAGCTACGCGCCAGAACAGCTCCTCCACGCCGAGACGCGCGAGTGCCTCCCTCGTCACGTCGTGCTCTCCGACCGAGACCCCTCCGGTCACGAGAAGGAGATCGGACTCTTCCAAGGCCTGCCCGATTTTCTCGATCGTCTCGTCGAGATCATCGCCGACCCGTTCGAGGCGTTGGACCGGGCATCCGATCTCCCGGAGCGCCTGTCCGAGGATTACCGAGTTCGATTCGAACGTCTTCCCCTCTCGGAGATCTTTTGGATCCATCACCAACTCGCGGCCCGTCACGATGACCGAGACTTTCGGAAGCTTTGCTACCTGAACCTTCCGGATCCCTATCGAAGCGAGGATCCCGGCCAAACCGACCGTGACGCGTGCCCCGATCGAAGCGACGATCTCCCCTTCGCGAACGTCCCCGCCCCTCGGCCGAATGAATCGGCCGGTCGCAACCGGATCGGAAAGCTCGATCCAGCCCGTCCCCTCCCGAACCACCTCCTTGGGAACGACGGCGTCCGCTCCTTTCGGGATCGGGGCGCCGGTCATGATCTGGATGGAGGTCCGGGGAGAGCTGAGCGTCAGCGACAAATCTCCGGCCTGCGTCGTCCCCGCTAGGTCGAGTCGGACCGGATTCGCCTTCGAAGCGGTCGTCGTCTCGGAGGCGCGGACGGCGAACCCATCCATCGCCGAGTTATCAAAGTGAGGAACGTCGATCGGCGCTCGGACACTCTCCGCGACGATCCTCCCACCTGCCTCCGAGAGAGAGACGGTCTCCGAAGGCCAGGCGTTCGACCAGGATCGTACTCGGGTCAGGAGCCGCTCGCGGGCCTCGCCGACCGTGATCATCCGAGGGTCCAGAAAAGCCTCCCGGCCACAAAAAGGATCAGGCACGCGGTCGTACGCTGGATCGCAACCAAGGGGAGTCGTCCGACGCTCAGGCGGCTTCCGATCTGGCCTCCCAGGAAAACCGCTGCTGCCAGCGGAACGATCGTTGCCAGATCGTACGCGTACGCCGATTTCTGAAACTGCCCCGCTAGGCCGGAAAGTGAGTTGACCAGGATAAAGAAACTGGAAGCTGCGGCGATCTGCCGGGCGTTCCCCCAACGGAGAAAATAGAGGAGCGGCGCAAGAAAGATCCCGCCGCCGATCCCGACCACCCCTCCCAAGAATCCCAGGATCGCGCCGGCCACCAATCCGATGGGGACTTCCCGAACAAAGCGCTTGGAGATTCTCTCTTCCATGCCTCGACCGGAGAAGAAGAGAGCCAGGCCGGCAACAGCCAGGGAAAATGCCGCCAGGATTAGGAACGTCTCTTTCGCGATCGGATACCGCCCGCCGAAATAGGCGGCCGGAACCGATCCGACGACGAACGGCAAAACGCGCCGGAACGGGAGCCATCCCCCTTTTACGTAATGAATAACCCCACCCGAAACGACGACAAGGTTACAAAGAAGCGCGATCTTCGGAGCGACCGTGTGCGGAAGACTGAACAACAGAAGGAGAGCCACATACGTCGAACCGCCGCCGAAACCGGCTGCCGAGTAGACCAGAGCAGTGAGAAAAAAAAGAGGGACCAAGGCGAGAACCGCCGTCACGACCCGTGCCCCCCGCCTTCGAGCACGTGGTAGACGTGAAAGAGGACCGGGAAGATCGCGTCGATCGACTCCTCGGCCGCCGTTGCCGACCCGGGGAGGTTCACCAAGACCGTAGCCCCTCGGACGCCGGCCGTCCCGCGGGAGAGAACCGCCCTTGGGTTCCTCCTCCGCCCGTGGCTTCGCATCGCTTCAGACAGACCGGGGATCTTCCGTTCGATCACTTCTTCCGTCGCCTCGACGGTCACATCCCGCGGTCCGAGCCCGGTCCCGCCGGTCGTCACGATCAGGGAGACCCCCTCTTCGCAGAACTGGAGAAGTTTCCTTTTGATCACTTCCTGATCATCCGGAACGATGGCCCGCTCCACGTTCCGGATCCCGAGCCCCTTGAGCCTCTCGACAATCCGAACTCCCGACTCGTCCTTCCGTTTTCCTTCGAATACCCCGTCCGACGTCACGACGACGGCGGCGCGAAAACCGTTCGGAACCTTCTCGATGAAATCGGATTTTCCGCCTTTCTTCGAGGAAACCTCGATCCCGCCGATCTCCATCTTCGGATCGATCCCTTTGAGCATGTCGAAGATGGTGAGAAGCGCAACGGCGACGGCGGTGAGCGCCTCCATCTCGACCCCCGTCTTCCAGACCGCCTTCACGGTCGATTCCACCCGGATTCCCCCCTCCTCGAGCTTGAACCCGATCGAGATCCCGTCGAGGGGGATCGGATGACAGTACGGGAGGATCTCCCAGGTCTTCTTTGCCGCAAGGATCCCGGCCGTCCGCGCAGCCTCCAGAACATCCCCTTTCGGAACCTTCTTCTCTTTCACCATCCCCAGCACGTCCGGCGACACCGTGATCCGGCCGGAAGCGGTCGCAGTACGAAGTGTGTCGATCTTGGAATCGGTAAAGATCATCTATCCTCCCAAAACCCGGATTCGCGGCAACGGGTCCTGCCCCTTCTTCCACTCCGAGAAGGCGCTTCGCTCTCTCGGTTTTTGGAGAACCGCTCGGCGGATCTGGCTCTCGATCTCCTCGTCCCCGGATCCGTCACGAACCGCCGCACGCAGATCGAACTCCAGGGGGGAGAAAAGGCAGAGATGAACTCTTCCCGTCGCCGTGAGGCGCAGGCGGTTGCATGCCTCGCAGAACGGTTCGGTCAAAGAGGCGATGAAGCCGACCGTGCCGCGGGCCCCATCGATCGCGAACGTTTCGGCCGCGTGCGGTCCGCGATGCTGACGGCGCAGGGGATATTCATTGGAAATCCATCGTCGGACCGTCCCGATCGGAAGCATCCGGTCCGGGGTCCACCCCTCCCCGCAGAGAGGCATGAATTCCAGGAACCGGACCGATATCGGCCGCTCGAACGCCATCCGGCAGAACTCCAGGACCTCCTCCCGACTCAGGTCCATGAGCGCCATGACGTTGATCTTCACCCGGAGCGACATTGCGACGGCCCGATCGATCCCTGCCATCACCTCTTTCAACCGGTCCCGCCCCGTGATCCGCGCGAACCGCTCCCGGTTCAGGGAGTCGAGGCTGACGTTGACGGCGGAAAGTCCGGCCCGCTCCAGCGGTTCCGCAAGAGAGGCGAGGAATGAACCGTTCGTCGTCAGGGCGATGTCTTCGAACTTCGAGAACCCGCGAAGCGTCCGAACCAGGGAGACGATGTCACGCCGCAAGAGAGGTTCCCCTCCCGTCAGCCGGACCCGCCGGATCCCGAGACGGGCGAAAATCCGGAGGAGGCGGATCAACTCATCGGACGCAAGGAGTTCTCTCGGCGGGGCAAGCGTCACCTTTTCCGTGGGGGCGCAATAAACGCAATGGAAATTGCAGCTTTCCGTGAGCGAAACCCGCAGATAGTCGATCTTGCGCCCGAAGGAGTCGAGTAGCGGCTGTTCCATCGATTCAGCGGTAGTCAGTACTATGCGCCCCGCCCCAAGGCAAGCGCGCGCGGCGGCAAAGGGGTGACAGAAAAACGAACCGTTGATATGAAGGCGATCCCACGGGGAAAAGGAGAAAACATGGCTAAATTGGGGCTCGAAACTCACATCGTCGATCCGACCGTCTACGACCGGGTGATCCAGCGGTTCCGCGAGGCAAAAATCGCTCTTCCAACCTTCGCACAGCTGGCCGATCCAAAGACGATCCCGTCGAAGGTCCGCTCCGCTCTCGCGAACGTCGACCCGAACTCCCCGAACTCCTTGAACCTCTTCCGGGTTCATTGGTTCAACTCGGCGAATCAGAAAGAGATCGTCGACGTTCCGGAACATATCGTTCTCCCCCCCTCTTTGACGGGGGTCAAAGCCCAGATCGTCGTCATGATCGGCGCCCACTTCCCGATGATCTCAGCCCACAAAGTGTTGGCCGCATACGGATGCCTCGTTCCCCGTCTCGTGACGGGGCAATTCGACCCGGTCGCACACAAGGCGATCTGGCCCTCAACCGGAAACTACTGCCGGGGCGGCGTGGCGATCTCCCGCATCACCGGATGCCGGGGGGTAGCGATCCTGCCGGAGGGGATGAGCCAGGAGCGGTTCAACTGGCTCGACAAGTGGGTCTCCCATCCCGACGACGTGATCAAGACGTACGGAACCGAGAGCAACGTCAAGGAGATCTACGACAAGTGCAACGAGCTCGATCGGGATCCGAAGAACGTCATCTTCAACCAGTTCTGCGAATTCGGAAACCACCTGGTCCACTACCTCTGCACCGGCAAAGCAGCCGAGACCGTCTTCAAGGCACAGCAAGCGAAGAATAGGGACTCCAGGCTTCGAGCCTTCGTCTCCTGTTCCGGCTCGGCCGGCACGATCGCCGCGGGGGATTACCTAAAAGAGAAATTTGGGTCGCTGATCGTCGGCTCGGAAGCGGTGGAGTGCCCGACCATGCTCTACAACGGGTTCGGCGAGCACAACATCCAGGGGATCGGGGACAAGCACATCCCGTACATCCACAACGTGATGAACATGGACGTGGCGGTCGGAATCACCGACAAGGCGACCGACACGCTCGACGTCCTCTTCAACACGGAGGCCGGGCGGGAGTACCTCACCCAGCGGAAAGGAGTTCCGGCGGAGATCGTGAACCGCCTCTCCCTCCTCGGATTCTCCTCGATCTGCAACATCTTAAGCGCGATCAAGACGGCAAAGTACTACCAGATGAATGCACGCGACGTGGTCGTGACGGTCGCAACCGACAGCGCGGCGATGTACGGAACCGAGCGTGAGAAAGCGCTCAAAAAGTATTTCCCGAAGGGATTCGACACCGTCGAGGCGGCCGAAACGTACGGACGACACATGGCGGGGACCCAAATCGACCACCTCCGTGAGCTCTCGTTCCACGAACGGCACCGGATCTTCAACCTCGGCTACTACACCTGGGTCGAGCAACAGGGGGTGACGGTCGAAGAGTTCAACGCCCGGCGGAAGCCGGAGTTCTGGACGGAGCTTCAGACCCGGATCGCGGCGTGGGATAAGATGACGGAAGAGTTCAACAAGAAGACGGGCGCCCTGGATCGGATCGGATGACGGCGGCGGGCCCGACCTTCACCTGCAGCGGTTGCGAGTATGTCGTTCCGAAAACGGAACGGTATCCGTTCCGCTGCCCCAAGCAGAAGACCGGCGACAACATCGACCATGTCTTGCGGGAGGAACTTCCGGCCAAAGATCCGACCCTTGTGGCCCTTTTCGACTCGACGGAACCGAATCCGTTTCTGAAGTATCGAACCCTCTTTCACTCCTATCGTGCCGCCCGGTCCTGGGGGCTTTCGGATGCCGACTATATCGGGATCGTGCAACGCCTCGACGAAGCAGTCGCGAAGATCGACGGGCGCGGGTTCGTGGAGACCCCTTTCGCTTCGATCTCGAAACTCGGTGACGCACTTGGCTTCAAAGAACTGTGGGTAAAAGATGAAACCGGAAACGTCTCCGGTTCGCACAAAGCCCGTCACACCATGGGGATCATGATCTGGATGGAGATGGTCCGGAAGGCGTTCCCGAACGGATCCAATGAACCATCTTTGGCGATCTCGAGCTGTGGAAACGCCGCACTCGCGGCAGCGGTCGTCGCGAAGGCGGCCGGCCGGACACTCGACGTCTTCGTCCCCCCCGACGCCCACCCGAACGTCGTCCACCGGTTGCAGGAACTCGGGGCCCGCCTCGTCACCTGTCGTCGCGAGGGGAATCAACCCGGCGACCCCTGTTATCTCCGCTTCAAAGAGGGGATCGCAAAAGGCTCCCTCCCGTTTACAGTTCAGGGGAACGAGAACGGGTTGACGATCTCCGGAGGGAAGACACTGGCCTATGAGATGGTCTCCCGATGGCGAAGCGGACGTCCGGTCGATCGTCTCTTCGTCCATGTCGGCGGTGGAGCGCTGGCGAGCGCGATCATTCAGGGGATGGAGGATGCGAAAGCGATCGGTCTCATCGATCGACTTCCCCGAATTCATACGGTTCAGACCGAAGGGGCTTATCCACTCGCGAGGGCGTACCAGAAAGTGGCCGAGCGAGTGGCGTTCCGAAATTTGTGCGCCGAAAAAGAAGTCGAGAAACGATCCATGTTCTTATCCACCGACAAATCGAGACAGATCGTGAACGAAGAGCTTTGGTTCGCGGCGAACCACCGTTCGACCTTCATGTGGCCGTGGGAGAGCGAGCCGAAGTCGATCGCGCACGGGATTCTGGATGACGAAACGTATGACTGGCACGCGGTCGTGGGCGGGATGCTCCGGAGCGGTGGATATCCCGTCGTTGTTTCGGAAGAGAATCTGAAAGAAGCCCACCGTCTCTGCCACGAGCATACGAAGATCCGCGCCGACCACACGGGAACCGCAGGCTTGGCCGGTGCCCTGAAGCTCCGTCAGGACGGAGTGATCCTTCCGAACGAGACGGTCGCCGTCCTCTTCACCGGCGTGGAACGCTGACCGTTTGACCGACAAAGAAGCGAAAGAGTTGTTGATCCGCCGCTATCGGCGCCGAGGCTTCCTTGTGAAGCAGGTGCGGAGGTTCGAGCATTCGTACATCGTTGTCTTCGGCCAGGACGAGAAAGGGAGCGGGCTCGGTCCTCGGGGCTTGAGCTTCGCTCGGTGCAATCCTCCGACCCTGGATTCGGGTGCACAGCTCGAGCTGCCGGTGAAAAGAAAAAAACGCCGTCCGTAACTCCGAAATAAAACTGAATTTCGGTCCATTTCCGACCGGTTTCCGGACCCATCCAACAAGCTCGACTGCTCAACCTCCCGTAACCACAATAAGTTCTTCGAAATCCCGGTTGGCACACCCCCTGCTCCGCTCTTTGGAGCCTGATTGACGATTGTATACTACTTTGTGTACACTTATGGGGTGTTGAGTCTTGAAAAAACGCGATCTCGAACGAATTCTCAGAGGTTTGGGTTGGCGTCTCCTGCGCCAGGGTGGAAGCCACGAAATCTGGACCAACGGAACCGAAACGGAATCAATTCCACGGCATGTGGAAGTGAACGAGATGGTCGCAAGAGCCATTCTTAAACGGGTGAGGAAACATCATGAATCTTGAAGGAAGAGTCATTCCCCCCAAGGGGCGAAGAAACCCGCACTGGTCGGTGGAAATCCCCCTGCTGGAGATCTACACACAAGGAAGATCCCGGAACGATGCCTACCGGATGGCCAGGGATGCGGTCGAAAGCCTCGTCAATCGGAAGGGATTCCACGTGACCGTAACGCCGGGGAAAGGGAACGCGTTCGACGTCTCGGCAAACGATTTCCCGATCTTCCTGGCCTTTGTCTTGGCCCGTCTTCGAACCGGTCATCGCCTCTCCACGCGGCAGGTGGCCGAACGCCTTTCGTCCACTTCGCCCAATGCTTACGCCCGGTACGAGCGGGGACGCGCCATGCCGAAATTGGATACACTCTTGACCCTCCTACGTGCCATCAATCCTCGACTGTCTCTCGTGCTACGGACAGCCTGATCGCGAACCGAACCGGACATACAACCGAGCCCCGCCGACCTCCCGAACGGGCCGGTAGCGTCCCTTGAGCAGAGGTTCAAATCCCGCGGGGGTATCGAGGCCGGTCACCACGAGTGCGGGCCGGCCGTTCTCGATCCACCGAACGATCTGGGGCACGGTCGCGATCCGGTACCGCGCAACCTGCTCCGGCGTCAGCTTCTCCTCCATCTTCGTCACGACAAACCCTTGATTCATCCCCGGTAGAAACCTTCGTCCAGACTCCACGAGGTACCCGTTCCACCACGACAGAACCTCGTCATCGGGACAGGTGAGTTCCTGGATCGCCTCCCCAACGGCATGGACCTCCCGGCGATCATTCACAGACGACGTTCCGTCTCCGCCGGCGATCCATTTCAGATCTTCGACAACCGGGAAGAGGCTCCAAACCGCGGCACAGATGCCGACGAGACTCAGAATCTTCCTGCCACGGGAATCGGCGCCAATCCGCGCGACGACCGCCACGAGCGTAAACACCCAAACCGGAAGCACGTATTCGGGATAGAAGGGAACCAAGCGGATCGAACCGATCGCCATTAGGAGCCCTGCCAGGAACAGCCCTAGGACGGACTCCAATCCCCGTTTCTTTTTGCTCCAGATCCAGACGGCCATCGCGAGAAGCGGAAGGAGGAGCAGCCAGTGTGCTCCCGAAAACGACCATCCGAACGACACAAGCTGATGAACAATTCCGCGCGTCTGCCACACGCCGCGGAGACGGTGATATCCGATCCAGTTGAAGCCGACGACGTCCGGAGACATGCAAAAAAGAATCAACGACGGGATGCAGGGGACGAGACACCCGAAGAGAAAACTTCTGAGTTGTCCCGTTTTTCGCGCACGAATGCCGACAATCAATGCCGGCAGTGCGAAAAGAAGGCGGATGTTTCCCGCCCCCCCCGAGAGAAGACCGGAGCCGAATGCGAACGTCCTCGCCCCCTCCATCTTTTCCCCCGCACGGTCGACCAGAACAAACGACCACAGAACCAGCGCCATGGCCAGCGCATGAGGCTTTACGATCGGAAAACAGACCCAGGAGAGCGGATGTCCAAAGAGAATCCAGAGACAGGCCAGGCGGTCCCACGGAGAAACCCCGGATTTCCGGAGATAGAACCAGACCCCCGTCCCGAGAAAGATCAGGGAGAAGAACGACAAGAAACGCCCCGCGATCAGGCTACCGCCGAAGAGCGCGCCCCATCCGGAAAGAATCGGCAGGTAGAGCGGCATCTGTTCGTAGAAGAAATCGAGATGCGGGAGAAACCCCCGACGCAACTCATGGGCTGCGACCAGATACAGCCCCTCGTCCCGGCTCCAGGGCAAGGCAAACAAGTGTACGAGCCAGATGGAAACAAGGAGCCCAAGCCCCAGGACGAGAGCTTGATTTCGCCTTACGGAACGATCCATGTTCCGGCCTGCCCTTGGAGGGCCTTGCCGACGCTTTCCGGGTTCGTGATGAGCACCTGCTTCCCGCCGTTTTCGAGGTACCAGACCACCGCCTCAACCCGACAATCGAACTTCGATTCGATTGGACGTCACGCCTGCCGCGGTCACGCGGACCATGTGTTTTCCGGGAGCGACGCGGGGTTCGAGTTCCTCGAACCGGATATTGAAACCATACCCCCCATTCGGAGCCGCCATGGGGTTTCCCGAGAAACGACTGACCCTATACCTGTGGATGGTTCCGTCCACCTCCACCGCGAAAACAATTGCAGGGCCAATCACCTGCACGGGCTGGGTGTCGTGGTTGAAGAAGTTACATTTCAAAAGCGGTCCCCCCTGCGAACGGGCACCGATAAACTCAATCATCAACGATGGAACCGCCTTCAGAGCTTCGAGCGGAACGATGTGGAACGAAGCTTTGTTGGATGGAACTCCGTTCACTGACAGAACCGTCTGGTACTCCCCGATCGGGAGGTGAAGGGGCGGATAGGCCACCCACGTGGAGTGGGTCGCTCGGATCGGATCGGTCAGATCCTTCCAGGGATGGTCGTACATCGCTCTCCCTTTGGAATCGGTGATCACAATGTGGGCGTTCCGCAGCCGAACGGGCTTTTGCGACTCGGGGTAAACCCTGAATTGAAATACGACCGTTTGATCAGCCGTGTAGGCGACCGAACTCGTGTTTGCGGTTACTCGAAGCTGCTTATCGTTCGTCGGGGCCCCGCGCCCTTGACTGATCCCGACCGTGAACAGAGCCAGGAGAATAAGGGGCTTGGCAACTAGGGCGTGATCCATGTACCGGCCTTACCTTGGAGAGCCTTGCCGACGCTTTCCGGGTTCGTAATGAGCGCCTGTTTCCCTCCGTTTTCAAGGTACCAGACCACCGCCTGGATCTTCGGCGCCATCGAACCTTTCGCGAAATGCGTCCCCTCGGCGAGGTACTTCTTCGCCTCGGCCAGCGTCATTTTGTCCAGCCACTTCTGATCCGGCTTCCCGAAGTTGATGGCGACCTTTTCGACCGCTGTTGAGATCACGAAGAGATCGGCCTTGATGTTCTGGGCCAGAAGGCTCGTCGCGAAGTCCTTGTCGATCACCGCTGCGATTCCGATGTAATCGCCGTTCCCTTTGTCGACGACCGGGATTCCCCCACCGCCGGCGGTGATCACGATGATCCCCTTTTCGATCAGCGCTTTGATCGAATCGAGTTCGACGATCTCCTTCGGCATCGGAGAGGCGACCACGCGGCGCCAACCGCGCCCGGCATCCTCCGACACGCTCCACCCGGATTGTTCAGCCCGTTTTTTCGCTTCCGCCTCCCCCATGAACCCGCCGATCGGCTTGTTCGGGTTCGCAAAGGCCGGATCGTTCTTATCGACCAGCGTCTGCGTCACCAGGCTCACGCACGACTTCTTGATCTTCCGGCGGAACAGCTCGTTCTGCAGGTTCTGCTGGAGCGCATACCCCAGAGCCCCTTGGCTGTCGGCGCCGCAGACGTCGAGCGGCACCTCGTGCAGCCCTTCCACCCGGTGGGCGATCTCGCTCCTTCGCAAGATGAACCCGACCTGCGGACCGTTCCCGTGCGTCACCACGACCTCCCACCCCGCCTCGATCATGTCGGCGATGTGGTAGCAGGTCTGTTTTGCCGCTTGGTACTGGTCCGAGACCGAACGACGATCCTGATCGACGATCAGCGAGTTCCCGCCGATCGCGACCACCGCGGTTTTTTTTGTGCCCATGGTTTCTCCTTTACGCCATCGTGAGGGCCATGACGGCCTTCTGCGCGTGCATCCGGTTCTCCGCCTCGTCGTAGACGACCGAGTGCGGGCCGTCGATCACGGCATCGGTCACTTCGACGTTCCGGTCGGCCGGGAGCGGGTGCATGTAGATGGCGTCCGGCTTGGCAAGCTTCATCTTTTTCTCGTCCGTGATCCAGGACGAGTACTTCTTGATGATCTCGGCCCCTTTCGCCGCATCGGTCGTGGTCAGCATCGCCCCCCATGACTTCGCGTAGACGATGTCGGCCCCCTTGCAAGCCTCCTCCATGTTGTCGGTCATCTCGAAGCCGGTGCCGTATCTCTTCGCTTCCGACTTTGCCGCCTCCATGACCTCCGGCATCAACTTGAACTCCGGCGGATGGGCCAGAACCACATCCATGCCGAACCGGGGCATCTGAAGGACCAGCGATTGCGGGACGCTCATCGGCTTCTGGTACGAAGCCGCGTACGCCCACGAAACCACCATCTTCTTCCGGCGCAGGTCCCTCCCCTTCTTCTCGATGATCGTCATCAAGTCGGCCAGACACTGGAACGGATGGTAGACATCGCACTGCATGTTGAGGACCGGCGATCGCGAGTGCTTCGCGACGTCGTTCAGGTACTTGTTCCCAAGCCCCCAATCACAGTGACGGATGGCGATCCCATCAAAGTAGCGCCCGAGGATCTCGCCGATCTCCTTCGGCGTATCGCCGTGGGCGATCTGCGTCGTCTTACTCTCGATGAAGGCGGCGTGCCCTCCGAGCTGCGCCATCCCCGCTTCAAACGAACAGCGGGTCCGTGTCGACGAGAAGAAGAAGAGCATCGCGAGCGTCTTGTCGTCCAGGTACTTGTGGGCTTCTCCCAGAGCGCGCTTCCGCTTCAGATCCCATGCCACGTCCAATACGGTCTCGACCTCCTCTTTCGTGAAGTCGAGGTCGCCGATCAGGTCCCGGTTTCGCAGGTTCGTTTGCATCGCCTACTCCCGGATTCCCATGACGAGGGCCAGGAGCGACATCCGCATCACGACGCCGTTGAACGCCTCCTGCCAGTACCGCGACCAGCGGGTGATATCGACATCCGAGGGGATCTCGTCCATCCGCGGGAGCGAATGGAGAAGGATCGCGTCCGACTTCGCTTTCTTCGAGAGAAGCTCGCGCGTGATCTTGTAGTTGGCGGGGGTCAAATCGACCTCCTGCCCCTTATCCCGTTCCTGCCGCGACTTCGTGTAGTCGGGCTGAACGACCGGCTCGACCAGGATGACGTCGGCGTCGCCGATCGCCTGCTCGACATGCTCCGCTTCCTTGAAGTTCAGGTTGTACTCTTTCAGCTCCTTCTTGAACTCCGGCTTCAAGCTCAGCTCCGGGGGAGCGACGAACGTGATCGGGCAGTCGAACTGCGTGAGGGCGTAGGCCAAGGAGTGCATCGTCCGCATCCGCATGTCGCCGACCGCGAGCCATTTGAGGCCGTCGATCCGTCCCTTTTCCTGCTGCACAGTATAGAGGTCGGTCAGAATTTGCGTCGGGTGTTCGCCCCAGCCGTCGCCGCCGTTGATGATCGGAACGGAGGCCCACTTCGCCGCTTCGTGCGGGGCCCCTTGTTGGAAGTGCCGCATGACGATCACGTCGCCGTAGAACTCGAGCATCTTGACCGTGTCTTTGATCGACTCCTGATAAAAGTCGCCGGCCCGGGTCATTTTCGCATCGGAGAAGCCGTTCACGTGGCCGCCGAGACGGTGCATTGCCGCCTCGTGCGCGAGGCGCGTACGGGTTGACGGCTGATAGAACGCCGTCACCATCGTCTTGTCCTTCAATAGGTCGCTGTTTCGCCGGTTCCGAGCGATCGGCTCCAGCTCCTTGGCCACCTCGAACGTCCGGAAGAACTCGTTCCGTTCGAAATCTTTAAGCGAAAGAATGTCCCGTCCCGCGAAGCTGCGCATGATTTATATCTCCTTAAATTTATTCATATTTTGAATATCGACCGCGACCCCTCTCGCGACTCGGAACTCGATTACCTATATCCAAAGCGGCTTTGCCGCAAGTTTCCCGGGAGGGGAAATAGGTATGGTGTCCCCCGATTAGAACCGGGCCCAGAGGGCGGTGGAGAGCTCGCGGGCACGGGCGGAAATGCGGGGTTCGTCGATCCCGATCAACTTCTTCCCTTGCATGAGAACCTTCCCGCCGACGATCGTCGTGTCGCACGCGACCTGCGACAACCCGAACAGCAGGTGCCCCAGGAACGTCTGGTCGCTGAACTCGGTCGGCGGGTCGTAGTCGAAGAGGGCGAAGTCGGCCTTGTACCCTTCCCGGATCTCTCCGATCTTCGCCGGGAAAAGCCTCTGCGCGATCTTTGCGTTGTTCGAAAGGAGGGCGTTCAAGACCTCCATGAACCCGACGCTCGGCTCCTTCTTCGAAAGATGAAGCACCCAGAGCGCGCACCGGGCCTCCTCCAACATGTTCTCGGTCATCGCGTCGGTCCCCAAGCCAACCAGGATCTTTTTCTGAACCATCTTCAGGAGATCTGCGACGCCGACTGCGTTGTTCATGTTCGACTGCGGGTTGTGGACCAGGATCGTGTCGCTCTCGGCCAGAAGATCCATCTCCCGGTCATTCAAGTGAACGCCGTGGGCACAGATCGTTTTCTTCCCGAGTATCCCGAACTTCTTGAGCCGCTCGACGACGCGCATCTTGTGCGTCTTCTCGCACTGTTCCTGGTCGGATGCCGCTTCGGCCGTATGGACATGAAATCCGGCGTTCAAACCCCTCGACGCCTCCACTGCGCGCTCCAACGTCTTGTCCCCGATCGTGAATTGCGCATGCAACCCGAAGAGACCGGTCAACCGGTCGGTCGGCTTCCGCTTTAAGAACTCGACGTTCTCCTGGATCCCTTCGGCAGCTTTTTCCGGACCATCCCGGTCGGAAAGCTCGTAACAGAGGCAGGCCCGAATTCCGGTTTCCGCGACGGCATCGGCAATCTTCGATAACGACCCGGTGATAGCGAACGGGCTCGCATGGTGATCGATCCCCGTCGTCGTCCCGTGGCGGATCGCATCGATCGCGGTCAAGAGGGCACTGTAATAGTTGTCGTCGGCGGTCAGTTTCTTGTCCAGCCTCCACCAGAGATTCTCCAGTACTTCGACGAAGTTCTTCGACAGCTTCGCCTTCCCGAGGCCTCGCGAAAAAGCGCTATAGAAATGGGTGTGGGCGTTGATGAAGCCGGGGAGAACGACTTTCCCCTTGGCATCGATCGTCGTGTCGGTCTTCTCTTTTCCGAGTTCAGAGTCGGGTCCGACCTTACGGATCGTGTCCTCTTCGACCAGAACCGAATGATTCGGGAGAACCCGGTTCGAAGCTCCCAACGTCACGACCGTCCCGTTCCGGATCAACATTCGCTTCATTACAGCACCTTCTTGTCTTTGATCGGCAGCGTGTACCGCCGTTTCTTGTCGTACTGGTAGAGTGCGTTCGCGACCGCCGCCGGTGTCGGGACGAGGCCGATCTCGCCGACCCCCTTCGCGCCGAACGGACCGTTCGGATCGGCCACCTCAACTCCTTTGACCACCACCTTCGGCATTTGCTTCGCGCGGAGAACACCGCACTTCGCCAGCTTATCGAAGACCAGGTGCCCGTCCTTCATCGGAAGCTCTTCTGTCAGCGCATACCCGAGCCCCATATGGATCGACCCCTCGATCTGCCCCTCGAAGAGGGTCGGGTTCATGATCCTCCCGGCGTCGTGGGCGGCATAAACCGTGTCGATCTTGCCGTTTTCATCGAGCACCACGACCTGAGTCGCATACCCGTACGAGTAGTGCGTGTGATGCTCCCCCTTCTCGTTGGGATGGTCCGGCTTCGTCGTCCAATCGCAGTTCCATTCCCCGGCGTAAAGCTTGCCCGAAAGCTCTTTCAAGCTCTTCTTCTTGAGATCGGCTTTCAGCTCTTTGCAGGCATTGATCACCGAATGAGCCAGGAGCGACGTCCCGCGCGAAGCGGTCGTCATCCCGCAGACCGCCTCGGCCGATGTGTCGACCCGGACCTCCACGATCGACGGGTCGATCCCGGTCTCCTCGCAGAGCGCCTGGACCCCCATCGTGTGGATCCCCTGCCCCATCTCGGTCCAGCCATGATGGAGAATCACTTTTTTCTCCGAAACGATCTCGATCTTGCACCGGCCAGTGTCCCACATCCCGTTTCCGATCCCGGTGTTCTTGATGCCGCAGGCGATCCCGGCATGTTTCGCTTTCCGAAAGACGTCTTTGAGCGCAAGGAGCGTCTGGCGGACCCCCGCACCGCCCCGAATGATCTGTCCGGTCGTGATCATCTCTCCGTCCCGGACGGCGTTGTCATACCGGAACTGCCACCGGTCGAATCCCCCCTTTTCGCAGAGTTCGTCGATCAAGCTTTCGATTGCAAAGGTCGACTGGGGGACGCCGAACCCCCGCATCGCCCCACACGGGATGTTGTTGGTGTAGACCTCGAGCCCTTCGACGTCGACGTTCGGGACGATGTACGCCCCCGCCGCGTGCCCCACGGCCCGCTCGACGACCTTGGCCCCGACTGAAGCGTAGGCGCCGCCGTCGGCAACCATTCGTGCGTAGAGAGCGGTCAGCTTCCCGTTCTTGTCACACCCGACCTTGTAATCCATGACGAACGGGTGGCGCTTCGGGTGCATCCGAATCGACTCGGTCCGGTCGAGAATGATTCCAACCGGCTTTTTTGTGAGCCAAGAAGCGAGCGCCGCATGCCCCTGAACGGTCAGGTCTTCTTTCCCTCCGAACCCTCCCCCGGTTTCGACCTGAATGACGTTCACGTTCGATTCGGGAAGTTTCAGGAGCTTGGCGATCTGGGTCCGATCTTCGTACGCCCCCTGCCCCTGGGAGAAGACTTTGAGCCCCTCCTTGGACGGTTCGACGAAGCAGGCTTCCGGCTCGGCGAAGGCATGTTCGACCCGTTGAGTGGTGAAACGTCCTTCCGACCGGTAGGCAGACTCAGCTAATGTTTTTTCTACATTTCCACGCTTAACCATGCTTACCGAAAGAATATTTCCATTCTTATGAATCTTCGGTGCTTGCGGTTTCAGAGCTTCGAACGGATCGGTGACGGGAGTCAGAACCTCATACTTTATCTCGATCGCGTCGACCGCTTTTCGGGCGATCGACACGCTATCGGCGGCAACGCAAGCGAGGACATCTCCGATGTATCGGGTCTCCTCCCCTTCCCGGATCATGAGCGGCCAGTCTGGGGTAATCGTCCCCATCCTCCGGTCGCCGGGGATCTCCTTGGCGGTGAAGATCCCTTGGACGCCGGGGATCTTCTTCGCCTTCGACGTGTCGATCGAGACGACCTGAGCACGGGGGTGATCGCTGAACTTGAGCGCCCCGTGGAGCATCCCGTCCCGTTTCATGTCGCCGACGAAGATGTGCCGGCCGAGAACGAGATCGCGGGCGTTGTATTTCGAGTATCGCTTCCCGACACCGGCGGAGAGAGTCTTGCGAGGGACCTTCTTGTTCTCCCGGATTGCTTCCGCCGCCAGGAGGATCGCATCGACGATCTTGTGGTACCCGGTGCAGCGGCAGAGGCTCTTATTCAGATTCTGGACGACCTGTTCGCGGGTCGGGGTCGGATTCTTATCCAGCATCGCTTTCGCCTGGATCACGATCCCCGGCGTGCAGAAGCCGCATTGGACCGCTCCTTTTTCGACGAACGCATCGGCGAACGCGTCCTGGATTCGCGGCTCCCATCCCTCGATGGTGACGACCTTGGCCCCTTCCACATCCTTCATCAGCGTGTGACAGGAAAGGGTGGTCTTGTTCTCCAGTTCTACGGAACAGTACCCGCAGGCTCCCTCCCCCGCACAACCCTTTCGGACGGAGGTCAGCCCCGCGATGTCACGCAGGTAGTCGAAGAGAGAGAGTTCCGGATCGCCCGAGTAGTTGATCTCCTTGCTGTTGAGCCGAAACCGCATGGCGCCTTACCTCCCGCGGGAGGCAGATTATCCTGACTCCCCTCGGATCGCTATATCGTATATTGTCCGACCCCTATGCCGATCATGACCGAAGCCCAGATCCGTCACGAGATTTCGCGGTGCGAGTACTGCGAGAAGAAACCGTGCCGGGACGGCTGCCCCGCGCACTGCTCCCCGGCCGATTTCATCATGGCGATCCGGGTCGGTTCCCAGGCCGATTACCTCCGCGCCGCCGGCGAGATCTTGGGCAAAAACCCCCTCGGCGGGATCTGCGGGGCGGTCTGCCCCGAGCGTCATTGCATGGCAGCCTGCTCCCGTGAGGCGCTCGACAAGCCGATCGAGATCCCGAGCCTCCAGGAAACGATCATCCGGAAAGCGGCCGGCGGAACGGGGTATCCGGTGTTCGAAGAACCGCTGGAGAATGGAAAAAAGATCGCGATCATCGGTTCCGGCCCATCCGGCCTCGCCGCGGCCTTCACTCTTTCCCACCTCGGATACCGTGTCGAGATCTTCGAACAGGACCGGCGACCCGGAGGGGCCCTAAACCTGATCCCCCCGCACCGTCTCCCTCCGGAAGTCCTGAATGGAGACCTCAAGTTTCTCCTTTCGTCGAAACGGATCACGCTTCACCTCGGCGAGAAGATCTCCAACCCGAAACACCTGGTCGGCTACGACGCCGTGATCGTGGCGGTCGGGTTGACCGACCCGGTCCGGCTCGGGATCCCCGGGGAGGAGAAAGCGATCACCGGGTGGGAGTACCTCTCGGACCCAGCACAGTTGAAAATCCATGGTCCGGTCGCCGTGATCGGCGGCGGAGCGGTCGCGCTCGACTGCGCCGTCACCGCACGCCGCAGGGGGGCGAAACAGGTCGAGATCTTCTCGCTCGAAAAGTTCAGCGAGATGCCGCTTGCCGCTCGCGAACGACACGAGATTCTCGAAACCGGTATCCATGTGAACGGACGAATGCGCGTCACGAAGATCGTGACCGGCCCCGGCGGAATCACTGGGATCGAAACCGTCCGGATCGCCTATCCGAAGGGGGATCGGAGCCTCGACGCCACACCCGAGAAACCGGAACCGTTCGATCCGAGGGGGATCGTCGATCTTCCCGGAACGGAGCAGAAGCGTCCCGGATTTGACCACGTCATCGTCGCAATCGGGCAACGCCCGTCGATCAAGACAACCGCCGACATGCACGTCGCCGGCGACTGCGTGACCGGTCCTTCGACCGTCGTCGAGGCCGCAGCCGAGGGGAAAAGCATCGCGGTCGAGATTCACTCCCGTCTGACCGGTACGCCGTACGTCTGCCCCGACCGCCCGCGGAAGAGCCGTGCCACGATCTCCGGATTCCGGAATTGCCCCGTTCCGCTCGAGACCGATTTCTTCGGCCGGAAGATCCCCTCCCCCTTCCTCCTTTCCGCCGCCCCACCGACCGACGGGTACGAGCAGATGAAGAAAGGGCTCCAGGCAGGATGGGCCGGCGGGATCATGAAGACGGCGTTCGACGGGATCCCGATTCATATCCCCTCCGAGTACATGTTTACGTTCGACTCCAAGACGTGGGGAAACTGCGACAACGTCTCGGGGCACGCGCTCGAACGCGTTTGTCGAGAGGTCGAAAAGCTGACGAAAGAGTTCCCCGATCGGCTGATCATGGCATCGACCGGTGGTCCGGTGACCGGGAATGACGCCGATGACGCGAAGGGGTGGCTAAGCAACACGAAGAAGCTCGAGTCGGCCGGCGTGATGGGGATCGAGTATTCGCTTTCCTGCCCGCAAGGGGGGGACGGCACCGAAGGGGACATCGTTTCCCAGAATGCGGCGCTGACGGTGAAGATCATCGAGTGGGTTCTTCAAAAGAGTGACCCAAACGTCCCAAAGCTGTTCAAACTGACGGCCGCGGTCACCTCCATCCCGAGCATCGTCGCGCCGATCAAAGTGCTCTTATCCAAATACCCAAAAGCGAAGGTCGGGATCACGCTCGCGAACACTTTCCCGACCCTCGCCTTCCGTCCGGCGAGCGGAAAGAAGTGGGACGAAGGAGTGATCGTCGGGATGAGCGGCGAAGGGGTGACGCCGATCAGCAACCTGACGCTGGCAAAGGTGGCGCCATTGGGCGTCGCAGTCTCCGGGAATGGCGGGCCGATGAACTACAAGGCGGCCGCCGATTTCCTGGCCTTGGGAGCCCGCACGGTTCAGTTCTGCACCGCCGCGATGAAGTACGGATATGGCGTGATCGATGAGTTGCACTCCGGGTTGAGCTATCTCATGAAAGAGCGAGGCATCGGTTCGGTGGAGGAGCTGATCGGCATCGCCCTCCCGAATCCGGTGACCGACTTCATGGCGCTTTCGGCGACCAAGGGGATCTCCGCGGCACACGACGAGATCTGTGTGAGCTGCGGCAACCGCACCCGCTGTCCGTACCTTGCAATCACGCTCGACACCCAGAACCACCCCGTGACCGACGCATCGAAATGCGTCGGGTGCAGCATCTGCGCGAAGATGTGCATGTCGGGGGCGCTCTATCTTCGGGAACGAACCGCCGATGAGTTGGTTTCTCTTAAGGAAAGCTGATCCGTCACTTCTTCGAATCGGGCCCGATCGGAATCACGTCGTCTGAAAGATAGATGCCGAGAGGGCTGACGCCGGGTTTCCCTACCGGGACCCGTTCCCCCCTCTTCTTGAAATAATCTTTCCAGATTTTCCACGCACGATCGCGAGGGTTTCGCGGATCCCCGAAGTACATCGGCCGATACGAAAACAGTCTGCGATTGGGCAAGGCCTTGGAGAAGACGTCCGCGACCAGCTCAGAGCAATAGTACTTCCCGTTATTCCGGAGAAACGCTTCGTCGTAAGGTCTCCCCAAATATCGCTTCGCGACCCCGACGATGCGCACGCGATCCTCCAAGGAAAGACCCCGGATGTGTCCGAACCGCCGCCGTTGTTCGGGGTGCGGAAGCTTCCTCAGGCGGGCACTCACTTTTTCATACGGAGTCCGTTGAACCCCGTCCCAAGCCTCGTACAGGAACCAGCGCCCCTCCTCCTCTGAAAGAATACCGACATGCGACAGAGAGGGTCCCTTCACGCGGAATTGCCGTTTCGTGACGTCCGCGATCGCGTCACACAACTTGCCGCATCCCAAATCAAGAAACACGAGATCGCCGGACTGAATCGCCGGCGGACTCGCAACGGGCGGAGGAGGGGGTGGGACACACGCCGAAGAGATGAGTCCGACAAGGAGCGCCAGGATTCTGAATTCGGGGTTCAGTCGTTTGTCCCCATTACCGGAATTCCCGGACAATCTCCCAGAGCGTTTCGCGGACGACCGTGTTTTCGCGGAAATAAACCGT
The DNA here is from genome assembly GCA_043809315.1 of Pseudomonadota bacterium. GTDB lineage: Bacteria > Bdellovibrionota_G > JALEGL01 > JALEGL01 > DATDPG01 > JAZDDX01. The sequence continues at coordinate 107,965 of JAZDDX010000020.1, forward strand.
TTCTTTGAGTCGATCCTGGCACGACTCGAGAAGCGAAGTGATCACCCCGTCGACGGATTTAGTGATCGTCTCTTCGTCCTCTTTCTTGGCCAGCGCTCGGAGCCCCTCGGTCCCGACCTTTTGTTCCTTCAGAACACGCGCCAAATCGGAATGGATGAGTTTCATCCCTTCCCGGATCCCCGCCTGTTCCTTCTCCGGCGACTCCGCAGACATCTTGAGTTTCTCTTTCCTGTCGACCACCTCCTGGAACCGATCGATCGCCTCGCTTGAGCACAAAGCCGCTGCGAACTTGGTGGTCAGCTCCTCGGACGTCAACGCCTTCGGCTCGCTCTTCCCGCGCTTCACCTTGTCGATCATCCGGATCACCTCTTTTTTCCGGTCGATTGCTTCGTACGCCTGCTCCATCGCGTAGAGGTAGCCGTCCCACGCTTTCCCTTTCTTGAGAAAGAGGATCATTTTCTTCACCTTCGGGAACGCTTCCGGCCGGATCGACGAGCCATACGTGTCGAGGATCGAGATCGGGTACGGCTTCCCTTTTTTCAGGTCGGTGGCGATCGCGTCGAACAGTTTCTGGTTGGGTGATTGCACACGGAACTCCACCGGCAGGATCAGATCATCGGAGTTGAACAGGGTTTCCCGCGACAGAAACCGTTCCTCGTTCTTCGCCGTTTTTTCGGGAAAAGCTCGCGTGGCTAGGACGATCGTTTCAGACGCCGCAACTACCTCTTCCAACGATTTCTCGAGAGTCGAAGCGGTGGTCCGCCCGCCGGCCAAACAGAACAGGCCGGCCAGCGCCATCCCCATCCCTTGTCGGAGAAGCCGACCGAATCCCTTTTTCCCCACGAAGCCCCCTTCCCGTGCACCCACCCGGCCGCGCAAGATCACGGTCTCTGGGGATCCCCGGACCTCCATCCCTTCATAGAGGTTGTAATCGACACGCATGTGGTGAGTCTGAGGATTTTTCGCGCTCATCGTCTTCTCCCGGTTCGGATCGAAAATCACGAGATCAGCGTCACTTCCGACGGCGATCGTTCCTTTTTTCGGATATAGGCCAAAAAATTTCGCGGCCGCCGTCGATGTGATCTCGATGAACAGGTTGACCGAGATCCGTCCGTCGACGACCCCTTGATAGAGAAGACTCATCCGGTTCTCCACCCCCGGCCCTCCCCCGGGAATCTTCGTGAAGTCGATCTTCGATCCCTCGACTTTTTCTTTTAGCAGGAAAGGACAGTGGTCGGTGCCGACGCACTGGATATCGCCATCCGCCAGCCCTTTCCACAGCGCCTCTTGATCCTGTTTCCCTCGGAGCGGAGGGGACAGCACATATTTCGCCGCTTCCCCTGGGTCTTGATCGTAGAGGGAACGATCTAGGAAAAGATATTGGGGGCAAGTTTCTGTCACGACTTTCAAACCCCGCGTGCGAGCGTGGTGAATTTCTTCGAGGCCTTCCTTCGACGACAAGTGCACCACGTAAAGGGTTGCTCCTGTCTGCTCGGAAAGGAGGATCATCCGGCGGATGGCATCGGCCTCGGTGGAGTTCGGCCGGGTCAATGCATGATACTTTGGTGCGGTCTGCTTCTTCTGGAGAGCCTCGACGATCCGTCTCTCGATCTCCGGACCATCTTCGCAATGGAGGCAGATGACGGAGCCATCTTTCACACTCTGCCGCATCGCCTGTTCGATCACAGAATCGGGCAACATGAGGCGCCCAGGGTAGGCTGTGAAAAACTTAAATGATCTCGTTCCGTCGAGAGTCAAGGCTGACATCTCAGGCAAACGCTCGTTCGGAAGGTCGCACACCATCATATGGAAGGCGTAATCAATGACCGCCTTCCCCTCCGCCTTCCGGCGCCATTCGTCCAACCCCTCCCGTAACGAACGACCTTTTGTCTGCCCGGCGTAGTCGATTACCGTCGTCGTCCCACCGCAGGCAGCGGCGATCGTCCCAGTCTCAAAGTCATCCGACGAGACGGTGTCGCCGTACGGCATGTCGAAATGGGTGTGAGGATCGATCCCCCCCGGAATCACGAGCTTCCCGGTCGCGTCGATGGTCAGGTCCGCAGTACGATTCAGCTTGGATCCGATCTTCGCGATCGTCTCCCCTTCCACATAGACATCTGCGGTGAGCGTCTTTTCGGCCGTAACGACCGTCCCACCCCGGATCAGGAGCGAACTATTCTTGCGCGGCATACCGATCGACCTCGCGGAGGAGTTTCCGCCTCCTCGGTTCCGGAAGAAGGCTCGCCTCGAATGAATTCCGGACGAGCGTTACGATCTCGTCGCGCGTCAGTTTCAAAGCCTTCTGCGCGGCAAGGAAGTTCTCGTTCACGTATCCGCCGAAGTAGGCCGGGTCGTCCGAGTTCACCGTGACTTTGAGCCCCGCTTGAAGCATTTTCCGGAGGTTGTGGTCCTCCATCTTCCGGAACACGCCGAGCTTCACGTTCGACAGGGGGCATACTGTGAGGGGAATCTTGCGGGTGACTAAGCTGCGGGTGAGCTTCCGATCATCGAGCGACCGGATCCCGTGATCGATCCGGCGAACCTTGAGGTGTTTGAGCGAGTCCCGGATATACGAAGCCGGCCCCTCCTCTCCCGCATGCGCGAACGTCTCGAAGCCGAGTCTCCGGGCCTCCGTGAACACCTCCCGGAATTTTACAGGTGGGTGGCCAACCTCGTACGAGTCGAGACCGACCCCGACGATCTTCTTCCGGTGCGGCAACGCGTGACGGAGCGTTTCCGTCGCTGCTTCTCCGCTTAAGTGACGGAGAAAACAGAGGATGAAGTAACTCGACAGATCGAGCTTCCGCTTGGCTTCCTTCGAAGCCTCCCACAGCCCTTCGATCACCGCATCGAATGGAACTCCACGATGGACATGCGTTTGCGGGTCAAAGAAGATCTCCGCATGGCGGACATTCTGACTCGCCGCTTTTATGAAATATCCCATCGCCAGATCGTAGAAATCCTCCGCGTTCCGTAATACCGATGCCCCTTCGTAATACACATCAAGGAAAGTTCGTAACGAGCCGAAGTGGTACGCTTTCCGAATCTCGCTCAGGGTCTCATGCCGGATTCTGATCCCGTTCCGTTTCGCCAGACGGAGCATCAACTCCGGCTCAAGACACCCCTCGATGTGCAGGTGCAATTCGCACTTCGGAATCCGTTTGATGAACTTTTGATCCAACCCATTCCCCGTGTTCTCAATGATACGGATAGAAGACGAAAAACACGAGGGAAGCCAAGGCCAATACGAGGCGGGGCCAAGTCAGCGCCTTCCACTCCCGTTTTACGAGTTTCAAGAGGGGGTAGAGAATGAAGCCGACCATGATCCCGATCCCGATGTTGTAGGTGAAACTCATCAGCATCACGGTCGCAAGGGCAGGCACCGATTCCGAGAAGTCCGAAAAATCGATCTTCCGGACCGCCTCGATCATCAGAATCCCAACAAAGATCAGGGCCGGCCCGTAGGCCAACGGCGGGATCGCGGTCACGAGAGGGGAGAAGAATAGAGCGCCTAGGAACAAGACGGCGGTCACGACGGCCGAGAACCCACTCCGTCCTCCCGCCTCGACCCCTGCCGCGCTCTCGATATATGCACCCGCCGTCGTCGTCCCGAGCAATGGAGCAAGGGTCGTAGCCAACGCGTCGGCCAGCATCGGCTTCTCGATCTCCGGGAGGTTCCCTTTCTCGTCCAGGAAGCCGGCCCGGGCGGAGACACCGATCAGCGTCCCCATCGTGTCGACGAAGTCCATCAGGAAGATCGTCAGGATCACCGGGAAGAATCCCCAGGTCAGCGCCCCCCGAATATCGAGTTGGAATGCGATCGGGGCAAGCGAGGGAGGCGCGCTGACGATCCCTCCGGGTGCCGGAGCCGCCCCGGTTACGAATGCAACGAACGCCGTCCCGAGAATCCCGATCAAAAGTGCGCCCGGAGTCCGGAGCTGGTTCAACACGACGATCAGAAGGAAGCCGAGGACCGAGAGAAGAACGCTCCACTGCGCGATCTGCCCGATCTTGACCGGCGCCCCCGGCTCGCCGAGGGCGACGATCCCGGCCTCATTGAGGCCGATGAACGCAAGGAAGAGACCGATTCCCACGGCAAAACCGTATTTCAGATTCTCGGGAACGGCCTCCGCTAAGAGGGAACGGAGACGGGAGATCGTGAGAAGTGTGAACAGAATCCCCCCGATGAAGATCGCCCCGAGGGCGGTCTGCCACGAATAACCGAGGACCTTGACCACCGTGTAAGCGACGAAGGCGTTTTCCCCCATGTACGGAGCGATCGCGAACGGCCGTTTCGCGTAAACGCCCATCACGAGCGTTCCGACGAACGCCGTCCAGATCGTGGCGACCATCGACGGCCCTTTCGGGATTCCGGCCGCCTCCAGAATCGCCGGGTTGACGACGATGATGTAGGCGGTCGTCACGAAGGTCGTGACCCCTCCCAGGATTTCGCTTTTCCAATTCGTTCGCAGTTCCTGAAAGCGGAAGAATCGGGCGATCATCATGATTTACCTTTCCGAGCGAAGCGATTTCAGGACCATTTCGATCCAGTGAGGTGGAAAAACGCCGTCCGCCTCGAAGATCGACCGTTGCTTTTCGAGTCGGTCGGCGACTTCGCCGAAGCTTCGGGGAAGCGCTTGTGCCTGGCTCTCCTCTTTTCGGACGGAGGCCGCTGTTTTTCGGAGCAATTCATCGATCTTCGGAATCGATCGCGCGGCCGACATCGCCTGGGCGACTCCGGCCAGAAGCAGGTAGGGGTGAGCCGAACCGTCCGGCAAACGGAACTCGATCGTCGGGACCGAAACCGCTCTCCCCGAGGCGGTAAATGCGACGGTCGGAATCCGGATCAGCGCCTTCCGGTTGTTCTGTCCCCATGTGATGAAGCTCGGGGCCTCTTTCCCCTGCCGGAGACGGATGAACGATCCGGGGTTCCGGTTGCCGAACGCCATGAGCGCCCCGGCATTCTTGACCAGACCGCCGATCAACCACTGAGCCGGTTCCTCCATCGACCCGTCGGGCCGCCGTCCGACGACCCCACGCCCTTTCAAGCGGGGCGAGAAGTGGAAATGTAGCCCCGATCCGGCGTGCCCCTCCCGCAAGATCGGATCGAACGTCACGCGGAACCCCATCTGTTGGGCCAGGTTGCGGAGAACCCATTGGGTGAGAATCACCGCCTCCGCCGCCGCAGGAAGCGGGGCAAGCCCCATCTCGATCTCATGTTGCTCCCAGATGAACCCTTCGAGATCGGTGGAAGCGACATACCCGACCTCGCTGTGACCGTACTTGATCGGAACGCCGAGATCGGCAAGGAGCGTGAGCGCCTTCCGACGGAACGCCTGTCCGAAAACGACCGGCGCCGCGGCGTGATACCCGTGCTCATCCGCGACCCGCATGTCGACTTCCGAAGCCCGGTGTCCCAGGAAGAACTCTACCTCCCCCAATGCGTGAAGATCGACGCCGGTCTCCCCTTTCAACCGCTCGTACGCTTTCCCGAGAATGCTGTCGGGAGATTCCGGCAAGGGAGCGCCGTCCCGCCCGACATGTCCGCAAAGCACGCAGAGCGTGGGGATCTCTGAAAACGGATCGAGGAACGCTCGATCGAGACGGGGGCGAAGCAACATATCGGACGACTTCGCCTTGATGCCCGATCCGGAAAAGAGGCTCGAGCCGTCGGCCCGCTCCCCCCCTTCCAGGATGTCGCGCAGATGGCTGGCGTCCCGTGGGGCGAAATCGAGAACCTTCACGTTTCCGTCCCCGCCGATATGCATCAGGCTCACGAGGCGGATTTCCCGATCCCGGACGAGACGGATCAGCCGATCGACATCACGTTCCGCTTGAGCCTTCCTTTTTCGCGCCACCCGAACCTCCTCTCCGTTTTTCGTATGACAACCGTTTGAAGTCAAAAACCTCGCATGGCGAAAACCGGTGTTCCGTGCGCAAATCTTGAGCGCTGTTGACGCCTGGCGTTATTCAACAACTTCAACATCTTACACTTCTTACTACTTGGCACGCCTCTGGCACAGAACAACTCTTTGATTACCGGAGAAGGTCAAGGAGGACCCCATGGAAAACCACAAATATGCGCTCGGCACCGTGGCGATCGCGATCACGATCGCATTCACCGGGCCGCTCTCCTTCGTCTACGCTGACGATGTCTGCAGCGATATGGGACGATTTACCAGGGCCCCTGGATTCTATCCGGATGGAACGGGAAACGATGGGAAGGGGGGTGCACGGAACGTCGAAACGGAGCAACAACTGATCGCCGACTTTCATCATAAGCATCGCAAGGATATCGCGGAACGCTTTCGCGCCATTCTCCAGCAACCTGACATGTCGAACTTCCGCAAGACGGCGATCGCCGCGTTCGGAATCGAATGTGACCTGGTGTGCAAGGCGCAGATGAAGAAGGACATGTTGGCCGGGGATCCCCTCGAAAACACCGCGAACGCTCTCGCCGGCTTGGTTCTCAATTCGCTCCTGATCCTCGGCACCGAGGATATGGGGGGCTACCACGTTGTATCGGATAAAGACCGGCGCTTCCTCCTGGCGAATTCTGTTTTCAAGGATCAGCGGAAACTGGCCCGGAAGAAAATCCTCGACGACGCGGAGGTCGGCGATCCGGACAAGACGGTCAAAGCAGTCTTCGACCGGGTCGTTCCGATCATGAAAGAGGTCGTCGTTCAGGCGGTGCCAGATATCGCCTGGAGGGACTGGATGAACAACCGACTTTCAAACATTCAGTTCACGGGGACCGACTGCGGCACCTCGGATCAGAAGGAACCCGAGCTTGGCCAACTTCTTCAAGCCAATGCAGGCTACGATCCCGTATCCCAAACCTTTACGTATTGCCGCGGATTGATCCTGTTGAATTCCAGCGAGTTCTCCATGGCCGGCGTTATCGCCCACGAGCTGGCGCACTCAATTGATCCTTGTCGAATCGCCCAAGGGCCGGGAAACTACCGCTTCAAGTACCACCAACTCCTCGATCCCAAACTCGCTGCCGCTGATTACCCGATTCCGAACCTGATCCAGTGTTTGCGGGACGAGCGTTCCGTGCATGCCTACCGCGCGGAAGCCACCAATGAAAAGGGAACTGCTTCCCGGAACATTCTATACGATAGGGCGAAGCCAATCAGACCGACGAAGTCGCGTAAGGCGACCTACTCCGTATTCTGCGGAGGTGACGGGCCAACCCAGATGGATCAGATCCCTGAGGCGACTGCCGACTGGTTTGCCGCAGAGGTGATACCGCGATACATCGAAAAATATCATCCGGATCTGAGTGAGACATTCCTACAACACGGTTATTCGAATTACCTCCGTGGACTTCAGCCCCTGTTTTCCAGAATCAGTGAGTTCAAGGACCCGACCGATGAGCACCCGCAACTGGAAGACCGAATTGACCGGATCCTGATGGCACAACCCAAGATCCGGACTCAGCTGGGATGTGGGGAGAAGACAGACGGGGAGCCGCTCTACTGTCCTTCCGAGTTCAAGCCGTCGGACGACAAGCAGGAGATGAATTCAAAATCAGAAGAACCAAAGGCTGACCAGACCAAAGATCGGGATCAAGATTAGAGTCGAATAGGCCATGTAACCGAAGAAGTGCGGAACCGGGACCCCCTGCTCCTCGGCGATCGCCTTCACCATGAAATTGGGACCGTTCCCGATATAAGTCATCGCCCCCATGAAGACCGCGCCACAACTGATCGCACGCAACAGCTCCACTCCCACTCCCGCAATTGCAGGAACCGACCCGGCGGCCGCCGTAACTCCCTTCCCGAGGGAGAAGAACGTGAGATAGGTCGGCGCATTATCCAGGAACGAACTTAAGCCCCCTGTGAGCCAGAAAAACTGCCACGGTTTCGTGACGCCGAGATCGGCCCCTCGAATCTCCAATATTTTCAAGAGAGGCACCATCGTAACGAAGATCCCGGCGAACAGCACCGCCACCTCGACGATCGGTCCCCAACTGAAGCGGTTGTGTTTCCGCACTGAGCTCTTCGTGAAACGAAGAGAGAGCACGGTCATCGCGATCATGATGATTTCACGATAGGGCGCCGGAGCCGCCAGAGCGACCGAAAGAAGCACACCAAGGAGAAATACGAAGTTGAGGCGCCCCGAAAGTCGAAGCGGTGCAATCTCCCTCCGATCCCGCGCAACGGCACGAGCACTTTCTTTCCGATGGGCGATCGTGTCCCAGGCGTAGAAGACCGAGAGAACCAACCCGACAGAGACCAACCATTCCGGCCAGAGCGTGAGCGTCCAGAAAAACGGAACCCCCCGCAAGTACCCCAAGAAGAGGGGCGGATCGGCCAGCGGCGTCAGACACCCGCCGATGTTCGAGACTAGAAAAATAAAAAAGACCGGGATGTGTCCGGTATGTTTCCGCTCCGAATTCGTTCGAAGGAGCGGGCGGATCAGGAGCATGCTGGCTCCGGTCGTCCCCACGAAGTTCGCAAGAATCGCCCCGATCAGAAGGAAGATCGTGTTCACCTTCGGCGTCGCTTCAATATCTCCGGTGAGGGAGATCCCCCCGGAGATCACAAACAACGACCCCAGCAGAACGATGAACGACACGTACTCCTCCGCCGTCCGACCTAATTCCAAGGGTAAGTTCACCACGAGCCAAAGCGCGGCCGGCAGGCTTAGGAGCACGACAACCCACCCCTTATTCCGGTTCTTGTGCCAAAACCTCGGCCAAGCGAGGGGCGCAATGGCAATCGCCAGAAGAAGAATGACGAACGGAAAACAGGCCAAGAAAGGAATCGAGGGCATGCTTACGTTCCCCAAATGCAGGTCACCTCACCCCAATAGATTCGGTGGTAATCTTTCGCGGGGTAGATCCCCGCGACCTCATGGGCGATGAACTTTCCAGGATCGAAATCCTGGTACGCCATGACACGGCACTCGAACGAGAGGCGGGCTTCCCGGATGTGCGGAACCGCGATCGTCTCGCTCCTCTCCGGATTCAGTCCGGCCGCTTTCCATTTGTCGGAATCACGTCCGCTCGTCGAACCGCAGAGATCGAGCTTTTCGCGAAACGATTCCGGGAGAAAATTGAGCGTGAACTCCTCGCTCTCGTTCAGAAGTCCGTAGGTATACCGAGTCGGCCGTACATAAACCGTGACCGCCGGTTTGTTCCAGAGCGTCCCGAACCCGCCCCACGAAACCGTCATCGGATTCGGGCTTCCTTTCCCAGACACGAGAAGAGCCCACTCCTCGTCCAGGAGATGAAATGGACGGACTGAAAGTTCTGCCGGATCGATCTTCCGCATACGCGCCCCCTCTACCGCAACATCGGCTTTCCAAGTTTGAGATACAACGGAAGATACAGGGCCAAGTTGAGAGCGACCAGCGTCAAGATGATCGCCCGCCGCATCACGGGATCCTCCCAGACCGAATACCCCTTCCGCACCATCATCAAGGTGCTCTCGCGTTCCTTCCACGACTTCCCCGTTTCGAGCGACATCAACTTCTCAAAGAGCGACCGGAGACGTTCCGTTACCTCCGTCTCGACGTCGGAGAGTTCGACCACGCTGCGCCCCTTCGACCAGGAGCGAACCACCCCCGCGCAGTTCGCCTTCTTTACCCCGGGGAACCCGGGGATCACCAGCTGGACCCGAACCGGCGTCCCGGCTTTCAGAGAATCGGGGGAGGCGACCTTGAGCTCCCCCGCCTCGATCGACGTTATGTAGGTCCGGATGAACTCCTCCGCCGTCTGGAACGTCCGAACGAGGATCAGCCCCGATCGCGGTGCGGCCGGCGCTTCTTTTCGCGGTGCCGCCCGTGTCGGCGCGGGACCGACCCCGTCGGAAAGAAGCCGGATCATCTTTTCCAGCGGCGCCCGTTCCTCCGACGTCCGGTACTCGAACTGAAATTCCCCCGCCCCTTCCTCGACCGCAAGGGCGATCCCCTTCACCTCGGCCAAAGTCTCCCCCTGCCGCTCGAACTTGATCGAAGACAGTTCGCCCGGGGTGAACCCTCCCGAGAAACGGATCCGGGAATGGGTGAGACTCAACCAGACCAGCTTCCCCCGAATCTCGGGCTTGTTCTCCCGCAGGATCCGTGCGTCGATCTCGATCTCCTTCGCCTCGTACCGAGGGAAGATCAGCCCTTTTAGTTTGGCTCCCGCAAGGAGGCGAAGGACCCCCATGACGGTTTCCGCTCCCGCCCCCTTCTCCGGAAAGCCAAGCACCAACCGCTCCGCGGTGATCTCCTCCACGCGGGCCGTGAGAGGGGGGATCTTGGCCATTTCTTGCCGTAATCGCTGCCCCCCCGCTGGAAACCGCAAGGGGACGCGATCCCCTTTCTGGACCGGGCTACCGGGAGCGACCACCTGGACGGACCACGTTCGCGCGGAGACCTCTTCCAGGGTTCCCCGGGTCTTCCCTTCTCCTGAACCGATTTCCGCTTCGACTCCGAGTTCCACCACACGAAGCCCCGCGGAAAGAGCCTCCTCTTCCCAGTCTTCCGCGACGACATCGGAGACGACGGTCTCCATCGCCTGGCGCATCTGCTCGGCCCGGTTCCGGACGACATCCTCGATGGCGCGCAACAGCGGCGGGTGGTTCTTCAGGAGATCCCGGAATCGTTCCCCTTTCAGGATCATCAGCTCGACCCGCCCGATCGCGCTCGCCGAAGCCGAGCGCGGCTGCCCGGTCACGACCGCCATCTCCCCGAAAAGATCCCCGGGCCCCAGCTCTTGCAGCGTGACCGTCGTCCCGCCTTTCGCCTTGGTAACCGCGACCTTCCCCTGCTTGATCACGTACAGGTCGAGGCTCGTTTCCCCCTCTTTGAGGATCGGGGCCCCCCCTTCGTGTGCAACGAGTTCCATCTTGGAAACGAGGTCATCGAGTTCTTTCGGCGCCAGCAGAGAGAACAGAGGGGACGAACGAAGAACGTTCGTCAGAATCCGCGATCGGAAGAGAGCTTGGAGATGAAGTTGAAGCGACGGGTATTTCTCCGACGCCGAGTGGAGCCACCCCGATTCGAGGAGAAGGATCGCCGACTCTTCCATCGCCACGGCCGAAAACGAGCGCGGTTTCCCCGTGAAATACGAGAACTCGCCGAAGAGATCCCCCTCCTTGAGGACCGCAACCGGTTTGAGTTCACCGCCGGGCCCTTTCCCAACGATCTCGACCCGCCCCCGGAGAACTCCCAGAACGTCGTATTCGAGATCCCCTTCGGCGAAAATCGCGATCCCTTTCGGGTATTTCACGATCGGGAGCTGATCCAATCGGTCGATCAGCTCGCGTTCTTCGATTCCCTTGAACAGGGAGAAATCTTGCGGAAGAAGGAACATCGCTTACTCCTTCACCCGCTTCCCGACGACCACCTCGGCCCTGCGCCCTCCCCCTTCGGGGGTTTCGTAGGCGATGATCGCAAGATCCCAAGCCGAAGGTTTCCAATCGCTCGAGAACACGTACCTGTAGGCCGGCCGATAGGTCAGAAGATACCGCTCGATCGCCGGCGGCTCGTTCGCGAGACGGACCAGCGCCACCCGATATTCGAGGAACGATCTCTCGACCTTCTCCTTCTCCTTCAGCACGAGCAGTTTGCCGGCCACCTCCCCGCGGATTTCGTCGACCGATCGCCAGATCGAGTCGATCGCCTGGGGGGGAACCCGTCCGACGGTTCCGAAAATCCAAACTCCGATTCCGGCGAGGAGCGACAACAGGAGAGCGATGGCGACATGCCGAAAATCCCGCCCCGTCATGGTTGGACCGCCTCCGCCGTCAGCGGCCATGGATTGAACTTCAAGGCATCCCCTGTCAGCACCCAATATCCCGAATCGATGGCCCGATGAAACGGTGAAAGCTGGATCCTACGCGTGAGGTCACACCCCTCGGATCCCAATCGGATCCGGATCAATCGTTCCCCGCGATCGGTATCGATTTCGAGCGCCGTGAGGCCCGCGGCGACCGGGACCGGAGCCTGCCCCTCCTCCGAAACGGTGACCATCGCTCCGCCCCCACGGCGACGTTGGGCCAGCGAATAGCGGGCCGGTTTAAACTGAGCCACGATCATCCCGCGCGTGAGGGAACGCGGCCGTTTTTCCCCGGGAAACTCCAGATCGATCGCCGTCCGCTTCTGACCCGGCTGCACAGAGGCCCCGATTTTCGCCAGGTACGATTCCCCATCCGCACAGACCCAGGCCCAGGCTCCGGGCCGAAACATCTGGTCGGTCGGCACGAGCGCGGTCGGAGGCTCCGAGTCTGCGACGATCGGACGGGCCGAATCGAAGATGGCAACCTCGTACCCCGGCGGATTCTCTTTTCGGGTAATGAGCGGAACAGCGGCTCCAAGACATCTGGACGCATACATCTCCCAGTGCCGGAGATCGGTCTCCATCCGCTCCACGACCCCCACCCAACCCCATTTCTGTTGAGCGCACTCCAGCAAAGGTTTCTCCGCCCGCCGCGCACGGGACACCAGGAACCAAGCCACCGCCGCGTTCAGCAGGAGCAGAACGGTGATTCCGATCGGAAGAGCTTTGGAACGAACCGGCTTGTCCGTCATGGGGTCCGGATCTCGATCGCACCGCCGGTATAGACGTAGAACGATTTCGTGCGCGCGACCCCGACCCCCTCGATCGTCAGGTACGGCGACCCCGTTTTCCCGTTCTGAAATTGATAGATCCCGCGCGCCGTCGCCTCGAGATTGCTTCCGGCGTTGGAAAAACTCTCCGTCATCAAATAGATGTCGTTCGGCATCTGACGGTTCTGACTGAACTGCACCCACGATGCCGGGAAAAGCGTGTCGTCGTAATACTCGAGAACCCACTGGGTCTCGGAGGTCCAGCGGATCCGGTGCGTTTTGCCGACCGCGATCGCCTTGCTCCGGATCAGGATCAGGTCGTCGTAGACCAGGCTGGACGCCCGGTCGAGACTGTCACGCTGGCGCAGCCCGGAAAGGGTCGCGACCCCGAGCCCGAGCAGCCCGGCGATGATCGTGACGGTCACGATGACCTCGACGAGCGAGAACCCCCTGTTCCGGTTCACCGGCGCCAAGGATCAGCGCAAGCCGGCTTCGTACAGCTTCGTCGCGACTTGCCAGCGGTTCAGGTTCGTGGCGTAGAGGCCGAGATTGCTCTTCTCCGCGAGTTTGACGACGTCTTCGGGGATCGGCTTCCCCTGCGTCACGACGATCCCGCAGAGATCCACCAAATTCGCCGCCGCAATCACGTTCGCATGCACCTGGATCGTCACGAGGACGTTCCCCGCTTTTGCGTTCGCAATGACGTCGCTCACCATGTCCGAGATGTAAACCCCGGTCACGTCCCCCTCGGCCGGCTTCTGGGTGAGGGATTTCAACTCCAATTTCGCCGCGATCTCTTTCAGTTTCATCGTCCGTTCGCCTCCATGGATGTCATACCGAAATCGACCATGATCTCGCCGAACGTCAGATGCCGGTAGACATCGAAGTGGTCGGGCAGGATCACGATCATCTTGTTTTGGGTGAGCAACCGTTCGTTGAAGGCTTGGGTTAACGCCTGGAGTTTCTCGAGCGAGAGGGGCTTCGGAACTCCCCCCTTCCCCTCCGCGGTGACCGCCACGTAGACGTGGATCTTCCGCCCGAGCGCCAGCTCCCCGATCTTGTGGAAGTCGCTCCCCGGCTTGGCCGACGCGAAGTACATGAGCCCCAAAAGCTCATCCAACTTCGTCACCTCCCCGGTCCGGGTGTCCCTAAGGTCGAAACGGACCGATTGGGCGTCGGCCACGTGCGACCATCTCCGTCCCCCCTCCTGATAATCCTCGCGGGGTGCGGTCGATCCTTCCGCAAAATAGGCGCGGTGCCGGCCGGTCCCTCCCTCTTCCTCGATCACCACGAACCCGGGACGGGCATTGACCCGCTCGTATCGGTACCCTTCGCTCATCGGCGCAGCGACTCTATCTTTCGGCCCGTGCATGGTCAAACCTGCTCGGCGGTCGCCTCTCTCCGTTGTGGGGCCGACTCGATCTGGACCAACCGGGGATGGCCGTTTGGGGCGACCCCCTCTTTCCGCGCCGCCTCGGCATCGGCGAAGATCTTCTCGAACCACCGGTCGAAGCGGCTTTCCAGATTGTCCAGAGGCCGGGTCGGCGTCGGACGAACCGGCTTCCTCGTGTGCGTATCGGATCGGCCCTCCGGGAGCGGAAAAGCCGAAAGATCCCAGAGGCCGTCCGAGTCCTGACTCCCGATCTTCACGTTCCGATAGATCGGGACCGTTTTCCGGATCTCCTCCGTGACGTCCGATACCGCACCGTATTTCATCTTGAAGCGGTATCCCATCCGTCCGGCGATCTCCCGCAAGATCTCCCAGCTCTCCATCCCGGTGACAGGACGGACGGCGCGCGTAAGACCTTGAACGCGGCGCTCCTGGTTCGTCATCGTCCCGCTCGTCTCGGCGGTTGCCGAAAGGGGAAGGACGAGGTGGGCCGAACCGGCCGTTTCGGTCATGAAGAGATCCCCCACGACTAGGAATTCCACGGAACGGAGACCTTCCTTGACCTCCGCCGGCAGCGTCGGGCTTCCGAGCGGATCCTCTCCGAGAACCACGGCAACGCGGATTTTCTTTTGAGCCAACGCCTCCGCCAGATCGGGGGACGGCTTCTCCAGGTCGTGGAGAACCACACACCACTCCTTCTCCAACTCGTCGGTCACGGCGCGGTCGGTCGAAGAGAGATAACCGGGAAGCGTGGCGGGGTTCGCCCCCATGTCGGACAGCCCCTGGGCGTTCGATTTCTCCCGGAGGGCAAGGAGCGTGGCCCCCATCGCTTTCGCCGTCTCCGCGAAGATCCGTTCGTCCCCCGGGACGCGCAACCCGCGATAGTCTTTGTTGAAGACGACGACCTTGATCACCGCTTTCTTCCAGATCTCCGCCGCGGCCTGGATCTCGGGGGATTTCTTCTCCCCCTTGCCGGCAATCGTCGCTTCGAGGCGGCGGACCCATTCCGTCTGCGTTCCGTCCTCACAGGGGATGAAGACGTCGGCGAAGCGTGACACTCGGTTTTCTTCCGGCCCGATGTAGATCAGGTGCGTCCCTTGTCGCACGGCCCGTTTGACCAGGAGATCGGTCACGAAATGCTCTTCGGCCGTGTCGGAGTTGACGACGACGATCGCCTGCGCGTCGAGAAGGTCGGGGTAACTCCCGGTGGAAACGACCTCGGGACATGCGAACTCCCGGTTCACCAGGTTTCCGAACGTCGAGACGTTGTGCGTCCGAAGGGCGACCCGCGCGAACTTCTGCGCGAGGTAGATCTCCTCGTTCGTCATTCGGGGGGAAACGAACAGGGCGATCTGCCCGCCGTTGTATTTCCGGAGCAGTTCCTTGAATCGCATCGCCGCGTAGTCCAGCGCCCCCTCGAACGGAATATCCTGCAGTTCGCGTCCGGCGCGGATCTTGGGGCTCTTGAGCCGATCGGGCGCCTGGACGTACGAATATCCGAAACGCCCACGCTTACAGTGGTTCCCGAATGTGTTCTTGGGACCCTCCACCCTCGACACCTTCACGAGCGAATTCCCGAACACGTCATAGTCGTATGTGCATCCGACGCCGCAGTAATGGCAGACGGTCTCTTTCGGTTCGGTCTTCCAGGGACCGGGTTTGGAAAGCGAGATCTTCTCCACGATCGCCCCGGTCGGACAGGTGCTCAGACAGAGACCGCACGAGACACAATCGGTGTCGAGCAACGACCCGCCGAGGGTCGGCTTCACCACCGTCGAGAACCCGCGGTTGATCAGACCGTAGGCGTGCGCCCCGACCACTTCGCCGCAAACCCGGACACAACGAGAGCAGAGGATGCATTTGTTCGGATCGAGTTCGATCAACGGGTGGGTCCCGTCGAGCTTGTACTCTTTCGCCTCCCCCATGAACGACTTGACCTCGGCATCGTACTCGGTCGCGTACTCCCGGAGACGGCAGTGGAAGAGCGCGAGGCAACCGCATTCGAGACAGCGGTGCGCCTCCCGCACCACATCCTCCGGGGTGTACCCTTGCTCCACCTCGGCAAAGCTCGAGATCCGTTCCTCGACCGGGAGAACCGCCATTTGGCGACGGGCGTACCGCGATCCCGCCCGGAGGTCCTCCTTCGTGATCTTCCGGAAGAGATCCCTCCGGCTGTTGAACTCTTGCGGCTCGGCTTCCGCCTTGCCGGTCGTCAGATACCGGTCGATCGCGTGCGCCGTTTTCCGCCCGGCAGCGATCGCCTCGATCGCGGTCGCCGCTCCGGTCACGACATCCCCTCCGGAGAAGACCCCTTCGACGCTCGTCTCGAACGTCCCTTCGTTCACCGCGACCGTCTTCCAACGGGTCAGATTCAGCGTCTCCCCGAACGGTAGGAAATTCGCCACGCCACCGCCCAGAAAATCGGACACGGTCGTTGCCTGGCCGATCGCCGCGATAACAAAATCGCACGGGATCTCAAACTCCGAACCGCGGACCGGTTTCGGACTCCGGCGCCCGCTCGCGTCCGGCTCCCCCAGCTCCATCCGCAGGCACTCGAGCGCCGCGACCTTGCCGTTCTTTTCGATCACCTTCTGCGGGGCGACCAGGAGGTCGATCTGAACCCCCTCGTGCTCCGCCTCCTCGATCTCCACCGCGTTCGCCGGCATCTCATTCTTCGTCCGGCGGTAGACGATCCGGACTTCCTTCGCCCCGAGGCGAAGAGCCGTCCGGGCACAGTCGATCGCCGTGTTCCCCCCTCCGACGACGAGAACCTTCCCATGCACTTCCGGCTTTTTCCGCAGACCGAACGCTTTCAGGAACTCGATCCCGGAAAGAACGCCCGGGAGATTCTCGTTCTGAACGCGCATCTCAGACGACTGCCAGGCACCGATTGCGAGAAAGATCGCCCCGAACCCCTGTTCCTTGAGACTTGCGATCGTGAAGTCCTTCCCGAGCGAAACGTTCGTCGAAAGCAGGACCCCCAGGTCGAGAATCTGGCTGATCTCGAGGTCGAGGATCTCCTTCGGAAGGCGGTATTCGGGGATTCCGTACCGGAGCATCCCCCCCGCTTCCGGCAGCGCTTCGAAAATGTGCGCCGCGTATCCACGAAGGGCAAGATAATGGGCGCAGGAAAGCCCGGCCGGACCTCCGCCGACGATCGCGACCTTCTTCCCGTTGGGAGGCGGGGCCGCCATCTTGAACGGCTCTTTCCGCCCCAGATCCATGTCGGCCAAATACCGCTTGATGTAGTCGATCCCGACCGGCTCATCGAGGAGCGTTCGGCGGCAGCCGCGCACCTCGCACGGCCGGGTGCAAACGCGCCCGCAGATCGCGGGAAGAGGGTTGTCCTCTTTGATGAGGCGGATGGCGTCCTCGTATTTCCCGAGGGCGGCGAGAGCGAGGTACCCCTGGATGTCGATCTCCGCCGGGCAGGCGAGCTGGCAGGGGCCGACGCAGTCGGCATAGTGATTCGACAGCATCAGCTCCAAAGCCGCTTTCCGCGATTTCCGGACGTCCGGCCCGTCGGTTTCGACCACCATTCCCCCGGTCACCTTCGTCGAACAGGCAGGGATCAGCGTCCGTGCCCCTTTCACCTTCACGACACAGACGAAACAGGAGGAGAACGGCTCCAACTGATCGTCATTGCAGAGGGTCGGGATCCCGCGAATGCCGTTTTCCCGGGCAACCGCGAGAATCGTCTGGTTGCTGTCGGCGATGACCCGTTTTCCGTCGATCTCCAACTTGACTAGCGCCATCGGTGATTCCCCCTTACATCCTTGTGATCGCGTGGAACCGACATGTTTTGTAACACTCGTCGCACTGAATGCACTTCGACGTGTCGATCTCGTGTTTCTTCTTCAACTCCCCTGTGATCGCCTTCGCGGAGCAGACACGGCCGCAGGCCATGCAGCCGTTGCATTCGTCAGTGATCAGGTAGGTCAAGAGCTTCAGGCAGTGATGCGCCGGACAACGCTTGTTCGAAATATGGGCCTCGTACTCCGCCCGGAAATACTTGAGCGTCGTCAAGACCGGGTTCGGAGCGGTCTGCCCCAAGCCACAGAGGGAGTTGTTCTTGACGAGGTTCGCCAGCCTCTCGAGCAGTTCGATGTCCGCTTCCCGTCCCTCCCCCTCCGTGATCCTGGTGAGGACTTCGAGCATTCGCTTCGTCCCGACCCGGCAGAAGGTGCACTTTCCGCATGACTCCCGCTGAGTGAAATCGAGGAAGAACCGGGCCACTTCTACCATGCAGGTGGTCTCGTCCATGACGACGAGTCCCCCCGACCCCATGATCGCGCCGGTTTTATTGATCGACTCGTAGTCGATGATGGTGTCCCCAAGCTCGGCCGGGATACAGCCGCCCGAAGGGCCTCCCATCTGAACCGCCTTGAACTTCTTGTCGTCGACGATCCCGCCGCAGATCTCCGTGACGATCTCCCGGATCGAGATCCCCATCGGGACCTCGACCAGTCCTCCGCGTTTGACCTTGCCCGCCATCGCGAAGACCTTCGTCCCCTTGCTCTTCTCGGTTCCCAGGGAGTTGAACGCCCCCGCCCCCTTGAGGACGATCCACGGGACGTTCGCGAACGTCTCGACATTGTTGATCGACGTCGGGCAGTCCCACAACCCCTTCGACGCCGGGAACGGCGGCCGGAGACGAGGCATCCCGCGTTTCCCCTCGATCGACTGGATCAACGCCGTCTCCTCGCCGCAGACGAAGGCTCCCGCCCCTTCCTTCAAACGGACCTCGAAGTCGAAGCCGCTCCCCAGGATGTTCTTCCCGAGGAAGTTCTTCTTCTCCGCCTGGGCGATCGCGATGTTCAGTCGCTCGATCGCCTTCGGATACTCCGCCCGAACGTAGACGTAGCCGTAGTTCGCGCCGATCGCATAACCGGCGATCATCATCCCCTCGAGAACGCTGTGCGGATCGCTCTCGAGAACCGACCGGTCCATGAACGCCCCGGGGTCCCCTTCGTCGGCATTGCAGATGATGTATTTCGTCGTTCCGGGGGCGAGGCGCGTGAAACGCCACTTCATCCCGGTCAGGAAGCCGGCACCGCCACGGCCGCGCAATCCGGATTCCGTGATCCCGTCGATCAGCTTGTCGGGGTTCTTCTCCTTCAGAACCTCCGTGATCGCGCGATACCCGTCATGTTTCTGATAGTCCTCGATCGATTCCGGATCGATGATCCCGGAGTTCCGAAGGACGATCCGCTGCTGCCGGTCGAGGTAGTTTTTCTCGCTCCCCTTCCCGGCATCGCTCCAGACCAACCACTCCTCCACCGGCCGGTCGCTCAATTGTTCGTCCAACAACCGATCGATCTTGTCCGCCGTGATCCCGCCGTACGTGAAACGCGCGCCGCTCTCCGTCTGGAATTCGACCATCGGCTCGCGGTAACACATCCCGAGACAGCCGGTTTTCGCAAGCGTCCAGGCGCCCCCCCTGGCTTTCAGTTTTTCCGCAAGCGTCCGGTACGTGTCTTGCGCGCCGGCCGCGATTCCGCAGGTTCCGAGTCCGACCAAGATCCGGTTCATTTCTTCCCCTCCTGGGTCTTCTCGTACTTCTTGAGGATCTTCCGGACCTCCCGGTGACTGAGCTTCCCATGCGTCGTCTCCCCCACCATGATGACCGGAGCGAGAGAACAGCACCCGAGACAGGCGACCGTCTCCAACGTGAACTGTTTGTCTTTCGTCGTCTCGCCGTCGCCAATCCCGAGTTTGTCCTGGACCGCTTTCGAGATGTCGTTCGCGCCGTTCACGTGGCAGGCGGTCCCGTGGCAGACTTTGATGATGTTCTTCCCGACCGGTCGGTGACGGAACTGCGAATAGAAGGTCGCGACGCCGTAGACGGCGGAAAGAGGAGCTCCCGTCTTCTTGTGGATCTCGATCAGCCTTTCCCGGCTTAAGAATCCGTCTTCCGCCTGCACTTTCTGGAGCATGGGGATCAGTTTTCCCTCCTGCCCGGCCCAGGTATGGGTCTTGAGATTGTACTGTCGATGCATTTCCATGGTTTCCCTTCGCTCCCGGTCAATCGTACGGAGTCTCGAACATCTTGTTCATGAGCTGCATCATCTGGTCGATGTCGCCGACGCCGCCGATCGCATGTCCTTTACAGCCGTGACGCGTGCAGAACTCGATGTACCCCTGGTCTTTGATGTTCAGAGAGGCCATGGGCGCTTTGCAGATCTTGCAGGTGATCTGCAGGAGGAGACTCGCGTCGCACTTCGGACAGCGGAACTCGACCGGCTCGCCGGTTTTGAGCGTCAGCTCCGTTTCGATCGCGTAATTCCCGAAGATCGCGCTCAACGTGACCTCCCCGTCCTGGTGCGACTCGGGCAGGTGCGCATCCAGTTTCACCTTCTCCCCTTCCGTCAACCCCGCTTTGCAGTGCGGGCAATAGAGATCCAACAGCAGCATCCGTCGGCTCATGATTTCTCCTTTTTGAGTTGATCGAGAAGGACGAAAACGCAATCCTCCACTTTCGCTTCCCCGGCGACGACGTCGTGGGCGTGTGTTGCGCAATCGGGGGCCCCGCATGCAGCGCAATCCTTGCGCGGCAGTTTGGAAAGAATCTCCTCCCGTTTTTTCTTCCGGGCGATCTTCTCCCTCAGATCCCCTCCCAGCGTGTGGATGGGCCGAGCCTTGATCTCGCTTTCGAAGTCGAAGAAGTGCTCGCGCAGGAGCAACCGGACCTTTTCCTCCTTGACCGGCGCCCGCGTGCCTAGCTCCTTGGCCATCCGCTGGATCGTACGCTGTGCGGCGTACCGCTGTTCCATGACGAGCGGGCCGTTCACGCACCCGCCCGGGCAGATGTACATTTCGATGAAATCGACCTGCTGGAACTTCCCCGACTCGATCCGGTCGAAGATATACCGCGTGTCGGCCAGCCCCGACGCGGTTAGGGTATTCGCGTTTCGCATCCCGGCGATCTCCCCGCCCCCCGCAGCCCAGAGGAGCCCTTTAGGGCTTAAGTCGGCGACCACCGGGTTCTGCTTCACCTTGCCGATCGCCTCTCGCAGCGGGGCGAAGATTTCCGAGATCGAGAGAGCGCCGTCGAGATACGATTGCTCCAGCCCCGTGGCGGCCACGATCGAGTTCATGATCGCGGTGCAGGGGGTGATGAAGAAAAGGCCGATCTCCTCCGGTTTGAGGTTCTGTTCGGCCGTCAGTTTCCGGCGCAGGAGTTTGGCGGAGAGCTCCCGCGCCGTTTCGATCGGAACCAGGTTTTGAAGGAGGTCCCGGTAGCGGCATTGGATCAGGCGGAGGATCGCCGGACAGGTGACGGAGATCTTGGGCCAAGGCCCCGAGCATTCCGAGAGATAGGCGTCGGTCGCCCCCGCGATCATTTCGCACATCCAGGAGATGTCGTAGGTCGCGTCGAAACCGAGAAGTTTGAGCCCCTCCAGGACGTGCGCCGGGTGCACGTCCCGCCCGAACTGTGCGTAGAGCGTGAGCGACGGAAGCGCGACCTTGTACTTGAACTTCCCGAGATCGGCCCGCGAGGAGGTTCGCGGCAGGACCGCTTCGTGGGGGCAGGCACGGTAACATCCGCCACAGGCGATGCAGAGTTCCTGATTCACCCGAGCGAGATTCTCCCGCACACGGATCGCTTGGGTCGGGCAGGCTTTCGAGCAGGCGACGCAGGCGATGCATTTCTCCCCGTCGATCGTGATCGACGGGTCGGTGGGAGGTACGATTCTGCGCCGGGAACTTTTCATGCCAGGTTGACCCAGTAGTGAAGCGTGGTACCGACGCCGACCTTCGATTCGATTTCGAAGTGGTCGGTGTTTTTTTTGATGTTGGGAAGACCCAACCCGGCGCCGAACCCGCGCGCCCGCATCTCCGGCGTGGCGGTCGACCACCCCTCTTGCATCGCGAGGTTGATATCGGGGATCCCCCGGCCGTGGTCGGACAGGAGAACCTCGAGCCTCCCGGCGGTGACGCTGAAATCGAATCTCCCCTCGTCGGCGTACATGATGACGTTCATCTCCGCTTCGAAGTTGGCTATCGAAAGGCGGCGGATCGCGGCAGAGTCGATCCCCAGCTCCCTCAGCACCTCCTTGATCTTGGACGCCACCTCCCCGCCATGCTCGAAGTCGTTCCCGCGGATTTGGAACGTCTGGGCGTATAGAACGCTGTCGCGATTCGTCGTCATTTGAGGTTCGTACCCATTCCGGCTTCCCGAAGAATCCCGCAAGCATCGAACAAGGAATGGTCCGTCCGAAGGAGAGAGATCTCCTTTTTCCGAGCCGCCTCCACGACATCGGGGGCCAGCTTCTTGCCGGAAACATAGATGATGGCTGGAAGGTCGGCGACGTCGGCGGTGTGAACCGACTGAATGCTGGTCAGCCCGGTCAAGAGCACGACCCCCGGTTTGGAAAACGCGAGGACGTCACTCATCAGATCGGCGGCGAAACAACCGCCGACCTTGAGCTTGGTAAGTCCCGACGTCTTATGAACAATCTCACAGCTCAAAAGGTCGATGATCTTTTTGATCGCCACCGGTCTCAACCCCTTGAGTTTCATACTGTTTGGCCGCCCACGATCCCCCGGGACGCCCCGAGCTGCCGTGATCTAGATCAGCTTTCCAGGGCGATTTTCGTCCCGGTGCGGTGGTCTTTGAACGGCTTCCCGGCGGAAAAGAGTCGAACCCGCCCCTTCCCAACGATCTGAACCGACTCCCCTTCTACCTTGAGAATGGCCGATTCCTCGACCCCGAGGACCGGATTTCGATTCACCACGTGGTATTGCGAAATCCGTTCGTCGCGGGTCTCGGCTGCCGCCGCCACCTGCGGATCGACCTCCAAATAGTGGGGGTTGATGTTGAACGGGACGAGTCCGAGACCCTCGAAGTGAGTGGTTCCGACCACATTCCAGTCGTTCGTGGTCAGGAGGTTCGGTCCCGCGATGTTGGATCCTGCACTGGAGCCGACGTACGGCATCCCACTCTTAACTCTTTCACGAAGGGGTTTTAACAGCTTCGCTTCGGTCAGGCGATGGAGGAGAAGGTAGGTGTTTCCCCCTCCGACGAAAACCGCTTTCGCTTTGGCAAGGGTTCCGACCGGGTCTTGGTCCCAACGGAGATGGTGGACGGTGATCCCAAGGGGGGAGAGCGCTTCGACCACCTTCCCGTGGTAGGCCGGTTCGTCGCTGAACGCCGCGGCGGTCACAAAGTGAAGCTCGCGGATGGGGGACAGGAACGACGCGATCTCGTTCCGGCAATGTTCCAGATACGGTTTTCCCGATGCGCTAATCAGAAGGAGTTTCATGGCGGGAAGGGTACCGCCCTATTTTCTACAAGCCAAGCTGCGAGTGTGTCCCGATGCGCACCAGAACCAGCGTGGCTTGTTCTTCCACATAATAGAGCAGAACGACATCACCGCGGACATGGCAATCGCGAAGACCCGAAAGGCGCCCTCGCAACGGGTGATCCCGATATCGGGCGGGGAGAGGGGAACTACTCCGCAGGAGATCAACGACGTCCGAAAGCTCCTTTCGAAGTTTGGGAAACCGATCCGCCAGCTGGCGGTAATCTTTCTCGAACTGCCGGGTGCTTCGGAGGCGAAGAGAAAGATCCACTATTTCCCGTTCGCTAGGTCGTCGAAGAATTCTTTCGTGCTCTCGTAGGTCCTCCCACGCCCGGCCTTTCGATCCATGCTGAATTCCCGGAGTGCTTCGAAAATCGCCCGTTCACCTTCCTGCGAATAACCGCTCTCCATCCGGAGAGGTAGGCTCTTCGTCCGGATCACCTGGCGAAGAAACATCCGAAGGGCCGAACTCAAATCAAGCCCCATGGACCGAACAATGGCCGCAGCCTTCCGTTTGATGTCCGGATCCTCTCGAAACGCGATTTGGATCTCCTTCGCCATGATGGCCTCCCAGTTGTATATCTAATGTATCACCATTAGCTATCGAAGATCAAGCCGGCAGCATTCAGGTCCAGTCGTGTGTCCCAAAATTATGCTAGGCTTGGTCCGCCTATGCCCCCGCAAAACTACAACGCCACGGTTCTCGAGCGCACCGATCTCGCCCCCGGTCTCATGATCCTCCGCGTCGCATTGGACGACCCGAACTTCCGCTTTGCACCGGGGCAGTACACCGTTCTGGGTCTGAAGGTGAAGGAGCCGCGCCTTCCGGAAGCGGAGGGGGAGGAGCTGACCGAACCGGAGAAAGCCGATCCGGAGCGGATCATCCAGCGCGCCTACTCGATCGCCTCGTCGAGCCGTCCCGGCGAGTACCTGGAGTTCTACCTCACGATGGTCTCAAGCGGCACGCTCACACCGCGTCTGTTCGAACTCAAAAAAAACAGCCGGGTTTATGTCGGAGCGAAAGCGACGGGGCATTTCACCCTGGATCGCGTGCCGGACGGGTTCCATGTCCTCCTCGTCGGGACCGGGACCGGCCTGGCCCCCTATATGAGCATGATTCGCTCGAACGCCATCTCCAAGCAACCGCGGAACTACGTCGTCCTCCACGGAGCGCGTTACTCCTGGGATCTCGGATATCGGCAGGAGTTGACTTCGCTTGCGCACAAGTGCGGAAACTTCCACTACATCCCCTCGATCTCGCGGCCGCGGGACGACCATTCCTGGGCCGGAGCGATCGGCTATCTGCAGGACGTTCTCTTTTCCGGGATCATCGAGATCGAGACCGGGATCGAGCTGACGCCGAAGAATTTCCACGTCTTCCTCTGCGGGAACCCCGCCATGATCGAGGCCGCGAAAACACGCCTCGTCGAGCACGGCTTCACCCCCGACAAGGGGAAAACGATCGGCGACCTCCACACCGAGGAGTATTGGTAAAAACCGGAATCAACGAGTTTTCGCGGCCACTATGGCGGCGACAAGTCGTTCTTCCAATCTCTGGAACTCTCCGTTGTCTCCCATGGGAAAATTGAACAACGTGCTAAAAACAACCTCCACTCCGTCCACCGTCTGAAAGACTCCCGTTAAGGAGACGATGCCGCTCATATTCCCCGTTTTCGCGCGGAGTTTCGACGGAGTCGCCGAAAACCGGTTCCCGAGTGTGCCGTCCACGCCGCCGATCGACAGGGAGGCGAGAAACTCCGGGGCGATCGCAAGGTCGACGGCAGCAGCGCGGACGATCAAGCCGAGGGTACGGGCGGAGATGCGAGTCTTTCGCGAAAAACCGGATGCGTTTTCAAGAACGAGGCCGGGAGCTTCGATCCCACGGGCTGAAAGCCACTCCCGAAGAGTCCGGAGACCGCTCTCGGCGTTCGGCTCGGTCCCGACGGCTCGCAGGAGCATCTCGGCGATAAAGTTGTTGCTGGTCTTATTCAGATCAAAGACGATCTGCGAGAGCGGCTTCGAGGAAAATTCCAGGAGTTCTTGGGTGCCGGTCGCCGGACAGATTCCCGCGCGGATCTTCCCCGTGATCTTTCCCCCGGCCCGCCTGAATTGTTTGGCGAAAATACCGGCCGTATAGAGAGCCGGATCCGGTACCGAGCAGTTCCTCGTAATCCTTTCGCTGAGGAAGATGTTCCCACGGATAGAGACGGTCAGGAAATCTCCGGAGCGTTCGACGGCAGTTCCCACTCCTCCGATGACATCGTTCGAGGTCGTCAGGGCCTGGTTCCGGATCTGGAAGATGGGCAGCTCCGATTCGAGAAGGATGCGGGGAGGCTTTCCGATTCGCGTCGGTTCGACGTGAAGGGTCAGCGAGTTGGAATTCACTGAAAGCGCACTGACCGGCGCCGCAAAGAACTGGTCGAAATCCTGTTCGAACTCGACTGAGTAGTCGCGGGCGGGGGAAAAATAGGAGTCGTCCCCAATTAGGTCGGCGATCTTTCTGACCCCTTTCCGTCGAACTTCTTTCGCAAGGAGCCAGACCGACTCGTCAACCAACGACGGATCACCGCGCCCGATCAAGCAGAGATGGTTTCCCGCTTTCCGAACCAGTGTCTTGAAGCGATAGTTCGGACCCAGACGGGAAAGCGCCGTGGCGGCAATTAGAACCTTGATGCTCGAAGCGGGGGTGAAGAGAAGGTCGGCACCCTCGGAGAAAAGGATCTTCCCTCCCCGAAGCTCCCTCACCTCGATCCCGTATTGCCCTTTCGCGAGCTGCGCCTGCTTGAGAATCGGCGTCAGAATCTCCGCCAATGGACCTTCGGCTGCGATGACCGAGTTCGCGGAGAACGTCAAAAGGAGTATGAGAACGGCCCGCATCGATTTTCCCCGTGTCATCTTAGACGCCCCCGTGTAAAGACTCTACCGAAGAATCGTGTCGACCTCCGACAAGCGAACGCAAATCGGCAGTCTGCTTCTCGTCTTATCCATAACTTTCCTCGTCTATTCGTCCGTATTTTCGATCCCTTTCTTGTACTACGAAGAATACGGCATCACGCAGAACTCTACCGTGATGAATCCCGCCGCATTCATCCAACGGATGATGACCCTGCGCGGGTTCTTCGGCCGCCCTATTTCGACCCTCTCCTATCTCATCGATTTTCAACTTGCGGGCCCCTCCCCCGCCTTCTTCCACTTGATGAACTTGCTTATTCACTGTGGAAACGTCGTTCTGTTTTACTTCCTCGCTACCCGGCTCCCCCTCAAGAATGTCCTTCTACCGACCTTGTTCTTCGCTCTGCACCCGCTAGCCACTGCGTGCGTCAGCCAAATCCACGGTCGACCATCTTCACTCAGTACGTTTTTTCTCCTGGCTGGTTTGCTGCTTTTTATGCGATGGAAGGAGAGCGAACGACTTAACGGAAAGAACCTAACCATCCTCTTCGGACTCTTCTTGCTCATGGTATTGAGCAAGCAAACGACGGTCTTCTTCCCTCTCCTCCTTCTCTGGTTCGAGTTCCACACAACCGGTTCCGCTTTCTTGAACAGAGTGAGAGCCCAACTGAGGTCCAAATCAGGATTGGCTGTTTCCGCCCTGGGCTTGTTGATTGCGGTATTGCTCCTGCGAACGTACGTGTGGCCCAACATCGGAAAC
This sequence comes from Pseudomonadota bacterium, assembly GCA_043809315.1. GTDB lineage: Bacteria > Bdellovibrionota_G > JALEGL01 > JALEGL01 > DATDPG01 > JAZDDX01. Next base: position 134,855 of record JAZDDX010000020.1, read on the forward strand.
GCGATTGTTGACCCAACGACCTATTCTTTGTCCCAATTCGGAAACGCTTTTACTCTGATCAAGTTCTACGTTCTGCCCTTCCAAACCGCCTTGGTGCACGATCTCTATTTTCACGCTGGCCTGGATCTGGATGTGTTTGTCGGTCTATTGATCTTTTCGGGGCTGGTACTCTTTTCCGCTCGCAAGAGAACCACCACTTCCGGATTCCTGTTGGGTGCGATTTTGATCTCGCTCTTTCCCACCAACAGCTTTATTCCCAAGAATGAGGTGATCCGGGAATGGAGGCTTTATCCAAGTCTGGTTTTTGTTTGTTTGCTTTTCGGATCCTTCATCGACTGTTCGGTCGAGACCATTCGGAGCAAGCTTTCCACACCGAGGTTCTGGACGACTCTTTTCTATGTGACACTCGTCGCGTACGTTTCGATGGAAGGGTATTCCGTCGTTCGTCAAAACCGAGTCTACACGGACGAAATTAAAGTGTGGGAACAGGTTTCGGAGAAATATCCCTATTCCAGCGATGCCATGAGCAACATCGGCGTGATCTACGGACGAAGGGGGGATTATCCGAAGGCGCTCGAGTACTTCTTAAGAGCCATCCAGTTGGACGGCACCAATTACACCTACTACCTGAATGTCGCCGCCGCTTATTGGCGACTCGGAGACCGGGAACAAAACGAGCTTTTTTCTCGGAGGGGGCAGGAGATCGCCGCCCGATACAACGAACGGAGCCACTCCTTTCACCTGAAGAGGTGAAAATCCAGCTCGCGCGGGGCTAATTGAAGATATAGGTTCCCGAAGAGATTGGGGACGCCCGGCCGCTCTCGCACGAAATCGCTTTGACGCGGACGGTTTCACTCGGACCGCCGACCAAGAACGGACCCGAATAGACCGTCCCCGTCCAGCAGGTCGGATCGGGCGGGATCTCGTTGTATCCGACATCCTCGTACCGGATCTGGAAGTTCGGCGAGACAGACATCGAGACCGGAATCCTGCCGACGTACGAATGGTTGTAGGAATTTGGGTTGATCGTCGGCGAAGGAGGAGCGCCGAAGGTGTAGGTGCCGGTCGCAACGGGAGAGGCCCGGTCGCTCACACAAGCAATCGCTTTGACGCGGACGGTTTCGCTCGGACCGCCGACCAAGAACGGACCCGAATAGACCGTCCCCGTCGCGCAGG
>JAZDDX010000021.1:0-58650 GCA_043809315.1 Pseudomonadota bacterium
GTCCCCATGTAGTACTGGATGTTGAACGTCGAGATCCATTCGTATTTCTCGACGAACTGCATCCCCGGCGTTCCGCGATCGAATTGGAAGTAGAGCTGGATCGCGAGGAGGAGCGGCACCGCCGTCGCGGCGACCGAGACCCACCGGATCGCGTTCTTGGCGTTCTTCGGCAGAAACAGAAGAACCGTCCCCCCGATCAGGGGTACGAAAGTCATCCATGACAAAAGATTCGAGCTCATGTTTTCTCCCACCTCGTTCTTACGATCCCACCTTAAGCGACATCCAAACGATCATGACGGCGGCCAAGCCGGCCGCAAGCGCGCCGAGATAGGTCTGGATCTGGCCGGTCTGGATCTGACGCATACGGCGCCCCAATGCGATCGTCCGGCTTCCGATCAGGTTCACCAGCCCGTCGACGACCCAACGGTCGAACGTCCCGTCCACGAAGACCACGATCCGAAGCAGCCACCCTGCCCCGTTCACGGCCCCGTCGACGATGACGCTGTCGAACCAGGCGCACAGGTCCGAAAACCTCCGTGTGCCGGCGACGACGGTCTTCGCGTACAGCTCGTCGACGTAATACTTGTTGAGAAGCGTCCGATAGATCCCCTCGTTCCGTTTCGCGAGGGCGACCGGAATCGACGGAGCCACACGGTAGAAACGGTACGCCGCGAAGCAACCGACCGCCGCAATCCCGACGGAAATTGACGCCAGAAGCATCTCGGTCGTATGAGAGCCTTCCACGTGATGGACGATCACGGAGGAGGAGAGCCATTCCGGGAACGCCTCCGAGACGGAAGCGAACGCAGGCCACCAGAGCCATCCGCCGACGACCGAAAGAACCGCCAGGATCATCAGGGGAACGGTCATGCTTAAAGGGGACTCGTGGATGTGGTGTTTCACCTCTTCGGAAGCACGGCATTCGCCGTAAAAGGTCAGGAAGAGGAGCCGGAACATATAGAAGGAGGTCAAAAGCGCCCCGAGGGCCCCCATTCCCCAGAAGACCCAGCTCCGGTTCCAAGCCTGCCAAAGGATCTCGTCTTTCGAGAAGAAGCCGGCGAACGGGGGGAACCCGGCAATCGCCACAGTTGCGATGAAGAAGGTCCAGTAGGTGACCGGGATCTTCGACTTCAACCCTCCCATCTTCCGGATATCCTGTTCCCCTCCCATGGCATGGATGACACTTCCGGCCCCCAGGAAGAGGAGTGCTTTGAAGTAAGCGTGGGTCGAAAGGTGGAAGATGTCGCTGGCGTACGCACCGACGCCGCAGGCGAGGAACATGTAGCCGAGTTGGCTCACGGTCGAGTACGCGAGGACCTTCTTGATGTCGTTCTGTACCAATCCGATCGTTGCGGAGAAGAGCGCCGTCAACCCTCCGACCGTCGCAATCACGGTCAGGGTGAACGGGGCGAGATCGAAGAGGAAACTCAAGCGGGCGACCATGTAGACGCCAGCGGTGACCATCGTCGCGGCATGGATCAGGGCGGAGACCGGGGTCGGGCCGGCCATGGCATCCGGCAACCAGACGAAGAGTGGAATTTGGGCCGACTTTCCGGTTGCGCCGACGAACAGCATGAGGGTCGCGAAGGTGACGGCGCTCATGCCGAAGATCGTGTGATGGGTGAAAAGAGCGGCGTGGGCACGAAGGACCGTGAAGTCGACGCTCCAGATGTCGAGGGCGAGACCCATCGTCCAAAGAAGGGTCATGATCCCGATCAGGAACCCGAAGTCGCCGATCCGGTTGACGATGAACGCCTTCTTCCCGGCGTCGGCGTTCGCTTTGACGTCGAACCAGAACCCGATCAGGAGGTAGCTGCAAAGCCCGACTCCCTCCCACCCGACGAACATGAGAAGCAGGTTGTCGGCAAGGACCAAAATCAACATCATCGCCATGAAGAGATTCATGTAGGCGAAGAACCGCTCGTAATCCTTGTCGTGCCCCATGTACCCGGTCGAGTAGACGTGAATTAAGAACCCGACACCGGTCACGACGAGGGCCATCGTGGACGAGAGGGAGTCGATCACGAAACGGATCCACGGCTCGAACTTCCCGACCGCGATCCAGGGGGTCAGGGCGTTGATCAGCACTTCCCCCTCCCCTCCGGCCCTGAGAGCCAAAAACGCCCGGACGGAGAGGACGAAGGAGACAAAAACACTGCCACAAGCGAGGGCGTGGACCATCCGGCGCCCGAACAACCTCTTCCCGAAAAAGCGGATGATGACCGAGGAGAAGAGCGGAAGCGCCGGGATCAGCCAGAGGTAGTTCGCTTCCATCGTTACCCTTTCAGCTCCTCGACCCGGCTCACATCGACCGTCTTGAATACGCGGAAGACGGAGAGGACCAATGCCAATGCAACGGCCGCCTCAGCCGCGGCTAAGACGATGATGAAGAGCGCCGTCACCTGCCCGGAATACGCCAGCGCTTTCTCGACCGGCGGCGTGAAATGCTCGAAGGCGACGAAGTTCAGCGCCGCGGCGTTGAAGATCAGCTCGATCCCCATCAGGATCTGGATCGTGTTCCGCCGGATGAGGACGCAGGCCAGACCGGTGGCGAAGAGGAAGGCGCTCAAGAAGAGGCAGGACGAGAGGGAGGCCATCTTACTTGACCTCCTTTCGCACCAGGATCACCGCACCGATCATGGCGAACAGGAGAAGGACCGAAACGAGCTCGAACGGGAGGAGATATTTCGTGAGGAAAAGATTCCCGAGGACCCGCGTGGTTGGAACGGCAACGGGGGTCTTCTCGATGAACTGCCCTCCCAGGAGTACGGACGCGATGACGACGAACGTCACAGCGGAAACGCCAACCCCGACGTACCAGGGAGGCCCCTTTCCGGCGATTTCGACCTTCGTGTCGTAGATCTTGGCGGTCAAAAAGATACCGAAAATCAGAAGGACCAGGATCCCGCCGGCGTATATGAGGAGCTGCGCCATTCCCAAGAAATCAGCTCCGAGGATTACGTAGATCGTGGCAATACCTGTGAGACAGAAGAACAAGGCAACCGCCGCATGGAGAAGGTTACGTAGGATCACCACGAGCAACCCTGAGGCGGCCGTCAGGACCGCGAAGAAGGCAAAAACAATATCGAGGATCCCAGGGTGGCTCATGAAGATCCTTCCTTTGTGGGTGGAGTCGAAGGAGTTGCCGAAGTTGTAGCGGCCGCGGCTTTCTGGGCTTCGTAGAGTTTTTCCTGCTATTTGGCGAGTTCGATGTCCTTGGGGCGCACGTAGCGGTACACCAGCTCCCGCATCGACGCGACGGTCCCTTCGAATTTCGTCGTATGGAAGATCGCCCCGGTCGGGCACGGCTCGACGCAGAGGCCGCAAAACATGCACTTGGAGATGTCGATGTCGAACCGGGTCGGATACTTCGTCTTTGGCGTCGGTTTCCCGGTGATCTTGTTGGCGATCGTGGTCTTCGCCCCTTTGACATCCTCAATGAGGATGCAGGCGATCGGGCAGGCCTGCTCGCAGATGTGGCAGCTGATGCAGATCTCCATCTCGACGTCGAGGATTCCCCGATACCGCTCCGGGAGACGCGCCCGGACATCGACGTCGGGGTACTGAACCGTGACCGGCTGACGGAAGAGGTGCTTGAATGTGACGAACATCCCCTTCCCGGTGGAGAGGACCCCTTCCCCGATGTCGCTGAACCAAGTAGTGAAGGGGTTAGACATGGGTCCCTCGCAGCAGCATGAATCCGGCGGTCCAGAGAAGACAGACGAAGGCGATCGGGACCAACTTTTTCCAGCAGAGATCCATCATCTGATCGATCCGATACCGGGGAAGCGTCCAACGGAGCCAGATGATGACGAAGACGAAGAAGTAGACCTTCCCGAGGAAAAGGATCGCCGTGACGGCCCAGAACTCAGAATAGGCCTGAACGACGAACGCCCCCGCGAGACTCAGAACCGCCAGGACAATCCAAGCCGATCGGGAGAAGATGTTGAACGGGATCCCCGAAAGGAGGCTGAAGATCGATTTGCCGCGCAAGAGCTGTGGGATGAGCCGGGAAAGGTAAATCACGCTCTTGGCGACGAAGAAGAAGGCGAAAAAGAGAAGGAACGCCGCCACGAAATAGTTCGTTCGTGAGGGCTGCCATCCACCGAGGAACGCAGTCACGGCGATCGCGCTGATCAGGAACATGTTGGCGTATTCCCCCATGTAAAAGATCCCCCAACGGATCCCCGAGTATTCGGTGTTGTAGCCGGAGACCAGTTCCGATTCGGCCTCCGGAAGATCGAACGGGATCCGGTTCACCTCCGCCAACGCTGCAATGAAATAAACGAAGAATGCGATGAACGGTCCCGGGAAGGCCGAGAAGAGGAACCAGTGACGCGCCCCACCCGCCTGGGCGGCATTGAGATCCTGAAGGCTCATCGAGCCGGCGAGAAGAACCGGAATCATCAGGGCCAACCCAACGGGGATCTCGTAGCTGACGATCTGCGCGGCCGAACGCATGGCTCCCAGGAGGGACCACTTGTTGTTCGACGCCCAGCCGGCCAGGAGGACGCCGACGACGACGAACGACGAGACGGCGATCAGATAGAGAAGCCCGACGTTCAAGTCGGCTGCAAAGAGACGGGGCCCGAACGGGATCGTCACAAAGCTTAAAGCGGCGGCTGCAAAAACGACGTAAGGAGCGACACGGAACAGAAAACGATCGGCCCCCCGTGGGATCATATCTTCTTTGAGGATCAGTTTGATCCCGTCGGCCAGAAACTGGAGAAGCCCTTCGGGTCCGACCCGATTGCACCCGACGCGGGCCTGCATACGCCCCGCCACACGTCGTTCGACGTAGGTCGAGAACCCCCCCATGAGGCCGGCGCCGATCCCGAAGATCAGGACGGTCGCGGCGAGGACCATCCCGATGAGATAAACCAGCTCGATCGGAAGGCGGTTTAAGAACGGACAATGAGCCGCGGCAATCAACTGGTCGAGAGCGTTCTGGAGATTACTCATCGGTCGATCTCCGGCGCGACGACATCCAGGCTGGCGATCAGCGTGACGAGGTCGGCGATCATCACCCCGTGCGATGCTTTTTCGATAATCGTCATGGCGGCGAACGATCCGCTTCGGATCTTGATCCGGTACGCCTTGTCGGTTCCGTTCGAGACGACGTAGTACCCTAGCTCGCCGCGAGCCGATTCGACCGCGCCATAGGTCTCACCGGCCGGCGGTTTGGGGGTTCGAGAGATCTTTGCCATGATCGGGCCTTCGGGAAACTTATCGAGGGCCTGTCGGAGGATTTTGGCCGACTCCCGCATCTCGATCAGACGGACGACGAACCGGTCGTACGAATCGCCGACCGTCCCTTTCCACCCTTTCCCGACGGCGGTCTTGAAATCGAATTCGGGGTAGACGGCGTACGGAAGCTGTTTGCGGAAATCGAAATCGACCCCCGATGCGCGGAGGTTCGGTCCCGCCAGAGCGTAGGCGATCGCATCCTCTGCACTGATCGGGCAAACGTTCGCCAGGCGGTTGATGAAGATCTTGTTCCCGGTGATCAGGTTATCGAATTCGTCCATGAGCGGCTCGAACGCCTTCAGGAACGCGAGGATCCGTTTTGGAAGGTCGGGCGGCATGTCGAACGCCACGCCGCCGATCCGGACATAATTATAGGTAAGACGGGCCCCGCAGAGCGCTTCGATCAGATCGTTCAGCTTCTCCCGCTCCCGGATCGCATGGACGAACGGCGTGATGGCCCCGATATCCATCGGGAAGGTTCCGGCGGCGATCAGATGGCTTGCGATTCGGCAGAGCTCGTCGGCGATGACACGAAGATACTGCGCCCGAATCGGCACTTCGGTTCCGAGAAGCTTTTCGACTGCCCGGGCGTACGCATGGTTGGCCGTCATGGCGGAGCAGTAGTCGACACGATCGGTGAACGGCATGAATCCGTTGTAGTCGACCATCTCCCCGATCTTCTCGATCGAACGATGGAGGTACCCGACCTCCGGGATCGCTTTGCGGATCACCTCTCCGTCGGTGAAGGTCCGGAAGCGGAGCACCCCGTGCGTCGAGGGGTGCTGAGGCCCCATGTTGATTTCCATTTCGTCTTCGCTGAGGACGACGATTTCCGGGTCGAGCAGCATGCTCATTTCTTCAGGGTTGGAAGTTCCGGCATTCCGGTCAGGTACTCCCGGGTCGTGGAGATGCCGTGATACTGGTCCTGCTCCTTGTAATCTTTCCGTAACGGGTGGCCGATCCAGTCATCCGGAAGAAGCAACCGGCGGAGATCGGAGTGCCCCTCGAAACGGATCCCCAGGAGATCGAACGCCTCCCTCTCGTGCCAGCTCGCGGCCGGCCAAACCCCCTCGACTGTCGGCAAAACCGGAGTCTCGCGTGGGACGCGCGTCTTGAGAACGAAAGCATGGAGATGCTTCATCGAGAAGAGGTGGTAGACCAGCTCGAACTCGGCGTCGTAATCGACTCCGCCGAGGCTCCGGAGGTAATCCAGGCGGATCGTCGGCTCGTCGCGCAGGAAACGGCCGATCTCGACGATCTTCGTCGAAGTCACCCGAGCCCAGGGGTCCTTGGCGTCGAGCTTGATCTCGACGACATCATTGCCGAAACGGCTCTTGAGAACGGATGAAATCTCTTCCGGGGTCATCCGATTATCCTTTTCCTTGGTCCGGGGAGATCGTTTTCACCCAGGTCAGATCCCCTTTGCGCCAGACGTACGCGAGCCCCACGATCAGGATCCCGACGAAGGCGGCGATCTCCAAGAACGCGACCTTCCCGACGCCGCGATCGATCCAGTCCCGGAAGACAACGGCGCACGGGAACATGAAGGCGATTTCGACGTCGAAAACGAGGAAAATCAGGGCGAAGAGGTAGTACCTGGGGTTGAAACGGATCCAGGGGGTCCCGACCGGCAGCTCGCCGCATTCATAAGGAGTCTCTTTTTCCGGACTGGGCGCACGCGGGGCCAAAAGGCGAGCAATCGTGATGCTTACGAAAACGAAGATCACCCCGAACAAAAGGAAAACCAGCGCGCTTGCGAAGTCGAAAAGCATCGTTTGTGGTCCCCCGAGGGGCGATTCTTATAAACACAAAATACCAGCAATTCCATAACTTTCTGGCCGGGTAGTCCGGGCTTCGCTACAATATTATGGAGATGGAACCAACCTCAGGAAACCCAGCCCCCGTCGAAGCCGCCACGGCCGAAAAACGAAAACATCTTCGGCTTCCTCTCCGGGTGCTGCGCGTTGAAACGGAGCTGCGCGGCGAGGTTTTCTTTGGTCACGCGACGAACATCAGCAAGACCGGTCTCTTCATCCAGACGACGAATCCGAGACCGGTCGGTTTCCAGATCAAGATCCGGTTCGAGATGCCGAGGTTCAAAAAGAAGATTCAATGCATGGCCGAGGTGGTCTGGGCGCAGGAGTTCACCGGGGAAAAAGGGATCGAACCGGGAATGGGTCTCAAATTCCTGGACCTGGCTCCCGAGGAACTCCAGATGCTCGACCGCTTCGTCGAGGAAAAGACCGGGGAACGAAAGATCTGAGAGGCTTAGAACTCGCCGCCGTTCAAGGCGTCGCGCAGTACCTGTGAAGGTTTGAACGTAACCACTTTCCGCGCCGTGATCTCCATTGCCTGACCGGTCTGCGGATTTCGCCCCAATCGCGATTTCTTCTGGCGGACCGTGAACGAGCCGAATCCCGAAATCTTGAGATTTTCCCCCCGCTCCAGCGTCGTTTTCATCGTGTCGAAAAGAAGCTCGACGATGTCGGTCGAATCTTTCTTCGGAAGTCCGATCTTCTGGCAGATTTCATCGATAATGCTGGCTTTGGTATAGCTCATGAGTCCTCCTGATGGACGAATTTCATAATAGATTTGGGGGCTTAAAAAGGCAAGTCTATAAATGGGCGCTGGCTTCTGCTAAAAAAGTGTGTTGGCATAGGCCAATTCCGCGATGACGAACTTTGACACCATTATAGCGGCGTTCCTGGGGGGGATGGTGACGGCGTTTACCCCGTGCGTTTACCCGTTGATCCCGGTGACGGTGGGGATCCTAGGGGTTCGGAGGGGGGAAAAGGCCTCGAGAGCATGGATTTCGGCCCTCTTTTTTGTGCTGGGGTTGGCGGTGGTCTATTCGCTGCTCGGTTTTCTGGCGGCTTCGACCGGACATCTATTAGGCAGTCTCACGCAACGACCGTGGGTCGTTTATATCGTCGCGGCGATCTTCGTCGTGATGGGATTCGGGATGCTCGGAATGTTCGAGATCAAGCTCCCCCCCGGGGCGACCCGTTGGTTGGCGGGGCGCCACGGGTCGGGATACAAGGGCGCGTTTTTCGTCGGGGCTTCCTCAGGCGTTTTGGCCGCTCCCTGCGCAGGGCCTGTGGTGGCGGGGATTCTGGCGTATGTCGCGCAGAAATCGAACCCGGCGTACGGGATGACGCTTCTTTTCGTCTTCAGTCTGGGGCTTGGAATGCCGTACCTCCTCTTGGCCGGTCTTTCGAACCATCTGACGCGGATTCCCCGAGGAGGGGTTTGGACGGAGTGGGTGAAACATGGGGCCGGGCTTGCGATGATCGGGGCTGCCGTCCTATATATCCGCCCTCTTCTTCACGGGATTGATCTCAAGCTCCTTCTTTTGATCGGACTCGTTATTGTGGCGATCTTTTCGGCGGAAATCTTCCCCGGTGAGACCCGTTTCGCGCGGGTTCTTCAATGGCTGACGCGGACGGGGACGATTGTCGGAGCAGTGTTGATTCTCGTCTTTGGGATCGCGTTTTGGTCTCCGACTGTCCCGTCCGTTGAAGGATCGGGGATCGCCTGGGTTCGATCGGAACCGAAGGGTCTTGTGCAGGCGCGGAACGACAAACGCCCGACGATCATCGATTTCTGGGCGGATTGGTGCTCTTCGTGTCTGGAGTTGGAGAAGACGACGCTCTCGGATCCTCGCGTGCGGGCTGCGTTGGCGGGCGGGTTTGTCCCGATTCGTGTCGATGAGACAAATCCCTCGAAAGAGGCGCAGGCTACGGCGGAAAAATATGGAGTTGTGTCCCTCCCGACGATTCTGTTTACCGATGCGAACGGAAAGCTGATGCGGGATCTTCGCGTTTCGAACTATTTGAGCGCGGACGAACTTCTGGCTCTCTTACAGAGAGTTAAGAGCCGGCTGGATGGTGGCGGTACCTGCCGGAGCTGTTAACCGATCATCTCGTACAGCGATTTCTCGGTGATGATTAAAACGCCCTTTTTACGGGCGGCGGCGAGCTTCGTGTCGCCGACATTCTCCCCCGCCACGAGATAGTTCGTATCCTTCGCGACGCTCGGGGACCATTTCCCTCCCGCCTTCAAGATATCGTTTTTCACCTCGTCACGCGACCGGGAGAGCGTTCCGGTGATGCAGAAACTCTTTCCGGTCAGACCCCCTGTCGTTTTCTTCTTCGATTCTTTCGGATCGAGACCGAATTTCCTGAGCTTTAGAATCACCTTCCGATTGTTCGGATCTGCGAAGAACTCCGCGATCGACGAGGCCATCTTCGGACCGATCCGGTGGATCTCCTCCAGTTCTTCCTTGAGCTTCTCTTTCGACGTTTCGAGAAGGTGATCCAGGGAGCGTGCATGCTCGGCCAGTGTCGCCGCAGCCACCTCCCCCACCTGAGGAATCCCGAGAGCGGTCAAAAGCCGCGGTAGTGTCGCGTTCTTCTTCGCCGTCTCGACGGCATCTACCACATTCTGCGCCGACTTCTCCGCCATCCGATCGAGCTTCAAAAGACTCTTGGTTTCCAGCCCGAAAAGATCCCCCACATCGGCAACCAGCCCCGAATCGACCAACTGATCGACCAACGCCGGCCCGATCCCGTCGATGTTCATCGCCCGGCGCGTGGTGAAATAACGGATCGACTCTTTGAGCTGAGCGGGGCAGGAAAAACCGTTCAAGCACCGGGTCGCCACCTCCCCTTCCTCGCTCTTTCCCACCGGCCCTCCGCACACGGGACAACGCTCCGGGAGACGAAACTTCTTCTCTTCCCCCGTCCTTGCCTCCGAGTGCACTTCCACAATTTGCGGGATGATCTCCCCCGCCTTCTCGATCACCACCTCGTCCCCGATCCGAACATCCTTCCGGTCGATCTCTTCGGCGTTGTGGAGGCTCGCGTGAGAAACCGTGGTTCCGGCCAGATCGACCGGTTCCAGGTCGGCAACCGGAGTCAAAACCCCAGTTCGTCCCACCTGGATCCGGATCTCGAGCAACCTCGTCACCGCCCGCTCAGCCTCATACTTGTAAGCGATCGCCCAGCGAGGGAACTTGGATGTCTTCCCCAGCGAGCGCTGCTGCGCGTACCGATCGACTTTGATGACCAGGCCATCCGCGTCGTACGGGAGAACGGTCCGTTTTTCACGCCAGTGCTCGACGCGCCGGAGAACCGCATCGATCCCGTTCTCGACCGAAATCCCCCGATTGATCGGAATCCCCCATTTTTTCAATCGCTCCATCGACCGGCTGTGACGGTCGTCGAGAGCAGCCCCTTCAACCAGCGTATAGAAGAGCGCTCGGAGCGGTCTCTTCGCGGTCAATTGCGGATCGAGCAACCGCACCGATCCGGCGGCGGCGTTCCGGCAGTTCTTGAACCCGGAAAGCCCTTCGCGGACACGGTCCTCATTGATCCGTTCCAGCTCCTTCCGCTCGATGTAAACCTCCCCGCGGATCGTGAGCGTCTTCTCGATCTCTTTTCCGGTGAGTCTCAAGGGGATCGCCCGGATCGTCTTCAAGTTCTCGGTGACCTCCTCCCCCTTGAGCCCGTCCCCCCGGGTCGTGCCGAGGGTGAAGATGCCGTTCTCAAACGTGCACTCGATCCCGAGGCCGTCGATCTTCGGTTCCACGGTGTAATCGACGTCCGTGGTGCCGAGTCCTTCGACGACGCGGTCGTGGAACGCCCGGAGTTCGCTCTCGTGGTACGTGTTGTCGAGCGACATCATCTTCTCCGCCCGGACCACCTTCCGGAACTCGTCCAGCGGGGTTCCACCCACACGCTGGGTCGGGGAATCGGGGGTGCGGAGTGCCGGGTACTGGTTTTCGAGATCGGCCAACTCGCGGTAGAGGCGGTCGTACTCCCGGTCGGAGATCGTCGGGGCGTCTTCGACGTAATAGCGATGGTCGTGCAGGCGGAGTTTCTCCGTCAATTCCGCGTGACGCCGGGATGCGGTATTCGGGATGCCGTCGGCCACCTAGATCTGTCTCACCGCGTGGAGCGGATTTTGTCAACAAGAGGGGAAATTTGCCTGCCTGGTGGTCGGATAGGTAATGTACCGCCCCGATGGCAACGATCGAGGCAAAACAGGTCCATACGGTTCTGGAGAACTTCATTCTTGCGGACGGACTCCACCCCGTTTTCGACCCGGTCCGGAGCCATGGTTCGTATCTATTTGACGCCCGGGACGGTCGGGAGTACCTCGACCTCTTTTCCTTCTTCGCCACACAGCCGATCGGATTCAACCATCCCAAGATGGTCGCGGCGGAGTTTCAGGAGCTTCTCGGCCGGGTCTCGGTCAACCGTCCCACTCTGTCGGACATCTATACGTCCGAGTACGCCTCGTTCGTCGAGACGTTCGCCCGCATCGCCGGGCGCGGGATCTTCCGTTACTACTTCTTCGTCGAAGGGGGATCGCTTGGCGTCGAAAACGCTCTCAAAACCGCGATGGACTGGAAGGTCCGCAAGAATCTTGCGACGGGACACGGTGAAAAAGGGCACCAGATCATCCATTTTCGCGAGGCGTTTCACGGAAGATCGGGGTACTCCCTCTCGCTCACGAACACCTTCGACCCGAGAAAGCACCAGTACTTCTCCAAGTTTCCCTGGCCGAGGATCACGAACCCGAAGCTCCGCTTTCCGGTGACTACGGAGGTCCTGGAAGAGGTTGCCCAGCTTGAGAAACAGGCGGTCACGGAAATCAAAGAGGCTCTGGCGAAGAATCGCGATGATATCGCGGCTCTTATCATCGAGCCGATCCAAGCTGAAGGGGGTGACAACCACTTCCGGTCGGAGTTCCTGCAGCAGCTTCGGAGGCTGGCCGACGAGAACGACTTCCTCCTGATCTTCGACGAGGTTCAGACCGGTCTGGGGCTCACGGGGAAGATGTGGGGATTCGAGCATTTCGGCGTCGTTCCCGACCTGATCTCATTCGGGAAAAAGGCCCAGACGGCCGGATGCGCTTCGACGAACCGGATTGACGAGGTCCCGGAGAACGTCTTCCACACTCCAAGCCGGATCAATTCGACGTGGGGAGGAAACCTGACCGACATGGTGCGAAGCCAAAAGTACCTCGAGATCATCGAAGAGGAGAAGTTGGTCGATAACGCAGCCCGCGTGGGGGCGTATCTCCTTCACCGCCTGGAAGAGCTGTCGGCCCGTGAATCGACCATTTCCAACGTACGTGGGCGTGGCCTGATGATCGCGTTTGATCTGCCCGACTCGAAAGCGAGAGACCGGCTGCGCGATGGGATCTATAAGAACGGGGCGATCATCCTCCCTTGCGGGGCGCGAAGCCTCCGCCTGCGGCCCCACCTCGATTTCACGCAAAAAGCGGCCGACCAAGCGGTCGATCTCATCACGAAGTCTCTTTCTGCTCTTTAGTGATCTTTCCGGAGCTCGCCGACGGCGGGTCCTAAGATCGGGAGGATGATCTTATCCATCGCCATCCGGACGGCCCCCGGGGCTCCGGGCAGGCAGAAGAGAAGTTTTCCCCGGAAGGTTCCGGCGGTCGCTCGGGCGAGAACCGCAGTCGGCCCTTTTTCGGCCAAGGCCAGCGAACGGAAATACTCGCCGAACCCCGGCAATGTCCGCTCGATCAACCCCTCGATCGCCCCGTAGGTCGAATCCCGTCTCGTGATCCCCGTGCCGCCGTTCACAATCACGGCGTCGAGGTGGAGTTGATCCACCGCCTGGCGGATGGTCCGCACCACGTCGCGCGCTTCGTCCGGGACCACGTTGTACCCGGTCACGACATGACCCGTCCCTTTCAGGCGCTCGACGATCGTCTTTCCGCTCTCGTCGTTCCGGGGAGTGCGGCTGTCCGACACGGTCAGGACAAAACAAGCCACGCTCGAAGGGTCGAGATTCTCGATTCCGGTTTTCTTTTTCATGAACGTCAAACCCTCGTGTGCGGATCGAAGAGTTTCATATGTTCGTCCATCGCGAAACGATCGGTCATTCCAGCGATGTAGTCGCAAACGATTCGCGCAGTGGGATCGTTCCGGGACCGGTCGGCGAACTCGCGCGGAAGTTGTTCGGGCCGCTCCAGATAGGTGGCAAACAGATCGTGGATGATCCGGCGGGCTTTCTCCTCCATCCGGATGACGCGATAGTGGCTGTACATGTTGCGGTGGAGGAATTTTTTTAGCTCGGAATTATGGGCGGCGACCGCAGGAGAGAACGAGGCGATCGGAGTGCCGAGCTTTTTGAGGTCGTCGAGAGAAGAGATCTTGTGCTTGGCGAGGTTCGCAAGCGTCTGCTCGGTCAGGTCGGCGACGAGCGTCGTGATCATCAGGGAGATCGTCGGTTGTTTCAGGGCCTGAAAGGGGTGAGACGGCCACCGACGCCGAACTTTCTCGGAGGCCTGCTTCCAAAGAGCGACGGAATCAATCGCATCGGGATCGATCATGGCGGAGGAGAGGCCGTCGTCGACGTCGTGGTTGTTGTAGGCGATCTCGTCGACGAGATCGATCAGCTGCGCCTCGAGGGAAGGCTGTTCGTCCGGGATGAGATCGGGCGGGACCTGGGAGTAATTCCAGCCACCGGAATGTTTGATGATCCCCTCCCGGACTTCGAACGTTAAGTTCAACCCCGGGAAGTCTGGATACCGGTGTTCGAGGAGGTCGACGACCCGCAGACTCTGCGCGTTGTGCTCGAACCCGCCGTGCTCCTTCATCAGCTCCGCCATCACGCGTTCCCCGGCATGCCCGAACGGGGTGTGCCCGAGATCGTGGGAGAGGACCAACGCCTCCATGAGATCCTCATTGAGCTTGAGGGCTCGGGCGATCGTCCGGCCGATCTGGCTAACCTCGAGACTGTGGGTGAGCCGGGTCCGGAAATGGTCCCCCTCGTGGTAGACGAAAACCTGCGTCTTGTACTCCAGGCGGCGGAAAGCGGTGGAGTGAATGATCCGGTCTCGATCCCGCTGGAAATCGGAACGGAAGGGAGCCGGCTCCTCGGGGTATCTCCGCCCCCTCGAAGCCGAGGCGCGCGCCGCGTAGGGTGCCAACCGCGCGTCTTCCGAATTCTCGAGTTCCTGGCGTGTCAGCATGGGTTCTTTTTTTATGGACGAGCTTCCCTCAAGGAATCTAAAGTGATGCACGAAGTCAAGATGAAAAGGCCATCTCTCCTCGCAGTCTCACTCCTTCTACTCCATTCGAGCGCATTTGCCGACCCGACGTTGTTCGGCACCGCTTCGGAGAAATACGGACCGAAGCCGGGAGCCTTCACCGTCTCGATGGGAACCGGTCCGTATCTCCACGGACGGGCGCAATCGTTTGCAACGTCGTCCGACAAGTTGACGAAGATCTGGAACTACACACTGCGTGCCGGTTATGCCCTTACGGAGAATTTCGAGGGGGAAGTGAACTTGGGATTCACACCGACGACAGGGAGATTCGGCGCACTGAGTGTCTGGGACTACATGTTCAATCTCCTCGGCCAGCTTCCGGTGACCGATCGGTTCACGCCGTATGTCACGATGGGCGGCGGAGCGATGACGTTCGACGAAGAGAATGGCCTTCGGGAAACCCGCGCGGCGATCGACTACGGTGTGGGTGCGAAGCTGTTCGTTTGCAAAGATCTCGCGATCCGACCCGATCTGCGAGGTTTGACCTCCTTCCATACGCTCCACACGGCGTTCCTGGGGACGCTCAACCTGACGTACTATTTCGGCCACGCCCAACCGACTCCAAACCCGACCCCGACCCCGGTACCGACGGAAGTCCCGACCGTTGCGCCTACAGCGGTCCCCTCCCCCGTTCCGACCACGCCCACGCCGGCTGCGGTTACCGTGGAGGAGATGGAACGGGAACTTCGGCCTTTTTCCGGCGCCGTTCCGTGGATTCAGTTCGATACCAATCAAGCTACGCTCAAGAGCGAGTCGTTCCCGAGGCTCGATCTGGCGGTAGAGGTGTTCAAAAAGTATTCGAGCGTGCGGATCGATATCGCCGGCCATACCGACTCAACCGGTTCCCAGGCCCGGAACGCGAAGCTTTCCCAGGAACGGGCCGACACGGTGAAGGGGTATTTGGTCACCCATGGCATCGACTCCAAACGGATCACGGCGGTCGGATACGGGAAGAGCCGGCCGATCGCCAACAACCGAACCAAGGCCGGGCGGGCGAAGAATCGGAGGATCGAGTTCCAACTCTCCAACCTCGTTCCCTCCCCTTCCCAGTGAAACTCTCCGTCCGGCTTGGCGCTCTTTTTCTCCTTCTGCCGGTGATTTCGGCTTGCGAATACGCTCCGCTTCTCCCCTGGTACTGGAAGCGGTATGAGCACCCGACCTATCGGTTCTCTCTGAAAGTTCCGCGAAATTGGCAGGTCGAACTTTCCGGCGCCATGCAGGCCGCAGCGGTCTTTCTGGCCCCCGAGGAAGATCGGTTGTTTCGCGCAAATCTGAACGTCGTCGTGCAGCCGAAACCACCGAAGCTGGACCTTAAAGGAGAGGCGATGATTTCGCTCCAGCAATTGCGCCTCCTGATGAGCGAATACGAGCTGCTGTCGGATGCTCCGACCCGATTGGGCTCCTTCGAGGCGTACGAGATCCGGGGAAAATATCGCGGTGCGGAGGGGTATCGGGTCTTACGGACGATCCTCGCTCTCTCCGATGACGCGGAATATGTTGTGACGTTCACCTGCCGGGAAGAGCGGGAAACCGCTTTTCAGGAGGTCGTGAAGAAGATCCTCGCCTCTTTTCAGGCGCCGCGAAGCTTGAGCGCTCGCTCGTGAGTTGTTAGAGTCCCCTCTCCATGAATCGAGGAATTCCGCTATTTCTCGCTGTTTTGATGTTCGCCTGTGCTTCGGGTGAATGGAGGGCTACCCATTTGAAATCCGCTTCGATCGTCGGATCCGACGTCTTTGAAATCGACAGCTTCAATTTCGCCAAGGGGCTGACGGTGAAGAAGTTCCGGCTCAGCAATGGGCTGAAGGTCATCGTTCTCGAGGACCACTCGGCGCCGATCTTCGCCTACCACACCTGGTTCAATGTCGGTTCCCGGAACGAAAAGGAAGGGACCACCGGGATCGCCCACCTGTTCGAACACCTGATGTTCAAGGAGACGAAGAACCTGAAGGAGGGGGAGTTCGATCGGATCCTGGAGGAACAGGGAGGAAGCATCAACGCCGGGACGTACGTCGACTGGACCTTCTACCACGAGACAGTGCCGGCCGGGGCGTTCGCGCAGACGGTTTCTCTCGAGGCGGACCGGATGCAGAACATGATCCTGAGCGACATGCAGGTGAACTCGGAGCGGGACGTGGTCGCAAACGAGCGGCGATTCCGGGTCGATAACTCCCCGAGTGGGACGATGTATGAGGAGCTGTTCAAGAAGGCTTTCGTGAAACACCCGTACCACTGGCCGGTGATCGGTTGGATGAAGGATATCCAGACGATCCCGACGAAAGACTGTATCGAGTTCTACCGGACGTACTACGCCCCCAACAACGCGACGGTGGTTGTCGTCGGAGACGTCGACACGGAGAATGTCTTGAAACGGATCAACCAAGCGTACGGAAGAATCCCGGCCTCCAAGATCCCCGCGGAATTGATCCCGTCGGAGCCGCCTCAGGAGAAGGAACGGCGCGGGACGCTCAAGCAAGAGGTTCCGTCGGAGAAGCTTCTGGTCGGGTACCGCATCCCGAACGCCCTCAGCCCCGACTATCCGGCCTTGGAGGTCGCCCACGCGATCCTTTTCGACGGGAAGAGTTCCCGTCTCTATCGGAAGCTGATCACGGATACCCAAATCGCGTCCGAAGCCGGGGGGTGGGTGAACCAGACGAAGGACCCGGGCCTCTACATCATCGACATTACGATGAAGTCGAAGATCAAAGCCGATAAGGCGGAGAAACTGGTTTACGAGGAGCTGGCCCGTCTCTCGAAAGAGAAGGTGCCGGCGCGCGAGCTCGAGAAGGCGAAGAATCGGCTCGAAACGTCGTTCTGGGGAAATTTCAAGACGATGGACGGAAAAGCGCAGGCGATGGGGTTCTACGAGACGACGGCTGGTGATTACCGAAAACTCTTCGATGAAGTGAAGAGCTACCGTGCGGTGACCGTCGAGGACGTGAAACGGACCGCCGAAACGTACTTTGCTCCGCGGAACCGGACGGTGATCACCGGGATCCCCCTTTCCAAACCGTGAACCGGACGACAACCGTGCGAACGATCCGAAATCCGCTCTTTGGAATCCTTCTGACAGGAGGTCTTGTGGTCACATCGACGCCATCCGCTCTTTCTACCGAACGTTCGATCGCGCAGTGGACGAAGATCGAAGGAATCGACACGATCCTGGCGGAGAAGCACGACCGTCCGATCGTGAACTTGAACTTAACCTTCCCGTCCGGAAGTTTCTCCGATCCGGAGGGGAAAGAGGGGTCGGCGAACCTCGCCGGGGAGATGTTGCTTCGGGGGACACGGTCCCACACGCGGGAACAGATCGAGGAGAAGCTCGACTATCTTGGGGCCACGCTGGAGGTCTCAGTCGGATACCACTCCACCTCGATCGACGGGCAGGTCCTGACCCGGAATCTCGCCCCCTTCCTCGACCTCGTCATGGAAGTGATCTCCGAGTCGGACTTCCCTGAGGCGGAACTCAAGAAACTCAAGGATGAAACGATCGCCCAGCTCTACCTACGTCTGGAGGACGACGCCGGGTTGGCTCGCATGAACTTCACGAAGATGCTCTATGCCGGTCACCCATACGCCCGGGACCCGATGGGGACGGTTGCGTCGATCGGATCAGTTACCCGGGATGATGTCGCGGCGCTTGCCGGAGCGTCGTTTCGGCGGGGGGGGCTGCTGGTCGGGGCTGCAGGGGATCTCACGAAGACCGATCTCGCGGGGATCGTCCGCGGCCTCACGAGTAAACTTCCCGAGGGAACCCTTCCCCGGGTGGACCGCCCCTTCGACACCAAGCTTTCGGGGCGGCGGATCCTTCTGGTCGACAAGCCGGAACGGACGCAGACGCAGTTCGTGATCGGCCAACCGGGGATCGATGCCCGGGATCCCGATCTGTTCCGACTGAACGTCTTCCTGACCGCATTCGCCGGACATATGTTTCATGCGACCTACATGCAGGAGATCCGCGTGAAGCGCGGATGGTCATACGGGGCGTACGGCTCAATCGATGCGCGCCGGAACGGAGGATCGGCCTATCTCTATACCTTCCCGAAGGTGACCGACACCCTCCCCGCGCTCACCTTAAGCCTCGATCTGTTCCGGAAAGCGATCGACGGAGGTGTGACCGACGACCAGATCGACTTCGCGAAGAAACATGTCACTCGCTCCTTCCCGTTCCAGATCGATACGCCCGAGAAAGTCGTCGGTCAGCGGATCATGCAACGTCTCTTGGGGCGTCCGGACGATTATCTTGAGAAGTATGTGTCGAGAATGGAGGCGGTGACGGCGGACGATGCTCGGGCCGCCGCGAAGAAACACTTGTCGACGGAAAATGTCGACATCGTGATCCTCTGCACAGCCAAGGATTTTGAGAAGACGATCGGCGCCGCCCTGGGCGCCAAAGAGGTTCAAGTCGTCCCGTACGATCGGATGTAGCGGTCAGCTCAGGTACGGATAACCGGAGAACCGGCGTTTGTACTCCTCGACGAGCTTCGAGGCCTCGGCGTTCTGCATCACCCCTGCCGCGACCTTCTCTTGGAGGGCGGCCTTGACCGACCGGATCAGCTTTTCCGGCTCGTACCCGTACGCTTCCAGGGCCTTTCCGATCGTGTCTCCGCGTCGCGCGCTTTGGATCACGAATTTCCCGGTCTCGTCGACGATGACGTGCGCTTCGTTGGCACATCCGAACAGATTGTGAAAGTCTCCCATCGTGTCCTGATAAGCCCCGATCAGAAGGAATGCGAGATAGTACGGCTCGTTCGGCCGGAGGTCGTGAACCTCGAGGGCCGGTTTGATGTCTTTCAAGTCGACGAACTTGTCGACCTCCCCGTCCGAGTCGCAGGTGATGTCGACGATCGTCGCCCGCCGGTTCGGCTTTTCGTTTAAACGATGGATCGGAACGACCGGGAAGAGCTGGTCGAGAGCCCAGTGATCGGGGATCGACTGGAAGACGGAGAAGTTGCAGATGATCTTCTCGAAGAGGCGGTGTTCCAGTTCGACGAACTCGTCCGCCACGAACTTGGCGCTCTTGCTGTACTTGACCGCTTGCCGGGCGATGTCCCAGTAGAGCCACTCCCCCTTGGAGCGGTCCTCCAACTCGAGCATGCCGAGGTTGAAGAGGGAGTTCAACTCGTCCCGTCGCTCGACGGCGTCGTGATAGAACTCGCGGAAGTTCTTCACGTTCATGTTCTTCTCGATATAGAGGAGATCTTCGACGACATGCGGCTCTTTGCCGGTGAAGGTCGGCTTTTTTCCGGAGAGTTCGTTGATCTGGTCCCGGACGTCGACGATCAGAACCGAGTGGTACGCGGTCAACGCGCGGCCGCTCTCGGAGACGATCTTGGGGTGCGGCACGTGCTCGTGCTGGCAGACGTCGGCGATCGTGTAGACGACGTCGTTGGCGTACTCGTCCATCGAGTAGTTGACGGAAGCGTCGGAGGAGGTCTTGCTTCCGTCGTAGTCGACGCCTAAGCCCCCTCCCACGTTCAGATACTCGATCGCGACCCCCATCTTCCGGGTCTTCGCGTAGACGCGGGCCGCTTCTTTGATCGCGTCCTTGATCCGCCGGATCTCGGTCACCTGCGACCCGATGTGAAAATGGAACATCTTGAGCTGCCCGATCAGCCCGGCTTGGTTCAAACGCTCGATCGCGGCCAGGAGTTGGCTCGTCGTCAGGCCGAACTTGCTGGCGCTGCCCCCGGACTTTTCCCAGAGCCCGGACCCTTTGGCGTTGAGTTTCACCCGAAAGCCGAGCCACGGAACCGGTTTTCCGGCTTTGTGCATTTCGATCAACGGGTCGAGTTCGAACGGCTTTTCGACGACGACGACAATCGGGCGCCCGAGCTTGAGGCCCAGCGACACGGTCTCCAGATGGTCCTCGTCCTTGAACCCGTTGCA
Source organism: Pseudomonadota bacterium (assembly GCA_043809315.1). Taxonomy (GTDB): domain Bacteria; phylum Bdellovibrionota_G; class JALEGL01; order JALEGL01; family DATDPG01; genus JAZDDX01. The sequence continues at coordinate 20,221 of JAZDDX010000021.1, forward strand.
GATCGTGAGGGCCCCTTCGGGAAGAGGCATGGCGAGCGCGGCGATCAGTTCCGGCTTGCTGCCGACCTCGATCCCGAGCTTCCAGTCGTAGCCGGCTTGGAGAAGCGTCTCCACGACGGCACGCTGCTGGTTCACCTTGATCGGAAAGACGGGAAGATACGACTGCTGGTAGTTGAACTCCTTCATCGCCCGGTCAAACGCTTCGGAAAGCGATTTGGCCTGCGTGGCGAGAATCTGGGGAAAGCGCAGCAGAAGCGGGGTTCCGAGGCGGCTCTTCTTCAGCTCTTCGACGATCTTGATGATTTCGACGCGATTCCCGTTCGTCTTCGTCGGAATGACCTCGAGGAACCCCCCCTCGTCGACACCGAAGAAACCGGCGCCCCAAGAATCGATTCCGTACAGGTTTATCGCATCTTCTACGCTGAACCCCTCCATCGAACCTTCTCCTCTCATCGGTATTGCGCGCAACGTATACAGATATTTGTCTTCGGCGTGCAAGAGAGAAATGCAAAATCTTTGACAGGGATGATGCGCATCACTAGCGTCCGGACCGCTTGGGAGAAGGTCCTTTGAAAAGCCCGTTCGAACGAAAACTCCAGTTTCTCGATCCCGGAAACGACCGGACCGACGCGGATCGGTCGCGGGTGGTCGTTCTTCCGCTGCCACTGGAAAAAACGACTTCGTATGTCCGGGGAACCGGGCGGGGGCCGGAAGCGATCGTGGAGGCGAGCACGCAGGTCGAGTTCTTCGACCCCGAACTGCTGGACGAGCCGTGCCGCCTCGGAATCCACACCGATTGGTCGCTGGCCGATCCGGCGATCTACCGGGAGAGTGTGGAGGAGATCCTGGCCCGGATCTCTAGGCGGACCGCGGAGCATCTCGGGAAAGGGAGGTTCGTTCTCGGCCTCGGCGGGGAACACACGGTCACGGTCGGTCTGGCCGAACCGTACCTCACCCGGTTTGCCGGAGAGCTGACGATCGTCCAGATCGATGCCCACGCCGATCAGAGAGAGGAGTATGAAGGGACGCCGTACAGCCACGCGTGTGCCATGAGGCGGCTCGCGGGGCGGGCTCCGATCGTCTCGGTCGGGGTCCGGGCGCTCGAAACGGCGGAGTATGAGGCCGCTCCGGGGCGAGGAGTGAGGATCTTCTTCGCCCACGAGATCCGGAAGAACCCACGTTGGATCGAGCAGGTGGTCGGGGCGATCGATACCCCGAATGTCTACCTCACGTTCGATCTGGACGGGTTGGATCCGTCGATCGTACCGTCGGTCGGAACACCGGTTCCGGGAGGGCTTCGGTGGGACGAGAGTCTCGACTTTCTGCACGAGATCGCCCGGCGCCACACGATCGTCGGGGCGGACGTCAACGAGCTCTGCCCGGGGGAAGACAAACGGAGCGACTTCGCGGCGGCGCTTCTTGCGTACAAGATCGTCGGATACGCGCTCGAAAAAGAGCTACGGGGTCGACCGGTTTAAGAGCTTTTCGAGGCGCACTCGTGCATTTCGGTGGTTCGGGTCCTTGAGAAGAGCCCGTTCCAGGTAGGAAATCGCCCCCTCCCGATCCCCGATCCCCTCCCGTGCGCGGCCGAGCAGATAGTCGAGGGAGGCATCCTCGGCACCCCGACGGACCACCGACTGGAGGCGCTTTGTCGCCTGTTCGTAATCTCCGCTCTCGAGAAGTGACATCCCTAGGTACCGCTCTGTCTCGATATTCTTGGGGTCGAGTGCAAGGGCATCCGCGTATCTCTGAGCCGCCTCGGGATACTTTTCAGCCTTGTAGAGAGCTCCCGCGAGGTAAAGGACGGTGGGGAGGTCGTTCGGGCGGAGTTGGAGCGCACGATCGACGAATGGGACCGCCTCGAACGGCTTCCCTGCGTCGAACTCGACCCTTCCCCTCTCCAGGTAGATTTCCCCCCGGTCGAGAACGCTCAACGTGAGGTCGGTGCGGGAAATGAGAGAGTCGAAATGGGTCCGAGCGGCATCCAGCTGACCTGCCATCCGGGCGGCATGGCCGAGAGAGAAGCGCAGATTCCAATCGGCGGGATCAAGATCAGCGAGCGGCTCGTAGTAGAGCATCGCCTCCTTCCACCTTTTCTGGGCCTCGAGGGCCGTCGCGAGTCGTCGGGTCAGCATCGGATCGTTCGGCTCGATCCCGGCGAGTCTTCGGGTCAGCAGTTCGGCATCGGAAGCCCGACCGCCGGCCAGGTACGCAGCCGCCAAGGCTTCCCCGGCCGGGAAGAACGTGGGGTTCCTGCGGTGGAGCTCTTCGAGTGTTTTTCTCCCTTCGGCGGCTCGCCCGGTACCCAGCTGGGCGCTTCCGAGAGTAAAGCGAATCACCGGATCGGTGGAATGCTTTGCCGACTGGGCGGCTTCCGGCAGGAGCTCGGAATATTTCCGTGCGGCCACGAGGCTCAAGAAGAGTGCCTTCAGAGCTTCGGGATCGTCCGGAATCCGGCTCCGGGCGCGATAGGCAAGCTCATACGCATACGTGATCCAGGGCTTGTTCCGTTCCCGGTCGCCAAGGGCGGCGTAGACCTGTGCGGTGAGTACCTGCAGGTCGTGCGGGGGGGAGTCGTTCCCGCGCATAGCATCGGCCAGGATCAGGCGCACCTTTCGAAGCGGGGTCGGTGCAAAGGTGGAGATCTCCGCCCGGAGCGGCCCGAGATCCAGAGAAGGTTTTTGAGAGACCGGTTCGATCGTGGGGGGAAAGGTCGGGAACGGGACCACGTGGACGGCCGTCGCGGTCGGCGCCAGCGGAAGTGGGGTTGCGGTCGGCCTGGGGGTCGTTCCGACGATCGGGCGGACCACTGGGATTCCAGGGAAAAAGCGGGAGCTCAAGGTGGGGAAAACGAGGACGGCCAGAAGGGCCGCGACGAGGATCGCTCCACCGTAGAGAAAAAACCTCCCTCTGGTCGGGGGGGACGGGGAGCGGTCCGGTTTACGGAGGGGGGCTGCGCGGTTTCCGCGGCGGACGGCGGTCGACTCGGTCGGATCGGAGATTCCCAACGGAACGAAGAACGATTCACCGCAGACGGGACAGCGGACCCGGACCTCCTGCCCGGCATATTCATCCGCATCGATCTCGAGGGTGTTCTGGCAGGCGGGACAGGTGACGTTCATCAGGGGATGCCGAGCCCGAAGTCGATCTCGCCGCCGCCGGCCACGAGGACGTCATGCTGCCCCACGAGGTTCAGGCTCTGGCCGGTGAACTTGATGCGGTACGACCCGGCGGGGACGTTGAAAATGATGTACGAACATTGTCGATCGCCCATCCCTCCTGTCTTGGGTACCCCGTCGTTGTCGAAATAGATCGGCGCGTCTGCCGTCGCGGGGGATCCATCGGCCGCATTCAGAAGCTGGACGGCCGCAATTGCGGCACACTTCCCCTGCCCTCCGGTCGGATCGACCTGCCCCATGACAACCCCAAGGTTCGAATCGATGGCCGGGATGAAGTGGGGCACGACATTCTCCTTGATCGATTGAACGGTCCCGACCGGAACGGCCGCGAGCTGCAATGCCTCGGAGCCGTCGTTCTTGAACGGAAAGGAGGTGACCGGGTCGAGGGAGGGGTCGCTGACGCGGAACAAATAAATTTCCCCCTGGGTGAGTCCGCTCACGCGGAGCGCGAGCGATTGGGAAGTCGTTCCGGCCGTGTCGAAATCGACCCGGATTGCCGCCTGGTTCTTTCCCGTGATGCCGATCGTCGGCTTGGACGGGACGGTCTTCGCCGAGTCGGTCGAAACGAGAATTCCGGACAAGGAGGAGCCGGACTTGGCACAAGTTGCGGCTCCTGCCGCGGCGGCGACGAGAACCCCTATTCCGTAGTGACGGAGTCGCATCCGGGTTCTCCCGCGAGGGAATCGTACATGATGAATCGATTCATCTTTCGGTCGGGGTTGGTGCCGTTCCACAGTTTCCGATTGATCTTCCGGATCCGCAACTCGTACGGTCCGGTCGTGTTCTCGATCCCCCCGACGATGATCGTGTAGCTCTTCCCCGGAGTTAAGTGCAGAACCTGTTGGGCAGACGAAGTCCCGTAGGGACCGCAAGTATCGCCCGCGCATGGGGTCGTGTCGGTCTCGACGTTCGTGTAGATTCTTTGGCTTCCCGAGGTATCCCAGACCGCAAGGGCGGAGTTGTTGAGGCTCCCCTGGAGATTCCCCCGGATGTGAGGTTCCCTCGGGGTAACGTTCCCCCAGAGGATCGATCCTTCTCCGGTCTTGACCGTCCATTGGTTCAAGTTGTTCCCTTCATCCACCCCGACGCAATTGCTGTCGCTATCGCGACTGTCGCGATCGACCGCAAAGACGTCACCGTCGTCGTATTTGGCATCGAGGAAAGTGTCTTCGTCGGCACCTCCGATCCCAATCCGCCCTCGGGCCATCTCCGACAGGATCTGTTCCGGAAGGGATGCGGGTACCGTGATCTCCCCAGCGGCAAGAAAATCATCCGGGGAATCGGGTACTGTGTCGGGGGGAGGCGGAATCGGGGCGCTCGACGTGAGGAGGTGGCAGTTCATCGTGAGGCCGTTCACGCTTCTCGGATCGTACGGAGGGGTCGTCTCATCTCCGACCGGAGGATAGGCCGGAACGGGCAAGAGGAATTCCCGCGCAAAGAGGACATCCGGGTAGGGCGAGCCGTCGTACGAGATCTCCATGAAGGTATCGGTCCCGTAGCGGTCGTTCAGCCACTCATACCCTCCCAAACTGGACGGCGAGGTTTCGAGATCTGTAACGGGAAAAAGACCGCCTGTGCCGTACCCGGCGGTGTCAACGCCGACCGGAGGCTTTTCGATCAGATCCGGCGTGGTGTCGCAGTCCCAGCCGAGAATATTCCCGTTCCATGGCCCGAAGGTTATGGGTGGCCCGGGGCTGGTCATGACGGGAATCGTCCCGGTATTTTCAACCAGGCCCTCGTAAACCAGTTTCGGGGAATCGACCTCGTCCCTCACGACACAGCGGCTGCCGACGATGTTCGTATAAAGATCTGGGTTGGGGGGGGGTTGGGCAACTGGCGGGTCGCCCCCCTGATCATCCCCGCAGATCAACTGTGACGTCATCCAGCGGTACGGCTGGCGCGTGTCGGTGTTGCCGACAACGGGCCCCCGGATCGGATGCGGGAGGTACGGATACGGCACATCCTTGGATGAGACGATCGCCAGCATCGGTTTGAGGGACGAGGTGTCGGAACCGTTGTCGAACTGACGCCGGACGATCACCGCCAAATCCCCTTCGTCGGTGCGTCCGACGAGATCGGGGACGTCGAGGATATATTTGTCGGTATCCGGCGCTGTCGTCGATGTTGCGCATTCATCATAATCCGCAGGGCAGACCGCGATTGTGCCGGGGGCGTCGATCTTGCCGATGATCGAGAGAAACTCCTGCGCTTCCTCCCCGACGTCTGCGCTGTCAACGAGGCTTGCGTAGTCGATCTTCTTGGCGATCCCCTCACCGGTCCAGTACGGGTTCGGCCCGGCCGTCTGAAGATCCTCGGCATGCTGGTCGATGGAGCCGAAAATGCTCTCGGAATAGACCCGCGGGTAGGTGATGTTGGAGCGGCGGATCAGGAACCCCTTGAGCGCGGAGCTCGACCCCTTCAGCGAAATCGTCTGGACCGCCTGAAACAGTCCTCCGAGGCGGACATACATCGCGGCATACGGGTAGACATATCCGAAGAGTGTGTTCCCGGGGGCGAGGAGGTGTTCGTCGGTGTTCTCGAACCGGATGCCATCCTCGTAGACGAACGTATTGAGGTCCATCCCGATATGGCCGGAGCCGCCCAAGCGGATGCTCCCCGTTCCGTCGTCGATCGTCGTGGGTCCGTAGACCGTCTCATCCTCCGGCGTGAACCGATAGTAGTACTTGACCGCCGTCTGTCCCGTTTGCTGGAGGTCGGCGCGATCGGTCCCGCTGGTCGCCAGAGCGATCGTCCAATCCTTGAAGATCGCCTGGAACTTCGTCTCCTTCGCCGAATCGAACGAAAAATCGGCTGCCTCTTCAAGATTCTCCGTCCCGGTTTTTCCGGACACGAGAAGCTTCTGAAAGACGGAAAGGCCGTCGGCATATCCGTCCCCATCGCTGTCGGTGAACGGTTTGTCGATCTGTGACTGGAGGTAATAGAGCATGAACAGGTAGTTGAGCCCGGTCGTGGCGGGCTGATCGAGATCGTCGGAAACGCGAAGATCGTGGAGCTGGGGGGTCGCGAGGAACCGCCAGACCGCCGATCGCCAGATGTTGAACCCGCAGAGGTCGGCCATGACGGCCCCCATACCGTCGTCGATCCAGTCGTCCTCCGCAGCCGCCTCACTGACGAAGACATGCTGGTTGAAGCTGATGATTTTCGTCGTCTGGAAGGCAAGCCAGGCGGCGAGGCTCTTGTTGACATAAGAATCGGCCGGGAGTCCGAACCAGGTTTCGGAATCACCGAACAGTTTGTTCATGTAGTTTCCCAAGGAGTCGGGGGCGTGAACGAAAATGACCTCTTTCTCGTTCGATCCGGGATTGGAGATCGGATCGAACGGAAGAAGATTCCGGGAGTCGAAGTACGAAGCTGTGTGGATATCTCGATTCAGGATCGGGGTGATCACGACATCGATCCGGGTATTGACGTCGACGTCGGAGGGGTTCCCCAAAAGGAGTTTGAGCAGCGGATAGATGTTCCCGTCGAAGATGTCCGCGGCAAGCTTGAGATGCACGTTGTTCAAGGTATCCATGTTTCCGCAGAGGGGAATCGGGGGGGTCAGGACCGTGGCTGTTGTGAAGCAGTACGGTGCGTCGCGATCCATCCAGAGGTTGATATTCAATCCTTGGTACCGAAGGATCGCCGAGGTGGTGGTGAACACTTTTGAATCGCTCACGCTCGAACGGATCCGGAATTCAGCTTCATCCCCCGGGCCTGCCGCGCGGGGTGTCGTCATTCCCAAGAGAGAACGGACCGAGGGGGAAACCCGGGGGATCGTTTTGAAACGGGCCATCTGTTGGGCTTCGCGATCGGTCGGCTTGGCACCCGTCGGTTGATCGGAGCTTGCGACCGGGGGCTTGAGCGGTTCGTTCTCGTCGACGGCCGGGTTTTGCCGTGTCCGGGTAAGGGCCGACGTCGCGATCGGGGTCGACTCGATCGGCGCGAAGAGTTGGAAGCTCAGCGGAGATCCGCTCGTATTGTACAGGATGAGGGTGTACTCTTCCTTCCGGTTGTCTTTCGGCGTGTCGCAGGTGGCGTCGGAATTGACGAGAGGGAAACGAGCTTTGCCGCCGGAATCGACATCGACCCGCGCGACATCCCCCGGTTGACACAGGCCGGCTTTCGTTCCGATGACCACCGTATCACCCGAACCCGGCGTCGTCGGTGTCGCATTCGGTGTCGGGACGGCGGTCGGGGTTCCTCCTCCTCCCCCGCCCCCTCCGCCGCAAGCTGCCAGAGCCAGAAGCGAACCTAAAAGGGGTCCAAAAAGGTTGAATCGGGAAATTCTGGTCATCCAGGTCTCCATGATAGATGCCGGAAGAACATCCCCTTGCCCGGCGGGACGGGCTCGATGGGATTGTGAAGTACGAGGAGTTCTAATAACTTAATCATACTAAGGAAGGGGCTTCGGACTGTCAATCGCACGGAAGATCTCGACGTTTCACCGAACGATTTCAGATCGTCTTCCCCCAAGGGGGGAACTATCTGGGATCCCGGCGTACGTGGTGATTCTCTGGGCGAAGCAGCAGTCGTTCACCGGCCTCCTGACCTTCGAGCGGGATACCCGGGTCAAACATCTGTACCTGGAGAACGGCGCGGTCATCGGTTCCCGATCCAACCTGATCTCGGAAGACACGGCCGGACTTCCGGAACGTCTCATTACCTTGGCCGGATGGTTCAGCGGCCGGTACTCCGTTCACCCGGGGGTCTCCGTCCCATCCGAGGACCCGACCCCTCCTCCGATCCCCCTCTCCGACTTTTTTTCCGAACTGGAGCTTTTTCTCTTGTCCGGAAAAATCCCCGAGCGCGCACTTGTTCCCGTAGATGACCTCCCGGTGAAAGGGTCGTTCCGGGAGACGAGCGGCGCCGGGCTTTTTTTCTCGCTGGCACTCCGCGGAGCGACCGGTCGTCTGCTTTTCGCACGCGGACAGCGAAAGAAACTGTTCGAACTGGAACGCGGGGTGATCCTGTCCGCTTCGTCCAGTGATCCCCGGGAGACGCTGGCGGAGGTCCTTCGGCGTTGCCAGATCCTTCCGTTCGAGAAGATCCGCCGGCTCGAATCGATCTGCCTGGCGCAGAAGGCGCGGTTCCGGGACCTCCTGCGGGAAGGAAACTTTTTGTCCGAATCGGGGGTTTCGTCGGCCCTTCTGATCCTCCATTCGGAACGCGTTCTCGAGGCGTTCTCCTGGAGATCGGGGAACTACGAGTTCCGGGGGGAGTTCGTCGAAGAGCCGAGTCAGAGACTCGCCACGTACGGCGCCGTTTCAACCGAGGGGGCCGTGCCGGCGGAACGGCAGGAGCCGACGGAAAAGGAGCTGCTTCTCGTTCCGGATCACCTCAAGGAGACCGCCGGCGCGCTTACAGAACTGTTCGGCCCGCCGCCGAACAATTCGCTCCTGCTGGCGTCCGAACCGGCCGGCGACTCTTTCGAGGGACTCCTCCGAGGAATCGCAGCCTGCTGGAAGGAGCGGGACGGCATCCGGACGCTGATCGTAACCGTTGGAGCGGAAGGATCGCGGGAGGCGACGGGATCGCTCCGGGAGAATCCGGGGGATTCGGCGAGATGGATCGGTTTTCCGGACGGAGCCGAGGGGGCGGCGATCCTGCGCCTTACGGAAACGGGGGGAATCGACTCGTTCGCGCCCCTCCGCCAGGATCTCGGAGCGCGCTTCGATCGGATCCTCTGGTCGGTCCCGATCCCCGGGGAGCGGTCGCCCCTTCTTGATTTCGACGACCCGATCGTCCTGGTGTTGACCGCGAACCGGACAGAGAAAAAAAGAATGGCCGAACTGTTGGAGCGATTTTCCCCCGGTCGAATTGCCGGGTTCCTCTTCCGCGAGGTCAGCCGCCGTCGATCGCGTCGCCGACGGTGAAGTCGAGGATCAGCCGTTGGAACTCACGACGGGCGAACGGGCGGCGGATCCCTTTCCGGGCCTGTTCTCCGAATGCCGGATCGGTGGCGAGCGTCCGGTAGACCTCGATCGCTTCGGACCGCTTTCGGCCGGCATCGAGAATCCGTGCGTGCGTGAACGCGGTTCGTGCGGCGGGATATCCCGCTTCCGGGAGGGCCCTCCCCCTCCGGATCGTGTGTTCGGCCGCTTCGAAATCCCCACGCATTCCCTGAACCACGGACAACATGAGAAGATACAGACCTTCCTCGGGAGCCGCGTCCGATGCCTCCCGCAGGTGTCGTTCGACCTCCAGGAGGTCTCCGCCGGGGAAATAGGTTTCGTACGCGTCGTGATAGGCCCGCCGTCCTCTCGCGGCGGCATCCTCGGCATCTGCCGGCCGGGTCAATCCCAGTCGGAACGGCGAACCGAAGCACCGGTGTGCGTGAAACGGCTCCTTCGAAACGGGGGGGGAGCCGCAGGCGAGATGGAAGCGTCGCTCCGCCGGCTCGAACACGACGGAGGAAACGGTATGGACCTGGGCCACGGTTCCGCCGAACCCGCTCTCTCGCTCACCCGTCCGGTCGCAGCTGTCGGATAGGATTTCCGCCATGCGCAGGGGGTCGATCGGCGTCGGTTTCGAAAGGAGATCGCGACAGCGTGCGTATCGCGCTTCGGTATCGAGCTTTCGTCCCGGGGAAATCCAGTATTCCTGGGACGCGACATCGGAGAGCAGAAAGTGATTCGTGCAGACGAGAGGTTCGTCGGCCATCCACCGAACCCCGAACTGCTTGGCGTCGCATTCGACGACGGCCGCTTTTCGTTCACGGTGCGAGGTCAGCGTAAAGGTCCATCCGGCCCCTTTCGGATAATCGCGAACGATTGCGATCGCCTCGTCGATCGTGCCGGCGCGGCGGATCACTTCGTGGCCGATCGAAAGAATGGGAATTCCCTCCGTCGTGACACGCCGCGAATAATTCATGTTGATTGCGAGCGTCAGGCCTGCCTCGTTCATCGAGGTTACGCCGGCGGTCTCGACGCCGAGCGACGTAACGGACAGGTATTTCTGTCCCCCTTCGGGGGCATATTCCACGACCGCAGGGAAGTCGCTCCAGCGAGTGCCCCCGGGGAAATCGAGGTTGCGAGCGTGGAGCAACCCCTCCCGGGCACGGGCGTTCGAGAACGCGACGGCCGTCGTACACCCCCATCCCGCCCCCGCGAGCTGGGCCGGTCTCCCCCAGGTGAAGCGTTTCGCAAGAAGGTAGGCGTAAACGTCCGGCATTACGTACGCGCGCAGGACCAGATCCGCCGGCAACCCGCTTCCCTCCGCGAGGCCCTCGAGGGTCTCGCGGTATCGCACCGGGATCTTCTCGATGAATGGGCGCTCGACCGCTTCGGCGATCCCACGCCGGGCGATGCCGCGCGCGAGGCGCGAGAGGGATCCCGGAACGCGAAACCGGAACACGAGATCGAGGAACGTTCCGAAAAATCGGATGCACTCGAGCGCCTCGGCGGCGCGAGCGGCACTGCCGTGGGTGCGCCCGATCTGACGGGGAGATCCCGAAAGATGAAGGAGCGCGACGGCTCTGGCGCCTTTCCTTTGCTCCATTCTTGCTTTATACACTGTTAACGAAGGGTCCACCTCTTGTCGAAGCCTTCTGAAGCCGTCACCATCGAAGATCTCTGTCTCTTGGCGAACTCGTTCGCCGAATTATCGGAGTACGACAAAGCGGTGGCGGTTTATGAGAGCGCTTGCCGCCTCTACCCCGCCGATCTTGCGTTACGGATCAATCTGGGGCGTGTGCGGAATCTGAAAAGAGAGGCATTCGATTCGCCGGCCGACATTCTTCCCAAGGAGCGCCCCGCCGCGTCGAAAGATCTCTGGGCGAACCGGTATCAGGGGCTCGGCGAGATTTTCGTCCGGAACGGGCGGACGGCAGGGGCCAAGCAGATCTTCGAAATTTCCAAGGTGAGCAACCCGAATTTCTTTCTGCCCTATTTCAATCTGGGGACCCTCTATCTGAGGGCGAGGGAAATCACCCCCGCCGTCCGCGAGCTCGAACAGGCCCGACGCCTGAATCCGTTTCATGAAACGACCGTCGCACTTCTCGGGGACGCCTACTTCGAGCAGCGGGAATATCAGGAGGCTCTCTGCTGTTTCGTGGATGCGCTGATCCTCTCGGGGGAGGTCTCTCGGCACGAAGGGCCGTATCGGAACAAGATCAAAGAGGTGATCCCCAAGATTTCCGGATTCACCCCGAAAATGAGGAACGATCTGATCCGGGAGAGGAGAAACCGGATCAACTCCCTGTACGAGGAGTTGGAGACCGAACTCACGAAGATCCTTCCGGAGAAAAAAGAGGCGGACGACCCATCGAAGAAGACGGCGGTTCCGGAACAGGTGGCTGAAGCCGTCGCGAAAGCGGAAGAAGTCGAGCGGGAGGAGGCTCGGCGGGCTTACAATGTCGCGGTTCAGATGAAACGACATCTGATCTTCCGGAACATGGCGGATGAGGATGTCCTAAAGATCGCTCGGTTCACGTCCGAGATGCAGGTTCTCCAGGGGGAATTCGTCTATCCGGAAGAAGACCCGGTTTACGGCCTTTACTTTGTCAATGGCGGAAAGGTCGAGCTCCAGAAACAGACTGCGTTCGGGCCGATCGTCTTCTCGACGTTCGAGCGGGGGAGTTTTTTCGGGGACGACGTCTTATTGAGTGGAAGGGAACGGTTCACGGGAGCGTTGGCGGTCCAGGAAAGTGACCTCCTCTTCCTCGACAAGGCGGGATTGGCGAACCTGTTCGCCCGGGAGCGGTCGATCGCGATTCATTTCCTCTGGTACTTCTGGAAGTCGCTCAGCCTCCAGATCCGGGAATCGAACGACCGGATGACGAGCTTTTTCGCGAACACCGAGGAGGAACCCCGAACCGATCGCGCCCTGGGCGCTACCGGCGGAAAAGCAACCCACGTCGAGATCGACAGGAAAATGGAGGTTCTCCATGCCAAGGGGCTTTCCTCGAAGGAACTCAGTCACATCGCCCGCCTGAGCAACGAGGAGACGTACAACCAGGGGGAGACGATCTTCCACGAAGGGGACCTCGGCGACCGGCTTTACATCGTTCTTGCGGGGGCGGTCCTCATCAGCAAGAAGATCCCCGGAGCGGGGGATGAGGCCCTTGCGGTGCTCCGTACTGGAGATTTTTTCGGGGAGATGGCCCTCGTCGGCCAGCATCACACTCGATCGGCCGATGCGCGGGCCCAGGAACAGGGAACGACCCTTCTCGTGATCAGCCGCGAGGCCCTCCGCGAAATCCTCTCGATCGACACGGCCTCCGCGTACCAGTTCCTGACGATCCTCTGCCGGATCTTGAGCCAGCGACTGCTCGAGATGAACGAGAAGGTTTACCAGTGGAGGATGATGTCGGGATCGTTCTCGTGAACCCTCGGAGACTCGCCTCCCCTCTTTTCGCGCTCTGTTTCTTCCTCGGCTGTTCCGATTCCGGTCCGACCTCTCCTCCTCCGATTTCCACGGATTGGAAAATCTCCGTAGATGGGAAGGAGGCATCTCTGACGGTCACCGAGATCACGGCGAAAATCCAAGGGGACGCAGGGGTTGTGCTTCGGGGATCGGGGGTCCTGGGGGGTGAGACGTTTTCTCTTTCGATCGATATCGCCGGCGCGGCTCCGATCGGATCGTTGCCGGCGACGCTTTCGGTCGGTGGTTCGGCCGTGGGGGTGACGCTCAAGATCGGGGAATCGAAGAACTACCGCGGAACCGGGGGACAGATCGTCTTCACGGCCTACGGCGGGAACGAGGGGGACTCGATTGCGGGAACGGCGGACCTCACCCTGGCCGGGCTCGCGATCTCCCCGAAGAGCTTCTCGGCGTTCTCCGGAAGTTTCTCGATTACAGCGACGATTCCGAGGTGAACCCCAATTTTCGCTCGATCTTCTGGATTTCCTGTTCTTCGGCGAACCGAAGTGTCGAGATCTTAGGGACGCGGGCCAGGATGCAGCGGAGGATTTCCACCTCCCCGAGACTCAAGCGTTCCGGTCGGGTCAGGCAACGATCGACCCGCTCGGCGACACGTTGTTGAAAAAGGGTCACGTGCGGCCGGTATATACCACCCGCCCTCAGGGCGATTCTACACAAATGTCGTGACGGTCTCTTTCGTTAGAACCGGTTGAATGAATTCCTGGCTGAAAACGTATTGATCCGCGTCCCGCCGAGCGGTTTGCGCTCGAGGTTCGGTTTTGCGGAAACGGCGCCCACCGGGGAGCGTGCCGCCAGCGTTTGCCCCGCAGGAACCTCGGCCGATTTCACGGGCTGGCTCATCGCAGGGTTCGCCTTCGCGAGAATTTTGCGCTCCAGATCCCGGATCAGCTTCTGCCGACGCACTCCCTGATAGGGAACCGCGTATCGGGCGGCGGTGCGACGCAACTCGAAGAAATCCATACTGTTGAGCATCATTCTCGTGATCTCATTGAACGTCATTTTCTTCAGCTCCTCCGTATGAATTAGCGCTGCAGGATTCGTACCGAACTCAACAGCGCCCGCGTCGCCACCGACCACAAATTATTCTTTAACTTTGAGGACTTCCGGCCGGGGGTCTGATTCCAAACCGGAGCCCTTTGCTCAACTGGGAGATCGTTGCCTCATACTGCGGGAACGATTCCCCGGGGCTTTTCCGCCCATGTCCCCCGTTCTTCACAGCAGGTTCCTTGGGCAGGCCGCGATCATAATACCTCACCACCGAGGGACGCAACCCCCTTTTTGATATGGTGAAGATAAAGCTTAGATATGTGGTACTAACTGCTTGTTTTACAATTTGAATTTGTTCTATTCTTCGTCTTCTTCGTCGGTCGAATCGTTGCAGGCGTCGCCGGCGCCGGGAAAATGCGAAAACCGGCTGTCACAGGCCTCTTCGGCCGGGACATACCGCAGGTGCTGCAACGCCAAGGCTTTTGGGCGGACGATCCCATAGACGGAACGTCCCGAACCACGACGATCGTAGCGAGCGTAACCCCGACCCCCGAGAGAGGACCCGAGCCTCGAGCCGGTACGTTCGAGCTGCCAGCCGATCCCATCAACCGTTCGTTCGATTCCACCCATGAGCCCGCGGACCAGCGATCGACCGATGTTTACAAATCTGTCCCCCAGTCCGGACAAGGTGAAACCGCCGCATGCGGCTCCGCCGCCCGAACAGCCGCGAGAGTGCCGGCGAGAGCCGCGGGATTGGCCACTCCCCTCCGGATCGAATTCATAAATGAGACTTTGGAACTTCTGTGTGTTGCCGCACTCGTATTCGTACATGGCGTCGTCGAGGCGCGCGATCTGTTCGCTCCCATGAAGGAACTGCCCAGCATCCGGTTGACATAACCCTTCGCAGTAATCCCCGTTCATTTCAGGCATGCCCCGAAAATAGGCGCTCCGATACGGGACTCGACCCATGTCGTTACGGAAAACGCGATTGGTCAGGCGGGTTCGGATCCCTTGATTGGCCGTCCAGCGGTTGATTCGGTTGAACGGACCGAGGGCCCCTCTCATCCCGATCGTGGGGTAAAGGTTTGAGTCCAGATCGACGCCGCGGAGTCCGTCCTGATAGACGTAATCGGCGCACTCGTCGGGACAATCTTCCTCCCGATCGCAAAGCTGACGGCACTTCGCGAGGGAAAGGTTCCCCGACTGATGCCACGAGCTGTAGTTGGAGTTCGTGTTGTAACGGGAGGTGGACTGGAAGGCCGGCGCAATTCCCAGGGCCGAATTCGGGTTTGCTCCCGGGTTAAAGGCCCGCCCTCTTCCGCTCGAACAGCCGGCGGAGAGTGTAAGCGCCACCAAACCGACGATGGGAATGAGCCGTTTCATTAGAAACCCGCCCTTACCTTTCCGCTGAACGAACCTTCGAGGAGGCCGTTGCCGGTTTGCATCTCATACGAACCGGACACGGTGTCCCCTGCATAGTTGCTGATTCGATCGAAGATCACCACGCCGTCAAACATCGCCAAGGGGAGTCCCTGAAACGATCCCTGGGCATAAACAAAGCCGCCACCAAGGGGGATCGGCTTCCCAAGGAAGCCGCGATAGGCACCCACGACGTCGTTTACGACGATCACGAGGTAATCGCTGAAGATGTTCTGGGACCGGAACATGATCTTGACCGTAAGAGGAGAACTCATAGCCCCGTCGAATCCAGAAATCGCTGGACCGATCGGACCCCCCGCATCGATTTCGACGGATTGAACCGCGAGTTCAAACTGTTGCCCGTTGATGACGGCCCTGGCTGAGTTATGGGAACTTCCGCAGGCGCCGAGTAGGGCGAATAGCGGGAGGATTATGAGGGTCAGGCACTTTTTCATGGGATAACTCCCTTTCTTCTCTCTCCATACGAGCAAGACATGTGCCATGCCGCGTTGGATATAAGTATCTAAATACAGTGTATTCTTCCGTTAGCAACGACCGTGGATCAACCTAATTCTGCGACGTTGTTGCCACGTATTAGCGGCATCGTTGCCCGTACGCGGCATGGTTTAGCCCACCGCGTCATCTATGTCAAGGGAGTCCCCGCACTCTAAGGAGATCAGAGCAGATTCAATGTTGGGGGAGCCTGGGTCATATTGGGAGGTGAAGAGTGCTCGTGGTGACCCTACCGTTTGGTAGATGATTCGAAGGGAACCGAGGAGTTGGTGGATCGTTGCCCCGCCCACCCAACGGTGGCGCCACCTCTTGAGAAGATTCGGAATCGTATCGGGCCAACTCCGGATTGCGGTTGCCGGGTGCGGGCCGAGAAGAGGAAGAAGGGAATCGAGGGAACGGAAGATCGCTTTCACGTTTCCGAAGGCGATCAGGGCGGAAAGGAAGGCGACCACCTCCTGGTCTTCCGGGACGGTGTAGCGATGCGGATATCGAAGCGGATCGCTCTCGAGGTATTCCGGTCCGAAGAGGGCGGCTATCGACTCAAGTCGTGAAGGTACTGCTCCCCGTACTTCCGCCATGCTTCCTCGGCTTGCTTTTTCTCTTCCCCGCTCGGCTCCTCCATGCGGTAGGTCGAGTGATTCTCCTGCCACCAGCGTTGGATCTCTTCGATCGATTTCGCTCGTTCATCCTTCGGGGCGTTATAGCGGTAAAAGAACGGCTGTTTGATCAGGTTCGCAATCCCCTTGTAGGCGATTCCCCGGACGTTGTCGTTCTCGTCGTCCAGATAAAGGATGAACACAGGAATGGTTCGGGCGTCGCGGAGTTCCCCGAGCGTGTGGAGCGCGAACTCGCGGACGGGAGCATCCCGTGCTGTCGTAAGGAGAGCGGGTACCGCCTCCCGGGCGCGTACATCGCCGAGAAAGTCGATGGCATCCGGGCGGAATTTCGACTTCGGGTCGATTGCGAGAGCGATCGCCCGTTTGATCTTCGCCTCCCGGTTCGGTTCCTTTCGTAAGATCTGGCGAAACTCCAAGACCCGCTTTCGATAGGAAGCCGGGGTATTTTTGAGATCGATGTCGGGGTTGTACGTGGCTTCTCGTTTGGGCGCAGGGGCCGTTTGTTTCGGGTGTTTCGGGCGGGCTCCAGAGGGATAGGAAGCGAAGAGTATCCCGCATAGGACGACGGCGTACATACCCCGCATGGCGGCGATCATTATATCGGGAAGTTGGTGCCCCCGCGAGGAATTGAACCTCGATTTAGGGATTAGGAATCCCCCGTTCTATCCGTTGAACTACGGGGGCCGCCGCAGGCTTCACCGGTCAGACGACGACCAGGGAGTGGATCTCGATTCCGTTCAACTTCTGCCGGCCGGCCAGAGCCTTGAGCTCGATCACGAATGCGGCGCCCACGATGTCGGCCTCGAATTTCCGGAGAAGCGAGATCGCCGCCGCCGCGGTTCCCCCCGTGGCAAGCAGATCGTCCACGAGAAGCACACGCTGCCCCTTGCCGACCGCGTCGACATGCATTTCGATCGCATCTTTTCCGTACTCGAGGGAGTACTCCTCCCTCGCTTTTTTCCACGGCAGCTTGCCCGGTTTCCGAATCGGGACGAAGCCGGCGCCAAGATCGCTTGCCAACGCCGCCCCGAAGATAAAGCCGCGGGATTCAATCGAGCAGACCAGTTCGATTTTTTTCCGCTCGAAAGGCTCGGCCATCGCTTCCAGGACTTCGGAGAAAGTCACGGGATCCTTGAGAAGCGTCGTCACGTCGTAGAAGAGGATCCCGGGCTTCGGGAAGTCCGGAACCGTGCGGATTTTCTTCAAGAGTTCGTTCATGAGTGTTCCTCCCTTACGGGCCACCCCCCCCAAAGTCAACTACAAAGGGGGTTTCAGGCGGCGGAAACAGCGGCCGGAGCCTCGATGCCGGGCCGGTCCGCCGCGACGTCCGCGACCTGACTCACGCGAACGGAGACCATCCGGGAGACCCCGGGTTCTTCCATCGTGACGCCGAACAGATTCACGGCGGTCTCCATCGTCGTCTTGTTGTGCGTGATCAGGATGAATTGGATCTGTTTCGACATCTCCGCCACCATCTTGTTGAAGCGCCGGACGTTCAAGTCGTCCAGTGGTGCGTCGACCTCGTCGAGGACGCAGAAGGGCGGGGCCTTGTGTTCGAAAATCGCAAAGAGAAGTGCGATCGCCGTGAGCGCTTTCTCACCGCCGGAAAGGAGGTTCATGTTCTGGAGCTTTTTCCCCGGAGGTTGCGCCACGATGTCGACCCCGGTCTCGAGGATGTTCTCCGGATCGAGCAGCACGAGCTTCGCCCGCCCTCCCCCGAACAAACGCGGGAAGAGTCGCTCGAATTTCTCGTTCACCGCCTCGAACGTCGCGACGAACCGTTCCCGTGTAGTGGCGTTGATCTTCCGGATCGCCGTTCCGAGAGCCTCAAGTGACTTCTCGAGATCCTCCTTCTGCGCCGCCAGGAAGTCGTGCCGTTCCTTAAGCTGGGCCACCTCCTCGATCGCCGCCAAGTTCACGTCGCCGATCTTGGACATCCGGTCCCGAAGCTCGGCGAGGTCGGTCCGGGCTTTTGGAACTTCCTCCTCGTGGATCGGAGCAAAGCCAGGCTGGGTCACCCATTCCGGAAGGCGGATGCCGTGGCGTTCCATCAACTGCGTAACGAGATGCTCGGCCCGTAAGATCTCCTCTCGGACCCTGAGGTGAATGCCGTTCAGGCGTTCGGTCAGCTTCTCCCGTTGCTCCCGGGCCGTCTTGAGTTCCGCTTCGAACGAATGGATCTGGGTGGCGCGTTCGTCGTGCTCGGTCCGCGCTGCCTGGTAAATCTCCTGCTGGGCCTGATGCCGGACGATCGCATCTTTCCGTTCCATATCCAGCGTCGCCGCTTCGACGGTCTTTCTCTCGGCCTCGGCTTCATGTCGCGAGATGCTCTCGGACAACCGTGTTTGCTCCGCAGCCGCATCGGCGTCCTGCTGTAAGAAAGATCGGTGCTGCCCGTCGAACGAAGCCTGCCGTTCGGCGAGAGAGGCCTCCCGAACCCGAAAGTCGGTCAGAAGCTCCGCCTGTTGCGCGAGATCGGTACGGGCCGCAGCCAACCGACCTGCCCGTTCCTCGAGGAGCGTTTCCAGTCCCCGTTTTTCCGCCTCGAGCGAGGAGCTCGACGCGGCCGCCGTTTCCGTCCGGTGCTGGAGCGCGACCTTCTCCGCCAGCAATCTTTCGAGTTCGGTCTCCGCCGTCGTGACGTTTTGACGCTCGTTTCGGAGCGTCTCTTCCAAGCGATGGGTGTCCTTTTCCTTTGTGAACGACTCCTGATCCTGTCGTTCGAGATCCAGACCGATCTTCGCGAGTTCGTGTTCGCAGGCATCGATCTGGACCAGAAGGTGGGCGGTCCTTCCTTCCAACTCCGTTTTCAGAGCTTCGTTCTTCCGAGCCGAGTCGGTCAGATCCGCGATCTCCTGTTTGACTTCGAGGATCCCGCGTTCTTCGCTTCCGTCCCCGCCGACGACGATCCCTTCCGCGGTGACGAGATCCCCGGCGGGGGTCACCATCCGTTGAGTCAACCCCTCGCTTCGCAGAAGAAGTGCGGTCGGCAGGCTTTCGACCACGAGAACATCGTGCAAGAGAGTCAACACCCCTTCGCGGCATTCCCCCTCCGCTTCGAGGTAATCGGTCAGCCATCCGACCACCCCGGAACGGCCCGCCATCCCTTCCGCGCGCGGTTTGGTCCCGGCGATCGATTTCGGAAGGAAGGCCCCGCGTCCCCGTTTCTCCCCTTTGAGAAAGTCGATGGCGCGGAGGGCGTCGTCGGTCGAATCAACGACGATGCATTCGATCAACTCGGAAAGGGCGGCCTGCACGGCCCGCTCGAATCCTCGGTTCGGACGGATCAATTCCCCCAAAAGCCCGAGAATCTTCCCGATCGGCGGTTCGGAAGTGACGCGCCTCTCCATGACCGCGCGAACCCCTTGGCGGTATCCCTGATAGGTTCGCGTGAACTCCTCGAGAGCTTGAAGGCGGCCCCGCTGTCCTTCGAGTTCGCGGAGAACGGTCCCGAGCTTCTCAGCCGTCGTCTCCCGTTCCTCCACCATGGAAGAGAGCTGGCTCCGGATGCTTTCGCGGCTCTGCCGGAATCCGAAGCGGAGCTGTTCGGAAGCGCCGAGCGACGCTTTACCGTGTTCGTAGGTCCGCTCCAGTTCGGAGAGACGGTCTCGCATCTTGTGGATCTCTCCCCGTCGTGTCTCGATCGTTTGATCGATCTCCCGGATCCGTTGCTGACAGTTGGCGAGCTGGTTCCGAAGCTCCCCTTCCTTTGCGACGATCTCGAGAAGTCTCCCCTTTTTCGTTTCCAGTTCGGCGGCGGCACTCGCTTCTCCTTGACGGCACTCATCATGACGGAGCGACGTCTCCGCAAGGGTCCCCGCAAGCATCGCGCGTTCGGTCTCAAGAACGGTCAGTTGAGAAATGATTCGGTCGATCTCGGATGCAAAACTCCCTCTCCGTTCCGTCAGCGTGACGATTCGCTCCCGTTCCGACTCCGCCGAAGCCCGGAGTTGCTGGGTCTCCCGGTGCAGAGATTCGATCTTCGATTCGAGAGAGGTGACCGCGGTCGCGCAGGAAAAGAGAAGATTCTGGGCCTCCTCGAGCCCCTCCTCCGACTCCAGAAGTTCGAGGCGGACTTTCTCGTGGCGAGCTTCTCTCGCGATGAACTCGGTGTCCTCCGCCGACCATTGCTCGGTCAGGGTTCCTTCATCCGTTGCGAGCGATTTCTGACGGTGATCGATCTCGAGATACTCGCGGGCCGAGAGGGCGATATCGAGAACCCGAGCTTCGTCACGCGCCTTCCGGAACTTCTCAGCCTGCCGCGCTTGCCTCTCGAGCGAACCGATCTGGCGCTTCAGTTCCACGAGAACGTCGCTGACCCGGAGAAGGTTCTGCCGGGTGTACTCCATCTTCCGTTGGGCGGCTTTCTTCCGATGCTTGTACTTGGTGATCCCAGCGGCCTCCTCGATCACGAGCCGGCGATCCTCCGGACGCCCGGACACAATGGCTCCGACCTTCCCCTGTTCGATGATCGAGTACGAACTCTGGCCGATCCCAGTGTCGAGGAAGAGATCGATGATGTCCCGGAGACGGCAAGGGATTTTATTGATGTAGAACTCGCTCGTTCCGTCGCGGAAGATCCGACGCAGGACGGCAACGTCGGAATACTGGCTGTACTGGGGGGGGCCGCTTCCGTCCTGGTTGTCGAGGGTCAGCGTGACTTCCATCATCCCGATCGGCGGCCGGGATTCGCTCCCGGCAAAGATCAGATCTTCCATCGAACGGCCGCGAAGTTCCTTGAACGAGAGTTCTCCGGTTACCCATTTGACGGCGTCGACAACGTTACTTTTCCCGCACCCGTTCGGTCCGACGATCGCGGTGACGGGGACGTCAAAGTGGAACGTCGTCTTTTCCAGGAACGATTTAAAACCAACTACTTCCAGCTTTTTGATCTTCACGGCCTACCCTACCAATGCACGGATATCAGAGTCGATGCTCGGGCGAAAGTACTAAAATGTATTGTAATGGCACTACATTGCCGGAACCGCAGTCATTTTTTCATTTAGATTCAACGACTTACGGAATCGTTCTTCGTTCCCTGAGGGAGCGGAGATTCACGGCGGTGATACTCAGTGCCCCCTCGTGAATCAGGTACGCCGTCGGGTAGTTGGAGCCGTGGGGGGTAAAGATGGCCGCTTTTCGGGCGAGCCGGGCGTTTGAAATCGGCGGGATCGGATCGATCCCTTCGGTGGTAACGAACGTGAAAAAGTCCCCGCGCGTTGTCGGCTGGGTGCGCGATCCGCGGATCGTCAACGCGGCGGCCCCTTCGTCACTCACGTACGGGGTCTGCTCTTTCGCCCGCTCCTTCTGAACGCCCGACTGCGATCCGACGACGAGGTAACTCCCGGCCGGACGGATTCCGATCGTCTGACTTCCCTGCCCGGTTGCCCCCGAAGCAAGGGCAAGCCGTCCTTCGCTCGCCACGGATGCAACAGTAATCTCCTCTCCGGTAGCGCGGATGACAACGAGGTCGCCGGCCACGACGCCCCAGGTTTGAAACGCTGCCGTGGCACCCGTGAGCTGGTTTCCAGTGATCTCGACTGAGAGTCCTTCGGAAGCGGGAATCACCCCCTCGTACGTCAGCTGCCAACGTTCGCTCCGGGTGACGTCATCCCGGGTCGTCACCGAGATCAGTTGCGGAGCTGAAACCGCCCCTTGATCGAAGAATTGGATCCCGGAATATCTCGATTGTGTTGTCCCTTCCGTTACGTTGGCGTCGATCCGGGTCCGTGTGGCCGCATTGAGAACGTCCGCCGTTCCCTGCAACGTCGGGATCAGGGCGTATGGCGTCGAATCTAGCGTGTAAGGCACGAAGGCCGATCCGAAATAGCTCAGCCGGATTGGGGAGAGTACGCCACCGGTCGGATCGAACGGCAGCGCCATCCGATCTTCCGAGGAAAGGAGATAGAAGATCTTTCCTGCCGGATCGTATCCGACGGCACGGCTCTTGGCGGAGGAGGAGAACACCGCAACCGGGAACGGTGCCGATGCAGTTACGTCGAAAAACGTCGGGGCCGCCGAGTTCGAAATGTAGAGATGACCGTCCCCGATCGCCGCACCGCTGGGTACGACCGGCTTCCCCGATCCGTCGATCAACGGAACGACGGCCGAGATGGCGAAGGTAGCGAGATCGATAACGACGACCGAGGGTGGATTTGCCGCCGTCGGATCGAGGGTCACAGCGTACAGAAAGGTCCCATCCGACTGGAGCGCGATCGGTTGCCCGGCGACGGCGCGGAGATCGATCGGACTTGCGACAGTCGTTCCGAACTCGAACCGATCCCCATTGTTGGTCTTCAATCCTCCGGCGGTGATCGTGAACGAGATCGCTCCGTCGTCGGAGAGGTAGGCGGTCCCCTCTTTGGCTCGAGCGGTCTGGATCCCCGACTTCGAGCCGGTCACCCGATATCCATCCGAGGAGGAAAGAAATTCGACAAACCAGTACTCGGTCTTTGCGACCGAGGGGTCGACGATGATCTCCGCGAGCGACGGGTTGGAGACCGCTCCGGTGTCGCGAAACAGCGGACGACCCGCGAGGCCGGCCGCGGTCGCGCCGAGCGCGACGGGGGAATGCTCGAGAACGTTCTTCTGGGGATCGGCTGGAGGGACGGCGTCGAACGCCACAATCCGAGAACCGTCCTGGTCTGCCACGAAGATCCGTGGCGGAAACCCGACCCGATCCTGGAGCACGAGAGCCGACGGACGCCCGCCGACCGGTACACAGGTGTCGGGGAAGCTGGGGTTGGCATCGGTATCGACGATCGTGTCGGTTTGTTGGTCGACGACGGTCAGGCCGCGTGTGTAAGCATCGACGACGTAGACGAATCGGGCGGTTCTCCCTGCATACGCTACGTCGGAGGTCGAGGCGGCGATGTCGGACGGGTCGTGAAAGAGGGAAAAAGTCGGAGGGCCGCTGCTGCAGGCCGTGAATAGAAGGGACAGCGCCGGCAGGAAAACGATGGCGGATCGTCTCCTCATTCGATCGTTCCCAGCAGGTCCCCGGTCGTCAAATCGAGGAGCGTGATGTTGTTCGAGAGAAAGTTGAGAACGTATAACACGCCGTTCGCGTCTCGCGTCGGCTCACGGACGAGCCTCGACGGGGCGCTCCCCGGGATCGCGATCTTCCGAAGAAGCGCGCGGGTCGTCGTGTCGATCACGCTCACGCTGTTGTCCCCTTCATTGGAAACAAAGATCTTCGTTTCGTCCTTCGAGAGCGCGACCCCTTCCGGATCTTTTCCGACGAGGATCAGGTCGACCACCTTGGGATCGATGACTTTGTAATCGTTCCCATCGTCCCGGATCCCGGCGACGTCGAGGACGACGACCGCGTTCAGGGCGCGCTGGACGATGTAGGCGAGGCCGTTCTGCGCGACGGCCATTCCGCGGGTTCCGGGGGAAGCGGCGATCGCACTGAGATCGACCATCCCCTCCACCTTCAGATCTTTCGGGTCGAAGACATAGATGTCGCTCGTGCGGGTCGAAGTGATGAAATAGAGGGTTCCGTCCGCCGTGGGAACGAGTTCATTCGCGCCGAGGCCCGGCCTGCTTTCTTTGATTCGGAAGTTGGCGGCCGAAAAGAGGATCAGGCCGTTGAGCAGCCCGTCTTCGGGGTTAAGGTCGATCGGGGCGAGCGTCGCCGCCGGAACGACGGTCACGCTCCCCGAAAGGTTGTTCGTCGCGATCAGAAGATCCCCCGAGGGGGTTCCCGGGACGAACGTGACATCGAACGGGTTGCTGTCCGCCATGATCGCATTTGCGATCGTACCGCTCGGCCCGCGATTCTGAGGGGTCGGGGCATCGACCGCCGAGAACGAGATCGCGGTCGAGGTTCCGGGAATAGAGTACGAATATACGAGAATCGCGTCGTCCCCGCGGTCGGCGATGTAGATCCGCGGTCGGCTTGGATCGGTGTCGACCGCCATCTTTCCGGCGAAGTTGGGGATCGGGATCGCGGTATCGGGTAGGAGCTTCCGATTGGCCAGATCGACTGGCATGAGCGATCCGGCCACCTGGGTTAAGCCCACGTTCGCACTGGCCACCACCGCAAGGTTGTTCCCGACGAACGCCATCGAAACCGGATTATTGAGGCGCGCTTGCCCGCCCGGAACGATCAAGGGGGCCTCTGTACAGGCGACGCAGGCCGCAGCTAGCATCCAGACCATCGGAAATCTTTGTCGGGTGAACATGAAAGGGTGCGCCGTTTACGGGGTCGCCACCCTAACGAAAAGAGGGCGTTAGCTCAAGGAGTAACGATTCTCGGGTCGATCCAAAGGGCCGACGAGGAAAGGGCGGAATGGCCCGGCGAGGAGACGGCGAGGATCAACAGGACCGCCCGGCCTCGGAACGCGGAAAGATCGACAGTGAAGTCGTTCGGTTCCCCTCCCGGAGCGGCAACGACATCGGCCAGTTGAGGGAACGTGCTCCCGTCCTGGACGTACGCCGTGAAGCGCACGGCGGCCGTACTTCCGGGAACGAGGCCGACACGGGCCGAGAACGCGACCGAATCCTGATCGGGGACGTCGACCGTAAAAACGCCGTTGACGTAGGTGGAGCCGTCTCCCGGGGGAACGACGAGAATCGTGCTCCCGGTATCGGTCAACGACGCCAGGTTGGGGTGATCGCCGTTTTCGGCGTACCAGACCGCCTCGGTCAGACGATCGGAGAAACCGGCGGGGTCGTTCTGGGGCGGAAGCGTAGCCGCGGCTCCGCAAGCTGCAACGATCGGCAGAAGAAGAGAGACCGAAAAGCGGCGGGCGAAAGAACAAGGCATCGGGATCAAAGACATTATATCCTCTCCCCCCCTTTTTCGCCATTTTCCCCGATTATGGGTTGCACACGACGCCATAGACGGGTAAATACCCCCTCCTTAAAAGGGAGGTATATCAAATGCTTAAAGTCGGTCAGCCGGCCCCCCATTTCGAGGGACAGGCGTATTGGAACGGTAGCTTCAAGGATGTCTCGCTGAAGAACTACAAGGGGAAGTGGGTGGTTCTGTTCTTCTACCCTCTCGACTTCACCTTCGTATGCCCGACGGAACTCCGGGCGTTCGCTGCGGACGAGAAGAGCTTCAAGGATGCCGGAGCGCAGGTCATCGCCTGCAGCACCGACAGCGTCTTTTCGCACAAGGCATGGTTCGAGCAGGATCTCAAAGAAGTTCAGTACCCGGTGATCGCCGACTACACGAAGACGATTAGCCGCTCGTTCGATGTTCTGAACGAGGAGAAAGGGTTCGCAAATCGAGGCGTCTTTATCATCGATCCGGAAGGGATCGTGAAGTACGCTTCGGTCAACGACACCAGTGTCGGCCGGAGTACCGAGGAAATCCTTCGGGTCCTCCAAGGGACGCAATCGGGTGAAATGTGTCCGGCGAACTGGAAGCCGGGGCAGAAGTACCTGAAGAAGTAGTCGAGCGGGCCACCCTAGCTCAGTTGGTAGAGCAGCTGATTCGTAATCAGCAGGTCCCCGGTTCGAATCCGGGGGGTGGCTCCAGAAGATCTCAGAGTCGAACGGCCATTCCGAGTGAGACGATCACCGGGATGGCCGTTTTGCTTGTGCCGAAGAGAAGAATTTCCGCTCCTCCGCGTGCCACGAGATCCAAGTTGCCTCGGCCGACCCGTGCGAGCGGATAATGAAGTTCGACTCCCGCGCTGACGCCGTAGAGAAGATCACTCGTGCCGGCCTGGGAATAATAAACGAGAGGGAACCCCCCGTAGACCGCCGTTCGCAACGCACCGATCCGAGGCCACCCGACGATGTGAACGAAAGTCGGCGTGGCCGAGAACAAGCGGCCATGACGGAATCCGGTTTCGAGGTTCAGCCCCAGGTCGGCGGTCGGCCAGACGGGGTACCGGACGTCGATTCCCGCCCGGGTCTGATCGGGGAAGTTGTGGGTGCCGAATGCCAGACCGCCGTGGGGGATCAAGGTGATCGGTGCTCGCGCTTCGGCCTCCCAGGCTCCGAAAGCGGCCAGAAGAAGGATAAGACAGGCTGAGACACGTCGGGGGCGCAAGATAAGTGCCTAAGATCCTTATGTTCTTTCCGAAAAAAGTCCAGATTTAGTTCGAAAGTGACCTCTCAGGGGGGCGGGCGATGTTAAACTAACAAATGTTATCTAATTGATACTATTGAGATTTGTCATTGGCACACCTTTCGCTCTCTTTAGAATATCGGAGGGGGGGTTTGACGCGGCAAGCCTCGTTTGCTAAAGAAGCCCCCATAGAGACATGTCGATTGCGATCTCAAATAAGCGCCGGTTAGGGGTGCAGAGTGGAGCCACAGGATGGCTCCTCTACCTTGCCCTCTGGTCGGTCTTCCTCGGCTCCTTCTACGGGGCCTACCGCTTCCACCAGCTGAGTCTGGAAGCAGACGCGGAGATCTCCCCGATCGAGGGGGGGATCAGCTCCTACGACGCGATCATTCAGCGGTATGCCCGGAAGAACGGCATGGATTGGCGTCTGATGGCTTCGATTATCTCGGTCGAGTCGTCGTTTCAGCGGACGGCGGTTTCGTCCAAAGGGGCCCTGGGGCTGATGCAGATCATGCCTTCGGTGGCGATGGAACAGAGGACGGAGTTTTCGACCCATCCGGAAAAGAACATCCAGGCAGGGATCGCTCACTTCGCAGCCAAGCTTCGGAAGATCCGTGGGACGACCCGGTGGGACACGATCCGTCTGTCGCTGGCGGCCTACAACGTGGGCTTAGGGCATCTCCGGGATGCACAGAACCTGGCGATCGAAAACCACTTGAGCCCCCGGAAATGGGAAAACGTGGCCCGGATGCTGCCGCTTCTGGAGGACCCGACCTATTTCGAGAAGGCACAATACGGCTACTGCGAGGGGAGTTCCGTGGTCGACTATGTCGCCAAGGTCCTCGACCGGTTCGCCTTCTACCGTTCGATGTACTCGCGGCGCGTGGTCCAGGTGACTCAATCGGACGCCTCGCCGGTTCCGCGGACGTAGACGAAACGGATAAGGCTTGATAGGAATTCGCCCTCTTTTTCCACCGTGGGGCTGTAGCTCAGCTGGGAGAGCGCCTCGTTCGCAACGAGGAGGTCGTCGGTTCGAACCCGATCAGCTCCACCAATTTGGGGACACACGACTGGACCCGGTGCTATTCTGCAAGATGTGAAGACGCCGGAGATCGACATCTCTCTTCTAGAAGCGGGTCTGTCTCTGACTCCCGAGGAACGTCTTAGCCAACACCAAGAGGCCTTGAATCTTCTCGAGGCCCTCATCAAAGCCAGAACCGAGATTGCCGATGGCAGATCTAAACCGACTTCTCCAACGACTTCTCGATCGTAAGTTCGAGTTCGTATTGGTCGGTGGCTTTGCCGGAGTTCTTCACGGCGCCTCCCAGGTCACGCGCGACATCGACATTTGCATGGCGCTGGATCCGTCGATAATCGGTCAGTTGAGATCCGAGTTGGCTGATCTCCATCCAGTTCACCGGCAAACCCCGCAAAAGCTGTCGTTTCTCGACCATCCGACCGGACTTGCGACCGTCCGGAATCTCTATCTTCAGACCGATCTCGGTCCGCTCGACATCCTGTCGGAGATCATCGGCGTGGGGCCGTTTGACGTCGTGGCTTCCGGTGCTACGACGATTTTCTTGTATGGAATGAAATGTCTCGTGATTGGGCTTGATGACCTGATCGCCTCGAAAGAGGCCTTGGGGCGCGACCGGGATCGTCTCGCCGTCACGGAGTTGCGAGCGATTCGTGACAAGATTCAGAAGTCCTAATCGTTGGTTCGAACCCGATCAGCTCCACCATTTCTGTCTTCTTCGCAATGCCTAAGGACTGCGACAGGTTCTTCATCCGCACGCTCCATCACGAGTTGCTACGCAGTCTGCCACTTCTGTAATGGTATTCTTGCTAGGACTGCAACCTGTAGTTTTTTGCGTAACGTTACATGAAACCTTGGAAGCCCCGTTCTTATCCGTCACTTGCACGCAGAGAGTAGAACAGGATGCGTCGATAGCTCCACCCCCTGAGCCTCTCCCGACGATCACGGGTCCGTTACCTCCATCCACAAGTACATCATACGGCATCTCGATCGAGCTTTTGGAGACCCCACAGCCATCGGCTGATGCTTGATGGCCCTCGATAGAGAACGTCATATTCAGACAGGAATAAATGTAATTGGGAGTTTCATGCTGCTCTCCAAAAACAATTGCTCCTCCTGCATTGTTGAATGAAAAGGGTACCGCGGGACAGTTGAGGCTATTTGAATCAAAACTGAACGTGTCACGAACGTCACCGCTTGTGGCCGTCACCGTGCCGAATCCTGTACAGGTATCCAGAACTTCACCCGACAAATAATCGGCCACTTTCAAGAAGCCTTGATCGCTCACGCATTTGACGTCCACCGTTTCTTCCTTCTGATCCGCCGTTCTTGTAATGCACTGATCAAGAGGAGTTGGAATTGGTTCGTTCGACTTGGGCCATGGGATCACGTAGATCTCTCCCGTGGCAATACGTTCGGCGTTCAATACGGCCAAGAAACGGTTGATTGCGTCTGTTGCGTTTATTGCGGTCAGTTCCCCGCTTGGTGACCGAAATTCCGGATCTACGTTGGTTGGATCACGTACGTCCAATCCGCCGCGGCCGCAGCCAACTATCGCCAAGCTGATAAAGAACATCATGACGTTTGTTTTCATGGACGTTCGCCTTCCATCCAATCCGGGGTCACGCCGAGCCAAAGCCCTTGGGTTCATCATGCTTGCGCCTTCATGAGGTAAGAGTCCTTTAGTTTTAGATACAGAAGCACGATCAGTGCTGCCAAAGTCGCGGCGGCGATTCCGATCAGACCGATGATGATCGAGGATAATCGTTTCATCGGCTTCCTCCAATCGCAGTTTGATCCGAACCACAGAATAACAGCGTCGCCAGAAGAACAAGAATGATTCCGAAAAGCGCGTCGATCATGAACTTGGGTAGAGCACGTTGCGTGCCACTCCCTTCCCCGCACGAAATCGTGTCAGGGGAACGGTTCCTGACACGCGAGGTGTCAGGTTCGCCGTCAGCCTACCCCGCCTCATTGACTCCCTCCCCTTTCGTGGTAGACCGGCGCGCGGGAATGTCATTGCCTTGGTCGAAAATCGAGGTTCCCCGGGGATCGATCATTTTCGTCGGGAATTTCGGAAGCGGAAAGACCGAGGTAGCGATCAACTTCGCCCGATATGTCCGCCAGCAGGGGGAGAGCCCCGTTCACGTCATCGACCTCGACGTCGTCAACCCATACTTCCGTTCGCGCGAAGCGATCCACGTTCTTGCGAAAGAAGGGATCTCGGTGATCGCGCCGACCGGGGAAAAGTTCTATGCCGACCTTCCGATCGTCGTCCCGGAGGTTCGGAGCCTTCTTCTAACATCCAAAGGACGCGTCATCCTCGACGTCGGCGGAGATGACCTCGGCGCGACGGTTCTGGCTTCGATTCGCGACGCCATCCCCGATGGCTCGTATCAACTTTGGATCGTCTTGAACGCCCGTCGTCCGTTCACCGACACCATCGAAGGCTCCCTGAAGATGATTCAACAGATCGAAACCGCCAGCAAATTGAAGGTGACCGGTATCGTTTCCAACACCCATCTCTTGCACGACACCACGCCGGAGATCGTCGGCGAGGGAGTTAAGATGGCGCGGGAGGTCGCGGAGCGCCTCTCCCTCCCCGTTCCGTTCGTTGCAGTCGCGGAAAAAATCGTTCAATCTGTGGGATCGGAATCGGGCGGTCTGCCGGTTCTGCCTTTGCGGTTGACCATGCGTCGGCCGTGGGAGAAGGAAGGGAGCGCGGGTGCCTAGAATCGTCGTCAACGAAGAGCGCTGCAAGGGGTGCGAACTCTGCGTAGCCGCCTGTCCAAAGAAGATCATCGAGATGTCGAAGGCGATCAATCGGCAGGGATACTTCTTCGCCCAAATCACGAACCGCGATCTCTGCACCGGCTGCAAGCTCTGCGCCATCGCCTGTCCCGACGTAGGGATCCAGGTCTTCGGAAAACGGGTGAAAAGGGAGGCGAAATGACGCGCCAATTAATGAAAGGAAACGAAGCGATTGCCGAGGCAGCGATCCGTGCCGGGGCGAAACATTACTTCGGTTATCCGATCACCCCTCAGAACGAGGTCGCCGAGTACCTTTCGAAACGGATGAAGGAGGTCGGAGGCGTTTTTGTGCAGGCGGAAAGCGAAGTGGCGGCCAGCAACATGTTGTTCGGGGCGGCAGCCAGCGGAAAACGGGTTTTCACTACCTCCTCGAGCCCTGGAATCAGCCTCATGCAGGAGGCGATCAGCTACATCGCCGGAGCTCATCTTCCGGTCGTTATCGTAAACATCATGCGGGCCGGTCCCGGGTTGGGTGGGATCCTTCCAGCGCAGTCCGATTATTTTCAGGCAACGAAGGGAGGAGGACACGGAGACTACCGGATCCTCGTTCTGGCTCCCTCCTCGGTCCAGGAAGCGGTCGACCTGGTTGCGGAAGCGTTCGAACTCGCCGACAAGTACCGGAATCCGGTTCTCATCGTCGGAGACGGAATGACAGGGCAGATGATGGAGCCGGTCGAATTCCGTTCCGGCGTTACCGATCGGATGAATGACGCCGCTGAGTGGGCAACCGACGGCGCAAAGGGCCGACCGCCGCGGATTATCCGGTCGCTTTTCCTCGACCCTCTGGTCCTCGAACAGAACAACCACCAACTCGCCGAGAAGTATGTCCGGATGGAGAAAGAGGAAATCCGGTACGAAGAGTACGAAATCACCCCAGCCACGGAGATCGTCCTCGTCGCGTACGGAACGATGGCGCGTATTTGCAAGACGGTGATCGACGACCTCAAATCGGAAAAAGTTCAGGTCGGTCTGTTCCGTCCGATCTCGCTCTACCCCTACCCTCTCGAAGCCCTCGAGAAGATCTCGGATCAACCGAGCGTAAAAGCGTTCTTGAGCGTCGAGATGAGCATGGGGCAGATGGTGGAGGATGTCGAACGGGCGGTGAAAGGGAAGAAGCCGGTCAGTTTCTTCGGAAGGTGCGGGGGGATCGTCCCGTCGACGGAAGAAGTGACCACTGAACTGAAGAGACTCCTGTCGGAATGGGGCGGAAAGGGATCCCGTGGAAACCGTTGACCAGGAACAACTGATCTTCTCGCGGCCGGAGAGCATGAAGGATGTTCCGACGCACTATTGCCCGGGATGTACGCACGGCGTGATTCATCGTCTGGTGGCGGAGAGCCTTGACGAACTCGGCATCCGGGAAAAAACGGTCGGGATCGCCCCGGTCGGTTGCGCGGTTCTCATCTACAACTATATCAACACCGACTTCATTGAAGCGCCGCACGGTCGAGCCCCCGCCCTCGCAACCGGAATGAAACGAGTCCGTCCCGATCTCACGGTCTTCACCTATCAAGGAGACGGCGACCTGGCCTCAATCGGGACGAATGAGATCCTCCATGCGGCGAACCGCGGGGAGAAGATCACGGTCGTCTTCGTGAACAACGCGGTCTATGGAATGACGGGGGGGCAGATGGCCCCGACGACATTGCCGGGACAGAGAACGACCACGTCACCGGCCGGCCGGGATGTCGCGACGGCCGGTTATCCGCTGCGGGTTGCAGAACTCCTCACGACGTTGATGACTCCGGCCTACATCGCACGGGTCTCGGTCCACGATCCGGCCCACACGATTCGGGCCAAAAAGGCGATCAAGCGGGCCTTCGAATACCAGCTCAAGGGGACCTGCTTCAGCCTCATCGAAGTTCTCTCGACCTGCCCGACCAACTGGGGGCTCACCCCTTCGCAGTCGACGGAGTGGCTAGCCAAGAACATGATCCCAGTCTTCCCCTTAGGGGAATTCAAAAGCCCGGAACCGAAACCCTCGACGGAGAAACCCGATGCAACAGTATGAAGTGACCTTCGCGGGGTTTGGCGGACAGGGGATTCTGGCGATCGGCCAGATCCTCGCCAAAGCGGCGATGGATGCGGGAAAGCATGTCACATGGCTCCCCTCGTACGGTCCGGAAATGCGAGGCGGGACGGCGTATTGCACGGTGGTCCTCTCGGAGCACGAGATCGGCAGCCCGATCATCACCACCCCGACTTGCGCGACCGTCATGAACCGGCCGTCGTTCGACAAATTCTCCCCCAAAGTCAAACCGGACGGGCTCTTGGTCGTGAACTCCAGCCTCATCGACGTCCAGAGCGATCGTAAAGATATCGGACAGGTCTACATCCCCGCGAACGACATCGCGATCAAAGCCGGGAGTGCCCGTGCGGCTAATATGGCGATCCTCGGCGGTTTTCTAGGCCGAGCCGGCGTCATCGAGCCCTTGGCAGTTCGCAAGGTGATCGAGGAAAAGTTCGGCGCCAAAAAAGAGGTTCTCCGGATCAACCTGGAGGCGTTCGACCAAGGAGTTACGCTCGCCCGCTCGTGAGAGAACGTCTCTCCGTCCTGTTTTTTCTTTTCGTCACTGCGCTCGTTGTCTCGTACCCGCTCAGTCCCGACTTCTTGGGTCCGGGCGCCGATCGGGAAGTCTATCGGTACATCGGGATGGTGGTTCGGCACGGGGGAATGCCCTATCTCGACGCCTTCGACAACAAGCCTCCCGTGATGTTTCTGATTACGGCGCTGGTCCACGAGTTCGGGCCTTGGGGGATCTGGCTCGCGGAATCCTTGGCGATCGCCGGCGGAGCCTTCTTCCTCTTCCGGATCGCCGAAGAACAAAAGACGCCCATCGTAGGCATGTTCTTGGCGCTCTGGTTGATTCTCCTGGTCCGGACCCCCTTGGTCGCGGAAGGGGGCGGACTGACGCGAGGGTTTTGTCCGCTGCTGTACCTGGGGGGAGCTTGGGTTCTTCGGGGGAGCTCTCGATGGAGATTCGCAATTGCGGGAGTGGTGGTGGGATTGTTGATCGAACTTCAGCCAGAGGAGATCTTACCGTTCGTTCCGTTCGTGGGCATTGCTTGGATGGAAAGTCCGGATCGTCGACGGAATCTGATGAAGATCGGGGTCGGGGTTTTGGCGGTCGTCGCACCGATCACGATCTGGCTCGCCGTTCGGAGCGCCCTGGGAAGTTTCTGGGAAACGTTCGCCTTTGATCGAGTTTGGGTTGGCGCGGCGCGCGGGGATCTTGCTTCGCGGTGGTGGTTGCTGGTCACCCGCCTGTGGGATCTCGAACTTCTTTTCCCGTCTCTTTTCGCACTGCTCTTGGCAGGGATCGCCCTGGCCCGTTCGGCCCGACATCGATGGCTCATCGGAGCTGTTCTAACTGTGGTTCTTCAGTTGGTCGCAATCCGAGTTTTGCGCAGGGGATACGGCCATTACTTCCAGCCGCTCGTGCCGCTCGTTCTTCTCCTCGTTCTCTTCTCTCTCGAGTCGTTGGTCAACCGGTGGAGAACGTTCGCACTCTCCCTCTTCCTGCTCTCCGCCGCTCTCCCGGCGGGACGTTCTCTGAGCGATGCCTGGGACACCCTCTTGTCCCCGAAGGGGGTCTATGCCTCCGTCGTTCGAGATCCGTGGCGCCAAATCTTGGAACCATACCGGGGACAGCGTGGTTCCTTGTACGTTATGCGGAGACAGGGAGCGCTCGCCCTGTATACCGACTTCGACATCATCGCTCCGACTCGGTGGATCTATACGCTCGGGTGGGAACGCCGGCCGCCCGGGCGGGAGATGCGGGAAATCCTTGACGGAATCGAACGGTTCCGGACGCGTTACATCTACGACTTCACCACGGTGCGTCCGTTTTCGTCCGCTCTTCAGGAGGTCTGGGAGGCTCACCTTAAAGCCCACTACCGCGTCCGTTCTCTCCTTCCAGAGGGAGCCCGTCTATGGGAACGCCTCCCGTCTGAAAAGTTGCGCGGAGAAACAGCAGCTGATCTAAACAGAGGATAGGCTTCCACGGGAATCGATGAAATCGAAGATTCGAAAAGTACGGCGAGTGAGCCTGACGCAGGACGAGATCGAGGATCTCCACGCCATCGGTGCGGCACTGGCCGCCGAACGGGACCTGGATCGACTCCTCTCGCAGATCCTGGAGAAGTGCCGACGTATCGTCCGGGCCGACGCCGGGACCCTCTTTCTGGCCGAACGGGCCGGCGGGGAAGAAGAGCTGTCCGGGCTCCGGTTCAAGCTTGCACAAAACGATTCCGTGCCACTCCGGTTGGGGGAGTTCGTCATCCCGATCAACAAGAAAAGCATCGCAGGGTACGTCGCCACGACCGGCGAGACCCTTCGACTGCCGGACGTCTACCACATCGCGGAAACCTACCCGTTTCGTTTCAATCCTGAGGTGGATCGGGAAACCGGGTACCGTTCGAAATCGGTTCTAGCGATCCCGATGACCGATCACCGGGAACAGTTGATCGGCGTCGTTCAGCTTTGGAACAAGAAGAAGAAATCCTCGGTCGTCACCTTTACGTCGGCCGATCAGAAGCTCGTCGCCTCCCTGTCGGCACAGGCTGCCGTGGCGATCGAGAACGCCAAGCTCTATGCGGAGATCCGACAACTCTTCAAGGGTTTCATCCGGGCGTCGGCGACGGCGATCGAGGCTCGGGATCCATCCACACGCGGCCATTCCGAGCGTGTGGCGGTCCTGACCGTGGCGTTGGCGGAGGAAGTGAATCGAACCCCCACGGGACGCCTGCAGGCATATCAATTCACGCCGGAACAGATCATTGAGATCGAATACGCCACCCTTCTCCATGACTTTGGGAAGATCGGTGTGCGGGAGAACATTCTCACCAAGTCGAAGAAGCTCTTCGATTGGGAACTCGCTCTGATTCGAGAACGTCTCGGAGCTTGGTATCGCGAGGCCGAGCTCGCCGTCGAGAGAAGGAAGTCGGAGCACCTGGCAAGCGGCGGAAAACCGGGGGACGCCGGCTGGAGTCAGATTGAAGCCTTGTCGGAGGCTTCCCTGACCGAGATCCGGGAGATCGAGGGGTTGATCCTCCAATGCAACGAACCGACGGTGATGCCGGAAAAGGTCGGCGCGGAGTTGTCCCGCCTGGCTGAAATCTACGTCACGCACCCGGACGGGGAGAAGGTTCGGATCGTGTCGGACGAGCAGATCCGCCGACTGCGGATTCCACGGGGAAGTCTGTCGGACGAGGAACGGCGACAGATCGAGTCGCACGTCACACACTCCTTCGAGTTCCTTTCCAAGATCCCCTGGACGCGCGATCTCAAGGGGATTCCCGAGATCGCCCACGGCCATCATGAAAAGCTCGACGGAACGGGTTACCCGCGAGGGATCCCGATGGAACAGATCCCGTTTGCGGCCCGGATGATGGCGATCGCCGATATTTTCGATGCCCTGGCGGCGCGGGATCGGCCGTACAAGAAAGCAGTGCCGGCGGAGCGTGCTCTCGACATCCTCCGGATGGAAGCGGCCGAGGGAAAGCTCGACATCGACCTGGTGAATCTCTTCATCGAGCGGAAGGTCTACGAGAGAACCCCCAGCTGATCCGATGCCCCTGTTTCTTTTTTTTCTCCTGGCCTCGTTTCTTCCGTTCTTCGTAGGGATTTATCCCGGGTGGTTCGACAGCGGTGAGCTTTCCCTTGCCGCGCAATCGCTGGGGGTGGCCCATCCCTCGGGACATCCTCTCTACACAATGGCAGGCAACCTCGGAACACTGTTCCCGGCTGGCTCGGTAGCCTTCCGGACATCCCTCTTTTCGGTCCTCTCGGTCGCAACCGGCATCGTCTGCTTGGCAAGGGTCGTTGAAGAGATCTCGGACGTAAAAAGCGACTCGAAATGGGATTTGAGCATCCGCATGGTGCTCGCGGTCCTGGTCGGACTCCTCGTGTCGACCCACCCTTCGCTGGGACTCCAATCGGCGCGAACGGAAGTTTACGCTCCCGCGTTCGCTCTGGAAGCATTGGGGTTGCTGCTTCTGGTTCTATCCGGTCGCCACAAATCCATCCGGATCCTTTACGCGGCCGGATTCGTCACGGGACTCACCCTTTCGCTTCAGCCTCTGCTCGGGCTTACGTTGGTCCCGCCGTTTTTCTGGACCGCTCTCACGTTGAAGTCCCACTCCTGGCAACGGACGGCCACGGCTTGTTTGTTTGTCGGTTTCGGCCTCATGGTCTGCCTCTATCTTCCGCTTCGCGCGGCGACGAATCCCACGATCGACTGGGATCATCCGACCACACTCTCCCGCTTCTATTTCGAATTAACCGCACGTGACTTTCGTCAGTTCTTCCACGTTCCGATCTCCGGAAAGGCTTACTCCGGACTCGGACACGGGGAGTTCTGGAAGCTGATTCGACCGGTCGATCTCGTCTTCGTTCTTTTGGGTGGATTCGCTGCGTTTCGTCTCGCGGGGATCAAACAGGCCGGGATTCTGTTTTGGACCGTCGTTTCCGCTCTGGGCGTTTGGCTTTCCAAAGAGTTCTCCCTTCGGAACCCGGATGCCCAGGGATATTTCGCTTTTCCAGCCGCTCTTTTCATCTGTCTTGCGATCATCGGCGCCACCCCCCTCCTTTGTGGGCGGCATCGCTACACAAAGGTCGCCTTTCTGGCGGCCCTTCTTCTGATCGTCGCGGTTCGATCGATTTCTCTTTCAGACGGGATCCGTTCGTGGCGTGCCGACGGGGCGGAGGAGGCCGACCTCCTGAGTTCTCATCTCGATCGCGCCCCATCTCGCGCGGTGCTTCTTCTCGGAAGCGATCACTGGGTTTTTCCAGTTTGGTATCGGAGTTACGTCGAAGGGCGTCGGCCTGATGTGGCGATTCTTGCTCAGGCACTGCTCCGGGCCTCCTGGTATCGGGATCAGATCGACCGCCGATACGGACCCCTCGAAGGTCGTCCGCTTTGGGCGGAGGAGCCGACCCAGGGAGCCACGAAGCCGGCCGGTTATCTCTTTGCAGAGCATACCGTCGCGCTCGACGAGGACCGATTCAACCGTGCCTGCCGTGTGGCCCGAGCAGCCGATCCGTTCGAGATCCGCAGTTCGATCTGCGCGGAGGTCGTGATTCGCTCGGCGACCGGTGAAATGAACCTCAAACGCTATTCACGGGCGGCCGCTCTTCTCGAAGATTTCCTGGGTCTTGCACCATCGAATCTCAAATGCGATACCCCCGAACTGGTGCAAATCCCGTATCCCCTGAGCCTGGGAGCGCCTCCCGGTTTCCTGGTCGACCCGGCTCGTCCGAGGATCTCTCTGGTTCTTCTTTACCTGGGTTGCGGGCGTCCGGACTTGGCTGAAAAAGTTCTTACACTCGATCGAGATCCTCCGAATGTCGATCTCCGCCTCCTGGGCGCGTTCTTGAGCTGGAAAAGAGAACGGTTGGAGGAGGCCATCGAAGGTTTGGCGATCGACCGGGATTGGAACCGATACGATCGCGGGCTGATGCATCTCGCCCGTGCGACGCTGCTCGGGTTGGCGCACCGCCGTTCGGAAGCGGAGGCGGAACTTCATGAGGCGGAGAGACTTCTTCCCGATCACGTGGCGGTCGCGCGGTTACAATCGACGCTCGAAGCAAAGGGGAATAGATGAAACAACCGAGTCTCTCGATCTTCCTGCCGATGTATAACGAGGAAACGAATGTCGGGGAAATTCTGCCGAAGCTCCAGACGGTTTTACGAGAAATCACGGAAGACTATGAAATTGTCGCTATCGATGACGGTAGCCGGGATCGGACCGTCGAGCGGGTCCGATCGTTCGCGGCGGGAGACCCGAGAATCCGCTTGGTACAGCACGAGGTGAACCGTGGATATGGGGCCGCTCTTCGGACTGGATTTCAAAGCGTCACCAAAGAGATTGTCGCATACACCGATGCCGACCTTCCGGTTGATCTCGAGATCCTGAAAGTCGTTGTCCCCCGGATGGAGTCGACACCGGTCTTGATCGGCTCCAGGAGCCAGCACGAGACGCTCAAGCGAGGGCTTTTCGGAACGATCTACCGACTGACGCTCCGGATTCTGTTCGGCCTCCGGGTTCGGGACGTGAACTTCGCCTTCAAATTGTTTCGGAAGGAGGTCGTCGACCAATTCAAAGCTCGCCTTCGTTCCGGAAGTGTATTCATCGACGGGGAGGTTCTCGTTCTGATCCACCGGATGGGGATTCCGATCGTTGAAGTTCCGATGACCTACCGTTTCCGCCAGCATGGCGTGTCGACGCTGGGAAGCTGGAAACAAGCTTTTTTCACATTTCGAGAAATTCTCGAGTTCTTTCTGAAAACGGGATGCTGGAAAGAAACCGACGGCAGGCAAAAAAAAGCGACAGACGACAGATAGCACGGGATGGGGTGTGCTTTACGAGGAGTCAGCGATACGTGGGATGAGTTGAACCTCGTTACCGATTCCAACTCTCCGCTTCCGTGGTTTTCGTGTGCTTCAGAGTCTTTCC
>JAZDDX010000022.1:0-53401 GCA_043809315.1 Pseudomonadota bacterium
CCCCGAAAACGGGGGCCAGAATGTCGGTCAACGAAACCCGCAGACCGCCACCGACGCCATTGTGTGCGGCCGAACGGCTGATGCCGTTCGCGTCCCGGTAGATCAATCCGAGATCGTGAAAGATCAGGCCGAAGATGGAGAACTTCTTCCGGTGGAAGAGCGGCGTCAACAGATCCTGTCGCGCCGCGATTTCCGTATCCCCGCGGAACTGTCGGTCGTTGTACCCCCGGAGGGAAGAACCCCCGAGCGTGAAATCCCGGTGGAACGGGAGGGTCGTATCCCCGATTCCGGCATTCACTCGGAGAACGTGATTCAGCCAACGCCGGAAGGACTGGGCATGGACCCACTCCAGCTCTTCGATGTGATACGTGTAATCAGATCCGAACCGCTCCTCGGCCACTTCGTACAACAACCGGATCCGGTCCCCGTTCAGGAACGCCTCACGACGACGGAGCGAATCAAATACAAACTCGGAGGCCAGCGAGACGTCATTCCCTTTCTTCCCCGTCCGGGGGTCAACCGTCGACGAACCGGTGTCGAGCCGCCGGTAGGTGAACGCCATCGACGTCCGGATAGAGGAGGTCCATTGGTAGCCGGGGATCACCGAGATCGTGGCATCCCTGGCTCGAATGCGGTCGATCTCCTTCATGCCATCGTAGAGAGGAATCTCGTCGTCCCGCGCCATCACCCAGGTGCGGAC
Organism: Pseudomonadota bacterium; assembly: GCA_043809315.1. Taxonomy (GTDB): domain Bacteria; phylum Bdellovibrionota_G; class JALEGL01; order JALEGL01; family DATDPG01; genus JAZDDX01. Next base: position 701 of record JAZDDX010000022.1, read on the forward strand.
GGCGAAATCGGAATCGAAGACGTTCTTGGCGTCGAAGACGCCGAAGAACCGGTTCAGATGATTCCCCCCTTGCACCGCCAGGAGCGTCCGCGCGTTCGACGCGAACAGGTTGCTCTCCCCGAATGCCGCGCCGCCAGAGTAGCTTCCGCTCCAGGCCTGGAAAATCGGGAAGGCGAACCAGAGTTGCTTCTCGACGACCACCACTCGCAGATCGCAGCTGCCGTCGCGGTTGTTGACCGGCGTCACGCGGACGGTTTTGAACAGACCCGAACTCACCAGCCGGTCGTCCACCTCGCGAACCAACCCCTGGTTGACGTACGACTGCGGCTCCACGGCGATGATGGTCAAGATCGTGGATCGTTCGGTCTTCTCGTTCCCGAAGACAACGATCGAGCGGAGCGGTCCCCACGCCCAGGCGGGCTCGAGCAGGAAGATCAGTAGGAGGAAGACGAGCTTGCGCAGAGGGTCTCCTTACAGCACCGTCTCCAGACGGCGTTTGAGGATTTCGACGATCCCCCGATCGAACCCGATCGGCTCCCCGACATTGAACCGGAGTGCGGGGTATTTCGCTCTTTCGACGGCCAGACTGTTCTCGATGTCCCGCGTGACGTGGCCGCTCCGGAACAGGAAGAACGGAACCACCACGATCCGCTCGACCCCCTCGTTCACGCATTTTGCGACCACGGTCGGGATACTCGGCTCGATGAATTCCCGGAGACACGGTTCCACGTGCATCTGGGTCGCCTCGGCCAGGGCTTTCGCATACTCAAAAACCGGCTTGGACGCTTCCGGTTCACGTGTGCCGTGCGCCAGCAACATCACGACCGTCTTCGGCTGCTTCTCCATAGGAAACCTTCCCGCCCTTCATTGAAACCGTACCACGTTGGCGAAGCGCTTCAAAGAGAGCGATCCCGACCGCCGTCGACAGGTTGAGGCTGCGAACGGGACCCGGCGTCGGGATCCGGACGAGACGCCCCGCAAACCTCTTCTTCATACCCTTCGACAGCCCCGCGGTCTCGCTACCGAACACCAGGACCGAACCATCCGGATAATCGACGTCCCAAAAACTCTTTTTTCCGAAACGGGAGAAGAGAAAGACCGGTCCCTTCATCAACGGAGCGCGGAGAAGCTCCCGAAGCGATTTGTGAATGGTCAGACGAAGGTCACTCCAATAATCGAGCCCGGCCCGCCTCAGGAACTTGTCGTCGAGCGTGAACCCCAACGGTTCGACCAGGTGGAGTTCGGCCCCCGCGCCAACGCAGGTCCGGCCGATGTTCCCGGTGTTCCAGGGGATCTCCGGATGGACCAGAACGACATGGATCATGCGGGGAGTCTATTATATGCTCCCGTCGGTGAGCGAGAATTCCCGAGCCCAAAGAATGTTCTGGCTGGATCTGGAGATGACCGGCCTCGACGAGAAGAACTGCAGGATCCTGGAAGTCGCCGCGGTGGTCACCGACCTGGACTTAAACCCCATCGAGGAATTGAACCGCGTCGTCCGGCAGCCTTCCGAACTCCTCGCCGCGATGGACGAGTGGTGCAAGAAGACGCACGGCGCGAGCGGTCTGACCGCCGAGGTTTCCAACGGAGTGGAACTCTCCGTCGTCGAATCGGAGATGGTCGCGCTCGGGAAGAAGTATTTCGGGGCGGAGAAGATCGTTCTCTGCGGGAACTCGATCAGCCAGGACCGCAGGTTTGTCGATGCCTATCTTCCGGAGTTCGCGAAGTTGCTCCACTACCGGCTAATCGACATCTCGTCGTTCAAAGAGGTTTACCGGAACAAGTACGGCATCGAGTTCGTGAAGAAAGACACGCACCGCGCCCGGGCCGACATCCTCGAGTCGATCGCCGAGCTGAAACACTACCTTTCGTTCGTTCGGCTCAGCTGACCGAGAAGTTCCGAAGCGGTCCGGCCCAGGACCGGGTGGACCCAGGCGGGGGCCAGTTCCGTGAGCGGCTCCATCACGAACCGCCGCTCGTGCATCCGGGGATGCGGAACCTGAAGCACCGGCTGATCGAGGACCAGATCATCGTACGAGAGAAGATCGAGATCGATCCTCCGGGCCGTCCCTGGCTTTTTTCGGATCCTTCCTATCTCCGCCTCGACGGAGAGGAGCTGCCCCATCAACTCGATCGCCGCAGACGAAGTCTCGATCTCCGCCACGGCATTCAAGAAATCGGGCTGCCGGCCGGTGACGCCGACCGGTTCGGTCTCGTGGAGCGAGGAGACCCGGAGGACGCGGGCGAACGAGCGGAGTTTGCGGACCGACTGGCGGACGAACGCCGCACGATCGCCGAGGTTGCTCCCGATCCCGATGAATGCACGCGCCACGGGTAAAAATCCTATCCGATCTTATTTTTCCGCCCGAACCCAGCCGGCGAGGAGTTTCATCTGAGGTTCGGCAAGCCGGGCCAGCGACCCGCCGGTTTGTCGAAGCGCCGAGCGGATCAGGGAAGGACGGCTCAGGAATAGCGACAACGTCTTTCCGAGCCGGAGGTGCCCGAAACCGTCGATGATTCTCGTGAACTCGTGCGGGAGAACCTGATCGGCCGGATCGAGAACGGCGCGGACGACGGCCCAAGGGATCTTCCGTTCCTGACAGACTCTCCCCCAGACGCCCGCCTCCATGTCGACCGCTTCCGCATCGGTCGCGGCATAGAGCGCGGCTTTTTCCGCGGGAGACTCGATCACCTGATCGACCGTGATCAGGTTCCGCCAGGCGGATGCCTCCGAGCGAGCGGCCAACGCCATCCGCAACCACTCCGTTGGGGTCAGGGACATCTTTTCGAACAACACTTGGGTGGGAATGACGAGGTCCCCTCTCTTCCCGCTCTTCGCAAGCCCTCCGGCGAATCCAAAACCAACGACGGACGAGATTTCTCCCGAATCGTCGAGCGCCTGCTCGAGGCCGACCCGAGAAAGCCCCGGTCCGATTCCAGTCACGGCCAGCAGAAAGGGGAGATTCCGGTCCCCCTCCCAACGGTAATAACGCGCCTCCCGGGCCCAACGCCCTTTCCCCCCGGGACCCCAGTGTCCGATAAAGAGTCCCGCTTCCCGGACCGTGGCGGCTACCAGAAGCGGTTTTCTACGATCGTCCTTCACGCTTCGCGACTATATCCCCTCTTCGAAGGATGGCTAGGAATTAGGTCCAGCGTCGACAGTATCTTACGTACAATCACCACATTTGCAGATTATTATTGAACTAAATGGGTAAGAACATCCAAATCAACAGTAAATTCGTGATCAATTTCCCACTTTTCACCAAACCCGCCAGGAACGCGGCGGAACGGCTCACGAAAACGGAACGTAAATCCGTCGCTCACGCGCCCAAGAGAGGATCTCCAGATTTAACCTCTTGAAATGTTTGCCATGATCCATATGTTTGAGATGAGCCATCTCATGGCAAAGCGTGTTGACAAGGCTCCAATATTTGAAAAATCGGCCATCGCGAAGCTTGTAGAGACGAAGACGGATCACGTGATCCTCGTCGCAGCTCCCAAAGCGGTCCCGAGCATCAGGATATTCCGTCGTGATGTCTAAGTACTTTAATTTAAAGTGTTTCGCGATCCTCCTGGCATCGCGCCGAATCTTGGCTAGGAGTCGATTTTCGCTCATAACCCCGTCCTACATCCTTTCAATTCCAGAATATAACGACGAATGGGGGCTGGGAAGGGGGGGGTCTCAACCCATCAGAACCACGGAAAAATCGCGCAAAACCTGGAAAACGCGTCAAAATGATACAAAAACTTGTTGTCGTGGTACTGTCGCGCCATGAGTCTCGATACCAGTCCGAAAAAATTTGCGGAGGATGTTTCCGAGGGTCTTCAGATGATCAACCGGGCAACCCTCAAGAAATATACGCCCGTAGAGCTTCAGAAAATCCTGTTCGGGCTGGAAACGGTGACAAAAGAGATCCGCTCACGCCCGGTGGATGCCAGCGATTACGATGGCTTGAAGAAAAAGGGGATGCAGTCGCAGCGGATCAACAGCGCAATGCTCGTGATTCGGGCTTGGATGAAAGAACTGCGGACGAACGCCCTGCTTCGGTGAATCAGCTGCCGAAAACCGTCGGGTGAATCTCGACGACGCTGTTCGTAGCTCCGGGAAGATTGCCGGAGATCAACATGCAGTTCTGCTCCTCGAGAAAGCGGACGATCTTCAGGTTCTGCGTGGTAACCCGCTCGTCGCCGTAATGGCCGCACATTTTCTTCCCCTTATGGACGTTTCCCGGCCAGGTACGAGTCCCGATCGAGCCGCCGTGACGGAAGAACTCGTGCGTTCCGTGCGTCCGCCGGTTCCCCTTCATCCCCCAGCGTTTCACGACGCCCGTGAAGCCGTGTCCCTTGGTCTTTCCCGCAACGTCGACGATCTGGCCGACCTTGAACACCTGGGAAAAGGTGATCTCCTGCCCTTCCTCGAACTTCCCGAGCTCCTCGCTCTTTACACGGAATTCGCGGATGAACCGGCGCGAGGTCGCCTTCACGCGAGCGAAGTCTCCCTTGGTCGCTTTATCCGTCCGTTTTTCTTTTTTCGCGCCGAACGCGAGCTTGAAGGCGCAGTACCCGTCTTTTTCGACCGTCTTCTTCTGCAGGACGAGACAAGGTCCCACTTCGACGAGAGTCACCGCATGGCGACCTTGTTCGTCGTTCAGTTGTGTCATTCCGAGCTTCCGGCCCAATAATCCAAGCGACATAGTATTTTCTCCGGGTGAAAAGGCGCTGGTTAGTACACCGAACCCCCTGTGAAAGCAAGCCTTTAGCCGTTCGGAGGCAAAATCGCGCCACTCACCGCATTTCTAAGCTAACGCAGTGAATACAGCCACTTAACCTGCCAGCAAGGCGCGTTTCGCAAGCCTCTGAAGGCGATCCCGAAGTTCCGCGGCTTTTTCGAAATCGAGATTGTGCGCCGCCTTGAACATCTCTTTCCGCAGCTTCTCGACCATCGAAGCGACCTTCTCCGGCGGCAGGTAATCTTCCTTCGCATCCGCAGCAGCGACGAGATCGACGTAATCGGCCTCGTAGATCTTTCCCATCGGGGAGTGGATTTTGGTCTCGATCGTCGCCGGCGTGATCTTGTTTTTCTTGTTGTATTCCAGCTGAATCTTTCGGCGCCGGATCGTCTCGTCGATCGCCTGCCGCATCGATCCGGTGATCGTATCGGCATACATGATCACCTTTCCGTTCACGTTCCGTGCGGCACGGCCCGAGGTCTGGATCAGGGATCGAACCGACCGGAGAAACCCCTCCTTGTCGGCGTCCAGGATGGCGACCAGCGACACTTCCGGAAGGTCGAGCCCTTCCCGAAGCAGGTTGATCCCGACCAGCACGTCGAACTTCCCGAGACGGAGGTTTCGTAAGATCTCGACCCGTTCGAGGGTTTCGATATCGGAATGGAGGTACTCCACTCGCACATTGAGCTCAGCATAGTATTCCGTCAGCTCCTCCGCCATCCGCTTCGTGAGCGTCGTTACGAGAACCCGCTCTTTTTTCTCCACCCGTTTCCGGATCTCCCCGAGCAGATTGTCGACCTGACTCCCGGCCGGTCGAACCTCGATCTCGGGGTCGGCAAGCCCCGTCGGGCGGATGATCTGCTCGACCACCTCCCCTTTCGCCTCTTTCAACTCGTACGGTCCGGGGGTCGCCGAAACGTAGATCACCGGCTTCGGGAACCGTTCGAACTCCTCGAACTTCATCGGCCGGTTGTCGAGCGCCGACGGGAGGCGGAACCCGAATTCGACGAGCGTCGTCTTCCGGCTGTGATCGCCGTGATACATCCCGCCGATCTGCGGAATCCCGACGTGGCTCTCATCGATCACGCAGAGAAAATCTTTCGGAAAATAATCGAGAAGCGTCGGTGGGCGCTCCCCCGGCTTCGCCCCCGTGATGTGACGGGTGTAGTTCTCGATCCCGGAACAGAACCCCATCTCCTCCATCATCTCGAGGTCGTACATCGTCCGCTGCTCGAGCCTCTGCGCCTCCACGAGCTTCTCGAGACTCCTGAGCTGCACCAGACGCTCCCGGAGCTCGATCCGAATGGTTTCGATCGCCCGCTTCATCGTCTCCTTCGGGGTCGCGTAGTGACTTCCGGGATAGATCGCCGTCCGTGGGATGGGGCGGAAGACCTGCCCCGTGACCGGATCGAACTCGGAGATCTTCTCGATCGTGTCGCCGAAAAACGAGACTCGGATCGCGCGCTTCTCCTCGTGTGCCGGAAAGATCTCGACGCTGTCCCCCCGGACGCGGAAACAGCTCCGCCAGAAGTCGATGTCGTTTCGCTCGTACTGGATGTCGACGAGGCGGCGGAGAAGGAGGTCGCGCTCGAACTCCACCCCCTCCTCGAGCGGGATCAGCTGGGCTTGATACTCCTCGGGGTTCCCAAGGTTGTAAATGCAGGAGACCGAGGCGACGACGATCGTGTCGGGGCGCGTGAGGACCGAACGGGTCGCCGAGTGGCGCATCTTGTCGATCTCCTCGTTGATCCGCGCATCTTTCTCGATGTAGGTGTCGGTCGAAGGGACGTATGCCTCCGGCTGGTAGTAGTCGTAGTAGCTGACGAAGTATTCGACGGCATTGTCGGGGAAAAAATTCCGGAACTCCCCGTAGAGCTGGGCGGCCAATGTCTTGTTGGGGGCGATGATCAGCGTCGGTTTCCCGATCTTGGCGATCACGTTCGCCATCGTGAACGTCTTCCCGGACCCGGTGACGCCGAGAAGAACCTGATGCTTCTTTTCCTCCGTCCGGAGCCCCTGGACCAAGGCGTCGATCGCCTGCGGTTGATCCCCCTGCGGGACGAATTCGGTTTTGAGTTGAAAAACGCTCACGGTTTCTGGAGGCGCCAGGTCGTTCCGTCGGCGCCGTCTTCCAGAATCACACCGAGAACTTGGAGTTCGGCCCGGATCTTGTCCCCGGTCGCATAATCTTTCTGACGGCGGGCCTCGTGGCGCTTCGCAATTAAGCTCTCCACTTTGAAGTGGTCCACATTGGAGACCCCAGGGTGGCGAGTGAAGAATTTTCCTGGTTCCTCGTGGAGGAGGCCGAGGAGATTTCCGAATTTGACGATCTGGCCGCGGAGAGCGATCGCCTCTTCGAGTGTCTCGTTCTTGTACCCCAGGCGATTCGCTTCTTTGACGGCATCGAACAGAACGGCCAGCGCTTTGGGGGCGTTGAAATCGTCGTCCATCGCCGCTTCGAACCGCTCGGCGACCTGCATCTTCGGCGTCGCCCGGGTCACCCGGTCGGGGATCGCGAGGAGAACCCGGTAGATGCGGTCGAGGCCGCGGGCCGCCTCTTCGACCGCGACATCGGAGAAATCGAACGGGGCGCGGTAGTGCGTCGCCAGCAGATAAACCTTGAGCGCCTCCGGATGGAATCGGCCGAGGAGGTCTTTGAGGGAGACGGTGTTCCCGAGCGACTTCGACATCTTCTGCTTGTCGATGTTCACGAAGCCGTTGTGGAGCCAGTATTTCACGAACGGTTTTTCGCTGGCCCCTTCGCTCTGGGCGATCTCGTTCTCGTGGTGCGGGAAGATCAGGTCACGCCCCCCCCGCATGGAGATCGATCGACTCGCCGAGAAATTTCTTCGTCATGGCGGAGCATTCGATGTGCCATGCCGGTCGGCCCGGTCCCCAGGGGGACGGCCACGACGGCTCTCCCTGCTTGGCCCCTTTCCAGAGGGCGAAATCGAGCGGGTCCTGCTTCTTCTCGCTCGGGTCGACACGGGCTCCCGCCTTCAGTTCCTTCGGGTCCCGCTTCGAAAGCTTCCCGTAATCCGCCATCTTAGAAACGGAGAAGTAGACGTCGTTTCCGGAGACATACCCCTTGCCGTTCCGGATGAGCGTCTCCACAAGCGCGATGATCTCGGGGATCGTCTCCGATGCTTTCGGCTCGATGTCGGGGCGGAGCAGGCCGAGCGCGTCCATGTCGGCGTGGAACGAGTCGGCGTACGTCGCGGCCACTTCCTGAAACGGCCGCTTCTCCTCGTTCGACTTCTTGATGATCTTGTCGTCGATGTCGGTGATGTTCCGGACGTACTTGACGCCGTAGCCGCGGGACCGGAGATACCGGACGATGACGTCGTACGAAACGTACGCCCGGCCGTGGCCGATGTGGGCGTGGTCGTAGACGGTCGGACCGCAGACGTACATCGTGACGTTCTTCGGATCGGCCGGCTCGAACGTTTCTTCCCGGTCGGTCAGCGTGTTGAACAGCCGGATCACCGCGCGGATGTTACCACGTAATTCGGGGACACACGACTGGACCCGATCTGTCGGCGACGCCCCCATCTTGACCCGCCTATGTTCCTCCCATAGAAACAAGACGCTGATGCGCTCGCTTTCCGGTCTTAACCCGCAACAAGTCGAAGCGGTCCGCTTCGTCGACGGCCATCTCTTGGTCGTGGCGGGGGCCGGCTCGGGAAAAACGCGCGTTCTCACGCATAAGATCGCCTATTTGATCGAGGAGTGCTCCGTCCGCCCTAGCGAAATTTGCGCCGTCACCTTCACCAACAAAGCAGCCGGCGAGATGAAAGAGCGGATCCGAACGCTTCTCCCCTCGTTCGAACAACCACAATGGGTCGGAACCTTCCACTCGGTCTGCCTCCGGATCCTGAAAGAGTTCCACGCCGAGGCGGGGCTCCCGCCGCTTTTCACGGTCTACGACGAATCGGACCAGCTCTCAGCCATGAAACGGGCGCTCTCCGACCTGAATTACGATCCCAAACAGCTCCCTCCGAAAGTCATTCGCTACCATATCGACCGGGCCAAGAACGAAACGTACGACGTCCTTCCGTATCTCAAAGAGGGGAACGCACTCACGCAAAAGGGGCTGGAGGTTGCCAAACGGTACGGTGAAGTGCTGGCGCAGAATCAGGCGCTCGACTTCGGGGACCTGCTCACGCGAGTCGTCCGGCTTCTCCACGAAAACCGACCGGTCGCTGAAACCCTCAGGCGGCGTTGGAAAAGGCTCCTGATCGACGAGTACCAAGACACCAACAAGATCCAAAAAGAGCTCGTCCGGGAACTCGCGGGGACCAGCGGCATCGTCTGTGCCGTTGGGGACGAGGACCAGTCGATCTACTCCTGGCGCGGGGCGCGAGTCGAGAACATGCTGGAGTTCTCGACCGACTTCCCGAACGCCCGCCTCGTCAAACTCGAGCAGAACTACCGCTCTACGAAGAAGATCCTCCAGACCGCGAATCACGTGATCAGCCACAACATCGGCCGGCGCGCAAAGACCCTCTGGACCGAGAACGGCGATGGGAGCGAGGCCCTCTTCTTCCATGCCGAGGACGACCACCGCGAGGCCTCGTTCGTTCTCGATCGGGTGCAGGAGCTTCTCCGCCCCGGAACAATCCACGCCCGCGACATCGCCCTCTTCTACCGGACGCACGTCCAGTCGCGCCTTCTGGAAGAGGAATGTCGCCGCCGCGACCTCCCGTACCGGATCTTTGGTGGAACCAAGTTCTACGAGCGGGCGGAGATCAAAGATTCATTCGCCTATCTCAAACTGATCGTCAACCCCTCCGACGATGTCGCGTTCGAGCGGGCGATCAAAACCCCGTCGCGGGGGATCGGAGCGAAGACCGTCGAAAATCTTCGCCTGACCGCCGAACAGCTGAGGGTCCCGGCTCTCTCCGCAGTCCCTCGATTTCAAGGCCATGGAAAATCATCTCGAGCTTTAAGCTCGTTCTATACTTGGTTCACTAAACTCGCCGCCGAACGCCATGACATCGGTCTTCCCGACCTCATGGAACGGATCCTCGACGAATCGGGGTATATCTCGGCGCTCGAGGAGGAGAAGACGGTCGAGACGGAGTCACGCCTCGAGAACTTGCAGGAGCTTCTCCGCTCGATGCAGGAGTTCTCGGAGGAAACGAACGAAGGGGTCGAGGGGTACCTCGACCGGATCTCGCTGATCGCCGACACCGACAGCTACGACCCGCAGGCCGATACGATTGTCCTGATGACGATGCACAACGCGAAGGGGTTGGAGTTCGACCGGGTCTTCATCGTCGGGATGGAGGAAGGGATCTTCCCGCACCAGCGTTCGCTGGAGGACGGGGATCTCGAGGGGATCGAGGAGGAGCGCCGACTCTGTTACGTCGCGATGACGAGAGCCCGCAAAGAGCTGACGTTGACCGGCGCCGCCCGCCGCCGCCTCTACCAGTCCACCCAGTACAACCCGGTCTCCCGCTTCATCAGCGAGATCCCCGCAAACCTGCTCGTTCAAATGGAGGATCCGCTTCTGGGAGGGGCCAGTCATCTGATGAAGCGAAAGGGGCATTTCGCACGTGACACGTACGACGAGTACCGCCAATATTCGTATGATGAAGAAGCCGGGACGAAGGGGACCCCGTATCGCCCAGGGGCTCGGGTGCTTCATCCCGACTTCGGAATCGGGACGATCCGGAAGTGTGAAGGGAGACCGGACAACTTGAAGCTGACCGTTCACTTCCAGGCCGGCGGCACGCGGAAGCTCCTTCTGAATTACTGCACCCTCGAGGTGGTGGACCGATGAGCCCCGAGGCGGTTTGCGGAGCGTGCGGCTACCGGGTCTCCTCTCAAGCAGCCGATCGTCTAGCTTCCTGTCCCCGATGCGGCACACCTCTCGCGCCTACCCCACCGAAGCCCGCGGACGATCCGAAACGGAATCTTCCTCCCCCCGGAGATCTTTCGGATCTCGAATTTTCCGATAGCGAGGCCGGCTTTCTGATCGAGGACGACGTGCGGAAGACACGTCCCCGTCCCAAAGACGAGAAAGAAACCACCGATCGCCAGTCGAAGGATCGCCAAGCGGAGAAGCTGGCGGTCCAGGAACATCTGGCTTCCGTCTCAAAAACCCCCCCGCCGAGATTGGTCCCCGGCGGCGCGCCATGGGCGAAGGTCGAGAGCGCCACGAAGGCGGACGTGCCGCAACGCCGTTCCTCTTCTCCCCGCCTTCTTTCTACGTTCGGACCCGTTCTGTTGGTCTGCGCTCTGTTTCTCGGCTGGGTCGTCTACGATCGCTCCGTCCGCGTTCCGCCTCTGTCCAAGCCCTCGTCAGCAGACGAACTCGTGACCGATGCCGTCGTCTATCTCCGAAAGGGGGACCGAAAGGCCGCCCGGGATTTGCTGCAACAGGCGATTGCGAAAGATCCGAACTCTCGCGTGGCCCGGGAACTGGCCGCGCTTCTTCAAAGCTGGCGATGAGCCTCACCTGCGGCATCGTCGGTCTTCCGAACGTCGGGAAATCGACCCTTTTCAACGCCCTAACCTCCGCACAGGTTCCGGCATCGAATTTCCCGTTCTGCACGATCGATCCGAACATCGGGATCGTCCCGGTGCCGGACGGGCGTCTCGATAAGATCTCCGCGATCGTGAAGCCGCCGAAGACGACGCACACGACGATCGAGTTCGTCGACATCGCCGGGTTGGTCGGGGGGGCAAGCAAGGGGGAAGGGCTCGGGAACAAGTTTCTCGGTCATATCCGCGAGGTGAAGGCGATCGTGGAGATCGTCCGCTGCTTCGACGACCCGAACGTCGTTCATGTCGACGGAGGAGTCGATCCGAAACGGGATATCGAGACGATTCATACTGAGTTGTGTCTCGCCGATCTGGAAACTGCGACGCATGCGGCGGAAAGAGCGAAGACGCAGGCGAAGTCGGGAGACAAGACGCATCTTGCGAAAGCTCATCTTTTCGAGCGGGTGCGGGATGAACTGGCGAAAGGGATCCCGGCGCGCGCGATCCGGTTCGATTTCGAGGAGTCGTTGGCCGTTCGGGAGCTTCATCTCTTGACCGCCAAGCCGATTCTTTACGTCTGTAACGTGGACGAAGGGCAATTGGGGAAGGTAAACCCCCTGCGGGGGATCGTCGAAGAGATCGCAAGGAAAGAGGGGAGCGAGGCGGTTGAGATCGCGGCGAAGGTGGAGGCGGAGCTCACGGAACTGGCTCCAGAGGAGCGGCAGGTGTTTCTGGCCGATTTTGGCCTCGCGGAGACCGGGCTGATCCGCCTGATTCACGCGGCGTACCGACTCCTGAACCTGATCACATTTTTCACGACCCAGGGGCCGGAATGCAGGGCTTGGACCGTTGTCTCCGGCACGAAAGCGCCGCAGGCGGCCGGGACGATTCACACCGATTTCGAGCGCGGCTTCATCTCCGCGGAGATCTATCCGTGCGAGGAGCTGTTCAAACACGTCACCGAGGCGAACCTGCGGCACAAAGGGATCATGCGCCTGGAAGGGAAAGAGTACGTCCTGCGCGACGGTGACATCGCGCACTTCCGGTTCAACGTTTAGAGCTTGTGGTCTAGGTTCACGATCAACCCGATCATGACCCCGGTTTTTTTCGACGTGAGAACCACGTAATTGGACGCCTTCAGTTGATCCGTCGGGATATCCCATACAGCGACCGTCTGCGGTTCTTCTCGATTTGAAAAGATCCAGAATCCGAGAAAGGTGTTGTGCCAAGGTCCCGGTCCCTGACCAACGTACCCGAGAGCCAGTCCTACGGTCACCGTTTCTCCCGCGTGTGGGGGAACGAAAATCCCCGCCGTTCTGTTCGGATAGGAGATCTGGTTGCTATAGGTTAACGGAACGAGCGCTCTCCGCCCCATAGACGAGGGGAACCACCAGAGGGGGCGAGAAAGCACTCGACCATTCTTGGTTGCTTCGACCGTTCCGCAGAGTTGTGTTTTGAACGCGGCCGAGTCCCCTTCGGCGGTCACCGTCCATCCTTCCTGCATCTCGTCGAAGTTGTACGGGCTCAGTGACTTGCACGGGGCAGGAAGCTTGTTGTCATCCAACGCGGCGATGGCAAAAAGGCCCAGAGCCGTTGCTGGCACTTTCTGTACGGCGCCGTTTGAGTTGATGCGGTTATAGTTCTCGGGATCATCCGCCGGGTGTGCATTGCCGTCGGCATCGACATACAACTGGCTTTTTCCAAAACGAACGAACGTATCGATCAGCAGGTCACGGGATTCTTTTTTCAGCTGGTACGCCCCGGCATATTTACTTCCCTTTTTTATGAGGTCGTCACGTACCCCTTGCACATCGACACGATTAACGTCGGATGGACCATACACCGGCATTTCAGCCTCGATGGCGGAGGCGGCGGTTTCCGGATTCAGGTATCTCACCGAGCGAGGAGATCTAATCCATTCCGCTCGGTCCGCCCGACTTGTGACCCATAGGATCGGCCCCGGATACCCGATATGCAGATGATCTTGAGCGTCCCAGGAAAGAGCGGACTGGTTTCCGGGACAAACTAGTGAGTTCTCCACGAACGGTCCGGACGGGCCCTCGATCACCACTGGTCCCTGTGCCTGTGCAACACCGGTGATCCAGCTCGTGATGAGACTTAGTGCAATGAAGGCGGTTCTCTTCTTCACAAATGACTCGGTGCGATATATCGCGATGCTCGATTCACGTCAATGGGAGCTAACTTGTTTATTTAACGTCCCTTTTCTAGATATGTCTGACGTTCGCTTTCCGAAAATCGTTCGATCGCATACCGAAGCATCGTTCTCGGCATCCGGTGCGCATGTCGATCCAGAAACCGTTCCAAGACGGGACGATTCCGTTTTCCAACCTCGCGAAGCATCCAACCGACTGCTTTGTGAATCAGGTCTTCGCGATCGTTCAGAAGTGTTCGTGAGATCCGGAGCGTTTCGCTGAATCTCCCTTGTCCGATGAAGTACGCCGTCGAAACGATCGCGATCCGTCGCTCCCACAGATTTCGTGAGCGAACCCACCGTTGGATCGGCACTCTCCCCCCTTCGAGCCAGATCGGTCCCACGATCCGCGGTGCGGTCAGATCAACGAGATCCCAATTGTTGATCGCTCGGAGATTCCGGACATAGAAATCGTAGATCCTCTTCCGATCGATCTTCGATCCGTGTTGAAATTGAAGAACGAGAATCATCAAAGCGAAGAGACGCTCTTCGTGCAACGGGGAAGCGAGAAAAGACCTGAGGGAGGAAAAGCTAAGATCGCAGTGCTTCTTCGCGAGCGCGCGGAGCCTCGGAACGGTGATCCCGAGAAACCGGTCCCCTTCCCCGTATTCGCCGGGCCCGGTCTTAAAGAACCGCTGGGAATTCTTCGCTCTTCCCGGATCCGCCAACTCCCTGAGTTCTTTTCGGGGGACACAATACATATTTCCCTTCAATCTCCCTCCAAATGCGTATTGTGTCCCCGGAATATCGCAGTGGAGCCGGATAGCGCCGATCCTCAACCGGAAACCCCCAATAAAATCAACCAGCTGGTGACGCCTTGCGTTGGTACGCTCGTTGCTGTAAATACTTCGGCGCCGAGATCTTTTTCCTAAGCCCGGGAGTCGAAAATGAAGAGATCTTCTCAAATCATTTCCGCGTGTCTCTTGGTGGGATTTCCATTGTTCAGTGCGTATGCGCAGAAGATCGCGGTGCCGGGCATCTCTCAATGCATCTCCGGGACGGACTGCGTGTGGAAGGGGAACACGAGCCATCTGTTGGTCAAGCAGAACGGCCACCTCGTGAACAATGAAAACAGGACTGGACTGTGGGCTCAGGCCATTCAACAATTAGGTGAGTCGTCCGTTCTGACGGAGGTCAAGGCGGCATCGAACAACGATCTGACCGAAGTGAACCAGGCGTACGATTTGTCCCAAGACGTTCCAGCACCGATCACAGTCAATAACCGAGCCATCTCCACGAAACCCGGCATGGAGTCGGATATGGCGAAGACCGGCTCATCTCTCTACATCGAAATGTTTGCGAATCTGAATAACATTCAGACCGTCATGAACATCGATAAATCGGGTGCGACTACGCCGTTTGCCTTCGACGATCCTGAGATGGGAACATGGCAGGATCCTGCGGGGAAGGATAGCCGGCTCTCGGCCACCTAGTTCGGCTTTTTCCATCTCGTGATCCTCAATGGCTCGATTCCGGCCGTCGACAACAATTACGAAAAGATCCACGACCTTCTCTACAAGGAACTTCCGTCCGAGGCCAAGCACGTCACCATTCCCGGCACCATGGTTTGCACGAAAAGGAAGCAGGTGGAGGGATCAAGAACGCGTGTCTATATGGACGCCACCTGTTCGGCACAACTCACGTACGGCAACAGCCTCGGCATCGACCTGCCGGATCCGAATGGCGAGGCCACGATCAGCATCCTTTTGATTCGGTCTTATTTCCAAAAGAGCATCCAGAAATGGGAACACGCGCCGGTTGCGATCTGGTCCGGAATTCCAAGGGCCAAACTCACAGATAAATACCTATTGTTAACGAGCAAAGAACCGTATTCGAGACTCTTCATCGGGCTGACAAGACATCCCGTTAAGATCACGCCTTAAGAGCCGCTGAAATGCGTATTGTGTCCCCCGATTAGCCGCCGTGGCATTTTTTGTATTTTTTGCCGGAGCCGCAGGGGCATGGGTCGTTGCGACCGACCTTTTCCCCTTGCCGGCGGAAGGTGCTGACGGTTGACGGCCCGACCGGGCGGTTCGGGTCGAATTGACCCGGAGCGCTCGGAGGGGCGGCAGAGATGGCCCCCGGCGCCTCGTCGTGCTTCATTTGGATCTTCTGAGGCATCACCGGAGTTCGGAAAATCGACGGCCGTTCCTCCGTCGATTCCTTCGACAGATGGATGTGGAAGAACCGCTCGAGCGTCGCCTCTTTGATCGTGAAGATCATCTGGGAGAACATCTCGAACCCCTTCTTCTGATAGACCACCAGCGGATCTTTCTGCGCGTACCCCTCGAACCCGACCCCCTCCTTCAGATGGTCCATGTTGAGGAGGTGATCCTTCCAGTGCATGTCGATCATCCGGAGTTTGAGCTCCCGCTCGATCCGCCGGGTCAACTCGGGGCTGAACTCCTGCTCTTTCTCTTCCCACTTCTTGAGGACCGTCTGGAGCACCACGTCCCGCAACCCTTCTTGGGTCTTGGGGACTAGCGTTGTGGCGTCGACCGGGAGCTGCGTGTCGAAGATGCGTGTCATGCTCTCCTGAATCGCTTTCCAGTCCCAGTCCTTCAGCTGCTTCCGCTCTTCGGTGTAAGCAAGAACGATATCTTCGATCACCTCTTCGATATCCCTGCCGATCGCCTCTTTGATCTCCTCTCGGCCGAGAACTTCTCTCCGCAGCGCATAGATGATCTTGCGCTGCCTGTTCATGACGTCGTCGTACTTCAAGAGATGTTTCCGGATGTCGAAGTTGTGCCCTTCGACCCGCCGCTGGGCGCTCTCGATCGCCCGGGTGGTCATCCCGTGCTCGATCGCCTCCCCTTCCTGCATCCCGGCCCACTCTAGAATCTTTTGCACGCGATCGCTCGCGAAGACGCGCATCAGGTCGTCTTCGAGCGAAAGGAAGAACCTCGATTCGCCGAGATCCCCCTGACGGCCCGAACGGCCGCGTAGCTGGTTGTCGATCCGGCGCGCCTCGTGCCGCTCGGTTCCCAGGATGAAAAGCCCGCCGTTCTGGGGAACCCCCTGCCCCAGGACGATGTCGGTTCCGCGGCCGGCCATGTTGGTGGCGATCGTCACCATCCCCGGCTGCCCGGCATCCTTTACGATCTCTGCCTCCCGCTCGTGGTGTTTGGCGTTCAAGACGTTGTGCGGAACCCCGTGTCGCTTCAAGTGCTTCGAGAGGCGCTCCGACTTCTCGATCGAGATCGTGCCGACCAGGACCGGTTGTTTCTTGTCGTACAGGCGTTTGATCTCGGCCACGATCGCGTCGATCTTCTCCCGCTCCGTCCGATAGATGACGTCCGGATGATCGTCCCGGATCATCGGCTTGTCGGTCGGGACGACCATGACCTCGAGGTTGTAGATCTTGTTGAACTCCTCCGCCTCGGTTTCCGCGGTGCCGGTCATCCCGGCCAGTTTTTCGAACATCCGGAAGTAGTTCTGGAAGGTGATCGAAGCGAGCGTCTGGTTCTCGTTCTCGATCTTCACCCCCTCCTTCGCCTCGATCGCCTGGTGCAATCCGTCCGACCAGCGCCGCCCCGGCATGAGCCGGCCGGTGAACTCGTCGACGATCACGATCTCGCCGTCTTTGATCATGTACTCGACGTCGAGCTGGTAACAGGTGTGGGCCCGCAGCGCCTGGTTCACGTGGTGAACCGTCTCCATCTGCTCCGGATCGTAGAGGTTTTTCACTCCAAGGAGCTTCTCGACGGTGCCGATCCCCTCGTCGGTCAGCATCGCCGTCTTGTTCTTCTCCTCGAGCGTGAAGTCCCGGTCCTTCTTCAGATACGGGATGATCCGGTTGATCGTGTAGTACTTGTCGGTCGTCTCGTCGGTCGGCCCCGAGATGATGAGCGGCGTACGCGCTTCGTCGACCAGGATCGAGTCGACCTCGTCGACGATGGCATAAAAGAGGTTCCGCTGGGCGTAGTCTTCCAAGCGGAACTTCATGTTGTCGCGGAGGTAATCGAACCCGAACTCGTTATTCTGCCCGTACGTGACGTCGCAGTTGTAAGCCTCTTTCCGCTCCGGATCGTCCTTCTCATGGACGATCACACCGACCGTGAGACCCAGAAATTTGTAGATCTCCCCCATCCAGGCGGCGTCGCGCTTGGCGAGATAATCGTTGACCGTCACGACGTGAACCCCGCGCTGCAAGAGACCGTTAAGGTAAACCGGGAGCGTCGCGACGAGCGTCTTCCCTTCTCCCGTCCGCATTTCGGCGATCTTCCCCTGGTGGAGGACGATCCCCCCGATCATCTGGACATCGAAGTGGCGCATCCCGACCGTACGTCTCCCCGCTTCCCGAACGACGGCGAACGCCTCCGGCAGGATCGTATCGAGCAAGAAGATCTGTTTCCGGGGATCGCTCTCTTTTGCGAGCCTCGCCCGGAACTCGACCGTCTTCTCGGCCAGAGCCCGGTCGGAAAGAACGCGCGTCGAGGGCTCGAGAGCGTTGATCTTGTCCAGAACCGGCTGCAGCCGGCGGATCTCCCTCTCGTTCCTGGTCCCGAAGACTTTGGCTGCTAGTTTTTGAATCATGGAGAGTACTTCGCGACGAAACGCCCGTCGCTAGTTCAAAATATACCGCGTCGGGTTGACGGGGATCCCGTTCACCCTCACTTCGTAGTGGACGTGGGGACCGGTCGAACGTCCGGTATTCCCGATCGTCGAAATCATCTCCCCCCGGTGGATCCGCTGGCCGACCTTCACCTTGATCTCGGAGTTGTGCGCGAACCGGGTCACAATCCCGTACCCGTGGTTGATCGCCACGACCTTCCCGTACCCTTCTTCAGTGATGGTGTTCGTCACGACTCCGTCGGCCGGGGCGAAGACCTTCGTCCCTGGAGGAGCGGAGATATCGATCCCTTCGTGCAGCTGCTTCTCTCCGGTGAACGGGGAGACGCGGTATCCGAAACTCGAAGTAATCCATCCGTGAGCGGGCCAAATCGACGGAGTCGACGAGAGGAGCGATTCCTGGTCCTTCAGAAGCTCATACAGCTCCTGGAGACTCTGTTCCTGCAACGAAGCCCGTTTTGTGAGCCCCTCGATCGTCAGCTCCAGCGAGCGGACCTTGGTGGCGTACTCAAACGGTGCCTCTTTCGGTCCCAGGGAGGCGACCAGGGTCCCCCCCGGATCGGTCTCGTCCCGCAGCATCGCCTGCTCTTCCTCGCTGGAGATCGGTCCATATCCACCGGCCGATTCCGGGCGATCGACCCGAGCCAGAACCCTCAGTTTCTGTTCGAAATTCTGAATCCGAACCATCGTCGTATCGGCGGCGGAGACCCGGTTTTGCAGCAGTTGGAGCTGCCCTTCCAGGTAGTTGTTCTTGAGCAGGGCTTGTTCGAATTCCCCCCTCTTTGCGAAATACCGGAGGGCCAGGAACGAACTGACGACTCCGGTCAGGACCAGTAGTCCCGCAAGCGCAACTCCCCATCGAACCGCCCGAGAAGGGACGATCCACTTCCGGACGCGGGAGTGCCGTTCCGGGATCACCATGACGGTGAAGAAACGGTTCGACATCGCTTTTTTGATCGATTCGAGGATCACTTGGGTTCTACCCCCGTGTCACCACGGTTCGCCAGACTAGTCAACGGAAATAGATGGTTACCCCTGATCAGAGCTCTTCGACCCGCACCAAAATCAGGGTGATGTTGTCCTCTCCCCCCTGCTGGTTTGCGTGATCGACCAGGTCGCGGGCCGCCACATCGAGCGTGCTCCGATTCACGAAATCCTGGATCTCCACGTCGGAAACCATGTTCGACAACCCGTCCGAACAGAGGACGTAGATATCTCCTACCTGGACCTTCCAGACCACCGTGTCGATCTCGACCTCCTCCTGGACGCCGACCGACCGGGTGATGATGTTCTTGAGCTGGTGGGTCCTAGCCTCCTCCTCGGTGATGAGGCCGCTCTTCAGCTGCTCGTGGACCAGCGAATGGTCTTCGGTGATCTGCGTGATCGTCCCGTTCCGGACGCAATAGGCCCGGCTGTCCCCCACATGGGCGATGAACGCCTTGTCGCCGAAAAAGAAGGCGACCGTCGCCGTCGTCCCCATCCCGCGAAGCTCCGGATCCTCCGTCGCCCGCTTGGAGATCATGTTCCCGGCCCGGAGGATCGCGTCCCGCAATCGCTCCTGCTCGACGTCGTCATCCCCCCCCGCCGCGACGGAGTCGAAGTAGGTCTCTTCCGGTACCCCCGCCTTGATCCGGTCTTCCCCTTTGAAGATCTCCTCGACGGTCGAGACGGCGATCTTACTGGCGAACTCCCCGCCGGCATGCCCCCCCATCCCGTCGGCTACGATGTACAGACGAAGCTTGTCGTTGACTAAATAGCTGTCCTCATTGCGCTGGCGTTTCCGCCCGATGTCCGTAATTCCGCAAGAGAAGAGCTTCATGGAAGAGGGCCGATGATAGCGAACGGTTCCCGGGAGGTCAAAGACCCGTGTACCGTTCCCTCCCTTTTTTCAGCAACTCCCCGGCGTGGTCGAGAGTCCTCGGGGTCACCTCGATTCCGCCGATCATTCTCGCAAGCTCTTCTTTTCGTCCCTTGGGATCGAGCGTCGCCACATCGGCCCGGGTCCGCCCGGAGCGGCTCCCCTTCTCGACTCGGAGATGGGTGTCGGCGTAACAGGCGATTTGGGCCAGGTGCGTCACGCAGAAAACCTGTCGGCTCCCCTCGGCCGATGCGAGGCTCTTCAGGCGAATTCCGACCCGTTCGGCCGTTTCCCCCCCGATCCCCGAATCGACCTCGTCGAAGAGGAACGTCACGCCGTCCGCCTCCTTCCCCTCCATCGCGACCCCTTTGATCGCCAACAGCACGCGGGACAGCTCCCCCCCCGACACGATCGAAGCAAGGGGTCGAACCCCTTCCCCCGGATTCGGTGCGAGATCGAAGCGGATCTGTTCCGCTCCCATGGGACCGAACACGGTCTCTTTCTCCGTCACGAATTCAGGGGCGTTTTGCAGCGGGACCATCGCCGCCGTCAGCTCGGCCGCCGGCATTCCCAAGAGGCGAAGCTCCGCCGTCACCCGTTGTCCGAACTTCTTGGCGGTCGAACGGCGGGCCCGAGTCAGGGCAGAAGCGGCTTCGACCATACTCGCGGCAGCGACGGAACGGGTCTTCAAGAGTTCCGCTTCCTGCCCCTCGAAATCTTCGAGGGAAGAGAGAAGAGTTGCGGCCCGATCCCGCTCGACGATCGCTTTCTCGATCGATCCGTATTTCCGCACGATCCCCTGAAGCTTCGAAAGCCGTTCGTTGATCCGTTCGATATCACCCGGGTCGAACTCCAGCTTCGTCCGGTACGACGAACTCCGCGCTCCGAGTTCCTTAAGCTGGCTCGCCGTCTCTTCCAGCTCTTTCACCCAGGATTGGAGCGATTCATCCATTCGAGAAGCGGTCTTGAGTTCCGAGAGGGCGCGCGCCACGAGGACGGAAGCCCCCTCCTCTCCCGAAAGAGCCGCCTCGATCGTCTCCGCGGCACGGGCCAGCTTCTCGCCATGAGCCGCCCGCTGGTGCTGAGCCGAAAGCTCCGCTTCTTCGCCCGGCACCAGCTTTGCTTCGGTCAGCTCCCGGAGTTGGTACGAAAGAAACTCCCGCTCGCGCGCCGCCTTCTCTCGCCCTTCCCGCAATTCCGACAGCTTCCGATCGAGCGTACGAACCTCACCGAACCGGTCGACGTACTTCCCGAGCAGGGGATCGTAATCCCCGAACCGGTCGAGAATGGAGGTGTGCTCTGTTTCGTCGAGCAATGCCCGCTGTCCGTGCTGGCCGCTGACATCGATCCAATGGGGAGCGAACGAAGCCAGTCCCGAAACGGTGCAGGGAACATCGTTGGCGAACGCCCGGCTCCGCCCGTCGGCGGTGACGATCCGCCGGAGAATCAGCTCCGTTCCGTTCGGCGCAATTCCCAACGCTTTCAGCGAACTCCAAATCGCGGCGTTCGGGGGGAACTCCAGAACCGCCTCGACCGTCGCCTGTTCTTCCCCGGCCCGAACTTCGTCGCTCGAACTCCGCCGCCCGGCCAGAAGACTGATCGCATCGACGAGGATCGACTTCCCCGCCCCGGTTTCCCCGGTCAACACGTTCAACCCACGGCCGAACGCGACCGTCGTCTCCGGGACGATCGCCAGGTTTCGGATTCGGAGTTCGCGGAGCATCGCGCCGACCATCGCTAACACGAAACGTGCGTCCCGAAAAGCGTTGACGCACCCTCGCCCGCCCTCTAAACCTTTCCGCCATGAAGACGATCACCGTCATCGGTGCCGGAAGCTGGGGAACCGCCCTGGCCGAAGTCCAGGCCCGTCTCGGACACAAGGTGTTTTTGTGGGACAAGGACACCGACATCCTCGCCGACATCGCGAAGACGCGCCAGAACCGCCGGTACCATCCGGGACACCGCCTCTCCAAGAACGTCATCGTCGAGAGCGATCTCCGCCGCCCGGTGCACCGGTCGGACCTCGTCGTTCTGGCAGTGCCGTCGTTTTCGATTCGCGATGCTCTCACGAAGGTCGCTCCCTGCCTTAAGACGGATGCGATCGTCGTCTCGACCGCAAAGGGGATCGAGACCGAGACGCTCGAAACCCCCTCCGCCGTGGCGCTGGAGGTTCTCGGGAAGAAAGAGACGACCCGGCGATACGCGGTTCTCTCGGGGCCGAGCTTCGCCCACGAGGTGATCCGTTCCCTGCCGACCGCCGTCACCGTCGCGGCGTTTGACCGGAAGACCGCGAAGCGTGTGCAGGACCTCTGCCACACCGACACGTTCCAGATCTACACTTCGGACGACGTCATCGGCGTCGAACTGGCCGGAGCGCTCAAGAATGTGATCGCGATCGCCGCCGGAGCGATCGACGGCCTCGGGTTCGGTTTCAACGCCCGCGCCGCCCTGATTACGCGGGGACTGGCCGAAATCCTCCGGATCGGAGTCAAGAAGGGGGCGAATCCGCTTACTTTCTCGGGTCTGTCGGGGTTGGGGGATCTCTTCCTAACCTGCACCGGCGACCTCTCTCGAAACCGTCGCGTGGGGCTCAAATTGGCCCAAGGGAAGTCCCTTCGCGTTGCCCTCAAAGAGGTTCGTCAGGTGGTCGAAGGGATCCGAACCGCCAAAGCGGCCTACCGTCTGGCGCGAACCCTGCGGGTCGATGCTCCGATCATCGAGGAGACGTATCTGACGCTGCACGAGGGAAAATCGCTCGCGCAAGCGATCAAAGACCTCCTCGCCCGAGCCCCCGAAGCCGAACGCCACTAAGCGCTGATTACGGCCCTGGGGAATCGGTGAACCAGTCGTTTTCGGTATCCGGCTGGCCGCGCTTCCGCTCGTAGCGCTTCTCGAAAAGCACGTGCTCTTGGTGCTCGTCGTCACAAGCGAAGACCTGAAGGGTCATCCGATCTCCCGGACTCCCGCGCAGACGGACGGAGATCTCGTTCTGGCCCTGTTTGAGCGTCGCCTGCTTCGACAGCTCTTTGTACGGCTCGTTGTGAAACTCGTTCTCCGTGAAGAGATCGTCGCCGTTCAACCAGACATGGACGGAGGAGACCCCGTAGCAAGTCACTTTGATCGTCGAACAGAACTCCATCCCCGGAACAGGGGTAGGAGTCGGGGTCGGTGTCCTGTGACACGGCGGTTTTGGCGTGGCCGTCGGCGTAGCGGTCGCTTCAGGCGGCGTTTGCGGCGTCGGAGTCGGTGTGGCCGTCGCTTCCTCGCCCGGAACGGGGGTCGGAGTCGCTGTGGCTTCCGGTTCGGGAGTCGGTGTCGGGGTTGCGGTGGCTTCCGGACAAGGCGTAGGCGTGGCGGTCGGCTTGTTCCCTGGATGCGGTGTAGCGGTCGGCGTGGCCGTCGCTTCGGGGGGTGTTTCCGGTGTCGGGGTCGGCGTTGCCTCATTTCCACCGTCCGGGTGATTCTCTGATGGAAGTACGGTCGGAGTCGGAGCCGGAGTCGCTGCAGACTGGTCGGTCGGTTCGTTCACGACGAACGATCCGCCGCCGGAGGATGATCCGTTGTCCGAGGGACCCACCTCGACTGTGGTCGTCCCGGAAAATGTCCCTCCGCTCTGACCGAACCCGGAATGGTCCGAACAGGCGGTGCAAAGCGCTGCAAGCGAGAGAATGGAAAGAATCGTTTTATTCATAGCGGGGGCCTCCGTTTAAAGCGGCGCTACTATTCTCCAAAATGACGCTATTTGTCAACATCCTACCGCGTTGCGCAAAATAATCGACTATATTTATATGATATTAGTATCTTGCCAACCATACCCTAAAACCATACTCGATTTATAATGCTCATATTTGACATTAGTATCAATTATGAGATATAAGATGACGATGACTACGCGATCCTTTGAATTGCGGGAGTTCTTTCACCTCGCGTTCCTGAAACACTTTTCGCCCAAGCTCTCCGGCCGCCCCTACGCGGTGAAGGGGGGGGTCTGCCTGCGCTTCTTTCATCGGTCCCAGCGTCTTTCCCAGGATATGGACCTAGACGTCACGTCCGAAACCGACCGGCACCGACTTGCAGACCTCGTGGACGCGGTTCTTCAAAGCCAGGCGTTCCATGCGACGCTGGCGTCGGCCGGGATCCGGCGGATCGCGGCGACCAAGCCGAAACAGACCGACACCGTTCAAAGATGGAAGGTAGCCCTCCATCTTTCGGATGCGAACCCTCTTCCCACCAAGATCGAGTTCAGCCGTCGGGCCACATCGATCGCCTCCTCCGCGGGAACCCCGGATGTCGGTCTGTTACAGCGATACGGCATGGGACCGTTCGCCGTCCGGTATTACGGCGCGCCCGAGATGGCCGCGCAAAAGATCCGGGCGATGGCCTCGGACTCCCGGTTCGCCGTGCGGGATCTCTTCGACCTACACCACCTCTTCCGTGCGGCGGGAGTCGTCCCCTCCGACCTCACGGGCCGAATCGAACCGACCGACCTCACGGCCGCGACGGAAAAAGCCGGGCGGTTCACCTACCGCGATTTCCGGGAACAGGTCTTCCCGTACCTCCCGGCCGATCTCTCCGACCTGTACGCAAATCCGGAGCCGTTCGAAACGCTTCAACATGAGGTCGAGGAAATCCTGACCGGGATGCTCTGATGCAGCTTTCCGGCCTGATCCGGGCACTTCACGAGCACGACCTGCGCCTATTCACGACCTCCGACATCCTCACGCTGACAGGATCGACCCCGGGCGCGACGACGCACGCGCTCGTTCGACTCTCCCGCCTGGGGCTTGTCGCCCGGATCAAACGCGGAATCTGGATCAACCGCCTGGCGCCGGAGGTGAACCCATACGAGGCGATCCCGTTTCTTTCGGCCCCCTGGCCCGCCTACGTTTCTCTTTACACAGCTCTTTCGGACGCGGGGGTGCTGGAGGAGGTCCCGCACATTATCTACGCCGTAACCCCCGGCCGCCCGCGCCGGTACCGGACACCGATCGGGGAATTCCGGCTTCACCACCTCCCGGAGCGGCTCACATGGGGGTACGAGATGCGGAAGGAGGGAGGAGGAAGTTACCCGGTCGCGGAGCCGGAAAAGGCTTTCCTCGATCTGGTCTACCTGGCCCTCGTCCCCCGCTCCCCGATCCAACTTCCGTACAGCAGGAGCGGAACGTGGAACCTCGATCGAAAAAAGCTGGAACGGTATGCAAAGAGGTTCGATTCCCCAGCTGTTCGAAACTGGTTGCGAAAGAATTGACTGCTTGCAACGGTGTTACTTTTGCTTTGCGTTCCGGCAAGAATCCCGGATAAACGGACCTGATGCGTCGCTCCGCCGTAGCGATCCTGCTCTTCACCACGGTTTTTCCCTACCCCCAAGCCGGCCACGCCGACCCGATCCTCGACCGTCTTCAGGCGGCCCAAAGCCTGGTTCGCGCGAAAGAATACTCCGCCGCGATCAACCAAACCCAACCGCTTCTCGACGGCCTGAAACTCGAAACCCTGGAGGCCATCATCCTCGCCCACAAGATCCTGGGCGTCGCCAGCTGCGAGTTGGGGGATCAGCCGAAGGCGCAGGAACATTTCAAAATCCTTTTGACCTTCTCCGTGACCGAGGAGATCAGCGACCTCGTTGTTACGAAGCCGTGCGCGAATCTGTATGCCGAACTTCAAGAGGAGGAACGGCCGCAAGCGCACAAACCGAAAACGGCGCCAAAATCGGTCGCGCCGACGCCCAAGAACCGACCCGTTCCGAACCCCCCGGTAAAGGAGCCAACAAAGACAGGGGGCGCGTGGAAACGATATCTCCCGCTCGGCGTCGGACAGTTCGCCAACGATCAGCCGAACAAAGGGGTGGCGTTCCTCGCATCGGAAGGAGCCTTGTTCGCAACCGCCGGTCTCATGGCGGCCCTCTTTCACATGGAACGAGAACCCGACGGCACCTTCACCCACAGCGACCGCGCCGACGCTTACAAAACCACGTTCTGGACCACCCTCGGCGTCGGCACCGCGATCGCGGTGTGGGGGATTGTCGATGCGGTGACGACGGAGCGTAGCTCGAATCAAGCCGTAAAGAACTCGACGTCATTTTCCACTCCAGAAATGGGAATGGTCGCGCTTCGTTTTTAGATCACGGATAACAATTGATCGTCTTGTCTTGGACTAAACGTCCAAGGTCGAAATTATTGGCCAGCGCTTCACCGTAGCATAGACCGAGAAAAGCGTTGTCAACAGGAAAACGGTAAAGACAGTGCCGCGCCTGTCCGGCCAGAATGGATGGGCGACGGGTACCGCTGGATCAATCACCTGGAAGGCGACGTCATCTTTGACCTCGTCGATCTTCGCCAGTTCGTACTGCCCCGTCAGAAGTTCAAAGACTTGTTCTTGAATTATTACCTCTCGTTTTAATCTCATTAGCTGAATCATGAGAGCCGGCGTCCGCCCCAGTTGCGTCATCATGCTCGTCGTCTTATTTAATGATCCGCGTGATTGTCCCAAGGAGGTTGCATCCGTTCGATCGAGTTTATCCAACTGTGTCTGGAGAGCTTCTTTCTGGCGAAGCAATGCCTGCTCCTCCGGGCCTTCACCTCGGCCGGAGGATCGGAGCATGCTAATCTGTACATCACCTCGGATCATCTCAGCCTGAAGATTAGCCGCGGTCCGCATCGTGAGATCCGTCTGTCGTTCCAGGTTCACAAGATTATGACCGGCCTGAAAGTCCTTGAGATCCTCCTCCGCGGCCGCCAATGTCTTTTGAGTTTTCAGGAGCTGGCCCTCCAAGAAGACCCGGTTTTTTTTCGCCAAGGAAAGGGAGTTCCCGTTAATGAACTCCTGCAATTCAGCGACATATTGATTCGCAATCTTGGCGGCAAGCTCTGGATTTCCCAACCGCACTTGGACCGTTAGGAGACCTTTTCTCTCGCGACCAAAATCTACAACACCTTGCAGCGCGGCAACTCCGTCATCCAGATAGGGAGCATGCCGCTTCCACAAGGATCGCGGAAACTTCCAATGATCTGCGACATAATCATATTTATGGAAAAAAACCGGCATTAAACCAAGTTTATTGATGACTCGCTCCGAAACGGTCCGACTCCTCAAGATATTGACCAGCTTGTCCGTCGCATTTGAGCCCGCCAAGCCCCCCATGGTACCGTTGGCGAGGGCGCTAAAGAGGTTCATTCCTTCGGTTGCTCGCATCACCGATTGAATCGCAGTTGGTCGCGACTCCAGAGGCAAGATCGTTGTTATCACTCGATACTTGGTTGGAAGAAAGAATACGATCAGCCACGCGGCAATGGTTGTCGATCCGATCACTCGGACCAACCACTTCCGCCGGGACCACACAAACTTGGCTTCCACACGCAGGCTCTGAAGGGAGATCACCGTCCCCAAATACCTATTTTTTTCATGACGTTAAAGGTTTTTCTCTGAATTGACGAAATGGCGTACGCGGTGTATCCCGCTTTTCCCATGAAACGATTTTTGGCCGCCGTTGTCTGCGCGGTATTCACGCTGGCAACTATCGATTCTCATGCCCAACCCAGTTTGGACTCGTTCAAGAGCGCCGACTCGCTCAAGAGCGCCGATTCGTTCAAAACCCTGGATTCGACTGAATCGAACACCACCAGACAGAAAGAATCTGTCATGGAACCTCCGTCATCAAAACTCGAGCCTCTCTTTCTGGAAGTCCACGTCCTTGGCGAAGTGAATCGGCCCGGCATGTTTCATCTCCCTCCGGGGGATCGAGTTGCATCCGCCATCGCTCTGGCGGGTGGAATTCTGGAACGGGGGTCCCAGAGACAAATCAAAGTCTTCTCCAAAAAACCGAAGACTTCCCTCAAGGTGGATCTCTTCGCCTATTTTATCTTGGGCCGAATGGAGGAGAACCCGTATTTGAAGGATGGTGACGAAATTATTGTCCCTCTTCGCGGACCCATGGTCCGAATCGAAGGGCCGGTAAAACGTCCTCAAACGTATGAACTCTCCGAGAACCGGTCCTTAGCACATCTGGTCGAGTTGGCCGGGGGAACCACGCCGGGCCTTGCCAAGAACAGGAACTATCAAGTCATTCGGCACGAAAAAGGAGAAAAAAAGATCCTCGATCTCTCGCCCGATCCAGATCAACTAAGGTCGTTTCAATTGGAAGAAGGAGACATCATCCTGATTCCCCATCTGCTGATGACCCGGAATCATCTGGGCAACGAGGTTGTGAACATCCCCGGTGACAATATGCAATACCCTTCCTCGGAAGGGCGGGTGTTCGTGATCGGCGCGGTCACGAAACCGGGTACATATCCGTTCAATCCATACTACAATTACCAGCAATATATAACGCTCGCGGGCGGACAGACCCGGATGGCGGTCGCTGATTCAGCCAAGGTGGTCGAACCCTCGGGCCATACCCAATATGCGAAGCCGAGCACCATCATCAATCCGGGGGATTCTGTAGTCGTGAAGGAAAAGGCTTTTCCTCCTGAATTTTGGGTCAGCTGGATGACCACGCTCGCAAGCGTGGCGTTGTCCGCGTACGCAATTCTGCATCAATAAGACAACTATTGCCCATTCTGGACTACCAGTTGTCGATCAGCTTCGATCTTTATACCCCGTTCCAAGGATCGACAAGGTGTAAACGCAAGCGCGTGAGTCGCTTTATTGATGTCCAAGACTAGGTCGAGTTTGCCGGAAGACGTTCCTTCCAGCTGAACTTTTGACGGCAGGTCAAGGACCTGACCGACCAACGCCACGAGGTCCATCGCCTTTAAAGCTATTCCCGAACCGATATTGAAGACACCCTGTTTCTCGGGTCGTTCTATAGCCCCAACGACCGCTTCCACCACATCATCCACCAGCACGTAATCACGAAATACTTCGCCTGCGAAAGACAGCTTGACCATTTCCTTCTTTCGAATCTTGGCGATCGCGCTCGGGATGAGGTTTGTTTCTGCCGGATTACCGAACCCGTAGACGCCTGAAATGCGAAGAATCGTGCAGTTCGTGTTTTCCGCCGCGGCAGCCAGGGCCAACATCTTTTCGATTCCAACCTTAATCACGCCATAGACAGACCTGGGATTCAACGGATGAGTCTCGGAAATCGGAAGAAGAGACGGAGATCCGTAGACCATATAGCTGCTGGCAAAGATGATCTGGAGACTTTCCGACCGAGGCAGGGCGGCCAGAATTCCCGCGAGGCTCTTCACCTCGAACCGATAGGCTTCCGCTGCTTTCCGCATGGAAGAACTCACGGCGGCCCCAAAATGAACGAAAACGTCGACAGCGGAAAGCGCCGAGAGGAGTTCGGCCATCGCCCGCGGGTCTTCGTAGTTCGGACAGATTACATGTCTCCCCTGATTGCGGTTCAACTGCTTCCGGCCCAGGGTCGTAAGGTGAAAACGCCTTTCCAGTTCCGGTACGAGAAATTTCCCGATTCTCCCCGAACCCCCCATGAGAAGGACGTGTCTTCGCGGACCGGGTCCGGTCATGAACTCAGGTCTTCCAAGATGTCGATGGTAGGTTGAAACCCGATGGATTTCCGGGCTTTCGAAATATCCAAGAGAAAATCGAAGGAATCCGGCCGGGACCTGTCAAAACGGACCCGCGCGTTCTTCCCATACTTTTTTGCCAGAACATTCACGATATCCGTCAACGACACGGCTCTTCCGCTGCCAAGATTCAGGACACCCTCTAGACGATCGTTCAACACGCGCGTTACCGCTGACACGAGGTCACTCACATGTAAATAATCTCTGGTTACCGCTCGTGAACCAAACAGAGTGATCTCTTTCTCGTTCTGGATGTCCCCCTGAAACATCTGGATCGCCTTGCTCAGATGCCCCCGATCGAAGATGCTGCTCAAACGCAGGATCCCCAGAGGAAACTTGTTATGTCCAGCCAACGAATACAACATTTTTTCACATAGAAGTTTTGAATATCCGTAAGCAGAAATCGGTTTCTCCGGGTGATTTTCACCCACCGGATTGGACAAAGGGATTCCGTACACCGACATCGTGCTCGCATAACAGAAATAGGAAATCCTCTCAGAAAGTGTCTCAATGAGATGAATTCCGGGAAGTACGTTGGCGTCGCTCACGCGCCAAAATTTTTCCGTGCATGGCGAGTAAGCATCCTCCTTCGTTCCGCAACAATGAAGCACGGATAACCCACCGTCCGGACAGGCACGTGCAACCCGGCGGGCAGAGCCGGGGTCGCAGAGATCGGATTGGACATACGTGAATCTTATCGCGGGTAGATCTTGAAACTCTTCCGGGCTGGAAACGCGGTCGACACAGATCACGTGGGTGCCGGCGTCTACCAAATGACGGGCCATTCTAGCTCCGATGAATCCGGCACCTCCGGTTATGAGAATTTTATTCATCTGTAGACTAGATTCTCTTCAAGAATCGTGCCCGGACAAGTTCCAGGTGTTTCTGCATCTTGGTGAAAATCACCTTTGTCGCAAAACGCTCGTTCAGGAGTCGCCTTCCTCGGTCCCCCATTACTCTCCGCATGTCGGGATCCCGATGGAGAAACCGAATCGCAAAACAAAATTCTTCGACAGATTCGGAATTGTAGGTCAATCCGCAGTTGTGCTCAGCTAGAAGATCCTTGAGTTCACCCTGAAGGCTCGACACTACCGGAAGGCCGCCACCAAAATACTCAAAGGGCTTGTTGGGAAGCGCCATCCGGACATTCTTTGCATAAGGTGCGAGCCCCACATGCGACATCTCCATGAGCGATGCGATCTGCGGAGCGTTCACCCAACCGGGGAAGATCACCGATGGTACCCCCTTTGCGAGCGATTTGGTTTCCGCAAGCATTTTTCCATGCCCACAGATGACGAATTTCACCGAAAATTCTTTTTCCAACACTTTTGCTGCGTTCACCACGGTCCGAAGATTCAACCGATTGTTGATCGCGCTAAACAAACACCCAACAAACGATTTGCCATCGATTCCCTGGGCATTCCACCACTTCGTGGCTTCAGCGACCTTCCCCGGGTCATTCTGGGTGGATGAATAGCCCAAGGGAAATACGCCGTCGTTCTCGCTCACACCACGACCGGCGAACTTCAGGCCGTATTCCAGTTGCCGTTTTGAGATCGCCATGATCCCTGTCACATTCCGGCAGATGAAACGCATCTTTCTGAAATATCCATCCAGCGCAATCCGACCCAACCACTGCACGGGCCGTGGAAATCCATAGAGAAACTCATCGGGCCATTCATCACGAATATCGGTCAATACCGGGATTCCGTTTTCCAGACCGAACCGGACGGCGGCCGCCGCGACCTCGAGTGTCGGAACAGGGCTAACGATCAAATCGGGGCGTTCCCCCTTCCGTGCTTCGTCGAAAAACCGCCGCGCAAAGTGGGCGTGATGTTGAAACCGGGCCAACGAGATGTTCCGTTTGTATCCCAACCCCTTCAGGATGCGCAGCGTTACGCCGTTAATTTTCTCTTCCCAATCGTCGTCACATACGAAAATTTTTGGCGTGTGGCTGAAATTGGATGTCCACCAAGTCACCTTGTGGCCTGCCGAAGCCAGAAGTGGGGTGAGCATTCCGTACCGATGAAGGCGAGCGTCGCGCTCCATCGGAAGAGGTTCTCCTATTTCAGTAAACCAGATTCTCACTCTGCAATACTTCCTGGCATACAATCGAACCAGATGACATGATCTAGAAAAAGAAATCAATTAATGGCGTGAGTGGACTTCCCTTTGACCTTCTGGCAACAAGCGATCGCTGGACTTCAATGAATAGAACTGACGCACTCATCCGGATCTCGAGGACTTCCCAGATTGACTAACACGCTTGGAATCTTGGACGGTCCGATCAACTCTTACCTGCTCTTCAATCTCGCGTTAACTCTCTTGAGTAGCTTCTGGATCGGTTTTCTTTTCTTCAGAGCTCGATACCTCTTTGTAAAGCCTAGCGTTTTTGTACTTTCCTATTTCAATATTTTTGCGCAGTGGCCCTCGGTTCTCATCGCACACTATGTTGAGGAATCTCTGCCGAATCCATATGCCGTTTCCCTCCTGATCCATGGATACGTTTTCGTCGGACTCTTCACCACGAGCCGGACCTGGAAGCATTCCGCAAAAGACGCCTGGCAGAGAATTCACGACTGGAATCCCGATCCATCGAGTTCTCGGTCGATCATGCTGCTGTTGGCGTCGCTGCTTGTGTTGGGGGTCGGATATTATTTGTCCTACGTGCCCCTCTCGCAAACAGGGCTTTGGGTGATTTTCACGGATCCTGTCTCATCGGTCATGGCGCGCGAGGAGTCGTTGAAGCTGCTGGAGAATGTGCTTCCCGCGTACATATACAGCTTAACGGTTTCGTCGGTCATCCCTCTCCTTTCAGTCTTCTTTGCCATGGAACTCTTTCGAAATTTTGGCCGCAGACGTTTTGCCGTTTTCGTCGTCTATTTCGGCTTACTGGCGATCGTCGGGGTCCTTGCCAGCCTGACCGGTGCACGTTCCAGCCTGGTGACCGTAATCTTGGTCGTTATTTTCACTCGACTCTGGATGAAACAACTTTCCATGAACGTCGCCAAAATCGCCCTACTTCTCGCTCTGGCACTTATCCCCGCCGTCCTTCTGAGCCTTCTTCGTGAAGGAGTCGAATATAGCGAATTCAATAGCCTCCTCGGGGAGTATTTCGGCAGTCTTGTGGAACGCACGTTCATCACCCCTTATGTCGTGGGGTTGTGGTATCTCTACCACGCTCAAATGTTCGGACCCGTGGGCCTAGCAAGCATCCCAAAACTCGCCACCCTCCTTGGAATCCCGCCGATCGATCTGCCCAACGTGATCGGACTCATCTATGCACCTCTCTCCGGAGCAACCGTGGGAGAGACGATTAGCGCCCCGGCCGGCTACCTTTTTACCCAGTTTTGCAACTTTGGAGTCGTTTCCTTTCCCTTTAGTCTCTTATGTTTATGGATTCTTGATGTTGCGGTTCCACTTTACGCGCGACTTTCAGATGTTCTGTTGTTGCCGACGATCGTCTGTCTTAGTGTGGTTGCCATTCAATTCCTCCAATCGGACTTTACCGTTGTCCTTGTGACACACGGGTTCGCCATCATATTGGCTTTGAGCTACATCATTTCTCGGGTCCTGCCGGATCGGTCTCACTGTACCAGCTAGGGCATGAAGATCGGCTGCGGAGGCTTTGACATCTCGTGGATCATCACCTAAGGACCATTTGACATGACAACGATTGCTGATGTCACACGGTTCCTGAGCCGGGAAAGTCTCCTCACTTCGTCCTTTGGAAGATCGGGCCCATCGGTCGAAATATCGACGCTTGCGGGCGATCAGGATGCCCGCCAGGGAGCGTTGGCGTGGATCTCCCCGAAGCAGCACGAAAAGGACCCTGGCCGGTGGAAAAAGTTCGAAGGTTCTGCTCTCATTCTACCAACGGCAGTCGAACCGGACGATACCGTCTCCTTTGCCGCCTTGGGGTGCCCTAACCCAAAGCTCGCATTCATCCGAATCGCAAACGAGTTCTTCCCAAGTTTGCTTGACGTGGTCCTTCCACTTCATGACCAGCCAGCGATTTCACCGGCCGCGCATTTGGGTAACCGGATATTCCTTGGTGTCGGAACCGTCATCGCCGGGACCGTGGAACTCGGCGACGATGTCCGGATCGGACCCAACACGGTCCTTGCGAATTGCAGGATCGGAAATCGAGTTCGAATCGGGGCAAACTGCACGATTGGGTTGCCGGGTTTCGGCTACGAGAAAGACGAAGAAGGACGCTTTTGGCGTTTCCCGCATCTCGGCAACGTGAGAATCGGCTCGGACGTCGAGATCGGATCTAATACCTGCCTGGATCGTGGGTCCTTGGGTGACACCGTGATAGGGGACGGGTGCAAGATCGACAATCTCGTTCACATCGCCCACAATGTCGTTCTTGGAAGAAACACCGTCGTAATCGCCAACTCGATGCTCGGCGGAAGTGCTGTTATCGGTGACGGGGTTTGGATCGCCCCCAGTGTATCCGTCCTCAATCAACTGACCGTTGGCGACTCATCGACTTTGGGCATGGGGGCGGTAGTTCTTAAGAACGTCCAAGCTTCCAAAGTGATCGTGGGAAACCCCGGTCGTGAGCTTGGGAAGAGAGATTAGGTAGGCCAGACATGGAACCGACAGAGCTTTTTTTTGGTCGCGTTGCAAGAACACTCGTCCTGTGTGCGCATACGGATGATGAAATCGGATGTGCTGGGACTATCATTCGGCTTGGGGCGGCCCGATCCGAAATCCTCTACATCGCACTTAGCCGATGTGAGGCTTCCGTCCCCGCGGGATATCCCAAAGATATCCTAGAGATCGAGTGCCGACGTTGCCTGGAAACGCTCGGCGTAAAGAAAGGCAACATCGATATCTGGGATTACCCCGTGCGACATTGTCCGGAGCACCGGCAAGAAATTCTCGAGCGCTTGTATAAACTCAACCAAGAATTTCATCCGGACCTTGTCCTGATGCCAACCTCCTACGATCACCACCAGGATCACGTGACCGTATATGCAGAGGGGCTCCGCGCCTTCAAGCACTCCACGCTCCTGGGATACGAACTTCCCCAGAATGTAACCTGTTTCGAGAACGAGCTTTTCGTGCTGTTGTCCGAGGAACAGGTGACAACCAAGATCAAGGCTTTGTCGAAATATGAGTCTCAGGTCTTTCGGAGGCACTCCGATCCCGAGTATGTTCGGGGCCTTGCCTTGGTGCGAGGTGTTCAGTGTGGAAGCACTTATGCCGAGGCGTTTGAGGCCATTCGCCTGATCGTCCGGTAGTCTTCGCGGCCCGTGCACGTCGTTCACCTCACATCCGCTCACTACGCCGGTGAGACCCGCATTTTTCAGAAAGAGTGCACCTCGCTCGTAAAGGCGGGGTATCGCGTTTCCGTTGTGGTTCCGAATCCGCATGACGAGACCATCAACGGGATCAAGGTATGTGCCGTTCCCATTCCCCAGGGCCGTCTGGAACGGATGACTCTGACGACATGGTATGTTCTTTGGCGTGCCCTGCGATTAAGAGGGGATTGTTATCATTTTCACGATCCCGAACTCATTCCCGCCGGGATCATTCTGAAATTTTTCGGTCGGCGGGTCATCTACGACGTGCATGAGGATGTGCCGGCGAGCATTCGATCGAGGGATTATATTCCACGCCCCCTGAGATGGACGATCTCGGCATGCATGACAATTCTGGAGAAAATCATTGGCCTTCTTTTTGATGCATTCTGTGCCGCCACGCCATCCATCGCTCGACGTTTTCCAAAGCACAAGACAACAACTCTTCAAAATTTCCCTCTTCTGGGTGATACTTATAGGATTGCAAAATCTGTAACCGACTCTGCCACCCATCATCGGATCGTGTATACGGGGAACATCGCCCGAGAGCGGGGAGCAGTCGAGATGGTCCGGGCGATGGCTCGCGTAAACCGGGAAATCCCCGCGACTCTCACTCTTGTAGGTCGTTTTAGTCCGCCCGCCTTGGAGCAGGAAATCCGGCAGATGTCCGCATTCGAGCATGTCGATTTCCTCGGTTGGCGGTCTTATGCCGAGGCGAACGAAGTCATGGAGGGGGCAAGTGTCGGACTCGTCCTTTATCATCCGGCGCCCAATCACACGGAAGCCATGCCTAACAAAATGTTCGAGTACATGGGGGTCGGCATTCCCGTCATCGCCTCGTTTTTTCCGCTGTGGAAATGGATTGTTGAAGAGGCGCGCTGTGGCCTGGTGTGCGACCCGTGCGATCCACAGGCCATCGGCGACGCCATTCTCTGGATCCTCAAACACCGGGCCGAAGCGCACGAAATGAGTCTTCGAGGAATGGAGGCAGCCCGGACGAAATACAATTGGAGTGCCGAGGAGACCAAGATGCTCGAGCTCTATGACCGCATCCTTCACCACCCGGGACCTCTGCCGGCACGTTCCACGTAAAGCTCTTGACCAGGCAGGATGAGAGGAGCAATTGTATGGTCCCTATGCCCGAATCTCCCAGGACCGGCGCTTATTCGGTGGAACAACTAAAGACACAGATCCGAGCCTTGGGTGTGAAGTCGGGAGACGTGATTCTAGTACGTGCCGGCCTCAAACAATTGGGACCGACGGCTGAGTCGCCCGGGCCTGTTCTGGTCAGGGCGCTCTACGAAGCGGTCGGGGACAACGGTGGAATCGTCGGCTTGGCGTTCACGAAGGGACACTTCAGGCCGAAAGTCGAGAAATCTTTTCTGTTTACGCGTGATCTTAAAGCAATCACCGGTGGATTCGCCAATTCCCTTCTCAGATGGCCGGGAGCCGTCCGAAGTGATCATCCGACGAATTCCTTCGTTGCGATCGGGCGTGGTGGAATCGCAATGATCCGGGGTCACGATGCGACGGCCTCTTGTTTCTTCCCCATCGCTTCCTTGGTTCGGCAAAAAGGAAAACTACTTCTGATCGGTTGCGTTCGGGAAAGCCCCGGCTTCAGCACAGTGCATTGGGCCCAATACATTCTCGGACTATCCACCCGGAGTATTTTGCGCCGGCTCTTTGGGGCCGCTTATGCCGACGCCGACGGAAAGCTTCACGTCTTTCGAAAATCCGACGTCCCGGGATGCAGTCAAGGATTCTCCAAATTTTACAGGCTCTATATAGAAGCCGGCTTGTTGACCGCCGGGTTCATCGGAGACGCATACTCCATCCTGATCGACGCTGAAGAAGCACTGGATCTCGAACGACGTGTCTTGGAGACGGATCCGCGCTTTGCTTTATGCGAATGTCCCGATTGCTTTGATTGCCGGGGAACCTGGCTTTACAACAAACGTTCCTGGCTTCCGTTCTACGCATTTCATTTCCCGGCCGTTCTTTTCCGAAATTGGAAAAAGCTCCGGAGGAGGGCAGATTCTGAGTGAGATTCGACGATCCGTTTGTGGGTTATCTGGTCGATCAAGTCGGCCTACACGCTCACCTGTTTCTGGAAGATAATCGGGCGGCCGCCGCACTCCGTCGAAATCTTTGCTTTCTTCGATGGTCGGACTTGGCGACTCCCCCGAAAGCCAAGATCTTGGTCCCCATTGATGCTCCGGAGATGCCTGAGAGCTCACCCCCATGGAGAATTCCATTCAATGAGACTCAGGTGACGCTTCGGAATCGAGTTCCTCGGCCCAGCAATCAATGGTCCTTCTTTCCGAACGAACAGAGCCCGCTCTGGCTTGTCCATCGGGAATCCAGGAGTCTGCTGCCTGCCTGGGATTGGTTTCGGAATTCCGTTCGTTCCCTCACCTATTCCGACGAGAACCTTGACCTGGGTCGGGATCGACATGGGCGGGCCCTCAGCACCTTGCACGAACGTGTGCGGGCGGGGACCGAATGCGTCCCGGAGTTCAATGAGGCCGTGGCCCTGTTGTCGGCGGCAGCCTTGGTTCTCAATGCGAACCAAGACATGGAAAAGGCTCTCCGCCTGCCGCGACGTCTTCGAACGATCGTAATTCTTTCGCACGACTGCGACATCCTCAGGGGCAACGACCACTGGACTCAGATGATCCGTTTCTACCGGATGCTATCCCCGGTGTTGAAAGGAAAGGCGCCCGACTTTCACCAGCTTTCTTGGATCGGTGAAAACTTGATTCATCCGAGACGTTATTATTTTGACGACGTTTCGGGGTATATGGAGCTAGAGCGTGCAGCGGGGTTTCAGTCGGTTTTCTACGCGTTGAACGGAAGACACGGCCGGTTTGGAGCCAGATCCGGGAGCCAAATCTCACGGGAACTCGCGTCTTTCGTCACGGAGCCCTTTGAACTCGGGATGCATTACAACCATGATACGTTTCTGAATCCTTCCGCGTTCGAGCTTCAGCGGAAAACGCTTGAAACGTGGTCAGGGAGGCCCATCCGATCCGGGCGTGCCCATTACCTAAGATTTGATCCACTTCGATCGCCGGCCTTTCTTGAAAACCAGGGAATTCAATTTGACGAGAGTGTCGGTTTTCCTGACCGAATCGGGTTCCGAATGGGTATTGCCGGAGTAATTCGCCTTTTCGACGTAATACATAAATCGACGACACGAACACTGGAGTGTCCAATCGCCGTGATGGACTCAGCACTTGTTCATCAGTTTGGAAAGAACTCCGTCGCCACTTTTGAAGAACTCGTTCGGCACATCGCCCATGTGGGCGGCATCGTTTCCCTTCTTTTCCATCCTGGCTGTCTCCGGAACCCGGAGTATCCGGAACTGAACGGGCTATATCCACGGCTGTTGGATGTGCTCGCAAAGCACGGATTTGAGTCGACCACTCCTTCGCGTATGATCGCCGAAGTTCGAGCTTACGAGGCTCTTGGAGGATCCAAGCATGAATGACCTCAACTCAATGGTCGGAAAACAGGCAAGTCGATCCCGTCGATTCGGGCGGCCCGAGGTCGACACGTTCGGGAATCTGTCGGGCGATCTCAACCCCCTTCACTTCGAAACGGACGCGGCTCGGCAGTCCCGTTTCAAACAACCGATCGTCCACGGCATGCTGACCGCGAGTTTGATCAGTTCCGTGATCGGACAGGACCTTCCGGGCCCAGGAACGGTATATGTGAGCCAAACCCTGCAATTCCGTGCGCCTGTTTTCATCGGCGAAACCGTGACCGCGAAGGTTGAGGTGATTGCCGTCCGTCCGGACAAACCACTGCTGACTCTTAAGACCACCTGCACCGCCGGAGACGGACGGGTCGTCCTGGAAGGAGAGGCCGTAGTTTGGTTTGATCCGTCCCACGCATGAACGATTTTTGAACATTGGACAGTCTTTGTCGATCGGGTTAAAAAACCGCCTCTAGATCATGGAACGCCCTTATCAAATCTGCACGCGTTGTATCATGGACACGACCGACGCGGAAATCGACTTCGATGCAGACGGGGTTTGTAGTTATTGCCATACGTTTGAGAAAAACACCTACCCCATAATCGCGAGGACGAAGACCAAGGAAGGGGAGGAGACGCTTCGACAGATCGTCCGTCAAATCAAAGAATGCGGCAGAAATCGTTCCTACGATTGTTTGATTGGACTCAGCGGGGGAGTCGACAGTTCTTATTTGGCTTATTTGGTGAAGACGCTCGGGCTCCGTCCGCTTGCCGTCCACTTTGACAGTGGATGGAACTCCGAACTCGCCGTCAACAACATTGAAAATATCGTCAAACGTCTCGGGATCGATCTCTACACCTGGGTTGCGGACTGGGAGGAGATGAAGGATCTACAGTTGGCCTTCTTTCGAGCGTCTCTCGCGAACTGCGACATACCGCAGGATCACGCGTTTCTTGCGGCCATCTATCACGTGGCCGCGGCAAAGAATATTAAGTACGTTTTACCAGGGGGGAATCTCGCGACGGAGTCGATTCTCCCGCCTTCCTGGGGTTACAATGCGGGCGATGCGCGACATGTGAAGGCGATTCAAAAACGATTCGGCACGAGGAAGCTCCGCAAATATCCGATGTTCAGCGTGTTCCAGCGTTACATCTATTATCCCTTCATCAAGGGGATCCGGACGGTACGACTGCTCAATTATGTGCCCTACAACAAAGGAGAGGCGATTCGGGTCATCACCAAGGAATTGGATTGGCGCTCATACGGGAACAAACATTATGAATCGTTCTTTACGCGGTTTTTTCAGTCTTATTATCTCCCGACCAAGTTCGGCTACGACAAGAGAAAGGCACATTATTCAAGCCTGATCGTCTCCGGTCAGATGACTCGAGACGAGGCTATAAAAGAGATGGAAAAACCTCTCTTTACGCCGCAGCAAGCGAAAGAGGACCTGGAATTCGTGGCGAAGAAACTCGGAGTCTCCGTGCAGGAATTCGAAGAGATCCTCGCACTCCCAAAAACATCAGCAGAAGATTATCCTTCGCTCGCCTGGCTGTTTTCGTTGAAGAACTGGAGCACCGCTAAACTCAGAGGGTTTCGGTTCACGAAAGCGATTCTGGATAAAAGACACACGTAGCGCCCGACTGTTAGTTGGAATCCTTCTCCTGATCTGACCCAAGCAAACTGTCGAGTTCATCGGGGGACGGGTAGGTGATCAAAACGGCCCGATGTTTCCCTTGAAAAACGAACATGCTTCCCGCGGCGACGGCAGAAGCACCTCCTAGTTGCAGGGCTTCCTGCAGATGAGCCAGATTCCCGGCACCGCCGCATGCGATCACAGGAACAGATACGGCTTTGCAGACTCTCTGGATCAATTCCAGGTCATATCCTTGCATCAGGCCGTCCCGGTCGATCGACGTCAGAAAGATCTCTCCGGCGCCCTGCCCCTCCACTTCTTGAGCCCATTTTACCGGATCGCGACCCGTTTTTTTTCTGCCGCCATGGCTATAAACTTCGTACTTGCCCAAAAAACTTTGTTTAACGTCAATGGACACTACAACACTCTGGCTTCCCGCGACCTTCGCAAGAGTTCGAACCAAAAGCGGATCCTCTGAGGCAGCCGAATTGATGACGACCTTTTCGCTTCCATTGTGAAGGATCGAGACCGCATCTTGAAGCGTTCTGACGCCTCCTCCGTAAGCCATCGGCATGAAACATTCACCGGCGATCTCCCGGATCAGATCGAACCGGGGAGGACGTTTTTCGATGGTTGCCGTGGTATCCAAGACCACGATTTCGTCGACCTCCTTATCGTTGAAGATTCGGACGGTATTGATCGGATCCCCCACATAGGTCGGATCTTTAAACCTTACGGTTTTAACCAGTCCTTGCCCTCGCAAAAGAAGAGCGGGAATGACTCGAGGCCGCATCTTTCGGATTCTCCTTATGGCACCCAATCACAAAAATTCCGGAGAAGTTGCATCCCAAATCGATGACTTTTTTCCGGATGGAATTGAACACCGACAACGTTCTTGCGCTGGACCGCCGATGTAAAATCCAAACCGTATTTCGTCGTCATGATGCAGTCTTCAACACTTTCACATGCTACATAGAATGAATGAACGAAATAGAACCGCGTCCGGTCGTCGGAGAGATTGTCGGTGAGCGGCGTCGGACGGGACAAGCGGACACGATTCCACCCCATGTGGGGTACACGAAAGCCGCTGTCCCCCGGGAACTTGATCGTTCTTCCTTTGATCCATCCTAAGCCCGAACAGGTTCCTTCTTCGCTTTGTTCTGTCAGAAGCTGCATCCCCAAGCAGATCCCCAAGATCGGGATCTCTTTCCGGACAACCGCTTCGTCAAGGGTAGGGAGAAAGCCGCTTTTTTCCAATTTCTTAATCCCATGGTCGAACGATCCAACCCCGGGAAGAACAATTTTCGAGGACGTAAGGAGATCCGCGGGGCAGGAGGAAACGCGGGCTGGAACGCCGATCTTCTTCAGCATGTTCGCAACCGATTCAAGATTTCCCATGCCGTAATCAATGACGGTTATCATGGGGCCGCCCTATCTCGGAGATACCTTCGCAACAGAATAACGTAATAACACATGATGATCGATAGCGCGCCAGCGATCTGAAGAACAAGAGACGGAAGAATGGTTTTGCACAGAAAGCAAATGACTCCGAAAGCTGTCGAGAGCAATAGTATCATTTTCCCAAGCTTGAGAAGATTGGCGGTCTGAAAGCCCCCCGCCCTAAAAAGCATCGTGAGATATACGGCCTGGTAGCCACAGGAGAGGGCTGCAAAGGCGACGATGCTGAGGAGAGGGGAGACGCCGACCCAAAGAAGGAAAACTAGGGTCAAGATTGAGAGCGCATCCGCAATCAACTGAATCGAAAACGATATGTGTTGCTTGCTTGTAACCTCATAAATTCTTTCCGGCCAGCTCGTGAAAAGAAAAAGGAATCCCACGGGCGCGTAGGCCGATGCATATATTCCGGCCTCATGCCACTTGTCTCCAAAAAGAAGAGAGAAGACTACGGGGGCCCACACCATCAGGAAAACAAATGCCGGAGTCGCAATCGCCGCGATGGAAGTCATCAGCTTCAGCGTAAGCTGCTCGACCCGCGGAGTACCGATATGTTGCGCTGCCTCCTTGTAAAAGACTTGCCCGAGAGCACCGGAGAGGAATCCCGCGGGGACGAAGGTAAACATGCGCGCAAGCGAAAAACATCCGGCGGCATTTGTGAAGTTGAAGGAGGTTAAAGCGAATACCGTGGATTCCCGCGCGATGCTTCCGCTCAGGCTATACGGCACATTGAAAAGCGGGAACTGTCGATACCTGACAAAACATTCTCTGATTCTCCGAAGCGACGCGGTACGAAACGCGTGGCGGAGGGGACGCCAGAACTGAATCCCCATGACAATCGCGGGTAAAAGCTGTCCGAGAAGCCGCCCTTGGATCAATCCGGTTCGTACATTCAAAAACCCCAGGCCGACGGAGCCGGCAACGGTCCCTCCTTGTTGCGTGATCAAGTTTGCGGCAATCTTCCCATACTGCCTCCGCCGGTTCGCCCAGTAGGTGAGAACTTGATAAAAATTCGCTAAGAAAATCATTGCCGGTGCCAAATACAGCCACGAACGTGGCTCCGCGTTTTGAAAGATTTTCTCAAAAACGAACGGGAAAAAAAGTATGACCAGAAATCCAAGGGTACAGGTGATTACCGAGAGTCCGATGGATCCGACGAGAACGGCCAACGCGTCCGAGTGCTTTCGCGGCAAAACAATGGCCAGTTCATAACGACCGGATGTCAATACAGATGCCACGGTACAGAAGCCGACAAAAACAGCCGCTGTTCCGAATTGCTCCGGGGTGAAAAGGCGGGTGAGGATTAGAGAACCGAGAATAGGAATCGCCTGGGCAAGAACGGTTCCCGACGCCATTTTTAGAACATGGCGACCAAAGGACGACATGTTGGAGTTAACGATCAAACGGAAATACTACGCCTCTACGTCTCGCGGTTTCACCACGGAAATCGGCGCACGAGCTTTCACGATCTCCCTGGCCCCAGGCGGTGGAGTCGGCACCAGCGGTTCCCGTCGTGTTGCAACCTTACGCAACTCGGAATCCGCCTGAAGGTCGTCGAGAACCGTTTGGATTTTGATGAGAGCCCGACTTCTCGAAACGAGTGTTAGAGCGGTGAGAAAAATAAGCCGAAGGTCCAAGGCCACCGACCGTTTTTCCACGTACAACAACCCCAAACGACTCTTCCACGGTCGAATCAGTTGATTGTACGCAATGTCCGGGTCCTCCTGATCTTTCAGGATATCGTTCTCATCGGCAAAGACGATCGATGCAATGTCCGTGACTCCCGGCTTCACGTCCAGCAGATGCCGCTCGATCTCCGTATAAAGATCGGTTTCCCGCTTCACGTTCGGGCGCGGGCCCACCAGACTCATGTCCCCCTTGAACACATTGATCAGCTGGGGAAGTTCATCGAGCTTATACCGCCGGACGAAACGCCCCACCCCGGTGATTCGAGGGTCCGCCGCGCCGGTGGAATCCACGCCGGTCTTGTCCGCACCGTGAATCATGGAGCGGAGCTTGATCATCCGGAATGGGACACCTCCCCGGCCCACTCTCGGTGCGACGTAGAAAGGGGAATGTTTGTCTTGCCGGTAGATCAGAAACATCACGGGAAGCAGGATCGGTGCCGAAAGCATAAGGCCGAACAGCGACAGGGAGATATCGACAAGGCGCTTCATTTTTTTCCTATGCCATCGACTTGAGCACCGCCGAACGGATATCAGCGGCTTTGAAATAATACGCATCTTCCAAGGGACGGCTTGTCGGAGCGGGAGCACTGGGAAGCGTGATCCGAACCGGTCGGGTCTTCAGACGCTCCGGTGGCAGCGCTTCCACGATTCCGGCAATGACCTCTCCCGCCATCCCACAGGTCCGCCAACCACCGTCGACCGCCAAGAGACG
The DNA here is from genome assembly GCA_043809315.1 of Pseudomonadota bacterium. GTDB lineage: Bacteria > Bdellovibrionota_G > JALEGL01 > JALEGL01 > DATDPG01 > JAZDDX01. Next base: position 44,374 of record JAZDDX010000022.1, read on the forward strand.
GCCTGTCCGCTCGACCGAGGCAATTGCCGCCTCATGGCGGATCGGATTAAGAATTCGCAAATCGATCACCTCGGCCGCGACCCCGTCACGAGTCAAATCCGCAGCCGCCGTCATGCAGAGCTGAGTGGTATAACCACACCCCACCAGAGTGACATCTCCGCCCGATTTCAAAACACGAGACCTTTCCGTTTCCAGTTGGACTTCGCGAATCGGAGGAAGTTCGTCTTCAATTTCATATAGCCATCGATCATCGATGAAAAGCACGGGGTCATCGCATAGAACAGATGCGATCAGGAGATCTCTGGCATCGGATACCGTCGCCGGCATGACAACACGCAAGCCCGGGATATGAGCGAACCATCCATGCAGCGCCTGCGAGTGTTGGGCTCCTTGTTCCCCTCCCCTGTTGATAATGCTTCGTATGGTGACCGCCGGATGACCGTGGCCACCCATCATGTGCGACCATTTTGCCGCCTGATTGACGATCTGATTCGTCGCCAAGATCATGAAGTCCATCCGAGGATGGACCACGATGGGGCGATAACCGCATAATCCAGCCCCTACCGCGATGCCCGTCGTGCTGTCCTCACAAATCGGCGTATCGAGAATCCGGTCATTTCCAAACTGTTTATCGAGGTCTTTCATCGTGTTTCCGACGTACCACGGACTCCATAGCCCTTGGCCGATCACAAACACTTCCGGATATCGTTCCAGCAGATAGACATATGCCTCGCGAATCGCTTCGCAGTAGGAGGTCTTCTTTTCGGCGCGCCTGGATTCCATCTCTCAACTCTGCGCGTATACCAAATTCAATGTCGCCTCGAGTCCTGGGTATGGGGCTTCGATAGCCCGAACGCATTCCGTATCCACAATCGTTTGGACTTCCCGCTGCATCCGTTTCCAATCCCCGTCGGTCAATATCGTCGCAACTCGAAGCGCATCCATGAGACGACGGATCGGGTCACGCCGTTTCCATCCAGCGAGATCGTCTTTTCGCTTAACACCGACGTCGACATCTTCCCTCGGACCCACATGACCCCGCCAGCGATAGGTAACGGTCTCCAAAAACCCCGGCCCCACTCCAGCCCGAGCGCGGGCAAGAAGTTTTTGAGTCGTTCGACCTACCGCGACCACGTCATTCCCATCAACCACTTCACTGGGAATCTCATGCGCTCGAGCGAAGCGTGCCATCGAATTCGCCGGTTGCCGCAGATCGATGTGCATATGGCTCGAAAAGAAATTGTTCTCACAAATAAAGAGGACGGGAATCTCGTAGGCCGAGGCAAAATTGAGGGACTCGTGCAACGCACCTTCCTCAGCGGCACCGTCTCCGAAATATACAACCCCGACATCTCCCTTTCTGTCCTTTTTCGCTGCCAGGCCGGCTCCCACGGCAAGAGCAATCGTTCCAGCCACGATCGGCACCGAACCCAGGAACCCTTTCGAGCGAGCAACGAGGTGCATGGACCCCCCCATTCCTCCCGAACATCCGCTGGCTTTTCCCAGGACTTCAGCCATCAAACCGCCGAGCTCCCCGCCAAGGGCGAGATAATGCGAGTGGGAACGGTGAGCTCCGAACACACGGTCACTGTTACGCAGATGACGAGAGACACCGACGGCAATTGCTTCTTCCCCGATGCCGAGATGGCAAGGACAGTGTGCCTTTCCCTCTGAAACCAAGTCGCCGATCTTCTCTTCCGCTCGCCGAATCAAGAGCATCATCCGAAGGTCGCGCAGCAACTGTGCAGGTTCCTCACCCCGAACATCAATCGGACCAACATTCTTTGCAGGGTCAGACAAATCTCCCAATAAGTTTCTGGCTTTACTCAACATTCGGAAATTTCCAGTTTGGTTTTCGATACACACACTTCACAACACTGTAAAGCACTCTCAACGGCCCAAAAGGCTTGACCTGTCATCAGGATACTGAAATATACCAGAACACAGGCACAAAGCAGAGGTACAATACCCATGCAGGGAAACACGCGCTCGGTCCCGTTTTTTAATTATCCGTACGTTTATAAATCCCATGGAAAAGAACTCCTGGCCGCACTCGCTGACGTTGGTTCGCGGGGCGCATTCATTCTCCAACAAGACGTCGTTGAATTCGAAGAGAACCTAAAGAAGCTCACCGGGGCTAAGCACGCCATCGGAGTTGCGAATGGAACGGATGCCCTCATCATTGCACTGCGGGGTGTTCCGCTAAACCCCGGGGACGAGGTAATCTTCGCCTCCCACACCTTCATAGCAACGGCGGCCGCTATTCATTTCGCGGGAGGGATTCCTGTCCCGGTTGATTGCGGTCCCGATCATATGATCGATCCGGAGTCTGTGGCTAAAGCTGTGACTTCGAAAACCCGGGTGATCATGCCCACGCAGCTCAATGGACGAACCGCCGACATGGATCGATTGCAGGAGATCGCCAAGAAACACGACCTTTTGATCGTGGAAGATGCAGCACAAGGATTGGGTTCGAAATTCCGGGGAAAGTGTGCAGGCACGTTCGGAATTGCCGGAACGATCAGTTTTTATCCTGCCAAAAATTTGGGGTCTCTCGGCGATGCCGGAGCGATCCTCACGAACGATGATGAAATATATGATCGAATGATCCCCCTTCATGACCATGGTCGCGACACCCACGGCGAGATTTCCATGTGGGGGCTTAATTCAAGGCTCGACAATCTCCAAGCCGCTTTCTTGAATATCAAGATCAAGAATTACGACCGGATCGTCATAAGGCGACGCCACCTCGCGGGTCTATACCAGGAATACCTTGGTCGTGTACGCCAACTGGCTCTTCCACCGGCCCCCGGAAGCGAGCCCGCGCATTTCGATGTCTATCAAAACTATGAGATCGAGGCTGAGAGAAGGGACGAACTCAAAGAATATCTGAAGAAGAACGGCATCGGTACCCTGATTCAATGGGGTGGAAAAGCGGTCCATCAGTTTGAAAAACTCGGCCTTCGGAAGTCGCTTCCTTACACTGAGAAGATGTTTAAGCGTTGCCTGATGCTTCCGATGAACAATTCATTGGTAGATGATGATGTGAAATACGTTTGCGACCGAATTTGCGAGTACTACCGGCGATAATGTGATTCCCATGCCAACTGACCGGAATCTGACAAACGCCCCTGAAAACTCCGAAGGTATTGCGCTATTACTTGATCAGTTGAACGCCCTTGCGGGTATCTCCAACGAGGAGTGGCTTGGTTCTCTCGCGCCTCGAAAGATCAGTGAATTGGAATTTCACGACAGAGACCGTGACCCACAGCGTGCAGCGAAACTTGATTCGGACACGTATGAACGATTTTACGGCAACAAAAAGTACTATCTGGTAACCGACTTATCTCGAAAGTACTGGCAACGCTGGATCGAGGAGAACGTTTGTACGGGCGGAGTGTTTCTGGACTATGCATGCGGGAATGGGGGTGTGGCGCGTATTGCGGCCCACTCTGGAGCGACGCTCAGCATCGGAATCGATATAAGTTCAGTGTCCATTCAGAACGCCCGAAAGCTGTCGGCCGCGGAAGGTCTCACGGATAAGACGTTTTTTATCCAGGCTGATTGTGAAAACACCAAACTTCCCGACGCTTCCGTCGATCGAATCATCTGTTCGGGGATGTTGCACCACCTCGATCTGTCATATGCGTTTCCCGAACTGAGGAGAATCCTGAAACCGGGCGGAAAAATCCTAGCCTTGGAAGCCCTGGACTACAATCCATTGATCAAACTCTATAGAAAGATGACCCCTGAGATGCGAACAGAGTGGGAGAAAGCCCACATCCTCAGCCTATCCGACGTCAGATTTGCGAGAAGATTCTTCGACGTTCGGAATGTTCGATACTGGCACATCAGCAGCATCGTCGCGCCCAAGATCTCGCTCAAGCTTTTGCCAATTCTGAATTCATTGGATTGGGTGCTTACGCGAGTGCCTGGGTGTCAGCTGCTGGCCTGGATCTTCTCCTTCGAACTCGTGAAACGACAAGAGACTTAGGTTTCTGATGGTGTGTTCGCTGCGTGAAAGGCTAGGCACGAAAAACGATACGGATAGAGAAGACTACCGAAGAATTGTGTGTCGAGCCCAAGGTTCTTGCACCAGCTTCTGACATCTCTTCTTCGGTACCAGAAGCCCACGCCAGTTTTTCTGCCCGCAAGAATCTTCAGCACCCCCTTGAGTCCCTGTAGTAACGGCAGAACACCCCAGGACGGATCTTGGGAGAAGACGCCTGTTTCGTAGGCAAACCGAAATCGTTGATCCGGGATGTTTCCGAGAAACATGAATCCGTCCGGAGAAAGCATCGCTTTCAGATTGGTTAGGGCACGGAGTGTATCTGCAGGTGAACAATACTGGATCACGTTATTTACTATAATGAAATCGAACTGTTCAGGGCTCCGATATGTCGACAGTTCTCCCAGAGCGAGTCGCACATCGGGATGGCGCTTACCGAACTCTGCGAGAACGGTCCGAGAAAAATCAATCCCTAGATACCGCGTGCGGTCAATATTGAGATGTTCAAATACTTCACCGGCGCCGCAGCCGATTTCCAGAATCTTGCGGTGAACGGAAGGATCAAGGAAGCCCGACAATTCTGACGCGGCAATTCTAAACACGTTCACTTTCGGACGCGGAGTGTGGGCAGAATCTTTCTTCCGACTCCAATACTCCGCAAATCGATCGCTGGTGTTCACGTCAGCCATCTGTCACGTTTCAAATCGACGTCGCGACCGAAAGAAGGTCCCTCTTCTTGGCAGACTGTTCTTGGACCCTATCTTCGGCTTTTTCTACCAGATCTTGAAGCGCTCGAAGCACCTCTTCGTTCGACATGTCGTCGACATCACGCACAAGAGCAGATATGCATCCTGAGACTATTTCACCGGTCCGTTTTTCCGGATAAATCGCACTGATCTTTGGATTCTTAGTCGGATTCGTCCGTTCCCGAATGCTCACCAGTTCTTCCGTCAGTTTTTCACCGGGCCTCAAGCCAATAAACTTAATTTGGACATGGTTCATTCCCGAAAGAGCGATCATCTTCTTTGCCAAATCGACAATTTTCACAGGTTTTCCCATGTCCAGAACGAAGATCTCCCCTCCTTTGCCAATGTGGGCGGATTTCAACACGAGTTGAACCGCTTCCGGGATCGTCATGAAATACCGCTCGACCTCGGGATGGGTAACAGTAACCGGCCCGCCATGTGCAATTTGTTGACGGAAGAGCGGGATGACGCTGCCAGCGCTGGCGAGAACGTTTCCAAAACGCACGGCCATGAATTTTGTCGAGGAGCAGGCGAACTTCTCTTCTAGGAGAAGTTCCGCGACACGTTTCGTGTATCCCATGACGTTGAACGGCTCGACGGCTTTGTCGGTAGAAATCAAAATGAACCGTTCAACACCGTGCTTCATCGACAGACTCGCGACGACCTCGGTCCCGAGAAGATTGTTCTTGAGCGCTTCGCTCGCATTTGCCTCCATTAATGGGACATGCTTGTACGCAGCTGCATGGAAAACGATTTCCGGCTTGTGCTTGGCCAAGACATGCTCGACCCGACCACCATCACAGACATCACCGATGATGGAGTATGTGCGCGTTCCCGAGAAACGCTCTTTCAGCTCCCGATCGATCTCATAAAGGTTGAATTCGTTTCTTTCGAGACAGATGACCGCCTTGGGAGCCCATCCGCAAAGTTGTCGGACCAGCTCGGATCCGATCGATCCGCCGGCACCTGTCACGAGCACCGTTTTTCCGCAGTAGAATTGCGCAAGCTCTTCGGTCAAAAGGCTGACCCCCGAACGAGGAAGCAGGTCTTCGACCTCCACGTCCTTCAATGCAAGAGGCGAGAAGCTACCCTCGAGAATATCCTCAAGTCGCGGAATTCTCTTGAGCGGAATTCCCACGTTTTGGGACATTTGAAAGATCTGCCCCATTTTCTCTGTCGAGAGCTGGTGGCAGGCGACAATTGCTTCATCTGCATGTTCCAGACGTGCGATATGTTCGAAATCGTCGATCGACCCCCTTACAGGGACACCGTGGATCCGGAGACCTCTTTTGTTCTGATTGTCATCCAGGATTCCGATCGGTTCGTACAAATGTCCGCCGCGTGCCATGAGTTCTTTGATCAGGGCCTGTCCGGCTCCACCGGCGCCGATCACGAGGACTCGTTTGTAGTATTCCTCTTTCTTTGTACCACGCTCAAAGATCACACGAGCGACTACACGGCACCCGACCAGCAATGTGGGGAACAGAAACCAATCCATGAGGTATACGGAGCGAGGAACTGCCCCGTTTCCTAACAAGAGAACGGCCGCCGCAAACAACGCCGACCCTGCCGAGGAGGCTTTTAAGACATCCAGAGCATCGACAAGGCTCACATATCGCCAGGCCCGTCGATGAAGCGCGAAGAGAAACGTGAAAAGAAACTTGCTGAGTATGACGATCGGAAGGGTTATGAACAGTAGACGCTGCGCATTCAAATCAATTTCAAAATCGAATCTCAGAAGATAAGCAAGAACATATGCGACACCGGCCGTTGCGGCGGTGATCAACAAATCTGTTAGAATACGAACTCTCGGGTATTGGTTCATGGGGGGACCTCTCTAGTTCAATTCTGGCCGGACTACTAGCGATTTCCGTGCCACGAGGTTTCCAAGTAACTAATTAATATTGTTTATTTATATTGATTGATCGAAAAGCGGTGGGATCGGCCCATCAGATAATTGTGGGTGGCCGATCAGTTTTCTGAGTGCCCCCCGCCCCTCTCTCAGACATTCGATACAGCTTGATCGAATCGATGCTCGGATGAACTGTGCGATAAGCTGCCGATTGAAAGAATACAAACGTTCATTCTTTTTGATAAGAACGTCGTTTCATTTAGTATGCCGCACCTCGATTCGCCATGACTCGCGCAACAAAATTCGCACTCGTCGTGGGCACGCGCCCGAACTTCATGAAAGCGGCCCCGCTGATTCGGGCGTTAGAAAGCGTGCCAAGGTTTCAGAGCGCGCTAGTTCACACCGGCCAGCACTACGATCATTTGATGTCCAATGCTTTTGTGAAGGATTTAAGCCTCCCGGAACCCGATGTGAACTTGAACGTGGGAAGCTCCGATCATGGAGCACAGACAGGCCTGATCATGATCCACTTGGAGGAGTATCTGAAAAGAAATCCTCCTGATTGCCTCGTAGTCGTCGGAGACGTCAACTCGACGATGGCAGGAGCGTTGGTCGCAAGTAAAATGCAGCTGCCGATTGCCCATGTGGAAGCCGGATGCCGGAGTTTTGATCGAACCATGCCTGAGGAGATCAATCGCCTCGTAACAGATGCCCTTTCCGACATCCTCTTTACGGCCGATCCCTATGGTGACCGAAACCTTGTTGCCGAAGGACATTCGAAAGAGAAGATCCACCGCGTCGGCAACATCATGATTGACACCGTCGTGGAATACCTTCCCATGGCTCGTAAGCGCTGTGCCGCCAAGAAATTCGGCCTCCAGGGAAAACCGTATGTGGTCACGACAATCCACCGCCCGAGCAATGCCGACCATTTGGACACTCTTGAAAGTGTCCTGCTCGGTTTAGCTGACGTGAGCCGGAAGTGGCCTGTCGTTTTTCCCGTGCACCCGCGAACTCGGGTCAATATCGATCACTTGAGGAAGAAGCTCGATCTTCCCGATTCCCTCATTTTTTCCGCTCCCCTTTCCTATCTCGACATGCTTTCCCTGACCTGTACGGCCGTTGGCCTCCTAACCGATAGTGGCGGGCTTCAGGCGGAAGCCGCATATCTAAAAGTTCCGGCTCTGACCGTTCGCCCCAATACGGAATGGATGGTTACGATCGACTGCGGAACCAATCGTCTCGTGAGGAGCGAAAGGAATGCGATCTCCGCAGCCGCTCAGGACTGTTTTAGATCAGGGTCCCGCGGCACGACCCCCGAACTATGGGACGGTCATGCCAGCGAACGGATCGTAGACCTGCTCCAGAAGCTGCTCTGAACAATTTGCATGCCGGACGTTTTCGTCTAATATCCGCCCCCGTTATGCCAACCACGAATGAAAAAGCTTCGGTCGCCGTTATCGGCGCGGGGTACTGGGGAATCAACCTGGTCCGAAACTTCCACGCCACGGGACGACTGAAAGTCGTCTGCGATTCCTCCACGGATTCGCTCAAAAAGGTGAGCGACAAGTTCCCCGGACTTCCTCTCGAAACCGATTACCAGAAGATTCTTGCTCGTTCCGACATCTCCGGTGTGGTGATCGCGGCGCCGGCGGCGATGCACTACGACCTGACCCGGCAGGCCCTCGAGGCAGGTAAGGATGTATTCGTCGAGAAGCCGCTGGCCCTCAAGTTTCACGAGGCCTACCAGCTCCAACGCCTGGCTCAGTCCCACGAACGGATCCTAATGGTCGGTCACATCCTCCAGTACCACCCGGGGTTGCTGAAGCTCAAAGAGCTGATCACCTCCGGCGAACTCGGAACGCTCGAGTACATCTACTCCAATCGTCTGAATCTGGGGAAGATCCGGCGCGAGGAGAACATCCTCTGGTCGTTCGCTCCGCACGACATTTCGATCATGCTCTGGCTGACCGGATCGATCCCGATTCAGGTCAACGCGGTCGGGGGGAGCTACCTCACGCCGAACGTCTTCGACACGACGATTTCCACCCTCTCCTTCGACAACGGCGTGCGGGGCCACGTCTTCGTGAGCTGGCTCCATCCCTTCAAGGAGCAGCGGCTTGTGGTCGTCGGATCAAAACGGATGGCCACGTTCGTCGACAGCGCGCCGAAGGGGGAGAAACTGCTCATGTACGAAAAGAAGATTTCCGACGTCAACGGAGCGCTGGTGGCGGAGAAGCCGAAGGGGGTACCGGTCACCTTCGACGAGGAGACGGAGCCGCTACGGGCTGAGTGCGATCATTTCCTGCACTGCATGGAAACTCGCGAGAAGCCCCGGACGGACGGCGAGGAGGGGCTCAAGGTTCTCAAGGTCCTCCAAAGCTGTCAGAGATCATTACAGATGAACGGTCAACCCGTACA
>JAZDDX010000023.1:0-14942 GCA_043809315.1 Pseudomonadota bacterium
TAGGTTTCTCCTAACTCGTGGTCAGGCTGTTTGGAAACTAGCGTAGCGCGATTGGCGGCAAAAACCAGGGGAGTTCGACCCGGGGTGGAGTGAGCCAAGATGGCCCGCGATTTTGGAAATTGGCGGGGCGGACGGGTTAAGAAGTCCGCCTCGTCAACGTGTTGTAGTTGTTTGTATATCATTGAAACCATTAACAATCACCCGATCAGCTTTGGAAACGAGAAGACTCTGATACCCCTGTTTGGACGTGTCCCGCTGGGTAGGCTGAGTAGGAGTGTCTTGCCACTATAGCTCGGTTCATCCAATATGATTGCCTAAGTATACAAATTATGTATACTGACGGATGCGTAATGGATAGTCGGGTAAAATCGCTCAGTGCTTTTGTGACCGATCTCCAGGCCAGGGGGCGCTACACGTTTACGCTGAAAGACATTCAGAACCTAAAAGGACGGAATGGCCTCAGCAATAAGATCGCGCTTCAGCGTTTGAAACAACAGGGGCGCATTGTGAGCCCCAGACGGGGCTTTTTTGTCATTGTTCCGGTCGAATACCGATCGACGGGTTCTCCTCCCATTACGTGGTTCGTGGACGATTTGATGCGATATCTTGGCCAACCGTACTATGTGGCGTTGCTGTCGGCCGCTGCCCATCATGGGGCCGGCCACCAGCAACCGATGGTGTTTAAGGTCATGACGGACCGGCCGATCAAACCCTCGAAGAAAGGGAGAATGCGCATCGAATTTCATGGGTCAGGGCAAATCCGAAAAATCCCGTGTGTGGAGGTGCAGACGGAAACGGGAAAGATGAGCATCTCGACACCGGAGGCCACGGCTTTCGATTTGGTCCGATATGCCGCCGTGTCGGGAGGTATTGGCCATGTCGCCACCGTTCTCTCTGAATTGGGTGAGGTCATTGACGCCCAACGCCTCGGCAAACTTTGCTCGCTGTATGCTCTTCCGGAAGTGCAGCGCCTGGGATTCATTCTGGAGCGGATCGGACGAAAGAACCTGTCCGACGTTTTGGGGAAGTGGTTCTCGCGACAACGGAAACGTGAAACACCGTTAGTCGTAGAAAAATCGAGGGGCCGGGCTAAGGCCGACTCTCGTTGGAAAGTCGTTCCGAACGAAATCCTGGATCTGGACATATGATTCCCCGCGCAAACATCACCGAATGGCGGAATTCCGCTCCCTGGCCCTTGGATGTTCAGGTGGAACAGGATCTCGTGTTGACGCGTGCGCTGGTCGAGATTTTTCGGAAACGTGTTCCACGGGAGGAGTTGGTTTTTCGAGGTGGTACGGCGATCCATAAGCTTTTTCTTCAACCGGCCGCCCGATACTCGGAAGACCTCGATCTGGTCCAGGTCAAGGCCTCACCGATCGGCGCGGTTACCGATGCGATCCGGGAAGCGCTGGATTCCTGGCTGGGAGTTCCCAAATGGAAAGCGGGGCAGGGGCGCTTTACGCTCTTCTATCGCTTTGAAACGACGGCACAGCCCGTGCAAAGCATGCGCGTGAAGATTGAAATCAATACGCGAGAGCATTTCGACGTGTTTGGAATCGAGCCCCACAACCTGGCTGTCTCCAACCCTTGGTATTCCGCTGATGCGGACGTGCCGGTGTACGGTTTGGACGAACTCCTGGGGACAAAATTGCGGGCGCTGTATCAACGAAAGAAGGGGAGAGACCTGTTTGATTTATACGTCGCGGGTCGGCGTAAGCTCTCTACCCCCGAGCGTGTAATCGAGAGTTTTAACGCCTACATGAGGCACTCGAAGACGAGCGTTTCCCGGGCGGAGTTTGAAGCGAATCTGGCGGGAAAGCTGAAAGACCCGTTGTTTCGTGAGGACGTACCGCCTTTGCTTGCGGAAGGAACCGACTGGGACATCGAGGAGGCTGCCTCTTTCGTTTTGAAATCGCTTATATCGCAACTGCCCGGTGAACCGTGGAAGGGGAATAAGCCGACCCGAAGGGCAAAGGTCCAAGCGAAGTAGTTTTCTCGCGCGACAATCTCCTTGCTTTCCGGATATTACGTAGTAATCAATATACAAGAATGTGTGACACTGTAGAGATGGGTGATCTCCAAGGTCTTGGCCGTTTTGACCCTACCCCCTCCACCTCCTTCCTGGAGGTTCACTTTGGGTTCATGACAGGCTTCATTCTTGTTTCACGGGTGGGAACTATTTGGTGAACTTCGGGAAAAATCGTAACTATCCGAAGGGACAACCAAAAGGCCGTGTCCCTGAACTTATTTCTTCTCGCTTTTTCCGCCGACCACACTCCCCCTACCATGTAAAAAAATAATGGGGGACTGTGGTCGGTGCAAGAAAGCTCGAAGGTTGAAATGGGGCACGGTGAGGGAGAGTCGGAAGGGTCAGAATCGGTAGAAAAAGGGTTGAAGATGGATACAGAGAACGAAGAAAGAAAAGAAGAGCCAGGATTGAAAAGAGGGAAGGTCGGTAAAGGGAGGCGGCTGAGTTTATCCGAGAGGGGACGGGAGATCCTCAAAACCCTGTTTTCGGTCCGGCTGATCGAACGGGATGACCTGTACCGGCTTTGGTACTGGAATCGGACGATGCGTGCTCTCCTCAAGGAAATGCAGGAGCTGGAGGAACAGGGATTAGCCACCTCTCCCCTGGGTCGCTGCCGGTGTCCTAAGGTCTGGACGTACACGGAAACCGCACGAAGGTGCATTGGTTCCGCCTGTTTTACGGGATCGATCGCTCACGCAGGAAGCGAATTGGGTCTTCCGACAAGGGCGCATCAATGCTTAATCGCCAAAGCGTTCGTGGAATGGGTGGGACGAGGGGAACTGGAGGACCGGCGTAAAAGGCTCAACTCTTTGGTTTGGCAGGATGGGCTCAAGAGGAAGATCCATTACACGGAGGGATATGGGGGTAAATACGTCATTCCGGACGTTTGGATTGGAGGATATGACGGAGTACGGGCTTTTTTGGAGGCGGATCGAGGAACCGAATCGATACCCAGGCTTTCGGAGTACTTGCGGAGTTACTACAGGATGTTCACCCGGGAATATCCCACCGGGTTACGACCAGCCATTATCTATGTTTGCGAGGATTGGAACCGGAAGGAACTGATTGCCGAAACATTCCAAAAACTTGAAAGCTGGGAGCGGGACCAGTTCGAGTTTTTCGGTGTCTTGCATGTGACCGAATGCGGTCCCGGACTCGATCGGGTCCTGGATTGGGATCGGAAGCGGCGAGTTTCTCCGCCAGCTCGAGGGCCTTCCATTCCTACAGAAAAACAAAACCCCCCAAATCCCAAAATCGAGAAAATAGTTCATACACCGTACGGCTGGCTTGCGGATCTTACCCAGCCTCGCACGGAACATAAACGCTCATCTTGATGGGCCGAAGAACAAAAGAAGACGAAAGAGCAAGTATCTGTTACAGATTTCCAACGGAAAGGAACGACCTTGAACCCATCGAATGCCGTCCCCTGGAAGGGGGAAAAACGAACGAAACAGCTCTGGCTTCCGGTTGAGCCGACGCTTTATGCCGCGATCCGGGAACGGACCGAGGAGACGGGGTTCTCGACCGTTTCGGACTATGTCCGAACGTTGATTGTCAAAGACATGATCGAAGGAAAACCCATTGTCGGGGGGAAAGGACGGCGGAAATGAAAAAAACCAAAACCTCCGAAAGCGCTCGAAATCCAGCAGGGCGGTTGTTCGCCCTTACCCGCTACCAGGACAAGGTGATCGCGGATCTCGTCCAGGCAAAAGCGGAAAAAGAAGGGTTAAGCGTGGCTTCGCTTCAGAAAAAGCTCATGTATGAGGCGCTCCACAAGGACACAGACCTCAGCAAAGCCTTTCAAGGCGCGCTATCGGAAGAAATGAAGAAGAAAGGCGGGCGAGGCGGTATTCTCCAGCGGCTGAGAAATCTGCGTAAGAAATCTTCCGGTTAGTGATTCGGACGATGACCATAATTCGCTGCACGAAAAGACTCCTTGACGAACTTGGTCTGAGGATTTCGGACCTTCCCGACGAAGGTCCTGTCGAAGGACTTCTTGGAGAATGGTACTGCAACTTGCGGCGATTCGATCGACGCAAGGTTCTCCTGTTTACGCATCCTGATACCCTGTTTTCTTTCTGGGTCCCTGGCATCAAGAAGGCCGATCTTGAAGATTTTGGAATGCTGTTCTTCACGCATCTTGCGAAAAATCTTGCCCATGAAGGGTTTCCAGAACCGGTGATCCGCCGGGCAATTGAAACCGATGAAATACGCATCGGAAAGACTTCGAGTCGAAGTGTTCTCGGCTCCATGAACGACTATGCGTACCTCAGTGAATACATGATTGCCTCGGCAGGCGGCTTGCAGCGGGCCGACATCCTCGAAATCAACAAAAAGCTAAATCGGACTCCGATGAGCGGGATTGGGATGAATTTTGCAATCGAAGCCCTGACGAAGCGCCTCCTGGGAGGACCCGCGAAGATCGCCGGGTAGATCTGGCATTGATGGTGTGAAGAACAGACTTCATTTGTCGCGTTTGTCGCATTCGTGGCATATAGGTCCCACTTCGAACTAGCTCCCAAAGAGTTAAGTGGCTGAAACTACTAGGTTACTGTTGGCATAGACAATGCTAATAAAGGGATGGTATAACGCGCAGCGCCTTAACAGGGAGAAGAAAAATGTGGGTTAAACGAATCTTTGTTTTTTCAATGGTTTTGGGTCTCGGCATCGGTTGGGCTTATGCCGGTTCCATCGACCGCACAAAAAAGCTGTGTGGGTTGGTTGGAATGGATGATGAACGAATCAACGACTGTTCTCAAAAAAACGAAGAAGAGGATGCGACTCGAATTGGGAAATCGAAGTTTCGTTGGAAGTTATTGACCCGCACGATTTCAAAATCGGGTGACGTTTTGTCCTTCTATAAAGACAAGGCGAGCGGAAAGGTCTGGACCGATCCGCTCAGTATGGATTCAAAGGATGACAAAACCTGGGAAGATGCAAAGAAGGCTTGTTCGACGTACCACCCCGATCATTCCAAAACTGGAACCACGATGGGCGACGGTTTTCCCCGCACAGCCTTCGAATTGCCATCTGCGGAGGATTATAAACTCGCGGAAGACCATGGGATTCGTGATGCGCTGGAAGATACGATGAAAGATCAAGAGGGTGATTCCAGATGGTGGTGGACCTCTTCGCCCTACGTCGATCTCGCGGAGCACTTCCGTGGCTCCCATGGCGGCATCAGCCCCTACCCCCGTGCGTATCCATATGCCGTTCGTTGCGCCGCGCGCTAGGCGTGGGGTAGTAGTCATTTGAAGATTGGATGATTGTCGGGCCGAATGGCCCGACGAAATCGATGCGAGGCTCCGTGTGGCGCGATATCAGCATTTACCGCTCTATCAATTCTGTTACGCGCTCACACGGGAACTCTACCGGCTTCGAATCAAACTTCCGAAGACGTTGAAACATGACTTGGGGAGCACGCTCTGCTCGTCCGCTCTCCATTGTTTGAAGCTCATCATTGTGGCGAACGGCCAGCCCGACAAAGAACCGGCTCTTCGTTCGTTGCGCCTTGAGATTGAATGTCTGTGGACCTATTCACGGCTTTTATATGATCTCCGAGGCATCAGCGCCGGAGAATTCAAGGTGCTGTCGGAAAAGCTTTCGGAGGTTGCGTCGCAAGCTCAGGCTTGGCTTCGGTGGGAACGAAAACAAAAGAGCAACATCGTTGAAAGGAAAACCGAGTAGGTCTATGTTTCCGTCGTTGGCGGCCGGAATTTGAAGGTCTACGGATCTTCAAAGAGTGCTTCTAACGACCCACGGGAGTCCGGCCTGTTTTTTTTGAACAGGCGAAAAGTCACGAATCCAACATCCCCCGAGCGGGCCTGTTGGAGGGAGTTGAACGGGACGCCATGAATGCTCTTCGCCCGACGACGATAACGCGGAGAACTTCAATGGCAACAATGGCGACATCAACAACGACAACCGTGATAATCATAATGCCGTTCGTTGCGCCGCGCGCTAGGCGTGGGACGTGCCAACCCGAAGGGGGCTACGAAGAAGAAATCGCTTTGTAGTCCCCTTTGATCTTCAGGCGAGCGCGTGAAATTCCAAGTTCGCGCGGAATGGCTCGGTCCTCGGTGGTGCGGTTGATGAGACGATCTAACGATGCCTTTCGCAACCGATAGGTCTGTCCGTGTCCCAGATATCCGATTCGGGAATTGATTCTCGCGAGCTTTCTTTCGAGTGCTTTGGACCGGGCTGGAAATGCAAGCGGGTGCCGGACTCCCGGCTCGGAAAACGAAAAACGTTCAAGGTCGCGAATCTCCTTCACCCACTCCCATTTCTTTCGGGGTTTTGAGAAAATTCGCAGAGGTTGGGAAGGGTAGGATTCCTGGCGCAGGCGGTATCCCAAATATTCGATCCCTTGGTTCAAGCAAGTTAACCGCGTTTTTTTCGCATTCAAATTCTGAAATCGGTTTTTCCGGAGCCATCTGTCGATGGGGTCCGCCATCCCCTGAAGTCGATTCGGATCGAGATCCAGCAACATGAGATCATCCATGTATCGAAGATAAGCTCCCGGTTTCAAGGTCCGGCAGATCCAGTGGTCCAATGCGTTCAAATAGACGTTGGCACCGAACTGGCTCGTGAGATTCCCGATGGGAATTCCTTGATCAACGTTTCGGTTGAACCATGTTTTTTCGGGCAGGATAAGGTTCCAATCTTCCTCCGATCCCTTTCGAACCGCGCCGATCCGCGCATCATGGTTGTACACAATTCGAATCAGATCTCGAAGCTTGGGATCGGTCGCGGTGCCTAACAATAAATCGCGAAGAGTCGGGCGATGAATCGTGACAAAGAAAGAAGCGATGTCGAGCTGTAAAGCCCACACGGGCAAGCGGCCTCCTTGGCTCACGGACCGGACCTTCTTCTGCAGGTAGCGTAGGGCTCCGTGGGTGCCTTTCCCAATTCTGCAAGCAAAACTCGAATGAACAAACCTCCGCTCCCAAGAAGAGGTCAATCGACTTACGATCAGATGGTGCACGATGCGATCCCGGAAATGAGCCGCAAAAATTTCTCTCGGTTTGGGGTGTTTCACCACGAAACAAACCGAAAGGAGAGGTTTGTAACGGTTCTGATGGATCTCCCGATGAAGTTTTAAGATGTTTTCACCCAACCGGGCTTCGAATGTCGTTTGGTGGAAGCTGGCCTGTTTGCCGAGGCGACAGGTTTGATATGCCGTCAATAAATCTTTGAACGTGGGCCAGGATGTGGATTGACCGGAAAGGGAACGTGTAGTGGATCGCGGCCGACTGTTCATCTTTGGGTTTTCTATCTCTTCAACGCAGTAGACCCAAGATTTTTGATCGGTCGTTTGCTTCTTCCACATCTGAAGTGATTGAAAAACCACAGTTTTTTCGATGCGCTGGAATCCGTTGATGTTGAGGATGAGAAAACCAAGAAAGATAACGGTCGTGAGGGGGGTCCTTCGGGTGTGACATCTTGCCGGGTCCAAGAATCCGCTTGCTTTCGTAAACTAGAAATGTAAGTAATACACAAGAATATGTTACACAATCCGCTAGCCGGGGAGGTGGCTACGCGATACGCGTGCATGGAAGAAACTGGCGAGTTGTTCTCGAAAGGTCTAAAAAGCGTTCATTCGGTCGAAAAGTCTTCCCCGGCCGGGATCTTTGAAAACAGAATATACACGGTAGAAGACGCCGCTAGGCTCGCCAACGTCTGCTGCAAGACCATCTACAGATTGGTTGCTGCAAGACAATTGCGCGTGAAAAGATTGCCTGGCGGTCGAAGTATCAGAATCCTCGGTTCCGAGCTGATCGGGTGGATGAAAGGGGGCAACCGTGCCTAAAAAATTCGACCCGATCGCTTACAAAGGGAAAAAGACAATCGCCGTAAAAATGGACCATCCCGGAGTCTGTCAACTCTGGGATTGGGATGAGAGAAAGGGGCGTTATTTCCCCCGAACCCAGGGAAATCGTTACTACGCGTATCGGAAGGTGGGCCTCACGCAATCTTCCAAATATCTGAGCAGCTACGAGGAAGCCAAACGATGGCGTGATTCCGGGTACCTCGTGGAAGAAGAGGAAAAAGCACGGGGACTGACGTTTGCCGAAGTGAAGGCGCGCTATTTCGAGCACCTGAAAGGCAGAGTCAAACCCTCATCGATCGAAAGCTACGAGAACAACGTCCGGCATTTGGGATTTTTTGACGCGATTCCCGTAACCGAGATCACGACAAGGACGGTGGATAGCTGGATCACCGCGATGAAAAAACCGGAATATTTAGCGACTCAGCACAGTACGCGCATCACGTATGAGCATGACCTGAGACTGTTGAGACAGATTCTTCAGTACTACGGTGATTATGTAGATCCGGACGGCAGGTTTCAGTTGCCGATCAAGAAGCGTCACAATACGGATGTCATCGTGGACGTCGTGAAGTATCGGGAGCGCCTGGATCAGCGGCGCTCGAAATTCATGACGAGAGAGGAGAATGAGCACTTCTTGGAAGAACTCAGGAAGCGGTCGTTCCAGTCAATGCTGGATCGTTTCGTCTACCTGGCTGCGTTCATTTATTTGAGGACAGGAGCCAGAATCGGCGAGATCTGCGCTTTAAATTGGCGTGATCTGAATCTCAAGACGGGCGCAGTTGTGATCTCGAAGACGGTTCACTTTTCGAGGAGAAAGGGGCAAGTTTCGTACGTCTCTTCCTCGACGAAGACTAAGAAAACGAGAGAGCCGGTTATTCAGGACATGGAACTTCTCCGCGAACTCAGAGAATTCCGTTTGAGTTCGGGAAGGGGCGAGGGGTTGATCTTGAGCGAAGATGGGCAAACCCCATTGGAGTATAGGTCGATCCAATTCCGGATGGATAAGGTGTTTAAGGCTCTTGCGTTGCCGTTTCGAAGCACGCACATCCTGAGACACAGCTTTGCCACGGATTTTTTGCGCGTGACGAAGAATCCTCTCGCTCTTCAGGCCATTCTTGGGCACAGCGATTTTCGCCAGACCCAAGAGTACGCAAAGCTCACGGATGACCTCGTGAAGGATGCTTCACGGGAATACGCCAAGAGCTTTTTGAAGAAGCCGGACGAAGTTGCCGCTGGGTAACGCTGGGTAGAACCCCTTTCCGGGGTTCGGTTCTCAATCATCTCAAGAAGTTAAATAAGAATTGGCGGGGCGGACGGGACTCGAACCCGCGACCTCATGCGTGACAGGCATGCGTTCTAACCAGCTGAACTACCGCCCCAATGAAAGCTGCGGGTTTCTAACAATGTTACGGAGGCAGGTCAATTTCCATTTGAACCCACGCCCAGCCAACTCTTCCGAACCCTTGAGGTTTTTCGCGTTTCCGGCTATTCCTCTCCGCTCAACAACCGGCGTGGAGGTCGAAATGGCGAAGTCTTCACAAGTGATCGAAGTTTTAAACGAGGCTCTGGCGGAAGAGATCATCGCGCTCAACCAGTACTTTCTCCACGCGGAGTTGTGCGAGCACTGGGGATTCGAGGCGCTCAGCAAGCACATCAAGAAACAATCGATCGACGAGATGAAGCATGCCGAGAAATTGATGGAACGTCTGCTCTTTCTCGGCGGAATGCCGAAGTTGGAAACGGCTCCGAAGCTCAAGATCGGGCGGACGATCGAGGAGATCTTCGCGAACGACCATGGGTTGGAAGAGATGGCGATCGCGAGCTACAACAAGTGGATCGGCGTCGCGCGCACGGCGGACGACAACGGGACCCGACTGCTCCTCGAAGAGATCCTGAAGGACGAGGAAAATCACATCGACTGGCTCGGCACGCAGCTCGATGTGATCAAACAGGTCGGCCTTCAGAACTACCTGACGAAGCAGCTCGAAGAGGCGAAGGCGTAGACGTTACGTTCCGGCTTGGATGAGCCGGACGATGTTTTGAGCGGCCTCACGCAAGGCCGACGTGTCATCCCCGTCATTCGCGAAGATCTTCTCCGCGAACTTCTTGTACGGATCGATATGCTTCCGGTGCATCGGCAGGACGAAGGTCTGGATGTTCGTCCAAGCGACGTCGTACGTCTTCCCCCGCTCGTTCAGATCACGCCGTAAGATTCTCCGGACGCGGACCTCGTCGGGGCAGTCGACGAAGAACGTATGGTCCAACGCCCTCCGGATCTCTTCCAGAGTCAAAAGGAACAACCCCTCGACCAGGATGATATGGGTCGGCGCCTGGGGGCGCGAGTGGCCGGTTCGGGAACAGCTGGCATAGTCGTAGGTCGGAACGCGGATCGATTCTCCGTTGCGCAATCGTTTGAGATCCTGGAGGAAGTGCTCCTCGTCGATTGCATCCGGACAGTCGAAATTTACCTTGAGGCGCTCTTCGGTCGAGAGAGGGCCGATGTCGCGGTAGTAGGAGTCCTGGGAGAGGACGGAGGCCTCGTCTCCGAGGAGGTCTTTCAGGTGAGCGCAGAGGAGGGTCTTCCCGGCTGCGGAGCCTCCACAGATCCCGATGAGGGTCGGCATGTCGGGAAGTTCGTATACTGGAGCCTGGCAGGGGGCGCAAGATTCGTGGCATAGTTTGTCCGCCATGCGAAAACTCGCCCTTCTTTTTGTCTCCTCCATTCTTTCGACGGCTGTTTCGGCGGCCGAGAAATCGTCTCCACCGGCAGCGAACTCCCCCCTCTGGATCGCGAGCCGGAGCGCCGTAGTGGCCAAAGGACTCCGGTTCATCCGACAAGAGGGGGGGAAGATCCGGGATCCGAAACTGTCGGCCGCGGTGAAGGCGCTTCTCGATTCCCCACAGCCGAGTTTCGTTTCCAAAGAAGGGAAGGGGACACAGCCGTTGCTCTCGGCCCCGGGAGGTTCCTCGAATTCGCACCATGGTTATCCCGGCGGCTGGGCTCTGCACACGGCGTTCAACCTCCGGTCGGCTCTCGCGTACGCGGAAAACTACGAGAGGACCGGAACGGGGGATCGCCTGCGCTGGGACTACGTTCGGGCCGCCGCGATTCTTCACGACATCATGAAGCCGTTTACGTTTGTGTGGGGGGTCGATGGAACCGCGGCCCCCGAGCCGCAGATGGCGGGGACCTCGTTGCATCACATTCTCGCGATCACGGAAGTGCTGCATCGGGGGCTCCCGAACGACTTCGTTTTCGTACTGGCAGCGGCGCACGACGCTCCCGACGGGAAGGGGGTCCCGATGTTGATCAAGTATCTTCAGGCGGCCTACGGCCTGCTCGGGCGGGATTCGGTAGCGGAGAAGATGCTCGTTTCACCCAAGAAAGGATCGTTCACTCTCGCGTTCCAGCCGCCAGCCGAGGCATTTATCCATTACCTATCGGATCAAAACTGGGTTTTTTCGACTGAGGCGATCACGGTTCTGACTCCGGTATTTCGTGGGATCTATGACGGAGACGCCTGCCTGAACACTGGCCTTTGCACGTTTCAGGCGTTTCGGGACCTGCTCTTTTCGGAGAATGCGGAGACGAGCCTTTACGGTCTTTGGGCGATCGGCGGGAGGGACGCTCTGAAGCCGGCTTTGGATAAGGTTGGTGGGCGGTGCAGGATTCGAACCTGCGACCCCCTGCGTGTAAGGCAGGTGCTCTCCCGCTGAGCTAACCGCCCGAATTTGGGTCCAGTCGTGTGTCCCCGAATTAGTGTACGACGTTCCCGCCGTCCTGGGCAGGGTCTTTCTTATCCTTCGACTCGAAGAGCGGGAGCGTGAGCGCCGTCGGTTCCTTCAGGAACTCCTCCGGCTTTTCAAGTTCGAGTGCGGTCCGAAGCACGTCGTCCGCCTCATCCAGCAGGTGAAACTTCACCTCTTTCCGGATGATCGCCGGAATCTCTTTCAGGTCCTTCTCGTTTTCCTTCGGGATGATGATCGTGTGGATCCCGCCGCGGATCGCCGCAAGAACCTTTTCCTTGAGTCCCCCGATCGGGAGGATGCGCCCGCGGAGCGTGATCTCTCCGGTCATGGCGATGTCGCTCTTGACGGGAGTCCGTAGGAGCGCGGAGGCGATCGAGGTCGCCATCGTGATCCCGGCGGAGGGCCCGTCTTTCGGGATCGCCCCTTCCGGGACGTGGATGTGGATGTCGATCCCCTGGTAGAAATCATCCTTCAGGCCGAACGATTTCGCACGCGACCGGACGTAGGAGAGGGCGGCTTGCGCCGATTCCTGCATCACCTCGCCGAGCTTGCCGGTGATCGTGAGCTTCCCTTTCCCCGGCATGATCGTCACCTCGATCACCAGGAGATCGCCCCCCTGTTCGGTCCAGGCGAGACCGGTCGTGAGACCGATCGTACTCTTTTTTTCCGCCACGCCGTACCGGAACCGTGGAACACCGAGGTACTTCCCAACCTTGGTCGGCGTCACACGCACCAAGTGTTCCGGGCCGTGTTTGACCACCGCGGTCGCAACCTGACGGCAGATCGTCGCGATCTCCCGCTCCAGGTTCCGCACTCCCGATTCCCGCGTGTACCGGCGGACGATCGTTTTGAGCGCGCTGTCGGGGAGGAGGATGTTCTTGTCCCGCAAGCCGTTCTCGGTGATCTGTTTTTTCACGAGGAACTGTTTCGCGATCGCGAGCTTCTCGTCCTCGGTGTAGCCGGACAGATTGATGATCTCCATCCGGTCCTGAAGGGGTTTCGGGATCCCGTAGAGCGAGTTCGCCGTCGTGATGAACATGACCCTCGAGAGGTCGTAGTCCATGTCGAGGTAATGATCGTTGAACGTGTTGTTCTGTTCCGGATCGAGGACCTCGAGCAACGCCGAAGAGGGATCGCCGCGGAAATCCATCGACATCTTGTCGACCTCGTCGATCAGAAAAACCGGGTTCGAACTTCCCGCCTTTTTCATCGACTGGATGATCTTCCCCGGCATCGCTCCGATATAGGTTCTGCGGTGGCCGCGGATCTCCGCCTCATCCCGTACGCCGCCGACCGACATCCGCACAAACTTTCGTCCGGTTGCGTTGGCGACGGAGCGGGCAAGGGACGTTTTTCCGACCCCCGGAGGGCCGACGAGACAGAGAATCGGCCCCTTGATCTTCTCGACCAGCTTCTGGACGGCGAGGTATTCGATGATCCGCTTTTTCGGTTTCTCGAGGCCGTAGTGGTCGCGGTCGAGGATCGACTGCGCCTCGTCGAGGTCGAGTTTGTCCTGCGTGTACTCGAACCAGGGGAGTTCCAGCGTCCAGTCGATGTAGTTCCGGACGACGGTCGCTTCGGCCGACATCGGGGACATCATTTTAAGCTTCTTGAGCTCCTTCTGGGTTTTCTCGAGCGCTTCCTTGGTGAGCTTCTTCTCTTTGATTTTCTCTTCGATCTCCTGGATCTCGCTCTTGAACTCGTCCCGTTCGCCGAGTTCCTTCTGGATCGCCTGCATCTGCTCGTTTAAGTAGTACTCCTTCTGCGTCTTCTCCATCTGCTTCTTGACGCGCGTGCGGATCCGCTTTTCGACCTGCAGGATCTCGATCTCGGCCTGCATCAGGTCATACAATTTCTGAAGTCGCGCAGTGGCGTCGGCGATCTCGAGAATCTCCTGCTTGTCCTTGAGCTTGAGCGTCAGGTGTGCGGCGATCGTGTCGGCCAGGCGCGAGGGGTCGTCGATCGAGGCGACCGACATCAGCATCTCGGGCGGAATCTTCTTGTTGAGTTTGACGTACACTTCGAACGTCGAGTGGACGGAGCGCATGAGCGCCTCGTTCTCGACCGAGACCCCGCTCGGTTCGATCATCTCCTCGATCTCGCACATGAAAAAATCTTCGCGCGGCTCGAATGACCGGATCCGGGCTCGCTTCTTTCCCTCGACGAGGAGCTTTACCGTACCGTCCGGAAGGCGGAGGAGTTGGATGATCGTGCCGAGCGTCCCGACGTCGAAGATGTCCTCCCCCTTTGGGTCGTTGTTTTTCGCTTTTTTCTGGGCGGAGAGAAGAAGGTCCTTGTCGGTCGACATGGCGTGTTCGAGCGCCGCGACCGATTTCGGCCGCCCCACGTACAGAGGGACCACCATGTGCGGGAATACGATGATGTCCCGCAACGGGAGGAGAGGGACCTTTCGGATCGCTCCGGCGGGCGGCAACTCCTGATCTTCTTTCGGCTTCTCAAAAAACATTCCGACTCCTCGCGTTGGTGGACCCTCAACATAGGGTCCGAGAAGAAAATAGCAAGGGGATCAGGGTATAATATAACCATGGCCGTGGGTCGAGCCCCTTTCCTCTTGCTCCTTGCGGTGCTCGCGGCCGGATGCAAGAACACGCAGGTCAACTGGGTCGGCATCTTCTCGGGCGATCCTTCGAGCGGGTTCCGTTGTTACACCGGAGGTCTCGGATGGCTCGCCTGTTCGGATACCGACGGCGATGGCGAACCGGACCGAACCGACGGCGGTCATCCGTTCACCCCCAAACCCTCGGAGGGGAGCGACGACGCGGCTCCGGCCCCTCCCGCTGGAGCGATTCCCGACACCGGTGAAGATCTGGATGGACCGCTTCGTGGGTTCGATCTCGACGTGTTCGACTCCTCGAGGGGGTCGACGTGGGAAACCCGGCAGGCAAGCCACACCCATCTGTTTGACAACCAAAACTCTCATTACAATGTCGTGGATTTTTTCTCCGATACGAACTTCGGTTTCGCGCCGGCGGTCGAGGGGTGCACGGATCTCACCTTCCGGGTCCGGCATGCCGATCGAGGGAGCGGGGCATTGGATCTCACGTTCAACGGGGTGCCAAAAAAATTTCGGGCCCCCAATCGTTTCAGCGACACGTTCGGGTATGCGAACGGCGACTTCATTCTGCACGAAAGCGGACCGGTGACGGTGTTCCGGTGGCAGCCGAATCGGATCGGGGTACTTGCCGGGACGCAGCCGAGCGTCGTGCAGAAAGACACCGCCGACCGGCACGGATCGTTCACGGTCCAGGTCTTCTGTGGGAGCACTCGAGTCTGGGAGTTCGCCGCGTACGAGCACGTGGCGGAGGGGGCGGA
>JAZDDX010000024.1:0-132166 GCA_043809315.1 Pseudomonadota bacterium
CTCATAACCCGAAGGTCATAGGTTCAAATCCTATCCCCGCTACCAAAATTTCAAGGGGTTAGCTCGGCGAGAGCTAGCCCCTTGGTGCTTTATCGCACAAATATCGCACAGCGGAATCCTGACCATCGACGGGAATTCTCAGCCGTTCGGTGAAATTTTCGCTTGCCTCATGCGCCTCGTATCCCAACGTCGTTTTCCCGCACATCGAGGACACCACTGCCCATGTTTGACGTTATCTGGCAGGGCCATCCATTCGTGTCCTTCTTTGCAGCGCCATTTCAGCCTGGTTCGAGCATTTACATAGTCCGCTGAGAGACAGGCGCCTCCACGATCTGAGGCTACGGAGCGCATCTCCTCAATCGTTCCTTTTCTCCCCGAGCAAATTGGGCACCAAGTCTTACGCGCTAGTATGCTGGGAAGGGCTTCCCATTCGTGGTCCTTCTTGCATTTCCATCGGATATGCATGCCCGTCGTAACTTCGGTCGAGAGGCATTCCCCGGCATGCGACGCCGCATAGTTTCGCAGCTGTTCAATGGAATACTTTCTGATTCGAAAGCCAAAGGCTTTCTGGCGACATGTTCTGCACCAGCTTCCGTTTCGGATTGTCTGGGCCTTGCTGCTCCATTCGTGTCCTTGCTGACATCGCCAGCGCAGAATCGATTGCCCCGTCTCGACGTGTTCGGAGAGACATTCTCCCCCGTGCCGTTGTGCAAGGGAGCGCATCTGGCCAATTGTGAGTCGCCCGCGTTTTTCCCAAATCTGCTGGATCCCACAGGTTGGGCACCAGGTTCCGTTCTTTACGTTCTGGGCCTTGGCCTTCCACACATGACCTAGCTGGCAACGCCACCTGAGCGGTGTTTCGAGAGTTTGCATCTTCTTGGAAAGGCAAAGGCCACCTCTTTTCTTGGCGATCTCCTGCATGTCACGAATCCGATAGTGCGGACGGTTGTCCCATTGATGAATCCGCGCACAGGAGGGACACCACGAACCGGATTTGATCTTTTCGGGCGTTTGAGACCAGCGGTGACCATTTGCACATTCCCATTCAAGTTTAGTATCCGATCCGAGATACGCGTCAGACAAGCACCGACCGTCGTGCTGCCTGGCTATGTTCTCAAGTGTTTCGAAGTCGTTCGGAGAATATGCTCTCGATAGATCAACCTTTGGCAATCGGCGGGGCACTGCGAATCCGGCTTTTCTGGCTCGGGCCAAGATTGACAAGCCCAGGCGGCTCAGTGACAACCGTTGAAACAGGGTTGGTACGCGAAGAAGCACGATGTTTCTACGTGCGCAAAGTATTCGCTTAAACTGGTCGTCTTTCTTTCGTCGGCTCAGAGCGTCCGAAGTTCGTATGAAAGGAGTACGTGTGCTGTAGTGCTGTTCGCCCTGATATTCGAATGCAAGGCCGAGCGTTTCACTAAAACCATCAAGTTCCATCACGTTTCCGGCCGTATTCCTCAACCACTGAGGGCGCACCTTCGGAAAAGGTGTCTTGAAAATCGTTTCAAAATGGGCGCGTACAATTCGCTCGCTGATTCCGGAGCTGCATTCCGGGCACCAGTTTCCTGCATGAGCTACCTGGCTGTACGTGGCTTGCCAAACGTGGCCAAGACTGCATCTCCACGTGAGCGGCCTCTTTCTGTATGAATATTCCGTGGAAAGGCAGTCACCTCCCCGTGCGTTAGCGATTCTCCTGGCGTCTGCGATTGTCTTTCCCCGGCCGGCGCAGTACGGGCACCAACTCCCTTTTTTGACGTTGCTTAGTGAAGCGTTCCATCGATGGTTGGCCTCACACACCCATTTCAGAGGATGAGCCACACTTCGCATGGATGTTGACAGGCACCTACCGTTTCGCTGGGCTGCAATCTTCCGAGCATCAGATATTGAATACCGCCTACGTTTGTCGGGTTGGGCTTCTAGTGCACACCGTTGGCACCAGTGTCCTTTGGCGACAGAATAACCAACAGCTCGCCACTGATGGCCCTTGGCGCAACGCCATCGAAGCTTGTGGCGTACCCCGTAGAAAGTTGGCGACAGACACTTCCCGCCTTTGTCCCGCGCGAGTTGTTGGAAGAATTCGATCGTCTTGTGTCGTCCGGCACAGAAAGGACACCAACTACCGTTGCGGACACTTGAAGCAAGTGCGTCCCAGCGATGACCGAGCTTACATTGCCATTGATATTTCTCGGCTGATGGTAGCAGAGCGCGCGTCAAGCATCCTCCGCCCTTTTTCTTGGCGATCGAGTTGAGGTCGCCTAACGTGTATTTCCGGGCACGTGCAGCCGATACAGCGCGAGCACAAGTGGGACACCAAGACCCGGCCTTAATGAGGGTTGGAGTGGTCTTCCATGTATGTCCTTTTGTGCATGCCCAGACGAGTTTCACATTCGTGCCGCGATATGTTCTTGAAAGACATCGACCTCCTCGCTTCTTGGTCAATAATTGAATGTCCTCCAACGTCACCTTCCATCCGGAGCAGCGAGGGCACCAGGAGCCTCGCTTAACGTTAAATGCCACGCCTGCCCATTGGTGCCCCCTCGCACAGAGCCATCGGAGCTTGCTTCTTGCGCCGCGGTATTCAGACGAAAGGCATTTTCCGCCTCTTTTCCGAGCCAACCGCTTGAAATCTTCAATGCCGAGTTTTCGCGCCGAATTCTTTGGACGTTGACGCCTACGAATCATCTTCCGTGCTCAATATCCTTGAAAGGCGGGGTCGCGTCGGACTGATACGGGACGGCAAGTCCTTGTCTGGCGAAAAATCTTAGTCTGTCGATTCCCCTCCTCAAGTGCTCGGGTGCTAGGTGAGCATAACGCTGGACCATTTGCAGATCCGAGTGCCCGAGAATCGCTTTGAGCGCGAGGAGGTCGCCCCCTTTCATGACGAAATGGGAGGCGAAGCTGTGTCTCAGATCGTGAAAGCGCATATGACGTTCGACGCCGGCGCGTCTAAGGGCGCCGTGAAACGCCTTTCGAACGTCATTCCGTTTCTGGACGCTCTTGTGCTTTGAAGGGAAGACATAGACGCCCGGTGATTGCATTGCCTCCGCAAGGTATGGATAGAGCGCGGTGCCGATCGGGATATGTCGAATCTTTCTCCCCTTGGTGGTTTGGCTCTCCTGACTCCCCACCTCCACCGTAATCGTGAGCCGTTCCAAGTCGACATGGGTCTTCTTGAGATTCAGCAGCTCCCCGAGGCGCATCCCCGTGTAGACCGCGCAGGCGAAGAGAGAGCGATCGGCGGGCGTAGCGGCCTCCAAGAGGCCGACAATCTCCCCCTCGGATAGGAAATCGATACGCTTGGGTGGCTCGGGGAGCTTCCGGATCGCGGAACAGGGGTTGTTCTTCACGTGCCCCCAACGAATCCCGTCGTTCAGGATCTTTCGAAGAATCTCGATCTCTCGGTTGACGGTTGCCGGGATTGCCTTCCGCTTTGTCTTCTCGCATACGGCCTCCAGGCGTTTGACGATGAAGGTTTGAATCTCGGCCGTGGTGATCCGGTTGACGTCCGCGTCGCCGAAAATCGGAAGAAGATGGTGGCGAACGACCCCGATGTCCCTCTTGTGGCTCGAAGGGCTCTTGAAGAGCCGGGAGTGTTGTTCCAGCCACTTGGAGGAGAGGTCGGCGAAGGTCATCCTCCTTCGCCGGGGGAACATTTCCGGAAACTCGTCGCGGGACTTGCGGACCCGAAGCTCGGATTCGAACTGTTCGGCGTCCCTGCGGCGGGGAAAGGTCTTCGAGTGCAGCTTACCGGCGACGTCCCGAAAACGGACGTCGTAAACCGTCCTGGAGGCGATTCTGCGGGCTGAAATCGACATCCTGACCTCCTTTCAAGGGGTCCGATTCGATCCCCTTTATCACGTTCGTCGGTTTTGTCTTGGCGCTCTCGCCGTTTTCCAACCAGGCCGAGATTGCGAGCGGGACGTACCGAACCAAGTGTCCGATTTTAATGAATGGAATCCGCTGCTGATGGCGCAGGTCCCGGATGAAGCTCTCTTTGACCTTCAGGATGCGGCAGACGTCCTCCGTGGTCAGTAGCTCCGGGACACATTCGCCCGGAATGCTGGGACTCGGAGCCTTCAGCTTTTGTAACGACATGAGACGCCTGGTTGACAGACATAGAACGGTTTGACATGTATGACAAGCAAATAACAACGATGCGTAGAGCATGATAGAAAAGCGCATACAGGTGACCGACCGGGATCGGGAGATCGTTTCGCGGCTGTCCGAACTCCGGGTTTTGGAAAAACGTCAGATCGCCTGGCTGTTCTTTGATAACGAGGCCACCGCGGCCAACCGGCTGTGGGGTCTCGGACGGAACGAGTATCTCCGAAAGAGCCAGCCGTTCGGGGATGGGGGGCCGGCCTACTGGTCCGTGGGCCCCGCGGGAATCCGGGAGTTCGGTCTGTTCGGAGCCCGGTATGACTCGCCATACCTGGTCAGCCATCAGTTGGGTCTCAATTGGGTTTATTGCGGCCTGGCGGGGCGTAGAGAGCGCAATCGACCTCAGTTTAGGTGGACCGACGGTCAGGCTGTGGAGCTTTCGGGCGGAGGGACGGTGATCCGCCCCGACGCCATCATCGACTCCAAGGACCGGTCGAAAACCGTGCTTCTCGAATACGACAACGGGACGAAGGCGCTATTGCGGATTCGGGACAACCTCAAGCGGTACGCTCAGTGGAGCTGGTCCCTTCCGGGTGTTCCACATGTCCTGCTTTATTCGGTCAAGGAGCCGGGCAGGAGGGAGGCCATTGGAACCCTATGGCGGAGGATCTCGGCTCGGGGTTCGAAATTGTCCTTCTTGGCCGTCGGACCTGAGGCAGCTCCGTCCACGATCGCCCAGGTATTTGGGATCGATCTTACCGGTGATCTGTCCCAGCCAAGTCATCCCGCAACCGGGCCGGCGGTGCTCACGATCCTCAGAGATCTGTACGAGGCACTGGGTGTGATTGCCGAGACGCTTCGCTTGCCGGAGATCAAGGCCATGCGAAAAGCCGAAACGGTGCTTCGGAGGGCAGGACTTCTGGAGGTTCCGGAGGAGGCGAAAGGGCAGGAAGGAGACCAGGAGGGTGGGCAGGAAGAGACCCAGGTCGAG
Source organism: Pseudomonadota bacterium (assembly GCA_043809315.1). Classification (GTDB taxonomy): domain Bacteria; phylum Bdellovibrionota_G; class JALEGL01; order JALEGL01; family DATDPG01; genus JAZDDX01. The sequence goes on from JAZDDX010000024.1 coordinate 5,093, forward strand.
GGGGTTGGGGCAGATCAGCATTTCTTCCAACAATCTCCATCTGTTCCCCCCTCCACCGCCCGCCGACCACACCCACTCAACCAAGAGAGAGAATGAGAGAATAGTGGGTGTGGTCGGCTGGCGGTTCCGGGGTTCAAGGGAGGGGGAGGAGGGACAGGCCTTGGGGGACAGGGACTTTGCGGTCTTGGAGATCGGGTGATTTGATTTATAATAGATAAATAATAACAAATAGTTAGATTGTGTTTTCTCATTTATATCAATTTTCCTATTGAGGAAAATATCAAAAAATAGGAAAATTAGGTTGTGAAAGGAAAAAAACCATACCCGGGGAACATGGGGCGAGAGTTGCGTGACAAAGCGGATCTCTTTGAGCCACTCAAGATCACGATCCTGGAGGTGGAGCCTCGAGACAATCGTTCTCGGCGGCTCGATGCCAGGGTCCAGCTTACCTGGAACAACAAAACCCGGGACTTCGTTGCCGAGATGAAAGCAACGTCGGCGCCAAAGGTCGTTCAGGAGGGGATCCGTGCTCTCAAGCAAGCAACGTCGGCGGACGAGAACCGGCTTGTGGTGGTTCCTTACCTGTCGTGGGCCAACGCCGATGTCATAAGATCCGAAGGAGTCAGCGCACTCGATCTCAACGGCAATTACTACATTCAGACTCCCGATCTCGTTGCAATCCGCCTCGACCAACCGAATCAGTACAAACAGGCCCAGCCGATCAAGGCGGCGTATTCAGGAAATAGCTCCATGGTCGGGCGGCTATTCCTGATGGAAAACAAGACGTATGGTTCGGTCCAAGAGGTTTTCCGGGCCATCGAAACGCTGGGCGGTCGGGGCGGGGCCAAGCCGATCGTGATGTCCACGGTTTCGAAGGTCTTGAAGAGGCTCGAGGAGGATCTGATCATCGAGAAGTCGAGGAAGAAGATCCGTCTGCTACAGGCAGGAAAGCTGCTCGATAACCTTCGGGATTCCTATAAGCCCCCAACGCTGACCGATAATGAATTGAATCTGAGGCTTCCGGAGGGAAAAAAGCCCTGGGGCCTCGGCTTCACGGGCATCTACGCCTTTACTGGGGAGAGCTCCGTTCAGATGTATGCCACAACTACGGAGCCGCAAGTGTATTCGATGTATGTCGCGGACATCCCGTACCTTCTTCGTAGGTCTGACATCCGGAAATACGAGGATGCTCGGTTCCCGAATCTGATCCTAAAAGAGACTCGCGATGCGTTTGTTTACTTCCGGGATGAGAGGTCAGATAGTGCGTGGGCTTCGGCCGTGCAGACCTATCTCGAGCTCTCCCAACTTGGTAAGAGAGAGAAAGAAATAGCGGAAGACGTGCGCAAGGGGATCCTAGAGCCATTCCTATGAACGACGAACTGCTCGAAGAACTGCTGAAGGTCGAGGAAGACCTCGCGCGAAAGCGAATTCGGCTCGTCTTGGGCGGAGGGATGAGCCTTTATCTGCGACACCGCTATTTGCGCCGGGATCCAGAACGGCGCTATCCGATCCAGATCGAAAGCCGATCGACGAACGATCTCGATTTCTATTTTACCGCGGACTTGATCGTGAACCGTCAGGCCGCGGAGGGAGTCAAGGAGTGTCTTTCGCGTCTGGGCTATTCCCTTCTTGCGAAGAACTTTCAGTTCGTCAAAGAGGTTCAGACGCAGGGCGGACCGCGTACGTTTAAAGTGGATCTTCTCGCCCAGCCACCGAAAGAGGGAGACTCCCCCCTGGTAGACGTGAAACCGCCGCGAATCAAACCGAAGGGAGCCAGGGGGATTCACGCCTATCTCACCGAAGAGGCCGAGGGGATCGACATCGGCATCGTCGAGGTGGACCTGAAACCGCTTTCCGATGGGAAAGTCTATCTTCCGTCCAGTTTCAACTACCTGATCATGAAACTTCACGCCTTCAATGATCGGAAGGACCGGGAAGACGAAAAGAGCGATCGCGGACGGCACCACGCGCTCGACATCTTCGTCACCGTTTCCCGAATGAACGCCGAGGATTGGGAGATTGCGCGAAAGCATCTGGCGCGGGATCGCAGCCGGCCGTATCTCAAGGAGGCAGCGGAAATCCGGAAGGCTTGTTTTTCGCGTCCCACGGACGTCGGCTTGACCCGACTACGGGAGAACGAACTCTACCGGCGCGACCGGGAGACGCTCGACAATTACCTTCAGCCGTTTATCGAGGATCTTTCCGCACTGTTTCCTGAAGAGTGAGGACCCGAATCTCTGGGACCACGATGACTACTAAACCGGAAATCTGGGTCCGCACCGATGTTGAAGCGGATGACTCGATTCCCGGTGTGAACTCGATGTTGAGCTTTGGGTCGGCGGCGTATTTGGTCGATAAGGCACTGGTCGGTACCTTCTCCGCCAACCTGGATAAGCTTCCAGAGGTCGTTGCTGATCCGAAAACGATGAAATGGACCAGGAAGAACCCGAGACTTAAAGGCCGAGAGAGATGCCAAGAGCAAAGAACTTGCCTATCCGCCACATTTCGACAATCTGGCTTTGGATTTCAGACGGGATGCCGGGCGACGACCAAGACGGACGCGACAGGAAGCGCAAGGCGGTTGTTTCATGGCTATGCAAGCAGAATGCCGAGCACCTATCAGAACTCTATCGCGCAGCAGTTGTCCTCTTTGACAACGAATCATTTCCTGGACGCTTCAGGCTAATTGCTCACGCGGTTCGCGAAATAAGAAATCGGCTCCCAGACATTCTCTCGCAAGTCGAAAACTCAGAGCGGTTTGAGGTAAGCAAAAGAGTCAGCCACTTGGTAAAGACCTGGGACAATCTACGGGTTTCTGAGCTGCCCACGAGCGATCCGGTCGCCGGTGACAACAATGGAGAAAAACCCGGTACGGTGGCAATCCCCACGCCAGTCTTTCAGGTTGCCGCCGCCCTTGTCGATGACTTTAGAAAAGTAACCAACAAAAAGGAGGAATCCGCGCGGCGATTATTTATGGCCCTAATTCCGCATACGGAACGCAACCGAGAGCTGATGGCTCCTGTGATTCGTCAGTGGGTAGATGTAACCGAATGGTTCGCGATTCGGGCGCACGAGACCGTTCGCGCTCACACGCAACCCAGCGAGGGGGACCTCAGGAGCAACTTCTTGGTGTTTGAGGACACTTTGATGAGCTTACAAAGCAATTTCTTTGAGAATCTAGGTGAGGTTAATGACATCCTGGAACAAGCCAACAGAACACGAAGTTAGTAGTCTTCTGGCACGTATCACCCAGCCGACGACTCAAAGCTACGTATTTGAACGACTGAATAACCCACTATGGGCGGAACCGCTCTTTGCTCATGGATGCTTTCGAAAGCCACCCGATCCTATTCGTGATGAAGCAAGGGGCACAATTCAATTTCCATCCTGGCCAGAGTTGGACTGGCTCGCACGAATGACAAAGCATACTGAAGTCCAGGATCTCGTGCACAACATTGCCTTGAAGGTTCCGGAAACAGATAATTATCGAGTTCGCATAAATCTCCTTGAGATCGCCCTCGCACTTCCGCCCCACCAGGCTAAGGACTTCATACGGTTCTGTAAATCGTGGATCAACGATCGGCACTACCACAACATCCCCGAGCTATTTTCTCAGCTGGTAGTTCGTCTCGCGATTGGAGGAGAAACCACGGCAGCACTGAGCCTTTGCAAGGACCTGCTGAGTTTCAGACGGAAAGTTAAACAACACGAGTTCAACGGAGTCTCTTCTGAGGACTCGGATGTCGAACCGTACTTCGACGGCTACCAATACACCGAAGTAGTAAGGGAGCTTACAGACAAGTTGTCACCGACATGCGGCAAACCATTCTTTGATCTTCTTTGCTCCTTATTGAATGCCGCGCTTCACGCGACCTGTCGTGATTCGTCTGCCGATTATTCCTACATTTGGCGACCGGCCGTCGAGGACCACGAACAGAATCAGGACTTCGAGAAGCTAACCTGCACCCTTGTTCCCGCGATTCGGGACGTCGGAGAATACCTAATTCGTAATGGAGACGTTCGAATTGAGGATTTGGTAAGTGAGCTGGAAATTAAGGCGTGGCCAATTTTTCGCCGGATTGGCCTCCATTTTCTTCGAACATTCCACGCTACGTCTCGCGACCAAGCCCTCAAGAGAGCACTGGATAAACAGAATTTTGACAATCTAGACGTCTGCCACGAGTACTTTCTCCTGCTGCAAACCACGTTCCCGACTTTTTCCCCAGAGGAGCAAGCGATCTATTATCAGTGGGTAAACGAGGGCCCCGACAAACAAAAATACACAGATGTTCGAACCCAATGGCACGGACAAGCACCCAGCGAGGAACAGGTACAGCAGTACGTCACAGCGTGGAGGCGAGATCACCTCGCCCCAGTTCAATCTTGCCTGACGGGTCCTTGGAAACAGCAGTACAAAGAATTTGAGGCCAGCGCAGGGCAGCCTCATCACCCCGAGTTTCCTTCCTACCACGGTGACGTCTGGGTAGGGCCTGAGTCGCCTGAGCCGGAGAACACCCTGCAATCCTTGGCAGTGCCGGATCTCGTGGCCTACCTGAAGACGTGGATTCCACCGACCAGCCCCTCTATCATGAGGCCGTCTATTCGCGGTCTCGGAAGGGCGCTTCAGTCAATCGTGTCGCAGGAGCCTGTGAAATATGCTGCTGAGGCGACTGCTTTCATGGGGCTTAATCCCACTTACATACGCGGAGTAATCGAGGGATTCACCCAGGCCCTAAAGAGCAGCAAGACCTTTCCCTGGCCCCGGGTTCTGGAACTTTCAAAGTGGGCGGTTTTCCAATGGAACGTTCTACCAGGAGACCGCCGCGATGAAGATGTTGGAGATACTCACTGGGGAGGGGTACGAACGGAGGCTGCGCGTCTCCTTCAGGTGGGTTTAGACAAAGGACCGGGTGAAGTTCCAACAGAGCTCAGGTCCGATGTGTGGCACGTCTTGCTGGAATCACTAAAGGACCCGGACCCATCAAAGAGCTGGGAGGGAAGGCATTCTGACGTCGTTGCCGATGCGCCCTCGATCGCCATCAACTCAACGCGTGGGGAGACAGTCACTGCAATAATTAAGTATGCCCTATGGGTTCGACGTGCTCAAGAGGACGCCGGAGGGGCCAAGCCTGGAATTCAGGCAGGGTTCTCTGAAATGCCGGAGGTACGAGAAGCCATAAACCAGGAATTGACCCCGACACACGAGTCTTCAGTAGCAGTCCACTCCCTGTTTGGACGCTGGTTCCCTTGGCTCGCCTTGCTTGACGAAGTCTGGGCCAAAGAAAACATAGCAACTATCTTCCCTTCCGACGACTTAGCTGCACCCCACTTGCAGGCAGCCTGGGAGAGTTATTTGCTGTTCTGCCGACCCTACAAGAACATCGTCGCCCTTCTCGGCACACAGTACCTGCTAGCTGCCAAAAACCTGGATATGTTAGTTCACGAACGCTCGCGGCCGGGCAATTCTCAGCAAAGGTTCATGGAACATCTCACAATGCTGTATCTGAGCGACGATTTGGTAACAGCTGAGCTCAGACAAGCCTTTGAAACAGCCCTTTCAAATGGCTCCCCATCACTTCGAAGCCATTGCCTGCACTTTGTTGGTCGAAACCTTGGAGGCAAGCAAGAAGACACGCCCGTCCAGATGGTTGATCGCGCCAAGACGCTCTGGCAAGATCGACTGAGAGCAGCCACGTCATCCGGTATCCCTTCCCTATTCGTCGAGGAACTCTCGTCCTTCGAGTGGTGGGCCGAGTCCCCAAGCCTTGATTTCCCCTGGGTGCTCGACCAACTGCAACAGGCCTTATCTCTAGGGGTCACCATCGACATTGCCCACCACGTTATTGCCAGGATTCACAAAGATTTTCAGCTGGCGCCGATGAAGGCACTGGATTGTTTACACCTTCTAATCAACCAAACGGAACGTCGTTGGGGGCTTATTGGTCGTGAACAGGACCTAAGTGGCGTGCTAGTCCTTGCGCTTGGAAACGCAGATCGTGCTATCCAGGGCAAGGCCCGAGACCTGATCAACACCCTTGGAAAACTCGGGCATCTTAGATTTGGAGAACTGCTGACAAAGGACTCTCGAAGACAATCAAATGACAAAGCGACCTGATACACCATTCACGCACGTTCTGCGTAGGTCGGGCGCCGATCGATTTCCTATTCGGTCGCCAGAGACGATATGCAAGCTGCTCTCCTGCATTATCCTTGTGGCGAACATCCTGAGCGCCTGCGATCGCAAGCCAGACACTCTCCTGGAATGTCTTCTGAGAGCCGCCGAGAAACAGACGGAAAAGGAAATAAACCTGGCTACTCGTATCTGTAGAGAGGTCCTTCCGGAAGGCCAGACAGACAGGCACACTGGAGATCTTCCGACGGGCAGCTACTTCTTCAAGACCTCCGCAGCTTCCTGCGAAGAAATCCTATTTACGAGACAGGGCAGACTATCTGCCAAAAGTGGATTCTGTGGAAATGAATCGAGGATCGAGAGACCGAGCGGGAAAGAACCACTGCTTATCTGTGCAGGATTCCAGATTCTGAGTGAAGAGGACGGCCTTTTTCGCATCGTACGTATGCCGAATGAAGAAGACCTAGAGTTGATCTATCTGGATGACCAACGTACCAACAACATCATCGATCTACACCGAACCCTTGCACGTTGTGAGATGACTATCTCCGAGTCCGAACGAAGTACCCAAAGAGCAAACGAACCAATATCAGGCCTTCGAAAACTGTTGAAGCTTCCGACATTTCGGTCGCCCAAGAAGGCCAAGAAGAGCCGCTGAATGGGAGCCGGGTTCCGTGCACACAAAGTCCCACGCTTTCAAAGAGGTAGCGTTTCTTTCTAAGGCTTATACGCAACTGAGTCTGGAAAGACTCGCAGGAGTGTGAGTTGTGACAGGGAACGGATGGTTGGTAGGCGGTAGAGTGGTGCTAGAAGAGCTTCTTGCTCTTGAGCTTTTGGATGACGGCGTCTCGGATCCAATCGCTTTCGGATAGATAGACTCCCTCCTTGTCCATCCGATCGAGGTCTTTTTGAACGGCTTCCCGAATATGCTTCGGGACCCGGGTTTGCATGACGGCAGGGAAGGAGACCCGCCGACCGATATTGCGTTTCTGCTTCTCGGAAGGCATGACAATGCGATCTTATACGCTTGTATTACAAAAAAGGCGAAAGATTGCGCTGAGAGGGCCGTGCGGAAAGCATCGCGCCGCGCGTTATTCCATCGCACATTTATCGCACATCACATCTCAAAATCGACCGATTTGCGCCGCTCTGCGCCGACGTGGGCCGACAAGAAAAACATCAAAAATACGAGTGGTTGAGAACGTTTTGATGAAATTTCCGAATCTTGAAAAATCCCTTCGGCCGCGCTCATAACCCGAAGGTCATAGGTTCAAATCCTATCCCCGCTACCAAAGTTTCAAGGGGTTAGCTCGGCGAGAGCTAGCCCCTTTGAATTTTCCGCGCCAGCAAGTCGCCTGCTCGTTGAAGTGCCAAGGCCGGCTCATCGCCGAACTTGCGCGAAAGAAGCTCGATCACCTCTTCGGCGGCGAAGACCCGATTGCGCCCGAAGCCGGTACGTTCCCGGACGATCTTCGCACTCACGAGCTGATCGACCGCGTGGTTTGCCGTGGGAACACTCACTTTAAGTCTCGAGACGAGATTTTTGACCGTAAAGATCGGGCAAGTGATTAGGAAGCGGAGGGAACGTTGAGCGGCGGACCGCCCTCGAAATGCTGCTCGTTCGGCCCATTGGTCAGGCAATTCAAGAATCACCTTTCGGGTTTGTATGGCCTCATCCCGGGAAGCAGCGATGGCCTCGCTGATGAATTCCACGATCGGCCCATACCGGAGCTTCTGTTGCGCCTCTCCGAGCGCTTTTAAATACTCCAACCGCTCGGCTTCGATGAATCCCGAGAGATAGAGCGGAAGATGACCGTGGCAGGCCATCTGCAACGTCATCAAGATCCGTCCGACCCTTCCGTTCCCGTCCGAGAACGGGTGAACAGCCTCGAAATGGCTATGGCCGATCGCCATTCGGACGGGAAGAGTCATTCCCAACCCCGCGTCGCCCAGTTCGATCAGCTCCGAGTTCCCCATCCAGGCCATCGTTTCACGCAGGCATCGGGCGACGTGGCGTGGAGGGGCGGGGTTATAGATCGATTCCTCCTTGCGTCGCAGTCCGCCGATGAATACGACCGACCCAGGCTGACCCGGCCGGCGAAGTGTACCCGGCCTCCCCTTGAAGTGCGGGTCATGGACGGTGATTCTCCGATGCAGGCGAGAGGCAAGGCCGACCGAGAAGATGGCGGGACCCCTCTTAATCGCCGTCTTGAATTCGTGCTCCAGTGCGTGTGCATATCCCAATACAGCGGCGCGTTCCTGTCGCCCGCTCTTGCGATCGAACAGCTCTCCGGGGGTCAAGACGTGGTCAATGGTCGACCAGGTTCCCTCCATTCGGGAAGATTGAACGGCTTCGCGGCGGACGAAGAGAAACGAGATCAATTCGTCGACCTCGTCCACGTCTTTGTAATGCGGAAGCTGATCGATCGAACGATTGGCTTTTCCGAGCGCCTTGAGGGGAAGCTTCCCCTGAAGTTTCTCGGGCGGGGGAGGGGGAACAACAAACCAGATGTTGTTGAGTCCGGGTTCAGGAACCTTCTCAACACCGCACAGTAGCCCTGGCCGGTATTCCTGAGCAAGAGGTGGCGCCAGTCGATCTCGCTTCATGTTCCCCCAAGGAAGAGGATATCAAAGGAACCTTGACTATGAAAGAACATAATTAGGCTTATTATTATAACCTTAATTATAAGAATTCTTAGGTAGGGTTCATGATTCGGGTTTCATCTAATAGGCAGCTGACACCAGGCTCAGATGTTGTTCTAACTCGAAAGTCCTAACGTTCGGACCGCTAAAAAGCTGGGTTGACCTTCCCCCAAAAAACCGGACCATTTAATGGAAGGTCATGACAGTAAAGAGGCTTCGCATCAGATACCCCCACTTTCTTAATGCAGTGTTTACCCCCGGGGTTAGGGGTGTCGAACTTCTGGTACCGTCATGGCTAGTTGTTCTTTTTCGAACCCCGTCGCTCACCCCACCAAAAATGAAGTTCTACGGCTGCCGGATCTTGAAACCGCCGGCGAAACAGCTGTCCCCCGTCACATCCGTTGCCTTTACATAGATGGCCCATTTTTCAGTGACCGACGGGGCTTTATCAGTAAGCTGTGCCACGGAAAGGGAAAGAGATGAAGCATCCACACCTGCTTCAAAGTCGTAGTCCGGATGCGCCTCATCATAAACGCATCCACTATCCTGGCACCCTCTGACCGACACCCAATACGTGAGACCTGCCGGCATGACGCTGGTCGGAACCGTCCAACTCAGATCTGCAAGGTCTGTAAAGTCATAGGTTGCCGAACTATCGGTAGCTGACGCCCCATCCACTTCCACACCGTAGGGATAGTATTTGAAAACCATGTTCACTTTTTTCGTACACTGGTACTCCGTCCCGTTAGCCATCTTGACGGCAAAGAAGAGAGTATCCCCCGAGTGCATGTTGTTTAATATGACTCCCGCCTTCGGATCTCCGACTCCACCGACTTTTTCACTCAGCATCGCACCAAACCGGTCACTCTTTTGGTGGAGCTTCTTGCCGTTACACGTCTGCCATGATCCGTTGTTGCAGAAGGTTCCTGAAACAATCTCGTGTTGGGGGGTTGTTTCATAAACCTCATCCAGATAGCTCGGCCCCGTCACCGAAACCTCGCTGATATCGCTGAGACTGAAACCCTCGCGAGGGACGAGTTCCAACGTAACCTGATAGTTCGTGGTGTTCGCTAAATCAGCGTCAATCTGATCCGGCGAATAGATTCCCGTCGTGGTCGGGTAGTTCGTCACACGAAGCCCCAGGGTCCCCGGAATGCAGTAGTCGCCGGCTCCATCGACCTCGTCAATCAAACTATTGTTGTTGTTATCGGTATCAAAAATATCCGGCACGCCGTCATGATCATAATCGGGACAGTCGGCCCCCCCTGCCGTGCAGGTCTTCCCTACAACGGAAGAATAATCGGTTGTCCCGTCCCCCGTCGTTCCGCCGGCCAGAACCTCATTTACGACAGAGGCCACCTGATCGCTGTCGGCATTCAGTGTCTGATCCGAGACGATCTTTCCTGTCTGGGTATCCGCGGTAATCGTCCCAAGAGTGGTCGTGTTTCCCGCGCTCTCCGTTTGGAAAGCGGTGGACACCTGACCTTCGCTCACATTTCCCGTCACAAGGGTTCCGATGTACCGGAAATCCCCGTCAAGAAAATTCACGATGTAGGAACTCTCGCTGTCCGCCTCCATGGAAAACGTTCCATCGGCGGCCGTCTCCGTGATTTTTTGATCTCCCGTCTTGGTGTTCAGAATTTGAACTTCATAGTTCGCGGCCTCCGTTGCCGCCCGATAGTTTTGCCGGCTCACTACCGCATTCCCTGTAGCTAAGGTGAGCTTTCCACGGATTGTCACAAGTCCGGAGCTCGCCCCCCCACACTGGCTTCCGACGATCACGACAAGAGAGACGCTCACAAGACAAAAAACATGGCGATGAAATGAATTCATGCTCCCTCTCCTCACAAAGAAATAATCTCAGATGTCCGCGCTGAAGAAATCAAATACTGAGAGCGTTCCAAAAAACCCTGTAATTTCAACGCACGCGCCTGTAGCTCACCGGATCATTTTCGGAAGAAACCGGTACCGGATCCCCCACCCCAGTTCCGACGATCCTGCTGCTACGGAGATTGCTCCTACGATCCACGCGAGAAGCACGAGATCGAGTTCCACCGCCCCGACCGCACGAAAAAAGAGAAGCGAAAAAGCCGCAGGCGACGCCCAGACGATGGCGCTCTCATAACCCGAAGGCCGGCAAGATCTAGGCAGCTATTTTTCCCAGGCAAGGTTCCAAAGCAATATAGAGGGGGTAGGGCGGCGGTTCGAGTCGCTCGGGTCTCCCATGCTGACGTTCTTGATGTTAGCAACCTTCTCTTTCAGATACGTCCCGATGTCGTTCAGTAAAGCCACCCACGGCCCCCGGATGAATGACCTTTTCGAACGGAGTCGGTCACGTTCCCAGCACGATGCATTCCTATAACGTGACCAACGTCTCGGTCGTCTGCCAGTAGTTCTCGACCTGACCCCGCAATTTTTTCCGGACCTGGGCAGGTAGACAGCGCTTTTTCCTGTCATGGAGAAGCTAACCACCTGATATTATAACAAATTAGCTTGGTACACTCCTTGCCCTCCCATAGCCTGTATGCGGGGAACCAAGGACCTAACTCTGGCAGCTCTCCTCCTTCTCCTCGCTAGCTGCGGCGCCTGGAAATCGGCTCCCTCCGATCCGACCGGTGCGAAGCCTAGCGATCTGTTCGCCGTGAGCAATCCATGCGCCGTTTCCGTGCCGGTCGGGGTGAACACTCTCACAGCCTGTCTTCCCATTTTCCCCATCGTCACGCCGAACCCGACCCCCGTTCCGTCTCACCCGGTTCTCTACTTTCGAGCCTCCGATCTTCCCGTCATCCGCGCCAAGGCCGCGTACAGTTCGGCGAACGTGTTCGGGGTCAACTTGAAATCGGTCGCCGCCGACGTCGTCCGGATCGCCGATTCCTATCTCCTGGCGCGACCCCAACACAAAGTCACTCTTCCATATAGCCATACGGTTTGGCAGTACACGATGTCGGCGGTCCATCCTCCCGGCCACGCCGCCGATCCGCACTACCCCCCCACGACCGGGCTCGCCGGAACGATTCAGAGCTATATGGAGATCCTGACATTCGCCTATGTTCTGACCGGGGATGCGCGTTACCTCACGAACGTGAGCGGTACGGGGGCGAAGGATCTCGTTCTCCTTCTGGCGCAATGGAGCAGCTGGACCGATCCGGATTACGACTGGGGGAATTGCAAAGCGCCGGACGGCACGGGCGGGGGCGGGCTCGACACCTCTTACCTCACGCAGGCGGCGGCGTTTCTTTACGATGCCGCGTTTTCGATTCTCACATCGGCGGAACGCGACACGATCCGGACCGCGATCATCGAGAAGGGACTCAAGGAGCTGGATCGTTGCCCGGCCTCCTATCCGGCTTGTCCGAACGGCGCCGCATTCCTAGGAGCCGGGTTGGGGATCGGCGCGCTCGCGGTCCTTCCCGAATATCCGAACGCCAACATCTGGATCGGACACGCGGTCGAGCGTCTGAACATATTTGTCGCCTCCCAAGGGACCGACGGGGGGTACCCCGAGGGGTTCATGTACGGATCCGGATCGGTCTATTCCTTCATGCGCTTCATGGAGGGGTACAAGCGGGCCGGGCTGGGAAATCTTTACGCCTCTTGGTTTGCCGGGATCCCCCAGTTCGAGGCCAGTTTCCTGACCGAAGATTTTGCCCGGCATCCTGTTTTCGGGGACAGCAACTTCGCGTCATCGGGACCGAAGACCCTTCTTCCCTTGGCGGCCAACGGCAACGCCGACGCCGTCTGGCTCCTTCAGAAACAGTCAGCCTATCTACCCACTATCTTGCGTGGTCCAATGGAGTTCAATCTCTTCAACCCCTACTGGCGCCCCCAGCCCCCGGTTTGGAACGGTTCCAAGGATTACCGGGGGGCGGGGTACGCCTCGCTACGCAACGGCTGGTCGAGCGATCCGGTCGGTTTTTTCAAAGCTGGGCCGGTGACCGCTTTCGGGCACAACCAGCTCGACCACAACAGCTTCGTGATCCACGGCTTCGGGCAATGGCTGGCGACCGATCCCGGCTACCGATCCTGGAACGCCGCGGGGTCCGACGGGTCCGAGACCGAATTTCACAACTCGATTCTCGTCGACGGTCGGGGGCAGTCGATCAAGACCGGAGGGGCGATCGTCGGGTACACATCGAACAGCCAAATGGATCGCGTGATCGGATCGGCGGGGGATGCCTATCCTTCGGATCTCGGCCTCTCGCTCTTCTACCGGGTGTTCGCCTACGACAAGGTCGCGAAGAAATTCTATACGTCCGACGATCTTGTCTCCTCGATCCCCCACCGATTTTCGTACCTTTTGCACGGCGACGTCGGCGATACTCTTACCCTCACCGGTCCGGTGGAAGCGGTCCTGGAGAAGAACGGCGCCAAGTTGACGATCCAGTTCCCGGGAATGCAGAAAGACCTCACGCTCTACTCCCGTTCCCACGCCAATGGCCGGCCGTATCTCGAAGCCGTCTCCTCTTCGACTACCGAGTTAAACCTCAACGCCGTTTTGACCCCCGAGGTCACTCCGTCTCGATTCGTGAACCCCGGCTTCGAGCTCGGAATGTCCCCTTGGTATCCGCGCGGAGGTGGGAGTGGAGTCGGTTACGCCGAGAGCATCGACGATACGACGGCTCACTCGGGCTCGAAGAGCGGCAAGATCGTGGTCACGGATCTCACCGGCGGAGGAGGGTACTTCTACAGCGACCTTCTGAGCGTGAAGTCTTTGGAAAAGGTCACGGCGTCCGTGTACTACAAGACGAGCGGCACAGCAGGAACTTTGCTGCGCTTTTACTATTTCAGCCCGAACAAACAGTACCTGCGCTGGGGCCCCGAGCAGACGTTCGCCGGATCAGCGGGCTGGCAGCAACTGTCGCTGGAGATTCCGTCCGTTCCGACGGATGTCGGTTATGTAAAGCTTGGGCTCAACTCCCAGGGGGTTGGCACCCTCTGGTTCGACGACGCGGAGTTCAAGCACTACTAGATTCAGACCTCAGGAAAGGGATACCTTGGAAAACAGAGCCATCGCTCAAGACTTTGCGGAGCGGGTGGTCCAACGTCTCGGAAAGGCGATCCAGTCGGGTACTATAGGAACTTTCATCCTGAAGCGATTCGAGCCGAAGGCGGTGGGCGGGGGTGGGAGGTTGGAAGACGGGGGATCGCGAAAGGGGAAGGAAGAAAAGCACCGTTATCACCCGATGCGCTGATCGAACTCTTCGTTGGATTCGATCCTGGCCTGGCTGGAATTGGCTTCCGATTCGTAACCCAATTTTTCGGGCACCTGAGTGAGTTTCTCAGGTGCCCGTTTTTTTGTGCGTCACCGGGCACCAAATACAAGGGAGCAGTCGCCGACACGCGAGTTCGCGTCGTTGTAAATTAGGGAAAAAAAGTTTCGATTTAATGCATTCAAATTTTATTTTATTACAAAATAAATATAAAAACCTTGTATCAAAGAATAAAATGATGACCTATTGCGTCTTGAAAAGGGGGAACCGGAATGCGATAATCATCTGTTTTTCAAATCAGCCTTGATTTCATATCTTAGGAGGAACCCTTATCATGAAACGCGCTCTCGTCGGTTTTGCAACGGCTTGCCTGATGTTCGGTGCGCTGGTTGGTTGTTCCAGCTCGAGTTCCAGCGGGAGTTCCAACGAGCTTTCCACAACCTATCCCGGCGACCTAGCCGTCACGTCTCCATTTGCCGCGTCCTCGTCCGCGAATCAAGCGCGGCTTGCGGTGCACGCCATGGATGCTCCGCCGACGGGTCAAATGGAGGTCAAGACGTTCGAAGAACGAAAGGAAGAGATTGCCCAACGGATGGAAGCGACCGACATCAACAGCTGCGGGTTTACGTTGGACCTGTTCCGGGCGGCCCCGCCGGTCACCTGCTACGGTCCGGCCATCGATTACAGCGGGCATCCAGACGGAGGGGGGGCCAGCGGCCAACTCCCGCCGTTAGACCTGGGCATTTGGGAGGAGAACGAAAGTTCGACCGGCGAGGCTTGCATCACCGCCAAAGTGAACTCCCTGGTCGCCTCCACGCAGGCGCAGGTGGATACCGCCACCAACCTCATCACCGCCATGCTGTGCATCGCCAACGTCAACGGGTCGGATGCGCTGCCCGGCGCGGGGGAAACCAAAGATTATCTGGCCGACATTGCCGGCGCGGATCTTCCGTTTGAGATTACGACCGCGAAGGTTGAACGGCTGGAGGACTCCAGCGACGGCAAGCCCGTCTACCAGACCACCATTATAGGGAGCTCCTCGTTCGACACCCGGGAGATCGCTGCGGCTATTTACCTCAAGCACATTCCCACCGAGGCGGACAACAGCGCGTACCGGGGGAGGTTGTGGTACACGATCACGGGGGACGTGGGGATGGGCGGCAACTGCGGCCCAAGCGGTCCCCGGCTCTTTGCGGTCTCGATCCTTTATTCCAAAACGACCGCGGGGATCCTGAGCTACCGTATGCAGCGGGCGCAATATTGCAGCGAGACCGCCGCTCAACCGTTCGCGGAGGATTTCAGTTTGGATGCCTCCAACAAGGTTCCTCAGCAGCCCAACGAAAATAGCGCCGGATGGTCGAACGATTTCAACGACGCCACATTCGAGATCAATGTGGCGGACGGAACCGGCAAGTTCGCGTACGCCTGGCAGGCGGGTTCCAACGACGGGAATACGCGCGCGTTCATCGCGGAGTTGACGGCGGGGGACGACGGCACGATTTCGGGTTGCGGATATTACGGCTACGGTCCTGATGCAGAAAGTTCTGATGCAGGCGAAATCAGCGGGATGATCTGCAACTGGGCCGGCCCCGGAAACCACCACGATCCGATGACGGCCAAGGTGCAACGTCAGTGCGTCACACGCAATGCCGAGGGGAAGTTCGTATCGGACGCGGATTTGTTGGCCATCACGTACGCGCCGACCAACTCGTGTGATTCAGCGGGTGCCCCGTTTGTGTACGGCACCGTCACGGGCGCGGTCACCAACAACTTGGTGGACATCGGCGTCATGCAGGCGGACGTCAGCATTCCGGACCGGCCTCCGAGTCTCTGACCGGCTGACAATCGCATCATAGGCTGAATCGTTCCGTTACCCCGAACGTCCGGGCTTCAATTTCTCTGCGCCCAATACGTCTCGCCGTCGGAGAACTCCACGCGATCGATCCCGTTGGCGTCGAATTTAACGTCCCGGAGGAACGAATTCTTCGTGGCGCCGAAAATCCCGTTCGGGCGCGCCTGGGGGAAGATCCGGCGCATCATGTTCACCAGGTTCTTCCCCTCTTTTCCGTCGGCGCCGGAGGCGCAGCCGTCGATCACGATCTGCCCCCCCTCCTTGAGCGCGTCCCGGATCCCGCTTTCTTTGAGGAACCCCTCATCCTCGAGCGTCATGTAATCCGAATGTTCCTTCTGCGAGTGAACCACGAAATCGATCGCGTCCGCCCCCCCCAGAAACGTCCCGGTATCCACCCCCGAGTTCACCAGCCCCTTCCTTCCCACCGCCTCATAATAGATGATGTCGTACCGCCCTCCGAACAGACGGAACCCCTGCGCCACTTCCTGGTCCACGAAACCGTTCCAGTCCGACCCGTCCGCGATCATCAGCAACAACGGCTTCTCTCCGTCCCGCTTCGCCCCGTTCCGCTTGCCGATCATCTCCCGTAAGCCCTCCGGCGTGAACCGGTTGAACCACGTGATCCCGAGCGCGTTCGCCTCCAGATACAGCCGCCCTCTCTCCGTCCCGATCTCGCGCAGCACCCGGGCCGTTTCATACGGTCGCCGTCTAAGAAGCTCCCCCACCTCGAACGGGAACTCCCGCTTCACCATCCAGGGGAGCGTCCTGCGGAGGATCTCCTTCTTCTCCGTCAGCAGACCGAAGAGGTCGTTGGTCACCGTCTTCAAAGAGAGGATCTGCCGGCTCGGCCTTTCGAAGTCGCTGCCCCAGTACCAGACCCGGTTTTCGAACGTCCGCCAGTTCGGCGGGAAGCTCCAGGCCGCGTCGACGAAGACGACCGGATCTTGGTTCCCGAAGAGGTCCGAGGATCCCCGCGGCAGGAACCGCTCGAAGAGGATCGCCTTCCGGAGCGCGACCTCGTCCCCCCTGCGGGCTCCGTCCGCGATCGCGGGGAAATCGAAATCCTTGAGAATCGTTTCGAAGCAGCGGACCGGCTGATCCCGGTGATCCGCGATCTTGTTCCAGAATCGCACCGCTTCTCCGTCGTCCGACGCCGCCCGCTCGAAGATCTCCCGGCAGGCAAAGGCCGCCGCCTCCGAGGTTCCCCACGACACCTCCCACCTCGCATCGTCGTTTCCGTCGAGCGCCCGGTCGATCAGCTCGTTTTTCTTCGGGGGGAACGGCTCCTTCCATCGCACGTAGTCGTCCAGTTTCTGCTTCGCGAGGCAGGAGGCCTCCTCGAAGAGATCGGTGATGTCGTACGTGTCCTTCTTCGGGTCGTACCGCTCCTGGATCGTGAGGTAGAGCGAACCGATCCAACTCGTACGGTCGATCATCCGGCCGATCCCCGGCGCGATCTTCGCGAGGGCCGCGTAGGCGAGGTCCATGATCTCGGTCGAGAGAACCGACGGGATCGTCATCCGCGGGAGCGACCTCGGAAACGGGTCGGGGGAGGGGGAAACGTCGTTCCAAAGGTGGCGGGCGTTCGCAACGGATTGCTCGCTGACGACGATCTTCCCGCCGTCGGTCGTGACGGCCTCCGAGTCGGCCGGATAGCCCTTCCGAAATGCATCCGCCAGGCGGCTTGCGCTCAGAGGGTCGTCCTGGGCATAAGCTGCCGGAATAATGAGACAAAGCAGAAGGGCAGGGAGGCGCATTCCGTACGCGGCTTATCTTATTTAACGCGATAAGTCAAACAACTTGAAAAGAATTGCTCACCGCGTCAGGTTCAAGTATACGAAACGCCGAAAGAGAGGCTTCCATGACGTTCCTCGTTTCCCTTCTTCTCGCGCTCACCACTTCCACCGCATTCGCGCAATACGATGTCGGCAAGGTGGTTTCGGACTTCACGATGCCGAGCGTGGTTACGAAAGACGCGGTGATTGACCTGAAGGAAGTTCGCGAGAAGCGCGGAGTCAAGGTCGTGTGGCTGACGTTTCTCCGCGCCTCTTGCTCGAAGTGTAACACCCAGATCGACGACCTCTTGGCCGTCGGTTCGCCGCCGAACGATCGGATCGCGTTCGTCACTGTCTTTTTGAGCCCAAAAGCGTCCGAGGAGTACACGCAGGGATACGCCCGGGGCGCCAAGATCGACTGGCCGGCCGGATACGACCGGGATGGAAAGATCGCCAGTCTCTTCGGCGTCACTGATTTCCCAGCGCATGTCGTCATCGACACGAAGGGAGAGGTGATCGATACGCAGGTCGGACCGCTTTCGAAACAGCAAGTGAAAGACAAAATCGACGCCGCTTTGAAAAAGGTCGGGACGTACATCCGCGGCGAGCAGAGGGAAGAAGAGTAGGAAGAGCCGGGTTGATCCGAAATGGAAATCTCCTGAGACGTCTTTTTCTCCTTCTTCTGTCGTTCGCGTTCTTCTCCACAACGGCCCATGCGCAGCAGAAGTTCGGCATGGACGACGTTAGCTTCCGCTGCCCGGCCGGGCCGAAAGGGTCGGATGTCTACCTCTGGCTGTTCGACGATCCCCGCAGCAAAGACAAGCGCGACTTCGCCGTGGTCTATTCTCCGCCCCTTCTCTTCGCCGCCGATTCGGGAATCCCCGGTCCGCTGATAAAGGTCGCGGAGCGGGAGGACGGGAAGGTCGAGGTCACGACGTACTTACTCGGACCCTCACTTGCGGCCGGCAAGTTCCGGGACTGCATCGTGAAGAACGTCGCCAAGATCCGGGGGATCTCCCGCGAGAAGGTCCCGATGAACAAGGTCCGGGAAATGGACGGATCGGTCCTGCTGAAGCCGGTGAATTCCAAAACGTTCCCATTCCCGGTCAACATCCTGTTTTCCGAAGATGGGAGACCGCGTTCCTCTCTCTACTTCGGCCGCCCCGGGCGGGTGCTGACGTTCATTGTCGAGGAGCGATACCAGAGGGAGCTCCAAGGGATGTTACGAAACGGGTTGCGCCTCGGTTTTAAGATTCAAGACGTCGAGGTGAAGAGGAACACGAAGCTCCACACGATCACGGAGTGACCGGGGTCTCGCCTCGCCGACCCCTAGAGGGCGTCCGCGCGTTTGTAACAGTCGGCCAGGATTGCGCTGCAGCTGTCGACGCAGATCGAGATGGCGTTGAGCGGCTGTGCCGCACAGGTCTTCGTGCAGGCCACATGCGAAACTTGGCACTCCTTGGCCGCCACCCGTCCCGGAGGGAGGGGGGGGGGAGCCGTTTTAGGAGGGGGCGGCGGCGCGAAACTGCAGGCGACAAAACCCGAGAAAAGGAGAACTCCCACGATCTTTCGCAACATCAACTCCTCCGTTCCGTACCGTCCAACGATAATACAGACTGAAGAATAACGCTCCAGGATCCGGAAGACCCACTCAAGCGGGCTCGGTCCGAAGGAACCGCTCGATCGCAAGCCGAACCAAGCGCTGGTAATTCGTTCCGTGTTTCGTTGCCGCGCCTTTCAGCGCCCGAAGAAGACCCTCCGAGAGACGGAGGGTGATGCTCTTCGTCTTGGGCTGAAACTCGAAGGTGACGGAGACGAAGTTCTCCCGGGTCATGTAGGCGGAAAGGTCGCGCTTGAGAAGACGCCTGGCAGCGCGGTCACTGGTCATTCGTGGCAAGGACTTCTTCATATCGCTCAATCTCCCTCCCGTTCATTCTTCTCGCGCTGATGGGGCGAATCAGCCGCATGCCGCCGGTCTCTCGGATCGTAAACGCAGCGATTACGTGTCTTCCGTCCGGTAACACGCCCTGCGCGATAAGCCGCTCCTCCCGCGACGAGTGCTTCGGATCGGGCCCGACCCACAGAGGTTGCCGGAAAAACGTTTCGATCGTCTCCCGGGAGAGGCCATGCTTAGCCTCGTTTTTGAACAAGTTGCCCCGATCCCAGTCAAAACCGTTCGCTTTCATCGCCAGTATACGTGAGTGTGCGTGCATTTGTACATACATCAGCTCTCCTAGATACGGACTTCAGAGGGCAAGGGCAGTGCCAAAAGAATAGGGGCGTGAAATCGAGCGGTTACATGCGGCCGCCCTCCAGAAGAGGCCGGTTTTAGGTCTCTCCAGGTCGAAATTCGAATTCAACGTGGTGTGTTTTCACTCCCTGCTTCTGCTGGACGGGTCGTGATCTCCGGCGGTAAATAGAACCATGCGGACGCTCGGAATTCTCCTTGCGGTTCTTCTCCCTTCGATCGGCCTGGCGGCTCCGCGCGTGGTCTCCGTGCACGATGCGCGCGCCACGAACTGGGATTATGCCACCGGCTCCTACTACGAGTCTCGGTTCGTGGACCAGGCGATCGTGGATGCGATGTTCCTGAAAGGGATGCAGCTTCTGACGGGGAAGAGCACGACCAAAGAGGCGTGGCAGGCGCTACTCCCGCATTGGGCCGCCGGGCAGAAGATCGCGATCAAAGTGAACTTCAACAACGGCGGGAACGCCAACACGCTCGACTCCACGCCGCAACCGATCCATTCGTTGGTCGCCTCTCTCCTCGATTTCGGATTTCAGTTGAGCCAGATCCGGGTTTTCGACGCGAGTCGGCCGATCGCCAACTGGTTCCGCACCCAGGTCGGCTATCCGGCCCTCCCCATTTTCGACTGCAACCCGATCTCCTGCACGTGGAACTACAGTTCGAACGACCGCGCTCTCTTCAGCTCCTCGGATCCCGGCGCTTCGGTCACCTTTGCGACGTACACCGGAAGCCACAAGATCACCGATGTCTTGATCGGGAGCGACTACCTCGTGAACGCCTGCATCTTCCAGAGGCACGGCGGCGCCGTGGTCAGCCTCGCCTTGAAAAACCATTTCGGAACCATCGATGGTCTTTATACCGGCGGCCACACGATCCACGACTGGATGGTACCTTGGGGGGCACATTACGGGGGGACGACGAACAACCCGATCGTCGACATCAACCTGAACTCCAACATCCGGAACAAGACGGTTCTCGTCCTGGGGGACGGTCTGTACGGAGACTGGCCCGACAACAACGGCGTCCCCCATCGGTGGGTGTCGTTCGGGAACGATTCGCCCAATTCACTGTTCTTTGGAGTCGATCCCGTCGCCACCGATTCGGTCATGATCGACCGACTCGAGTGGGAAGGGTCGTTCGGTTACTGGGGGCCGCAGGCGACCGACCTGTATGTCGATGCCGAAAACCGCGGTTTGGGGGTTCATGAAGTCTGTGGTTTCAGCAAGAGCTGTTCGAGGATCGACTTCGCTTCGTACGATTTCGACTCCGGGACCCAGACCGGCACTCCCGTGCCGGAACCGACGGCCACCCCCGGACCGACCTCGACGGCCAATCCCGGGTCGACCTCGACCCCCACGCCGGCCGCCAAGAAAGGGAGTGGGTGTTCCGCGAGTGGTTTCGGAGAGCTCTCGTGGCTCGTGTGCCTCGGGCTTGGGTGGGGTTGGTTGCGTCGAAATAAATTTTTCAGCGTTTTGCGGCCATGTCCAAGTTGTGCTGCCGGTATTCCTCCCAGAGCGGGCTGTCCTGCGGATGTCGGATGTCGGCGGCCGCGTTCCAGAGAGCGATCCACCAAGGAGCGTCGGCGTCGATGAACTGCCAGACATGGTCCCCTCCGATGTTCGGAACTTCCTCCACCGTCTGCCACCACTTCTGATACGCGGCTAGCTTCGCGGCGTCGTTCGCCTGGTATGCCCCGGTGGAACTGAATCCGTACTCGCCGATGTAGAGCGGCTTTCCGGCCCCCGCCGCGATCTTCGCCGCATCGCGAATGAATAGATCTCCCGCTTTGGCGGCATCGGCGATCCCGGGGCAGCTGCTGGTGCTCCAGTAACAGAACTGCAGCAGCGGATAGACATGGATGCTGGCGAAGTCGATCTCCGGGATCTGCGTATTGAGCGTGTAGCTGATGCCCGCGCCGCCGTTGACTTCCCACGCCTGCGCACTCGCATAGTACGGATCGTGAGCCGGGAGGTTGGCATCGAGCCCCGTCTCCCCCGTCCCGACGAGGTGCTTGGAATCGATTCCCTTGATGAACTGCGCCATCTCCCGCATCCAGTCCCGGACATAGAGATTCCGGTTTACGTCCCCCTCGCCTCGGCCCCCTTCCGGCTCATTCATCAGCTCCCACGCCATGATCGTCGGTTCATCCTTGTAAGCCACTCCGGTCTCCGTGTTGACGCGGTTCAAGATCATCTCGACGTAGTTCTTGTACATCTTCTTGGTCGCGTCGCTCGTGTAGTAGAGGCGATAGATGTTGTTGTCCATGATGTCGGCTCCGTCCGGGCTGGAGATCAATCCGGCCCAGAGGAGATACTGACAGGCGCCCCCGGAAGCGTGATTGTGAATGGAGTTTGTCAGCGTGACGATCAGTTTGACCCCTTTATCTTTCGCTTTTTTTACGACCCGATCGAGCCCCACAAGGGCGCCCTCTTGGTAGACCCCCGCCGCGGTCTGGATGGTCGTCGTCTTCACTTCGGTCTCCCCGCAATTCGAGCCACCGCCGTCGGCGAACGCGAAGATTCGGATCACGTCGGTGTTCGAAAGGACGAGCGCGGCGATCCGGGAGTCGACCTGTCCCGACGAGAAGGTTTCAAGCCCCGGGAGATCGAATTCGTTACTCCCTCCGAAGAAGAAGGGGGTTCCATCCAGGTAGAACTTAGAGTCTTGGACGTAGACGAACCCGGCTTCGATCATCGAACGTCCTTCTCCGCTGTCTTTATTCTTTTCCTGGTTGTTGCCTCCGCCGTCGCAGGCCGCAAGGACCGCCACCAGACCCAAACCGATCGGCCATTTCGTCATAGGTAATGGGTTGTCGCAAGAACTGTTCCAGAGGAGATCAGGTTTTCCTCATCTATTTCAGGAGTTTGTATTGCGCCCAAGCACGGGGGCCATGAAAAAAGTTCAACTCACCGTTCGGAGATGGCTACTTCTTGCGTAGGCCCTGCCCGAGAAAAATCCTAGAACCCACGTGGGGCTCAATGAACGATCTGCGGCGTCGGAGGGGCCGCGGTCTCGGGGATCGTGCCGTACATCTCTTCGTACTTCTTGAGGGAGTCGGACATCACCCGCACGATCCGTTTCATGTGACTGGGGCTCACGATCACCCGAGCGACGAGTTTCCCCGCCGGAGGGAAGACGCTGAAAAAGTCCAAGAGGAACTCCTCTCTCGTGTGCGCGATCGTGGCATTGTTGGAGTAGGTTCCCCCAAGCGTGTCGTCCGTCACACGGACCTGCATTTGTGGCACTGGGTTTTGCGGATCATTCGCCATGGCATCTTCCTCTTTCGGTCCCCAGAATCGTCAAAACGGGCGATTTCGGCAAGATCCGCATCGGCTGCAACGTCCCAGGTTCAACCGGAGAATACGGTGGCTCGATCACGAAGTTTGGGAAGAGAGGAGTGGGCGCGCAAAAAGTAGCGTTTACCCGAGAAACCCGAAACTTTATGCATAGTGTCAGCACGAAGGGACGCTCGTAACCACTTGAATTGATTTGAGTCTTTAAAGAACCGACGTTGGATTGTTTCTTGCTTTCCCAAAGGGGGGGCGGATCCCAGGGAGGACGGAAAGATGAAACGTCGGATCGATTTATTCTTGGTTCTGTTTTTAGTCGCTTTTGCTCTTTGGGGATGCGGTTCTCGGGTCTCTGTGAGCGGAGACGACCCGAACGCCGCTTACAGCCCCGCGACATCCGGCGAAGAGGCCGAGGGCGCCAACGCGCAGTGCGCGCCTTTTCCCGTCTCGTCCCTGTGCGAAGTGCGTATACCGGCCCCCCCCCCGATTCCTTCTCCCAAGGCGGTTCTGACGGTCTCGGACGGGCCGATCTGCGACCTGGGCCAGGTTCCGATCGGTTGGAGCACCGACAAGATGTTGACGGTCACCAACACCGGGATTGGCACGGCCAAGAACCTCCAAAACTGGAGCTATTTTCCGACGTACGAGTTTCGGTTCAAAGGGGGGATCTTCCCCGGCCAGGGGGGAACCTGCGCGGTGGGACAGAGCCTGGTGGTCGGCCAGAGCTGCACCTTGATGATCACCTTCACCCCGGATTTCGTCTACAGGGCCGAGTCGCGGATTCATCTGACCTACCTGGATGAGGGATACCCGCGGAGCGGCGGCCGCTCGGTGCGGGGAAGCGGGACATTCTGCATCCGGTCCGATCCGGACTTCGGGGGAGGGATTGGAACACCGGAGGATCCGTATCTCATTTACAACGTGTCCCAGCTTCAAAACGTCCATGATCACGTGGGGTGCCATTTCAAGCTGATGAGCGATCTCAATCTCGCAGGGATTCCGTTCGCCCCCTTGGGGGATCCCGGACCGTCCGGCTATGTCGACCTGGAGTTCAGCGGGAGTTTCGACGGCAACAACCACGCGATTAATAACTTCACGTTCGCCAACGCTCAAAAGAACTACGTCGGGTTCTTCGCGTACGTCGCCGCGTCCGGCACCATCAAAAATCTCCGGCTGGGCGCCCTGGAGGTTACCGGGAATTCGATGGTCGGTGGATTGGCGGGCTGGATCGACGCCCAACTTTCCCCCGACAGGAAGCTGTGGCACGGGACGATCGAGAACTGCAGCGTCACCGGGAAAGTCACCGGCGGCACGACGCTCGGCGGCCTTGCGGGATACAGCACGGGAAACATTCTTAACTCTTCCTCGTCGGCCACGGTGACCGGGGTCGGGTACGCGTGGTACGTCGGAGGGCTCGCGGGGGTCTCCATCGGGGGGAAGATCAGCCGCTCCCACGCGACCGGGGATCTGTTCCTGAACGGCTCGGCCAACCAGGTCGCCGGGGGGTTGGTCGGGGAGATCGGCACCAACGAAGTCGGCCCCTCCGTCAAAGACCCGGCCGTGATCGAGACCTCGTACGCGACCGGGGCGATCCACGACGGAAGAAGCTGGGTGGGAGGTTTCGCCGGGGCGATCTCGGACGCCTCCGTGAAGAACTGCTATTCCGCCGGGACCGTCTCCGCCGGGGGGTACCGGATCGGAGGGTTCGCGGGCGAGATGCTGAACGCCACGCTCGCCAACAGCTACTCGGCCAGCGTCGTTTCGATCATTGGGGGAGCCTTGGACGTGGGGGGCCTCATCGGCGGCCGCTCCAACAGCGCCGTGACGAACTCCTTCTGGGACATTACGCTCAACTCTTCGTTGCCGGACGACGGGAACGGCCGCTCCACCGCGTTCCTGAAGACCCAGAGCGGTTACCCCGCGAGCTGGGACTTTACGAACGTCTGGGTGATGCCGGCCGTGAGTTATCCCCTCCTGAGATAAACCGGGTCGTCAATCCTTCCCGCCGCGCAACAGTTGCAGGCGTGCGCGGGCATTTTCGGGGACCGTCCAGTATCGGGCGTGGTTCCGCAACGAGCTGCGCTCCTTTGTCACCTCAGAAAAATCCGCTCATATCAATCGATGGGAAGCTGGAGATTGATTAAACAACTTCCACGAGGAATCCACCCGCCCGAATCGCTCACAAACGTTTCTCAGCATACCGATCCTTTGTATAACTCTTCCACCTCCCGGTGGTAGCGCCGGGCGATCTCCCGGCGGCGGACTTTGAGTGTCGGGGTCAACTCCCCCTCGTCGATCGTCCAGGGGGAGGAGAGCAGACGGAACCGCTTGACCGTCTCGTACGACGTGCGCGTGGCATTGACGCGGGAGAAGATCACTTCGAACCAGGCCCGGACCTCCTCCCGTTCCACCAACTCTCGGGAAGAGGAAAACCGGAGACCGTGTTCGCGCGCTCTCGATTCCAGAGTGGCGAAATGGGGAACGACGAGCGCAACGATGTAGTTCTTCCCGTCCCCGACGAGACAGACCTGATCGATCAACGGGTCGGTCGTGATCTCGTTCTCGATCGGTTGTGGCGCAACTTTTTTTCCGCCGGAGGTGATGATCAGATCTTTCTTCCGGTCGGTGATCCGGAGGTGCCCGTCCCGGTCGGTTTCCCCGATGTCCCCGGTCCGGAACCAGCCGTCGGGATCGATCACCTCAGCGGTCCCTTGCGGATCTTTGTAGTACCCCTTCATCACGTTGGGGCCGCGCACCCAAATCTCGCCGTCGGAGGCGATCTTCACCTCCACCCCCGGGATCGGCGGGCCGACCGTTCCGATTCTGTTTTGTCCGGGCCGATTCACGGTGACGAGCGGCGAGGTCTCCGTCAGGCCGTATCCTTCCAAGATCGGCTGGCCGATCGTGTCGAAGAAACGGGCGACCTCCGTCAAGAGGGGGGCCCCTCCCGAGACGACGATCCGAGTTGATCCGCCGAAACCGCCGCGGGCTTTGCGATAGATGAGGAGTTCATAGAGCGGGAAAAGGGGGTTCCACCGCCCGGATCGGAGAGCCCGCTCGAAGAGGATCCGAAGGAACTTCGACCGGGTGGCTGCAACCTCCCGCACGCGCGCATGATACTTCTCGAGCATTCGAGGCACGGCGATTACGATCGTCGGCCGCACGTCGAGAAAATCTTGGGCGATCGTTGTCATCTCTTGAGCGAAGGAGATCGTGACCCCTTTCGAAAGCATCGTGAGAATCCCCGCCGTGTGTTCCAGGGCGTGGCTCAACGGGAGGAACGAAAGCGTCCGATCCCCGGGCCCGATTTCGACGACGGCGGTCATCGCTTCGATGTTCGAGACGAGGTTCGCGTGCGTGAGCATCACCCCTTTCGGGTCCCCGGTGGTTCCCGACGTATAGATGAGGGTGGCGACATCCTCCGGTTGGATTTTCCGGCGCCGGAGTTCCAGTTTCTCCGTTGAGATCCTCTCTCCGTCCCGGCGGAGCTGATCGTGTCGGAGATCCCCCTTGTCAGCACGGACCAGGATCTGGGAGGGGAGCTTGGCTTCCCGTGCCAACGGCAGGTATCTCTCCGAGACCAGAATCATCTTGGCTTCGCAGTGCCGGAAGATGAACCGCGCCGTGGTCAGGCTGCTGTTAGAGTAGATCGGAACCGTGACCGCGCCGATCCAGAGGATGGCGAGATCGGCGACGACCCACTCGGGGCGACTCCCGCTCAAGATGCAGACCGGATCCCCAGGGCCAACTCCGCGGGCGATCAGCCCTTTGGCCACCGCTTCCACGTCGGAGGCGAGATCGACATAGGAAAGTTCGTTCCAGGTCTCCCCCTCTTTCCAGCGCACCGCCACCTGATCCGCGTGACGCGTAAACGCCGAGGCGAGGAGATCCACGAGAGTCACGGAACCCATCTTACGGATCCCGGTCGACAGCGGAAGACAATTGAATTTTGGGTCATCCCCCGCTATCGATACCCATCATGCGTGGTTTTCTGGGTACGGCGGTCGGAGTGTTCCTCCTCTTCTCGGTCGCCTACGGCGCCCCGGTCGCCCGAGAACCGCGACAACCGGAGCGGTTCGTCGACGTGAACGGTCAGCGGGTGGGGGTGTTCTCTCATCCCCGACTCTGGCTGGATCCCGCGAGGATCGCAAGACTCAAGACGAAGGCGGTTTTTTCCAACCCGATCTGGGTGGCGCTCGAGAACACGAATGCAAGTCAAATCCAGAATGGAGCCTACCAAAAGGCCGCCTACTCCACGCTTCTCTTGAACTTCGCGGTCGGGTACCTGGCCTCCGGCCGCGGCGCATACCTTCGCGCGGCCAAAGCGCTGCTGGCCAACTTCCCCGTTCGGTTCGATCTCACGTGTGACGGGTCGGAGTACTGCGGAAACGCCAACCTCGACTACGGATCGGAAACGTTGATGCACATCGCCGTGGCCTACGACTGGTTGTCATCCGACCTGACCGACGCGGAGAAGGGATCGATCCGCGGCTGGGTTTTCACCCGCCTGATCCCGTTTCTCCGGAAGCATCCATATTATGGTGACCCGACGCACAACCTGGGGCACACGAAGTGGATCGGGGAGTTCCTGTGGTCGCTGGCCACGTTGGGGGAGGACGGCCGCGCCGAAGCGATCTTTAAGGAGCAATACGCCTTCTGGAACGATCGCGTCGCCCCGCTCTTCGATCAGTATTATCCCGGCGGCCACACGTTCGGCGGGAGCGGGTACGGGTACAACCGGAGTTTCAAGTTCGCGCTGTACGGAATGGAAGCTATGACGACGGCGACCACGATCGACGGGTACCGCGGGCATCCCTGGGCGTTGCAGGAACTGCTCTACCGGATTCACTCCGTTCTCCCGAGCCGGGACTCCTTTCACGCCGATTGGGAATCGGCGGAGGCGCTCTTCAACCTGGGTCGGCAGACCGAGAACGAGGCTCTCCTGGTGCGCCGGTTTCAAGGGACACGGGAAGCCAAGATCGGCCAGTATTTCCTGAACCAGGTCTTCCGTCCGCAGGCTTACGCGAACCGGGGTGGAAACCGGGTCCATCCGTACTACAGTGGGCTCTGGTTCCTCTGGTACGACCCTGCGGACCCGGAGCTTCCGTACCTGGACGACCCGACGGCCTACGTGGCTCCGGGCCTCGGAGTCGGTTTCACGCGGACGAGTTGGAGTGACAGGAAATCGGCATGGGCGAGCCTTTCCTCTTCGTCGTACGTCGGGGACCACCAACTTCATAACGAGGGGAGCTTCAAGATCTGGAAGAACGGGCAATACCTCGTGATCGAAAACGGCCGCTGCTATGCCGCCAACTCCGGCGATGGAACACCGACCGACGCGAACATCCTGTTTCTCGGTGACGGCGATGTGGGACGATGGCGTTCGGCCGTCACCGGCGGGCTCCCTCGTCGCGGGGACACGAGTCAGGCCGAGATCTCCCATTTCTCCCAGCAGAGTTCGTACGCGTACTTCGAGGGGGACCTTTCGAAAGCGTATGTTCCGTCAAAATTCCCGCTCCGTTTTTTTCACCGGATCTTCACGCACTTCCGTGCCCCCTCCGGGAGCCCGAACGATTATTTTGTTGTCGCGGATCGGATCGACTCAGCCAAAACGATGACGAAACGATCGTTCATTCATCTTCCGAAGCGGCCCCAACTGTCGGGACGGGACGCGACGCTGATCCTTGGGGAGGCCCGGCTGAACCTGCGGAGTCTTCTCCCGGAGAACGCCACGGTCTCACGCGACCCTGTCGTCAAGAAGAGCGGAGGTTGTCTGCCGCAGGAGGAGGGGGACCAGCCGTCGCGAGTGACCGTCTCCGCGCCCGCCGGGAAGGAGGATTTCCATCTGACGGTTTTCCAGGCTGGATCGGCCGCTTCCGCGATGCCGGAGACGGAGACGATCTCCTCCGGAAAACTGATAGGGGTTCTCATCAAAGATCCGGTGCTCAATCGGGTCCTGGTGGTGAGTGTCGACGCAGCGGAACTTTCCGGCGCGCTCACGTTTACGTGTCACCCGACCGGGAAGACCGAATTTGTCGTGGCGGATCTCCCCCCAGGTACGAAATATGACGTGACGATCGCCGGCTCGTCGGTGACGCTCACCCCTTCCTCCCCCGGGCAGGTCCGCGCGGACGATAAAGGGGTTCTCCATTTCTAGTCGTCCCAATGGTAGGATGAGAAAACCTATGTGGAATGTCCGATCATTGAGCCTCACCGCCGTTGTCCTGTTCCTGGCCGCGGGGTGCGCGGCGCGGTCCTCCCCGGTGGCAAAGCCCGAAGCCGAAAAAGAAGCGCCGCCGGAAACGACCGCCATCGGCCCCGACGACGTGCTCCAGGTGGATGTCTGGAGACATCCCGAATTGTCGAAGGAGGTCACGGTGCGTCCGGACGGATTCATTTCCCTTCCGCTCGTGAAGGACGTCGCCACCAACGGGCTTTCGGCCACTTCTCTGGCGCAGGTTCTGCGCGAGAAGTTCACGGAGTTCGTGGATGATCCGGAAGTGACGGTGATCGCCAAGGCCGTGAACAGCTACAAAGTTTACGTGTTGGGAAAGGTCACGACTTCAGGAATGTTCACCGCGAAGTCGCCGGTGTCGGTGGTTCAAGTGATCGCGATGGCGGGGGGATTCACCCCGTTCGCTAAAACCAGTCGTGTCGTCGTTCTCCGAAGGTCGCAGGGAAAAGATATCCGGATCGTGGTCGATTACGACGACATCGTCCGGGGTCGGCATCCCGAGCGGAACGTCATGTTAAAACCGGGCGATACGGTCATCGTTCCCTAGATCCTCATGAACGCGCGGACCATCGTCCTCGCCGGCTCGGTGCTCTCGGCTTCGGCTTTCGCCCAACAGGGGGCTCCCAACGTCCCTCCGCAGGGGTTTCAGTTCATCCCCTCGCTGGCCATCACCGAAACCTATGATGACAATGCCCTGGGGACGCAGAGCGGAGAATCGGTCGATTCAGCGATGATCCTCGAGCCTTCGGTCCAGTTTCTCAACACGTCGGACAGGTCCAATCAGGAGCTCGATTACACGTTGTCGTACGAAAAATTCTGGGGGGGTACGTTGCGGCGCTCGTTTTCCCACCAGGGGCGCTATCGGGGATTGTTTGACGTTTCTCCACGCGTCACCCTGACGGTCGAGCAGCGGATTTCATACAGTCCTCTGATCTCCCTCCTGTATTCCCCGGACTTGAATACGACACCTCAGTTCGTCCGATTGAAGACATTCCGGAACGCCACGGAGTTCTCGCCGATGGTCCGATTGAGTGAGCGCTCGAATCTCGAACTCAAGGGGGCGTTTTATCTGACGCTGAGCCGAGAGGCCCAGATGTTTGCGACGACGCCCGTGAACACGAGACCCATTTACCAGGCGAAGGGGGGGATGACTCTCGTCCATCGCCTCAACGAGAGGGATTCGATCCGACCGAGCCTCACGACCGACTATTTCTGGTTCCCCGGATCGAACGACGTGGTCAATCTGAGCGCGAACGTCGGTTGGTCCCGAAGGTGGAACCCTTCCTTGGAGACCGTGCTCGGGGGAGGGATCCTGGAAACGGTGCCGAGAGGGGGGGGGGATTCTTTGACGAACCTTGCCGGCAAGGTTTCCGCTTCCTACCGGGAGGATCCCTGGGAGTTTCACATGACCTATGCCCGAAGCTCATCGACCTTGGCGGGGTTCAGCGCGACGTTCATTCAGGATACGGTCACGGCGGGGACCTCCGTCTTGTTCGCTCAAACCTGGGTCTTTCGCCTCGACCCGGCCTACTCCCGATCTGTCAGTGCGGAAACCGGAGCGGTCCTGGCGGGTCTCTTCGTGGACACGGGAATTCAGGGGATGATCCGCCCCGGGCTCCAGCTCTCGATCCATTATCGGTACCGGGTCCAGGGTTCCGACAATCCAGCTTGGGAGGGGTACACACGGAACCTCGCCGCGGCGACGCTAAACATCGTAAACTTCCGGGATTTAAAGATTTAATCATGTCCGAAACCGATCCACGTGGCCAACTTCGTGGAGAGAAGCAATTAGTGCATTGCATTAATATTCGGACTCTGATAGGAAGGCCCATTGAATAATTTCGCGCAGTGTGGCAAGAGAGGAACGATTTGTCCCCCGAATCGGAAAATCTGAGACAGAATCTGGCTTCCTACCTTGAGTTTGCGATCGCGCTCAAGAAACGAACGAAATTGATCCTCTGGGTGGCGTTGGCCGGGAGCGTTCTGACCGTTCTGGGTGCGACGCTGATGTCCCCGGTCTACACCTCCAGCACCCTCATTCTGATCCAGCCTCAGCGGCTCCCCTCGAGCTACGTACAATCGGCGATCTCGGTCGACCTGAACGACCGTCTGCGAACCCTGACGCCTCAAATCATGAGCCGGTCGCGCCTCGAACAGATCATCAACAAGTTCGATCTCTACGGCCCGACCCAGGATCCGAAGCAGATGGAGAGCAAGGTCGATCGGATGCGGAAGTCGATCAAAGTCCAGGTGAAGGGGGAGGACACCTTCCGGATCTATTTCTCGCACCGGTCGCCCCGGGTCGCCAGGGAGACTACGCAGGAGTTGGCGCACCTCTTCATCGAGGACAATCTTCGCGACCGAGCCAATCAGGCCGAGAGCACGTCGGAGTTTCTCGACAGCGAATTGAACAACCTGAAAGGACAGCTCGAGTCGCAGGAGGAGGCGCTGCGGCGGTTCAAAGAGGGCCACCTCGGGGTCCTGCCGGAACAACAGTCCGCCAATCTCCGTGCTTTGGACCGATTCCAAAACGCATATCAGACCAACACGGAGGCCCTGCAAGCCGCGCGGGACCGGAAAACCGCGATCGAGGAGCAGATCTCCAAAGCAAACGAGGAGGGGACCGCGATGGTCCTTTCCGACTCGCAGCTCGACTCGCTGAAGGCGCAGCTCGGGGAGAAACGCGCCCAACTGACTGACAAACATCCGGATGTGCGGTTTCTGGAACGGAAAGTCCACGAGATGGAAGAGAAGCTTGCTGCGCTGAAACAACGGGGTGATCCCCGGGCCGTCGCGAACACCGATCCGTACACGCGGAGTGTGCTCGGAAAGCTGGAACGTGCGAATCACGATGTCGCCCAACTGGAGGTGACGCAGGAGAGGCTGGAGAAAGATATCGCGGATTATCAGCGGCGGATCGAGAGACTTCCGTCGGTGGAGACCCAGCTGATTCTTTTGACGCGCGATTACGACACCACGCGGACCAACTATCAGGCTCTTCTCAACAAAAAGTTCGAGGCCCGCCTCTCCATCAATCTGGAAAAAAAGCAGAAGGACGCCGCGTTCAAAGTGCTCGATCCGGCGTATCTGCCGGCGTCGCCGGACAGCCCCAGCAGGGGCCTCGTGGTTCTGATGGGGATTCTGATCTCCGGCGTTCTGGGGTTGGCGGTTGCGTTTGCGGCGGAGGCGCTCGATACGACCATCCGTTCCGAGAGGGACCTCAGGGATTTCGGGCCGGCGCCGGTCATCGCGATGATCCCCCGTCTGCGGAAGTCCCGGGATGAAACAGCGGAACCCAAGCAGGCGGCGGGCTGAGGACGGTAACCGATGACATTCCCCTCGAAAGACAGAACGAACCTGGAAGTGGTCACTCCGTCCTTGGAAGAGCCGATCCGCCAGGCGCCCATCCTTCTTCTCTCGGCGGCGCAGGTTCCGCCGGAGCTGGTGATGGTGAGCGAGTCCGGATCCGATGCGGCCGAGCAATATCGCTTGCTGGCCCATGCGTTGGAGAAAGATCACGGGGGACAGACCGGGCGCACGATCGCGGTTTCGAGCGCGGTCGCGGGAGAGGGAAAGACGCTCACCGCATTGAACTTGGCATACGCCTTGTCGGAGACGAAAACCCGGCAGATCCTCCTCTGTGATGTCGACTTCTGCGGGGGCTCGATCACCCGAACCCTCGGCCTGGGAGACCCCCCGGGAATCACGGATCTGTTCCAGGAATCGAAGCCTCTGAACGAAATCCTCCGGAGGCTGGACAACAATCTCATGTTGCTTCCTGCCGGGACACCGCTTACCCATCCCCTCGGCCTGCTGAGGTCCGCCATCTGGCATCAGCTCATGGATTCGCTCCGAGCCCACTTTCATTTCATCATCATGGATTGCCCTCCGATTCTAGGAAACGAGCAGATGTCGGTGATCGACGACGTGATCGATCGGGTTCTGTTGGTGGTCCGGGCCGGTTATAGCCGTCAGGAGACGCTGAAAGACGCCCTGGCCTGCGTGACGCCCGAGAAGCTGGCTGGCTTTGCGTTGAACGACGTGACGGACCGGGGTCGAGTGTACCGTTCGTACAAAAGAGAGACCTGATGGCTTGGACCTGGGCTCATTCGAAATACAAGAACCTGTTTCTTCTCGAAATGCTGTTCTTCGTGCTGGCGGCGACGGCGGCGTTTCTGCTTCGGTTCTACCTGTCCACCTGGGATGTCCGCGCGTACCCCTACTTGGTTCCGAAGATGATTCTGGCCGTCTTCATGACCCAGCTCTCGCTCTATTACAACGGGCTCTACGAGTTCGGGGTTGTTCGCCGGGCGCATAACCTCGTCCTCACTTTACTGCAGGCCTTCGCAGGGGCGACGCTTTCGCTGCTGGCTCTATACTACGCATTTCCGTTCCTGTTGATCGGACGCGGTGTTTTCTTTCTCATGATGTCCCTGTTCTTCGTGGTCGCGATCCTGTTCCGTTCCGTCCTTCATCTGCTGTTTCTCCGGGGGTATCTGGCGCAGCGGGTCTTGGTATTGGGATCCGGGAAAGGCGCGGTGTCGATCATCAAGTACTTGAACGACCCGAACCCCCACTCGTACAAGTTGGTCGGTTTCTTGAAAGAGGATCTGGTCCATCTGGGTCCGTTCCAGGCCCTCGGAGCGGCGGTCGGTTCCTACGGAGAGTTGTTTGCGACTGCGCTCCGTGAGCAGGTTCAGATGATCGTCGTGGCGCTGGATGACCGGCGCGGGCGCCTTCCGCTCGGTGACCTGGTCGAATGCAAGCTGCGCGGCATCGAGGTCATGGACAGCGCCCGGTTCTGGGAGGTCGAGCGCGGGATCATCTCCGTTCCGGATCTCCCGCCGAGTTGGCTCATTTTTTCCGACGGGTTCCGGCAGTCGACCGTTACCTTGGTCCTGAAAGGGATCAGCGAGTTCTTGATCGCGTTAACCGCACTGATCGTGCTCGCGCCGTTCGCCCTGTTGGCCGCCGCCGCGATCCGGATCGACAGCCCGGGGCCGATCCTGTACCGCCAGCTCCGGGTGGGGGCGCGGGGGGGGGCCTTCACGCTTCTCAAATTCCGTTCGATGCGGGCCGATGCGGAGGGGGACGGAGCCGCCCAGTGGGCCGCAGAAGAGGATCCGAGAGTGACGCGCGCGGGGCGTTTTCTCCGGAAGTACCGTCTGGACGAGATTCCCCAGCTGATCAATGTGATCCGGGGCGAGATGAGCTTGGTGGGGCCGCGGCCGGAGCGTCCCGAATTCGTCAACGAATTGATCAAGAAAGTACCGTGTTATGCACAGCGTCTGGCGGTCAAGCCGGGCGTGACGGGGCTGGCTCAGGTTCGTATGAAGTATGCCGCCTCGGTCGAGGACGCGGCGGAAAAGCTGAAGTACGACCTTTTCTACGTGAAGAACGTCTCCTTCATTCTCGACCTGGCGATTCTGGTCGATACCTTCAAAGTAGTTCTGCTGGGCAAAGGCGCGAGATAGGATCGCGGTCATGGCGTATCTTTTCTTGTGCGCAATCCTGCTCACGGTCTACCTCCGTCCGGCGGATGTATGGTCGTCCCTTGAGAAGGTCCCGTTTCTCTACGTCTTGAGCGGTCTCCTGGCCGTGGCGACGGTTCTCTCCTGGATGGTGCGCGCGACCCGTCCCCGATGGGTTCCGCACCTGACCTGGATTCTGGGCGTCTGGTTCGCCTTCGTTTTTTCTCACATCGCGCACGGCTTTCTGGCGATGACCCTTTCGACGTTCACGGGGTTCCTCACGAACGTGTTTCTGGTCTTTGCAGCGACGTTTGTCCTGGTTTCCCCGGGCCGGCTCCGGGGTTTCGCCACGCTTTGGATCCTCCTCTCCCTTTTTCTGGCGATCGACGGGATCGTTCAGAATGCCACCGGCGCGGGGTTCTGGGGGCAACCGATGGTGAAGGGGAGAATCCAAGGGGTCGGCTCCTTCGCCGACCCGAACGACCTCTGTCTGACGTTTCTCATCACGGTTCCGCTTGCGCATGCACGCTTCTATGCGAAAGGGCACGGGGGAAGGTTTCTTTTTGCTCTGATCGCCGGAGTGTTTACGTACGCCACGTTTCTCACGAACTCCCGCGGAGGGATCGTGAGCCTCTTCTTGGTGTTCTTCGCTCTTGCCGCCCACCGGTTCGGACGCAAGCTGGGCTTGGTTCTGGGTGGGATTCTGGTGCTGGTGTTTCTGGCGTTCGGTCCTTCCCGTGTGGACGAGATCGGGTCGACCGACGCTTCCTCTCAGGGGCGGATCGGCGCTTGGTCCGAGGGTCTGCAGATGTTCAAGCGGAACCCGGTGGCCGGGGTGGGAGTCGGTCTTTTCACCGACCATTTCGAATTGACGGCGCATAACTCGTTCGTTCTCTGCTTCGCGGAAACCGGGTTTCTAGGCGCTTTCTTCTGGCTCGGTCTTCTGTACGTGTCGATCTTAAGCCTTCGGAGGGTGGCCACCGTGGCGCGGTCCGATCCGGACGGCCGGGAGACCTTGGCGTGGTTGAAGGGGACTCAAATCGCTTTCTTGGGATTCCTGGCGGGGGCCTTCTTCCTCTCGCGCACGTACAACATCCTTCTGTACTTGCTGATCGGGTTTTCGGCGGCGCTGTATGTCGAAGCCATGCAACGCTATCCGAGCGTGCGCTTTGAAATGAGGGGGAAAGATCGCTGGAAGGTAGCCGGTCTCGTTGTCGGCGGGATCGTTCTGATCTACATCTTGGTGAAAACGTTGGCGATATGGCAAGGGAACTTCTATTGAGAGGCAGCGGGTGAAGCGACCCGGAGTCCTCCATCTGGTCTGGACCCTCCATCTGGCCGGCGCGGAGCGTGTGGCTCAGGCCGTCCTTTCCTCCTGTCGCGCAGCAGGCTTCGAGCCCCATGTCTGCGCGCTCTCTCCCTCCGATCCCTCCCATCGGAACGACTGGGAGAGGAAGGGGATCCGGGTTTCCGAGATCTGGAAACGACCGGGGATCGATCTTCTTCTCCCGTTCCGGTTGCGGAAGCTCCTCCGCGACGCCCGGATTTCGATTTTGCACACCCACAACGCCGTCGGAGCTTTCTACGGGGGGATTTCCGCCGGCGCGGACGTTCTCAAGGTCCACACCGAACACAGCAACATCGCGCGGGAGAAACGTATGCTTCGCCGGTTCACGGCGTGGCAACTCCGTTCCGCATCGGTCGTGGCCGATTCACAGAAAGTCGCCGTGATGTTGAAGCGGAGAGACGGTTTTCCCAAAGAGAAGATTCGCCTGATCTACAACGGCGTAGCGACCGAGTTCGGCGGAATCATGGACCGAAATGCGGCCAAGAGTTCGTTGGGAATTCCGGCTTCAGCACGCGTGGTGGGGACGGTCGGGAATCTCCGCCCCGTGAAAGACCAGATGGCTCTTCTGTCGGCGTTTGGTTCGCTGGCGAAGGAGGACTCGGATCTCTTCCTGGTGATCGTGGGCGAGGGGGAAATGAGGTCGGCTCTGGAAGCGGAGGCCCGGCGAGTCGGGTTGGAAGGGAGAGTGAAGCTTCCGGGGTATCGAAGCGACGCCCCTCGGCTGTTTTCCGCGTTCGATCTCTTCGTTCTCTCCTCCAAGAGCGAGGGGCTTCCGCTCGCGCTCCTGGAAGCGATGGCGGCGGGTCGTCCCTGCGTCGCGACCGCCGTGGGGGGGATTCCCGAGGTGATTACCGACGGGGAGAACGGCCGCCTGGTCCCTCCGGAGAGTCCGGTCGGTTTCGCGCGGGTGATGCGGCAGCTCTTGGCCGATCCGGAGAATGCCGGGCGGATGGGAGAACGAGGCCGGTGGACGGTTGCCGAGCGTTTTAGTGAAAAACAGATGGTCGAAAAATACCTGGAATTGTACCGGGAGTTATCGTGAACGTGCTCGCGATCACCTCCCTGTTCCCCACCCCGATCGATCCGCAGGCGGGGCGTTTCAATCTCGCTCAACTGAGCGAAGTCGCCGCGTCGGACGGTGTGTCGGTGCTGGTTGCGATCCGGTGGCCCCTGTTCCTCAAACGCGGGGGGAAGAACCGCGAAACGGTGTCCGGAGGAACGTTGAAGATCGTTCCGACTCCCTATCTTTACCCTCCAGGGCTCGCGTACGGCTGGCACGGGCATTTCTTTTGGGCGTCGATCCGCGGCCAGGTCCGAAAGCTGGCGCGGGAAACGCGCTTCGACGTGGTCTACGGAATGTTCGCCTACCCCGACGGGTGGGCGGCGGCGCAGGCCGCGCAGGAACTGGGTGTGCCGCTGGTTCTCAAGGTCCACGGGAGTGACATCCATCGTCTGCGCCACGACCGAAGTCGCCGGTACCGTCTTTCGGAGGCGCTCGGGAGGGCGAAGAGGATCGTCGCGGTCTCGGAACAGCTCGCAGGCGAGGTTCGGGAGATCGCGCCCGGGATCACGGTCCGCGTCGTGCGGAACGGAGTGGATCACTCCGCCTTCCCGGTCGGGTCGAAGGAAGAGGCGCGGGAAAAGCTCGGGTTCCCCCGGGATCAGCCGGTGGTTCTTTTTGTCGGCCGGATGGAACCGGTGAAGGGGGCCGACCTCCTTCCCGAGATCGCCGGGAGCGTGAAGCATCCGGTCCGCTGGGTGTTGATCGGCCTCGGATCGGAAGCTTCCAGAATCGTGTCGAGGATGCCGGATGGGTTCACGCGGTGGATCCCGGGCGTTCCGCACGATAGGATCGGCGATTACTACCGGGCGGCGGATCTCGTTCTGATCCCGAGTCGGCGGGAGGGGATTCCGAACTCCCTTCTGGAAGCGTTGGCGTCCGACCGGCCGGTGGTGGCGAGTGCGGTGGGGGGAATCCCCGAGATCCTGACCGATGCTGGGGGGGGACGGCTCGTGGCGTCCATGGAACCCGATTCGTTCGCGCATGCGATCGACGACCTCCTCACTCATCCCCCCGAAAAGGGGAGGGCCGCCGGGATGGTTTCGATGGTACGTTGGGAGACGAGCGGCCGCGAACTGCGGTCCGTGTTAGCGGAGGCGATCCAATGATCCGATTCTTACCGGAAGATTTTCGACAGAAAGCTCGATGGAACTACGGAAACACGAGCTTCCGATCCGTTTTGAAGGCGCTGGTGACCGACGGTTCGTTCACAATGGTGGCGTACCGAGTGGCTCAGACCTGCTACCGCCTGCACATCGGCTGGCTGGGAGCGGTTCTACTGAAGTTCTCGAGCGTGCTCACGCAGGCGCTGATCGGACGGGGTGCGGAGTTCGGCCCCGGGTTCGTCGTCCTGCATTCGACGGGGCTGGTGATCAACGGGAGAACGCGCGGAGGACGGAACGTCTTTCTCGAGCACGGGGTGACGATCGGCGAAGAGAAGGGGGGAGTTCCCGTTCTCGGCAGCGACATCTTCGTCGGCGCGGGGGCCAAGATCTTCGGCCGAGTGAGGATCGGGGACGGGGCCCGGATCGGTGCCAACGCGGTGGTCGTTCACGACGTGCCGGACCACTCGACGGCGGTCGGAGTTCCGGCGCGGATTCTCCCACCCAAGCGGTCGAAACCATGAGCCACGTTTGGTCCTGGCTTTTCTGGGGCTCTGTCGGGACCGTTGCGTACACGTACCTCGTCTATCCGGCGCTCTTGTTCCTCTTCCATCTCGTGGCGGGAGGCTGGGACGATCTCGAATACCTGATCCGTCGCAAGAAACGGAGGGTTTCGGACCAAGAGGGGTTTTCCCCGGACCGTCTCCCGCACGTTTCGTTCGTGACCGCCGCGCACAACGAGGAAGGGGTTCTTACGAAAAAGATCGAGAACACCCTCGGACTCGATTACCCGTCCGACCGGATGGAACTCCTGATCGGGTCGGATGCCTCGGGGGATCGGACCGTGGAGATCGTCCGCCAGTCAAGCGATTCACGCGTGCGGGTCTTCGATTACACGGAACGAAGCGGAAAGATCGGCGTCTTGAAGAAATTGGTCCCCGAGGCGAAAGGGGAGATTCTGGTCTTCAGCGACGCGAACACCTTCTTCGAGAACGATTCGCTCAAGAAGCTGATCCGGCATTTCTGCGATCCGGAGGTGGGGGTGGTCTGCGGGGAGTTGCGCCTCACGGCGTCCGACGGAACCCTTCAGAACGAAGGGGCCTACTGGAGATTTGAAACGATCTTGAAGATGCTGGAGAGTCGTTTCGGAGCGGTTCTGGGTGCGAACGGTGGGATCTACGCTGTCCGCAGGAAGCTGTTCCCGGAAATCCCGGGCGACACGATCATCGAAGATTTCGTGATCCCTCTTCTCATCCGGGGAAAAGGGTATAGGACCTCGTTCGATCCGGAGGCCGTCGCGTTGGAGCGGAATCCGGTCGATCCCCGGGGCGAGTTCCGGAGAAGGGTCCGGATCGGCACCGGGTGCGCGCAGGCCATGCCCCTGATCCGGCATCTCCTTTCCCCCCGTTTCGGGATGCTCGCGTTCTCCCTCTGGTCTCACAAGGTGGTTCGGTGGGCGGTCCCGTTCACCCTGCTTCTGGCCATGGGCGCGAACTTGGCGCTCCTGTCCGAGGCCGGCCGATGCCCGTGCCATCCGTATGTCGTGACGTTGTCCCTGCAGATTTTATTCTATGCGCTGGCGGTCATGGGGTGGCTGCGCAACCGGTGGAACAAACCACTTTGGATCTTCGGTCTGCCGTTTCTGTTCGTGGCGATGAACGCGGCGCTTCTCACCGGCTTCCTCCGGTTCTGGCTCGGCCTGCATCAGGTGGCCTGGAAGCCGACCGCACGAACGGTGGATGGATGATTCGGCACGTTCACCTCTGGCTGGGGAGTTACGTTCGGGATGAATTCCGGTTCCGCGGCGTGCTCCCGAAGGGGAAGATCATCGACCTGCTCTTCTGCGTGGCCGATCACTACGAACCGCTGTGGCAAACCGATTCGGAGACGGTGGGGGATCGGCGCGTCGATATCTGGTCGGACCGATTCCCCAAGTTGGCGGCCCGGCACCGGGATGCCGACGGGAGAGGACCGGTTCACTCGTTCTTCTTCGCGGCGGAACAGTTCCGTCCGAAGTGGATCGAAGCACTGGCCGGTTTCGCGGACAATGGGTTGGGAGAGGTCGAGATCCACCTTCACCACGGCCACGACACGCGCGAAGGGTTGAAAGCGAAGCTCCTCGCGTTTCAGGAGTCCCTGAGCGGTTGGAGGCTCTTGAGCTCGGAGCGTGGGTCGCGACAGGCGCGGTACGGGTTCATTCACGGCGATTGGGCGCTCGCGAATTCAGGCCCCGGGGACGACACGTGCGGAGTGGACGACGAACTCGAGGTGCTGATCGAGACCGGCTGTTACGGCGATTTCACGTTCCCCTCGGCCCCTTCGGAGACACAGATCCCGACGATCAACCGGATCTTCTTCGCGGACCCGAAGAAGAAAGGTCCGAAACCGCACGCGCGTGGGATCGAGGCATCGGTCGGAAGGTTCCGGCCGGACGATTTCATGCTGTTTGCAGGGCCGCTCGGTCTGGATTGGGAGCGCCGGAAGTTCGGACTCCTGCCGCGGATCGAGAACGGCGACCTCTCGGCGGGGAACCCGCCCCATCCGAGGCGGATCCCGTTGTGGCTGAAGCACTCAGCCCGTGTGGCCGGCAGGCCGGAGTGGCGGTTCATCAAGCTCTACACGCACGGCTGTGCCGAGCGGAACCACGAGGCTCTGTTGGGCGGAGCGATGGACTCGCTTCTGGATGAATTGGAGGGACGGTACAACGACGGGAAACGGTTCCGCCTTCATTATGTGAGTGCCCGCGAGATGCACAACATTGCGCGCGCCGCGATGGACGGCAAGGGGGGGGACGCCGGGGAGTACCGCGACTACCAGCTCGTCCCCCGATGGAGGAAGCCGGCATGAGTCTCCGCGGCAGGATCGCTCCGGCCTTTGATCTTCTCGGGGCGCTGGATC
The DNA here is from genome assembly GCA_043809315.1 of Pseudomonadota bacterium. Taxonomy (GTDB): domain Bacteria; phylum Bdellovibrionota_G; class JALEGL01; order JALEGL01; family DATDPG01; genus JAZDDX01. Next base: position 46,356 of record JAZDDX010000024.1, read on the forward strand.
CGTTGGCTAAGATCATTCACAAACGGAGTCTCGCGATTCTGACGTACCACCGCGTGGCCGTGCCGGGAACGCACAAGCACTTGAATGACCGCGTGATCAGCACGACCCCGGAAGAGTTCGACGAACAGATGCGGTGGATCTCGCGTATCGCATCTCCCATCGGTTTTGACGATCTGGCGCGGATCGAGAACGAAAAGGGGGAGATCCCCCCGCGCGCCGTCCTCGTCACGTTCGACGACGGGTATTTGGACAACTACCTTCACGCCTTTCCGACGCTCCGCCGCTACCGGATTCCCGCCACGATTTTCCTGGTGACCGGTCTGGTCGGCTCCCAGGAACCGTTCTGGTGGGATCTCGTGACGTTCGTTCTCGAAAGATCAGGGGTTCAGGAAGTGGAGGCGCAGGGGGAGCTGGAACGTCTGAAGCACATGCGCGATGAAGAGCGGAAAGAGGCGGTTCGAAAATTATGTTCCGTGGCCGGCCTGGATGTCCGATCGCTTTCCCGTTCGATCCTGAACTGGGAGGAGATCTCGGAGATGGCTTCCGAGGGGGTGAGCTTCGGAGGTCACAGCGTGAATCACCCGATTCTCTCGAAACTGAATCAGGGAGAAGTGCGGAGCGAAGTCACGGAGTGCAAGCGGACGTTGGAAGAGAGGTTGGGACGACCGGTCCTAGCGTTCGCCTACCCAGTGGGGCGTGCGTTCTCGTTGAACGACGAGGTGGTGAAAGAGGTTCGAGAAGCGGGGTACCGCTACGCCGTGACAACCGAGGTGGGGGTGAACCGGAAGGGGGGATGGGATCCGTATCGGCTCCGGCGGATCGGAATCACGCTTCACGATTCGATCCCTCGTTTCAAAGCCAAGTTCGCCGCCCCCTGGTTTTTCGCGCGATAAACCCGGTCCAGAGGCGCCTTTCCGGGGGTCTTTTTTTTTGGCCGGAGGCATGCCTAAAGAGGCCACGGACGGGTCAAAAAAGATGCATTTATTAGCGCACTGTGCTATAAAAAGTCCGGCGAGTGGTAGGGGTTGAAGAATGAATCATAAGGCATTAATAACATTGGCATTTGTTCTCTTACTAGCTTCGAATTGCTCCATCAGTTCAAGAACGAAATCGAGCGCTTCCAGTCAAGGGGGAACCTCCTCAACCGAGGATTCGACGACCCCAACGCCGTTGCCGCCCGAGACACCGACGCCGTCCGAGACACCGACGCCGCCCGAGACACCGACGCCGCCCGAGACACCGACGCCGCTCCCGGCCGAAGTGGGAACCCCCGTGGCGGACGGTCCGTACACGCAGACAGAGCAGCCGACCGAGGGAAAGGTGGATGCTCTGTTCGTGTTGGATAGCTCGAGTTCGATGGTGCCGGCTCGGGAAAAGCTCTCCCAGGCTTTTTCCACGTTTGTCGGGGAGTTCTTGAATATCGGCAGCGTGAATGTGGCTTTCATTCTGGCGTGGGGATCTTCAGCTCCGAACGGCGGGTACGAAGGGTCGGGACACCTCTACCGAATCGGAACGAATCCGTACGTCCTGAGTGCTCAGCTATCCAATTTGACAGAAATGGCGGACCTTCAGACCCAACTCGCCGCGACGCTGGCCTTGCCCCCTCCCGATCAGCCTGCGCCCAATCCGCAGGATAGCGGGGAGCTGGGGATGTACTCGGTGAAGCGTTTTTTCACGGATCCCTTGGTCACCGAAGCAAAGGGTCGCGGCTTCCTGAACGCAGGGGCGGCGTTGGTGGTGATCTTCTTGACCGATGAAAACGACATCTGCGCGATCTATCCCTCGGAGAGTTCCAAACCGCCCTGGATTCCCTCGGCCGAGAGGATTCTCCACGATACGTACTGCCCGGACGGGATTGCCGGCTCGGATCTGTTCGCCGCGGCGAAGGGGGTCAAAGGGGACGACCCGGTCCAGTTCGATGGTCTGGTCTATACCTCTCCCGTCTCGACCAATCTGTACGATTCGTGGGAGTGGGAAATGGGGTACGGATACCTGGACGTGATTGCAGCATCCAACGGGGTTTCCATGGATTTCGGTGCCGCAGACTACCGGCCGGGTCTTCGGAACTTCGGGAATGCCATCAACTCGGCGGTCGCGAAGCTCCAGCGGAAATTCTTTTTGACCCGGAGCTTCGTCAACCCGCTCAGCATCAAAGTGAAGGTGGACGGCGTCGCCGTGACGTTCCAGTATCTGTCCGGGGAAAATGCGGTCCTGCTGGACTACGCGGGGCAAAACGGTTCGATCATCGATATCGACTACCGGGTGTTGTAGATTCGAAAAAACTCTCCATCGTGGTTCGTCTACATGATCGAGACCGATCGCCGGTTCCTGTACACCGGAATCACCTCCGATCTCGAACGAAGACTCGCCCAGCACCGGAACGGGGAGGGGGCGAAGTTCTTTCGGACGCAGGCCCCCATGAAGATCGTCTACGTGGAGCGGTGTCCCTCCAAGGGGAACGCGTTACGGCGCGAGGCGGAAATCAAGCGGCTCTCACGGCAGGAAAAACAGAAGCTCACGAATGTTCGTGCTCCAAGATCCGTGTCGGACCTCGTTTACGCCTGGGTGAAACGGATTCCGCGAGGGCGCGTGATGACGTACGGTCAGATCTCAAACCTTTTGCACAAGAGGCTGTCGGCGCGGGCCGTCGGGTGGGCCATGCGCAACTCCCCGAAAGGGGTCCATTGGCATCGGGTCGTGAATGCATCGGGAGGCTGTTCCACCGACCGTCTTCCGGATGCGCCCGCAGGGCTTCAACGACACCTCCTGGAATCGGAGAGAATTGTGTTTCGGAGCGACGGGACGATCGACCTCGGAAAGTATCGTTGGGTTCCCAGAAAATTGGTATAGAAGCACCCGATTTTCACGGGAGGTTCGGATGAAACGGTTCCGTCGGTTTCTTGCACTCGGTCTCGCGCTTCTGTCCGTCGCGCCGAACCTTCTCGGTGCCGAGCTGGGTTGGCTCAAGCCGGATGCTATCTCGATCAAAACTTACCTCCATTGAAGCCGGGAAGAAGCTGGGGGACGAGATCGCACGTCGGCTCCTGGCCGACGAGAAGTTCCAGAAGGAGCTCGCGAACTTTCGACCGGGTTCCAGGTAGGCCCCTCCTGTTCTTCTACCAAATCTCGTCTTTGAGGCGGAGATATTCGGCCCAGGCGGTGGACTCAAAATCAAAGAGGTTCTTTTGTTTTGAAAATGCGGTTTCGGCCTCCCGAAGCAAGACCTCCAGCCCGATCCGGTTGGGGGTACGCGGGGCGAGATATCGCCCAAAAAGAGTCGGATTCGAATGTCGGAGGTCGACGACGTATCTCGCCGTGTGGCGAAGAAAAAGTGGAAGGAGAATCATCGGTCGATCTTTGGGGAACACCAGCTTCTCCCCGTACCGAGAAACGAGAGCACGCATCGTTTTGAGGTCGTTCGTATAGGCGTTCAGTTCATCCAAGAGGGAGAGAAGATTGATTTTCGGGTTGGAGAAATACATCTCCTGGGTCTCTTGGAGCTTTCTCGCGTGGATCGGATCGTTTGCGGCAAGGGGGGGGAGGGTTGGGATCGAAGCGGAAGGGAGGTCGGCTCCAAGATCGAAGCAAAGCGTGTTGCGATGGGGTGCGAAGAAGAGGCAGGAGTTTCGGCGAAGGGCGTGTGTCAGTTCGTGAACGGCGTAGGGAAGGAATTCCAGGTCGAGATCTCCCTTGGGTTTTCGGCAGCGGATCCAGCGGAGGGGGCCGATGTCGAGATCGTTCCAGGCCCAGGGGCGGGTTTTTCGAAATTCTTCGAAGACCGTCTTTGCTGTGGGTTCGGCCAGGGTGTGGATTGTTTTCGTAGCTTCCAGGAGGCAGGGGCCATCGTCTGCCGACGGCTGTACCCGGTCGCCGATCATGAACGCGGACGGTGCGCTCGCATGGAGGGGGTCGCGATAGATGACCACCTCCATTGTCTGGTTCAGGAGAAAGACGGCTTTCCAGCAGTGGTTTTCTTGAAGCAAGGCCGGAGCCTCTTTCATTCCTTCCGAAAAGTGGGTGAGAAAGTCGCGGACGGCCGCAAGCTCGTGGTCGATTTCTTGTTGGGAGAGACAGTGTTGTGCGGACGGTGGTGGCGCGGGACGAGACGGAACGCAGGCGGAGAGCAAGCAGGCGACCAGAATGGATTCGCGCTTCATTCTCGATTGTCCACGACTACGGGTAATATTTCTTGATGAATTCCTGGGGTGACAGGGGCTTGCCGACTTGCATCCACATGTGTTCGCCTCCGCCGAAAAACGTGTTCAAGGAGGCTTTGACGGCGTCGAGATTTCCAGCCGTGAGCGGTGCGGAATAAAATGGCTTCCCCCTGTAGATCTGCACTCCCACGGGGGCGATGATCGGTGTGTTGTTAAGCGCCTTATCAAAGAACTCCGTCTCGTGGGTCATCATCATAGGGAGTACTTTAACCTCCCTCTTCCACGTTCCCATTCTTTCGACCGCGCCCTTCATCTCGGCGACTTTCTCCAGCACATCCTGTTTTGCTCCGACCCAATTGATCGGCGTCTTCTCGACGATCGACGCTTCCCTCACTCCAGCCCTTTCGAAATGACTCAGGATCCTGCTAGCCGCTTGCCCGGTGGCACCATAAAGAGGATTCGTAGCGCCCATGGCCAGGTTCATGTTCGCGCGGAACTTCGGATCCACGGCCATGCGTGTGGCAAAATCGACCGACATCTCTTCTACGATGGTCGGTGCCTTTGCTTCAACCGTCACGCCCGGGAGTTCGATCGGGTTACAATCCGTGCCTTTCGGACATGGTTGAGCGACATACGTCGACGCGGCGGCGGTTGAGAACGACCACGTCGGGTCGCTCTGCATCCCGCTCACATCCGTGTTGTTGATTGGATCGTTGTCGGCGTAGGCGTAGTGATTGAGCTTTACAATCTCCTTTCCTGGCGTGATCGGATCGGGGGAGATGAAGCGCGAAAGCGCAGGATCGTAATACCTTGCGTGGAGATAAAAAAGACCGGTCGACGAATCTTGCCTCTGTCCCGTGTAGCTCAGCGATTCGGCATAGCTTCCCGTTTTGGAAAGTGGTTCGCCATACGGCTTGTAAGTCGTCGTTAGCGCTGGCGATCCATCGGGTTTAGAGACGAGATGGATTGAGTCTTGGTAATCGGGATGGAGCCAAACCTTGTCGTACGTCGCGACGGTTTGTTGAGTACAAGTGGTCTGTGTGCCGCCGGGAGCCGCGGCTTTGGTTGTCCACTTCCTGCTGATCGTGCCGGGGGTCGTTGTGGATGTGGAGCAGACGGTCTGGGTGGTGGTGTTGGCGACGACCTCTTGAAGAGGTCCGGTCGGCCCCATCACGTAGATCGTGGCGGCGGCGTAAGCAGCCGAAGCGGAAAACGTCAGTCCCATCAGAAACGAAAAAAGGATTCTTGATTTCATGGCCATTCTTTTTGAATTCGTATTATGTCCCCGGCAGCAGCATCACCATTTGCCAAGCTTGGAACGCTCCCCTACTTTCAAGACGTCCGACCAAAAGGGTGCCACCGGGTATTCCGCCTGGACACCTCCCGGAACCTTCAGACTGAATATGGCCTCTTTCACCTCCTGCCCTCCAATACGTACGTTGGTCCAATCCATCCAGTATGTGTTCCCCGTTTTGGAGGACCAGAGCTCAAGAATGGCGTGCCCTATCTCTTTCTCAGTATTTGCTGCTGCGTGGACGGTAGGGAGATATCCTTTCGTAGCAGCTCTGGCGCCGGCCTTTATGCAAAAATGGCGACATACGCCGCCCGCCTCCTTCACCTCCCTTGTAGCTCGGGCGGCAATCTTGCTCAGTTCGTTCACTTCCGGCAATGCTTTACTCAGATAAACGGCCCCTTCTCCCTCCGGCAGAACGGCCAACGAAGCAATCGTTCCGATTACCTCGAATTTGGTCCACTGCCTGGCGTTCATCTCTCTTTCGTAGAGATTCTTTGCATCGAAAGGACCGGGAGCTTGCGGCGCCGCACCCTGTTTCAGTTCAGGCGTTATCGAGCTCCTTGCAAGATAACCCATCCCTCCTGCGGCCTTTATCTCCAACAACTGCTGTGGAGTTAACCCGCCAACACCGGTAGACGAGGCAACAGCCGTCGATTGCATCCCGTTTACGTCTGTGTTGTTGACCGGATCGTTGTCGGCGTAGGCGTAGTGGTTCAGTTTGACGATCTCTTTTCCCGGCGTGATCGGGTCGGGAGAGATGAATCTCGAAAGCGCGGGATCGTAATACCTTGCGTGAAGATAAAAGAGGCCGGTCGAGGAATCTTGCCTCTGTCCGGTGTAGCTCAGCGACTCTATATGGCTTCCTGTTTTCGAAAGTGGTTCGCCATACGGCTTGTAAATCGTCGTTAGCGCTGGCGATCCATCGGGTTTGGTAACGAGATGGATGGAGCCTTGATAGTCGGGATGGAGCCAAACCTTGTCGTACGTCGTGACGGTTTGCTGGGTGCAGGTTTGGGTGCCCGTGGTGCCGCCCGCAGATGCAGCCGCTTTGGTCTTTATCTTATTGAGCGCGATCGTTCCGGACGCGGTCCCGGAACTCGTGCAGACGGTTTGAGTCGTGGCGTTGGCGACGACCTCTTGAAGAGGTCCCGTCGGTCCCATCACGTAGATCGTTGCAGCAGCATGGGAAAGGGTGTGGAAGAAGAGAATTGCGGCCCAAACAGGAAACTTGTTTCGATAATTCGTTTTCATAAATTACGGATGGTGTCCCCCGAAATCATTTTCTCGCCATCGCACAGTAAAAGAGGCAGCCGATTCCAAAATTCAAAGCGGTTCCGGCGGTCGTGAGAATGTTCTTGTCGATTCCAGTGTTTTGGGAGATGCGAGCAATGTCGCTCGTCGAACCCTGTGAATTGATCACGTAGTTCAGGAGGGATGCCCCCACGGACAGACCGGCCAACGCTCCCATCGCGTTACCAAATGTCGTATTCTTGGAGCCAAAATCCAACGATCCGCTTCGAGCGAGGGCAGTCAGCCCCAGGAGTTTTCCGGTGTCGACTGCATAGGGAGCGGCGAGCATGGCTGTGTGTTTCCACCCCTCGAGGGCTTTCTCGCCGGTGAACATTCCGGCGGCGCCGGACTCGGGATTGAACTCGATCTTCTCGTACCCGCCCCCCAAAACGAGGCTGGCCAGAGCGTGGGACCCCTCGTGAACCGCCGTGTCCAGATACTCGAGCCCGGGGGTTTCATTCATTATTACGTACGGCACCGCCGGAGCCGTGGCTAAAGGTGTCATGAGATTCCCTAGAGCAGCGACAGTGGGTCCGGGGAACAGCGGGCTCGTAAAAAGAGCTTTCGGGCTGTCGAAGGTGAGCTGAATTCCCAGGACTACCCCTCGTTCTCGGTTCGTGCCGACAGAAAAGTCCAACGTCGTCCGGCCTAGGTCTGAGGAGGGATCCTTCTTCTCTTCCCCTTGCATTCCGCTCACGTCCGTCTTGTTGACCGGATCGTTGTCGGCGTAGGCGTAGTGGTTGAGTTTGACGATCTCTTTTCCCGGCGTGATCGGATCGGGAGAGATGAATCTCGAAAGCGCAGGATCGTAGTATCTCGCGTGGAGATAAAAGAGCCCAGTGGACGAATCTTGCCTCTGTCCCGTGTAGCTCAGAGATTCGGCATAGCCTCCCGTTTTGGAGAGCGGTTCGCCATACGGCTTGTAAGTCGTCGTTAGCGCAGGCGATCCATCGGGTTTGGTAACGAGATGGACCGAGCCTTGGTAGTCGGGATGGAGCCAGACCTTGTCGTACGTCGTGGTGGTTTGTTGGGTGCAGGTCTGGGTGCTCGTGGTGCCGCCCGCCGATGCAACCGCTTTGGCTTTCATCTTATTGAGAGCGAGCGTTCCGGACGCGGTCCCGGAACTCGTGCAGACGGTTTGAGTCGTGGCGTTGGCGAAGACCTCTTGCAGAGGTCCCGTGGGCCCCATGACGTAGATCGTTGGCGAGGCGTAAGCAGCCGAAGCTGAAAACGTCAGCCCGACCAGGAACGGAAGAAAGGTTCTCGGTTTCTTGGCCATTCTCCCTCTCACTGTGGAATCTCGACGAGACCTCCTTCTAGATACAACGTTGTTTTGGTCGGGGTGGAGAGCTTGAGCCGCTGACTGTTCCCGTCATACGTGAACGTCGTGCCCAAGCCTGCGGGGCAGGCCTCGCCGGTCCCCAAGAGCGCCTTGCAGTGCTCCACCGGGTAGTTCTCGACGTCGTATCGGATCGTGGCGGGACTGTTCTTGGCGACGTCCCAGTGGGTTGTCATGTTTCCGTTCAAGTCGTAGCCGTAAGTCCCGCTCACTCCTGAAACCGTTTTCACCGCGTGAGGGATCGCCGAACCGGACGACGGATACGTCATCGTTCGGGTCAGGCTACCCACTTTCTTCTCGGTCAGGTTTCCGATCGAATCGTACTTGTAATACTCCGTGTTCGGATCGCCGGTGTTGCCGTTGTAAACCGCATCGGTCAGGCGGTGGAGCGAGTCGTACGTGAAGCGCCAGGGACCCCGGACGGTCAACATCCCCTCCTTGTTGCGGTTGGGACGGCCGTAGTCGAGGTTCTGCACCGAGCAGGTGTTCTTGGCCTCCGTCTTTTTCTGTGTGCAGATCTTGGTCAGCCATCCACGCGCGTTGTCGTACTCATACGTGGTCTTGTTGGGGTTCGGGCTCGCGTACACCTGTTCCTTGATCTGCCCGTCGGCATAGTAATCCGCCGACTCCATCGCCCCTGAGACGTAGTTCATGCGACCCAGAGGATCGTAGCCGTAGCTGTAGTTGAACGGGATGTTTCCCAGATAGTAGTCCTTCAGCACCACCCGCCCGCTTTTATCGTACGCCTGGGAGAAGGCGTACCAGGTCAACCCCACTTTCCGATTCGTGGTCCGGAGTCTTCCCAGGGCGTCGTAGTTGTAAAGCTCCTCCCCATGCGGATCGACCATTTGAGTCAAGCGCCCGAGATTGAAATACCCCGATCGCTGCTGGTCGTAGGCCCATCGGCTTCCCGTGTACGAAGAGCTGTTCTTGTCAGGGAAAAGTTTCTTTTCAACCTTCCTTCCGATCGGGTCGTAGCCATATTCGACTTTCTGATTTTGATTGTCTTCCGCACGCGTTAGCTGTCCTCGGTTGTCGTATGTAAAGTTGGTTTCTCCCCGGTCGGGATCGAGCTCTCTCGTCAACAAGCCGCGCGAGTCGAACCAGGTCTCGGTGACGTTCTTTTCCGTCGGGTCGGTGATCTTCTTCAGATTTCCCAGCGAATCGAACTCGTACTTCACGGGGAGAGCGGTCGTTCCCAGATTTTCCGTGTGCGTGACGATCTTTCCCCGCGCGTCGTAGATGTCGCTGGTTTCATGACTTTCCTCATCCCAGTACGTTGTCTTCAAAAACGCCAGGCTTGAAGAACTCTGGGGTTGGTACTCATAATCGGCCCGAACATTGGCGTTGTCGGGATAGAGGAGTTTGATCGGACGGTTCAGGGTGTCGTACAGAACGAAGCTGTAGACCGGAGACTCTCCGGACTCGTAAGGTCTCGACTTCGCTCGTGCGAGTCCCCGCGAGTCGTAGGCGGTCTGTGAAACGATAATCTTGCTGCCGGAAGCACTGCTCCCACTTTCGGTCCAATAATTTCTTCCAAAACCGTCCATGTATGCTTTGGTCCAAGTTCTGCCGTTGGTTTTTCCCGGGGCGGCTTGAGGAATCGGTCCGGTGGTTTTTGTGTGTTGAATCGCCGGGTTTCCGAAGTTTAGGTAAGAGGTCTGTTGGTACTCGCCGAACGGATCGGTCACCTTCGTTTCTCGGCAGAAACCGTCATAGTCGGTTTTGGTTTCTTGGCCGTTCGGATCTTTGACCGACGAGGGTGCTCCACAAAGATCCTTGTAGATCGTTGTCGCAACGATGTTTCCACGGTTCGTAGCCCCTTCCTTAGTGAAATTGGAAAGAGGGTTCGGTCGATATAGATCGCAATCTCCCGGATCCATCGCCGGCGTCAGCGACGACAGCAAGTTGTAGGCATTCTGAACGGAGCAGGTCAGGAAGAGATGGTACGTCTTGTCGTACGCATGGAACGTCGGGAAGCCGAGTTCGTTCACCTCCTTGGTCAGGTTGCCGTAGACATCGTAGTCGAAGGATCTTGTCGTATCTTTGACAACAGACCAGGCGTCCCCGTTCCGTTCGTAGACATAAGTCTTCTGGCTTTTTATATTTCCGACTTTTCCGTCCCCTTCACCCTCCTGAAAATAGGCGTTTTCCGCCTTCGAAATCGGTCCCACGAGAGTTGTCGTCCCCTTCATGACCTCTGTTTTGATGGCGCGATCCACGCGATAGGTAGTCGCGTTGTTCTTCGTCTCGTACGTATAGACTGTGGTTTGATCGTCCGCGGGATTGTCTAAGCTTTGGGACCAAAGACCGTAGTCCTTCTGGCGGAGGACGTTGCCGAAGTTTCCGGCGTTACTGCATACGTCGTAGATCGTCTCCGTCCGGGTCATGGTTAGTGGGTTGGAAGAGGCGCTTGCCTCCTTTCCGAAATACCATTGCCGGACATCGGACGGCACGAAAAGAGACCAGTAAGGATCGCTGTAACGGACCGTGGTCCCGCCTCCACCGCCGCTCCCCCCTCCGCTGCCGGGAGCCGTAGCGCTCTGAATGAATCCACCCCCTCCGCCGGTGGTCCAGGTGTAGATCCCCCACAGCTCGCAATATCCGTACACGGTCTCTTGGAGGGGAGTCCCTCTCGGATATCCTTGCCAGTACGTGGTTGCGATCGGCCGGCCGGCACTGTGGAAGCCCTGGTGGTATTCGGTCTCGACATATGTCGGGAGTTCTTCAGTACTTGCCAGTTCCTGTTGGGTCTGGGGAAGGCGAACGATCACTTTTTGGAAACCCAACGACTTCTTCCGAACAAAATCGTACTTTCCCCCTTCGTAGCTGTACTCGGTTACCGACGGATAATTACAGGCGCCTCCATACACACAGTTTCTCCCGTCAAAGACCGATACTGTCTGGACCGTCTGGACCACCGGTAACCCGACCTGATTCCCGGGCCACGCGGTGGACGGCGTGTACGAAATCTCCGTTTTTCCCCCGAGCGGTGTTGTGATGAGATGAATTACGTCCTTGGAGGCGTTGGATTGGAGAAGATACGTCTTGGACTGGGTAGAGCTATGCACAGCTCGCCCGACCAGATCGGTCGTGCCTCTCCCTAGGAAGTCTCCCGCGCTGATCCGTTTGTAGTTGCTCGAAAAACTGTCGCCAGAGAGGGTTTGAATCTCGTTGCTGCCGATCACGCGGACGATATGGATCCAGGGATCGCCCACATCGGTGTTGGGAGCTTGGAGAATCGCCTCCGCTTTTCCGTCGCCGTTGACATCTCCCACCTGAATCGCCCGCTCGTGCCAGTAGATGTCGTTTGAAGAAAGAAGATCGACACTCGGAAGATTATTATTGCTCCCTTCGAAGACACCCCCCCCTTGGTTGGTCAGGAGATAGTTCCCGGATGAGAGAGTACTGGGAGTTTTCTGAACCAAGAGATCCAGAAGACCGTCTCCATTGAAGTCGCCCGGAATTAAGTTGTGGTATTTCGGATTGGAACTCCCGAGCGGGTTCTCCAACACCTTCGAGCCGATCCCGCGAACGCCGATCAAAATTAGGTAACTGTCCGAGGCGCTTAAATTGTCCCAATCGCTTTCCTCTTTCAAGAGGATGTCGGTAACCCCGTCCGCGTTAAAGTCACCGGGGATCCATGCATGGGTCCTCCACGCTCCGTTCAACGAGGATCCCAGCAGGCCCGATCCGCTACCCACCTGAAAAAGTTTGTCACGGAACGTGTTCGACGGTCCGTTCAGAGCGAGAAAAACCGTGCCCGACCCACTCAGTCGCCCGAAAGACCTGTTTCGCACCAGGAGGTCGGTCCGGCGGTCGCCGTTGAAATCCCCCGTCACAATCTCCCAATTGAAAGCGTCCCAGTTCTCCACGTTGTTCGTGCACCAGAACGACGTGTTTAGCGGCTGCTGATTACAAATCCAGGCATCCCCATAACTGAATTGATCTCCCAGGTTCCAAATGCTTCGGCTCGCGTCCTCCGCAGGCAGGAAAATGGTGTTGTCGCCCGAGGAGAGGAGAAGCCAGGGGCGAAAATCGGGCCCTCCGTCACAGTTCGGAATTACATTTGCACCATCTATTGTCGATCGTGCCGGTTGGAGAAGGATGTCGGTCCGGCGGTCGCCGTTGAAATCTCCCGTAAGAATCTGCCCCGTCACTCCCGCCATCCATTTGCACCTGTTCATTCTTCCATCTTTGCAGGTGGGACAGGGATGCTCCGTGATGTCTCTCAATGTGAATCCGCCGTCGGGGGTCCCAAGGGCCAGGTAGGTCTTATCGAAGATCGAACTCTTGAGCAGAAGATCACTCCGGCCGTCGCCGTTGAAATCCCCCGTCGCCACTTGGCGGTACTCTCCTGCCCAGGTTCCTGGGGAACCGCCCGTGACATCCGTTAGAGACATCGCGCCGGTCTGATCGTTCTCGTACCACTCGAACGTCGTTGGCGGGAGCGTCGATCCGTCCGACCCAACCTGGGTCACGGTTTTTAAAAGGGAGCGGCCGCTGACTTTGCTCGGGTCGTAGGTAAGATTGTACGTGGAAGCCGTGATTCCGTTGATCTTCACGGTAACAGTGGAGAGTCTCCCCGCAGTGGTTAAAACCTGTGTTGCGTCGGTGAAATAGACAGGATCGGGACGGCTTGGATAATCACTTGGATAATCAAAAGAGACTTTGATCTTTGCGGATGGGAGCGCAAGGGTGGGCTGGGATACCCACTCCAACGGGATTCCATCGTATCCGACCTTCTGCAGTCCTTCCGTACAGTCGGCCTGATATACAACAATCGCGCCGTTCGGATGCTCGACCCGCTCCAGTCCCCACCGGAACGTCTGGCCGTTCTTTGCTCTACAAATGCTGTCGTAAACAGCTTTGGTCCCATCCTTCCGCCAGACGATCCAGGTTCCGTAATCCTCATTCTTTTCCACGCGCTGAAACGATTCGTTCAGCGGGGAGTAATGCTTTTCGGAATTTCCTCCGAACGCATCTACGTTCTTGCAGGTCGGGCTTTTTGCCAGCTGGTCTTTGCAGCGGGAGAGGACTTCACCATCCAGATAGTAGACATCCGTAGCGTCGTACTGTGGCAGCGTATGCCACGGCCCTTTCCGTTCGATCGTGCTGTAGCCCGACAAAGACCAGCCGACGCCGACCGGACCGTTTCCGCCGGCGGAGTTATACGAAAGCGCCAGGCTCGGTTGAATGCCGTAATACGAAGGGACGGAGATCGGAACCGAGTACGAAAACGTTCCGCTGGAACCCGAGACGTTCTGAGCCACTTCGGGGAGTTTGTTCGGCATGTCCTTTGGGAACGTGTCTGGATCAACCCCCGTGGTTCCTGTCGTTCCCGTCGTCCCTGCTGTCTGTGGTGGGGGAGGAGAAGTTTCGGTGTTCGCTGGCACGGTTGCGGCATTCGAAACCGCAAAAGAGAAAAGAACGGCGACGGCGCAGATCGCAAGGGAATTCATACAGACTCCTTCTGTAGCTGGGAAAAATCTGAGACGTTCGAAACTTTCTTTCACGCAAGAGCTCGTTTCAGTTCGAACGGAGAAAGCGAACTGGATTATAGGATGGTTCTGCTTCGACGCAAGGCGGAACTTGAGCCTAGATTTGGCTGCCGGTCGTCAGGCAGTTGACGGTGCAGCGATTCATGCAGGGGTCAAAGCGATTGTAATCATTGGCGCCCGCTGCACCCCCACAGGTATTGAAGCAAAGGGTGTCGCATCCCACCGCCGCCACGGGATCGGTAAGGAGGTTCTGGGGGAGAACTGCGGCCGGGGCGGATCCGCCCTCGAGAGAGTTGGGGGAAGGTGTGTTTATTTGGCTGCCACAGGCAAAGAGGCCAAGGGTCAAAGTTAGGGTCAACATCAGGAGCAGGATTTTTATGTTGGTTGCCTGTTTCATCTGTTCTTCCTGATGATAAAAGCAGGAACCATGCCAAGTTAAAATTCATTAAAATCAAGCGGTTATGCGAGTTTCGAGCGAAAGCGACTGAACAAAAGTTTGCTCTTTATGAACTTCTTGCGCATCTCGGAATCTGTCCAGAATAAGCTGGTAGGCCAGCTCAGACGGTTCAAGAGCGACGGGAGTGTCCCATCTATTTGTCCGGAGAGTTAACGGTTGTCATATAAATGACCGATATCAAACGAAAAACTAAGTATCCATCCCGCTTGGGCGGGGTATGGATCTTGCGACGCTACCTTTCGTGGTTCTTCGCGCGATCCGAGCACTTTTTGCCGTTTTCATCCTGGTGTTTTCATCTTCTGTCGGCGCCCAAGAAGTGCAGTACATGTTCGATTGTCACGTCTCTTTCCTGTCGCAATTCGCGGATCCGTTCACGACCGGTCGGCCGGTCTCCAACTACGTGCTCTATCCCTCTCACTCGATTTGCATGACGTCGGGGAGGAGTTGGTGTCGCACGTTCGGGCGGTCCCAAATCACGGAGACCATTGCCGAGCATGAGGGTGTAACGGTTCAAGTTTTGAAACAGGAGATGACTTGGGATGAGTATGCCCCGTTCATCTTCGTCGACTGCTATCCGGCCGCCGACCCGTCGAAGAAGTTAGTCGTTCCACCTCTCGGTGAGAAACCGTGGGAAGAGGTTCTTGAAAAACGGAGCAACGATCGTCAGACGCTCAAGCCACCGATCTTCGTTCCGCTTCCGTTTGGACCGAACTACACGCCGGTTCTCGTTCCGGTCGATCGGAACAGCCCGACCGGTCGATTTCTTGTCGAATTGGAAGATGTGATGAACCGTGCTCCCAAGCCGGCTCTCGCACTGATCGCGTCGGCACTGATCGTCGGAGGGGTTGTTGCCGCCGTCGGGGTGGCCGGTGCGCCCGAAAGCGGGGGGACGTCGGTCGCCATCTCCGCCGCCTCCCTTGCAGCGACGGGCGCAGCAATTCTCGCGATCTGCGATATCTGGAAGATCCAGGTTCGCCATCGGGCTGCGTTCCAGCCTCTCTAGAATCGACGTTCGGATCACCCCGTGCTAGATCGAGGTCATGCCGACCATTAAAGGAACCAAGACCGAGAAGAACCTACTCAAAGCGTTCGCCGGGGAATCGCAGGCGAGGAACCGCTACACCTATTTCGCAAGTGCCGCGCGGAAGGAGGGGTACGTCCAGATCGCCGACATCTTCGAGGAGACCGCCAACCAAGAGAAGGAGCATGCCAAACGGTTCTTCAACTATCTCGAAGGGGGGATGACGGAGATCATGGCAACGTTCCCGGCGGGGAAGATCGGAAGCACCGCTGAAAATTTAAAGGCAGCTGCCGGCGGGGAGCACGAGGAATGGACGGAGCTTTACCCCGAGTTCGCGCGGATCGCGAAAGAAGAGGGGTTCCCGGGGGTGGCCAAGATGTTCGAGTTCATCTCGGTCGCTGAGAAGCAACACGAGAAACGGTACCTGGGGTTGCTCAAGAACGTCGAGAACGGGACGGTCTTCAAGCGCTCGACGAAGACCACGTGGCGTTGCCGGAATTGCGGCTACATCCACGAGGGTCCGGAGGCTCCGGGGGCCTGCCCGGCCTGCGCCCATCCGCAGGCGCATTTCGAGACGCTGGCCGAGAATTGGTGAAGAAGCTCTCCAACGTCCGGCTCCCCCTCTGTTCCTCGAGTGTTGCGGCCGGTTTTCCCTCCCCGGCGGAGGATTACATCGAAGGGAAGCTCGATTTAAACGAGCACCTGATCAAACACCCGGCCGCCACCTTCTTCGTCAAGGTCGCAGGCGATTCGATGACCGGAGCGGGGATCTTCGACGGCGATCTTCTGGTGGTGGACCGTTCCCTGGAAGCCGAGAACGGAAGCGTCGTGCTCGCGGTCGTGGGGGGGGAGTTCACGGTCAAGCGGTTGAAGAAAGGGAAGGGAGGGATCCTCCTGCTGCCGGAAAACCCCAAGCACCGCCCGATCGAGGTGAGGGAAGGGATGGAGTTTTCCATCTGGGGGGTCGTGGTTCATGTCATCCACCGCCTCGCATAGAACGGTTCTCGCCCTCGTCGATTGTAATTCGTTCTATTGCTCCTGCGAGAGACTCTTCGCGCCGCACCTGGAGAAAAAGCCCATCGTCGTTCTCTCGAACAACGACGGATGCGTCGTCTCACGCACCGAGGAGGCCAAAGAGCTCGGGATCCCGATGGGGGTTCCGTTCTTCGAGATCCGGGCGCTCGTGAAACGGCACGGCGTTCATGTCTTTTCCTCCAACTACTCCCTGTACGGTGAGATCTCTTCCCGGGTCATGAGAACGCTCTCGCAATTCACCCCGGAGATCGAGGTCTACTCGATCGACGAGGCGTTCCTCGACCTGACCGGGTTCCGGAACGTCGGTTCGTACGGCCACGAGATTCGCGAAACGGTTCGGAGACACGTGGGGATCCCGGTCTCGGTCGGGCTCGGTCCGACGAAGGTACTGGCGAAGGTCGCCAACAAGATTGCGAAGAAAAGGAAGGAACACGGCGGGGTTTTCGATTTGTGCGACGCCGCGAGCCGAGACGTGCTTCTCGGAACGGTTGCGGTCGGGGAGATCTGGGGGGTCGGTGCCCGAAGCCGGGAAAAGCTTACGAGGAACGGAATCCGGACGGCGCGGGATCTGCGCGACGCCGATCCGCATATCGTCGGGAAACTCCTGACGGTCGTCGGCCGCCGGATCGCGAGCGAGCTTCGCGGGGAGACCTGTCTCCCCCTGGAGACCGTCCGTAAGAACCGGAAAGAGATCTGCTGCGCCCGCGGGTTCGGACGACCGGTCCGTGAACTCGGGGAGTTGAAAGAGGCGATGGCCAACTACGTCACGTCGGCAGCGGAACGGTTGCGGAAACAAGGATCCTCCTGCGAGCTGGTCACCGTCTTCCTCCAAACCGACCCGCACAAGGAGACCGGCCGGTATTTCAATCAACGATCGACCGCCCTGTTGGCCGGCACTTCGGCCACCCACACCCTGATCACCGTGGCGGGGGACGCGTTGAAAAATATTTTCAAACCGGGGTTCGCGTACAAACGGACCGGCGTGATCCTCTCCGGCCTCGTTCCCGAGAAGAACGCCCAGTTGAGCCTTCTCAAGGAAGGGGAGGGGAAGAACCGTCCGGAGGTCATGAGGGTAGTCGATCGGCTGAACGAGCGGATGGGATCGCACACCGTCCGGTTCGGGACCTGCGGCGTCCGGCAGGAGTGGAAGATGCTCTCCCGGATGAGATCCCCCTCCTACACGACCCGCTGGTCGGATCTGCCGGTCGCCGGTTAGGGGGAAAACGGACCGATCACTCGCTTCGTTCTTCGAACGCCCCCGCGACGCGGATGAAGATCAGGATCGCCACGATGGCGAGGAGCATGTGGACCCCCAGGACATACCAGACATATTCCGGGTGGCCTCCGTTCCGAAAATATCCGGATAGCGTCGTGTAGATGACGCCGCTCGTGAGGCCGCCGATCGCGGTTCCCAGGAAGTTCGATCCCATATAAAGTCCCGCCTTCTCCTTCGGGGCGATCCAGGTGATGTACTCCTGGATCCGCGGGGAGGCGGTCATCTCGCCGAAAGCAAAGAGGGCGATCCCGAGAATCGCGAGACCCACGCCCGCATCTCGGGCGAATCCGATGACGAAGAACCCGATCCCCATCATCGCGAGGCCGGACAGGAAGGTCGGCAGCGCGCGGAACTTCTCGATCGTTTTCGAAACGGGGACTTGAAGAACCATGATGATCCAGCCGGTGTGCGCGATCGTCTCGCCGAGGATCCGACGAACCCCGTTTTCATCAGTGTGGGAGAGGAAGTCGGCGACCGGAGCCCCGACCCACGTGCGGATGAAGTCGTAGAGGGCTGCGCTGTTGAGATCGCTGTCGAGATAGACCGCGCAAAGGTTGAAGAAGGCCCAGAACGGAAGCCAGAAAAAGACGCCGAGCATCCCGAGAAAGACGGCGAATTTAACATCGGTCAGCGTGCTCCCGATATCCCGGAGCTTTTGACCGAGCGTGGTCCCCTCCCGTTCCCGCGGAGGCTCTTTATAGAAGAAGATCGTGACCAGCAGCATGAAGAGGATCGCGACCGCCGCGGAATAGAAGGCGTAGTCCCAGGAGATGGCGCGCAGTTTGCCTGCCACGAGCGGGCCGAACGAGGCGCCGAGGTTGACCATCGCGTAGAAGATCCCGAACCCGAGCGTCTTGTTGGTCCCGTCGGTGACGCTCCGGACGGTCCCGGCGATGAGCGGTTTGAACATCCCGGCCGCGAACCCGATCGAGAGCATCGTGAGCGCGATCCCGGAGAACGATTTCGCGAGGATCAGAAAGAGAATCGTCGGGAGATAGGCGAGGTACGAAATGATCAACATCTTCTTGAACCCGAACCGGTCGGCGAACGATCCGGACAAAACCGGCACGGTGTAGGAGACTAAAAGGAAGATGCTCTGGATGATCCCCAGGCGGTCGCGGGAGAAGCCAAGCTGCTGCATGTAGATCCCGAAACCGAAGTAGATGC
Organism: Pseudomonadota bacterium; assembly: GCA_043809315.1. Taxonomy (GTDB): domain Bacteria; phylum Bdellovibrionota_G; class JALEGL01; order JALEGL01; family DATDPG01; genus JAZDDX01. Next base: position 64,893 of record JAZDDX010000024.1, read on the forward strand.
CGTAGTAGGCGAATCGCTCCAGAACCTCGATGGAGTTGGCAACCCAAAATACTCGTGGAAACGGTGTGCGCTTGGACGTCGACATAAGCCCCTTTCGTTTGATACGACAAGAGTTAACAAGGGCACGGAAAGAAAGGAAGAAAAACCGGAATCCCCGAAAACTGGACAGCCATTCGGACCGGGCGTAGCCAACGCAAAATGCGCCGCAGATCGTGGTCTCTCGGGTTGTCTCTTCTTTTCGTCTCGATTCCCATTTTCGCTCTTGCCGAAGAACAGCCGAAACCGGAGCCGGACCCGTTCGAGTTCCGGTTTTCGAACGGCGCGACGATGAAGCTTTTCGGCCGGTTCGAGATGCTCACCTATTACGATTCGACGACAACGGCGATCAGCGACTGGCTGGCGTACGTCTATCCCAAGGGGACGATTGCCGGGGACGAGGACTCGTTCAGCATGTCGGTCCGCGGTTCGCCGATCGGGTTCACTTTCGCGAAACCCGGATTTCTAAACGGAGCGGAACTCAAAGGACGCCTGGAAGTCGATTTCGTCGGTGGCTTCTCGACCGGAGCCAGCGGGGCTTACTCCCCGTTGATGCGCTTGAAACAGGCCTGGTTTTCGATCAACGGCGAACATCACTCGGTCCTTTTTGGGCAGGCGTTCGGTGTTTTCGGTCCGCTGTTCCCCGACGTCGGGAGCTGGATCGCGCTCGGGACTTCGGGGAATCCATGGATCCGCCTTCCGCAGATCCGCTACACAGCTGATTATGCGCCGATCAAGTTCGAAGTGAGTCTGAACCGGCCGATGGGGGCGAACGACGTCCGGGCGAACTCGCTCGACGACATCATCAGCGACGGGGAGCAGTCGAACCTGCCGTTCACGATGGCGAGGCTCGGGTTCTCAAGGAAGTTCTCCTCGGTCAGCTTGGATACCGGCATTGCCGGTGTCTACGGCCGGGAGAAGATTCGCCGGTCGGACGCGACCGCCGGGATCTCGGTCGACACGACGCTGCCGGTCTGGATGACGGTGTACGACCTTCTCGTCGGCTCGAAGTTCGTCGATTTCAAGGGGGAATTATTCATCGGATCGAACCTGAACACGTTCTACGCCGGCATCTTGCAGGGGGTGAACGTCGGGAAGAGTTCGGCAAACGCCATCCACGCGTACGGCGGTTGGGCTCAAGTGACGGTGAAGCCGACGACTTCGTTCTACTTCAATCTCGGCGCCGGGATCGATAACCCACGGGACTCGAACCTGACCGGGGCCGCAAGATCGTTCAACCTGACCGGGTACGCAAACGCGAACTACAAAATGACGCCGTCGCTGGTGGTGACGCTGGAGCCTTCGTACACGCGGACGGGGTACCTGGACGGGAACACGAACGGTAACGTTCGCGGCTTGGTTAAGACGGTCCTTTCGTTCTAAGACCGGTCCCGTTACTTCGTCGAAATCGAGCCGAGGTTAAAATAATACGCGGCCGAGAACTCGAGCACGTTGGGATTCTGTTGCGTGTACGACCAACCCGGCGCCGTCCGGTAATTTGTTCCCTGTGTCACGACGTATCCAAGCTCCGCACTGAGGTTCTTAAGCCACGGCGGTGAGGCCTGCCATCGGGACGGGTCAAATTCGAGTCCGTATCGAACTCCTGGGGTGTTCTCCCCGTTCAGGTTCTCCTGGTCGGCGTAATACGAATTCTGGCTGACGTAGTTCGTGAACGGATTCTGATAGGCCACGGTCAAGCAGACCATTTCCAATACCTCCCAGGCATTTCTCAGGTTAATGCTCAGGGTGATGTCGAAGGGACGCACGACCGGGCCCCGGCTTTCCGGATATCCGGGAACCTGAAAACGACATCGTAACCCCCAATCTTCCCAGGTCGCTTTGACGCCGACGAACGGAAAGGCGATGGTCTTGGATCCGGATTGTTGCTTGTCGAAACCCTCCACCCGAGCCACACCGACGGTAGCTTGAAACTGGACGAAGTCATTTCCGGTGTCGCGCTTTTGTGTTCTCGACGAGCCCGTTCCGCGGCTCGGCGCTTTCTCCAGCCAGACCAACTCCATCGAGAGAGGCTCTCCTTTCGGAAGATGAATGTCGTCCTGAAAACTGACGCGGTCCAATTGATCCTCCGGAAGACCCGCGTCCGCCAGGTACTTCTCGAGATCTTTGTCCTCCAACACGACTCCCTTTGGCCACGCGATATAGGCGATCACGCCGCTTTCAGGGTTGTCTTTGAGCGAACTGAGAAGCTTGTCGAAAGCGTCCTGGTCACTGACGACCGGCTTATTCTCCGGATCGATCGTGATCGACGGCAGGAGTTCGGGCTCCGTGTCGGCCCATTTTCCCGCGATCGGCGTCAGCACCATGTATACCAGTCCCCATTTCGGATCGTATCCGTACGGTTGGGCGTCGATCACGAGTCGGTTCGTGACGCTGTTTTCCGCCAAGGTTTTTTTCATAACCTTACAGGCAAACGTACTGTTCCCGGAAATTCTCACCCCCAGTTCCGGTTGCTTCTTCACCGCATCCAGGAAGGCTGGGACCGATTTATCATCTGGCTCGACGCCCTCGATCGTCCCGTCTCGTTTTACGTTCACCAGCACGGATGCCTGGACGGCACCCGACCCCTCTTTTTTGAGCTCCGCCCTCAGCGTCTCGAGGATGTAGTTGATGGCCTGTTTGTAGTCGTCGAAGAGAAGCACCTTGGCGTACGGTTTTCCCTTGTCCTTCCCCTCTTCCATGATCTGTCGGCGGAGATTCAGTTGGCTGATCCGTCCACTCTCGAGTTCGGCCTCCGTCAGGCCGGCCTTTTCCATGGCGTCGATCAGGTCGGTCGATCGAAGCACCGAGAGTGAACCCTCCTTAAAGTTCTCTTGGCCCGGCTTGATTCCATGGAAGCGTTTGTTCGAGTGCGTTCCGATCACGAGGAGGCGGCCCCCCTTCGTCTGGTGAAACTTGTCCACGATATCTTTGACCGCCACGGCGTCTTCGCCCTCGTATGTCTTCAAGTGCCCCTGTTCGATGAAGAAACGGTATTCGGCGACAGATTTCAGTTCGGGGAAAACGGGGGAGTCGTCCTGGGCCCGAGCAGCGAGCGGAACAAGCGCGATCGCCGTGACGAGGAAGGTGAATTTCTGGAAGAGGTTTCGCATGGTCATGTCCTTCCTTACGGGGTTACCGTGTAGGTGTAGTTGAAGACGAACCAGTAGGGGCTCCAGTTCGGATCGGAGTCGTTGATGATGATGTGGTTCGATCCGTTGAGCGTGACGGAGTTGCGTCCACTCATCAGATAGTTCGCCGGGAAGGAGATCGTCCCGGCGCTGCTCGCGCCGAAGTCTGGAAGAGCCAGGCTCGCGGGGGCACCATTCCACGGCTGAACCGTGTTGATGGGCGTTCCATTCAAATAGGTGATGATCCACGAGTGGGTCGCATTTTGAGAAATCGGTGAGCCGTCAACGATCCTCTGGTTCAAATTCCCGTTCTCGACCCAAAGCTCGACGGTTTGGTCGACTCCGTAGTTGACATCGATCACCACCGTTTTTGTCCCCCCGCCGATCGGTGTCGGGGTGGGGGTCGCTCCGCCGGTTCCCGAGATCGTGTAGACCGCCTGGGCGATGTTGCTCGGCACGAGATCGCTCCGGAAGGCACGGCAACGGAGTGTCAGCGAGCTGGGGATCGAGATCGAGCCGGTGTAGAGGGGGGAGTTTTCGTTCGGTTCGATTCCGTTCCGGGTGCAGTAGATGATAGCGTTGGCGGTCGCTGTCTTGACCGTCACCGTGACCGGGGAGGAGAAAGTCCCCCCCGCCGGGTCGAACGTCAGAGCGCCGACCTGGGAGGTCGAGCTTCCGCTCCCCGTACGGGTTCCGTCGGTGGTCCGTTCCACGCTGGTCCCGCAGGAAAACAGGGATATGACAAGGATCGCTGGGGTCAGATAACGGTACATGGGCGCTCCATTTCTTTGCGCGCGTATAAAACCACCTTTGCCGCGTTACGTCAAGTAGACACTTGACGCATTAGCCCATCAATGGTACTGGCGGCACGCTATGAGTAGATTTGTGCTTCGATTCTCGTCTCTTGGCTTTGTGGCAGCCCTTCTGCTGGTCCCAGTTTCAGGGGGGGTGGAGGCGGGGGAAAAAGGGAACCCCAAGACCGACCCGTTCGTCCAACGCCTCATCCTCTGGGGCGGCCTGGAAGGGGGGTATACGCGGATTTCGAGCAACGACCCGGCGGAACTCACCAAGCAGGGCCTTCAAGGGGATGTCAAAGCGGGGCTCTCTTACTCCTGGTCCGATTGGACCCTCGATGGCGGCGGTGGGTGGCTCTACAACGTCGTGACCGCGAACATCACCGGGAACAGCGTTTCTCACGACAAAGTTACGACGAGAGCCGCGCTGGCGTATCTCGGCGGCCGGTATCGTCTTACCCCGACGTGGGAGCTCGGCCTTCAGAACCACATTTTGTTCGATGCCGACACACGGTTCCAGACGGCGCACACGAAGGAAAAGAACGTCAACTGGCTCGCGGGTCCGGAGCTGGTCTATCGTCTACCGTACGAATTTCCCCTTCAGTTGATGGGGACGTTCCTGACCGATCTCACGATCTCGGGTCGTCAGGTCTACCAGATCCTGGTCGGCGTCCAGATCGGCTTCCCGGTCTGGGAGAACTTCTCGACTGCGACTCCCACCCCGACTCCAGCGTCGACGGCGACGCCGGAACCGGCGGCCACCCCGACCCCCGGACCCACGCCGACGCCGCATATCATTCTGGTGCCGACCCGAACCTACCGGTTCGATCTCAAACGGATCGAGTTCGATTTCAACAAGGCGACGCTCCGTCCCGGCTCGAAGGAGATGCTCGACGATCTCGGGACGTTCCTCGCGAAACATCCCGGTGCGTGGGATCGCCTGATTGTGGAGGGACATACCGACAACCGCGGGACACAGGCTTACAATCAGCGCCTCTCCGAGCGGAGAGCGGAGTCGGTGAAGAACGTTCTCGTCAGTCATGGGGTGCCCGCCTCCTCGATCCAGACGATCGGGTACGGCTACTCGCGTCCCCGCATCGATCAGAGCACGAAGGGCGCCTGGCAGAAGAACCGGCGGGTCGAGTTCCGGTTCGAGCGGATCCACCAGCCGGATCTGCTCGACGATTACTTCCGGAAGGTAAACCAGGAATATTGATTCGCGCTCCGGTCGTCGTACCATCCCAGGAAGGTGCTGAATCTCCTCACGCCGAACATGAGGGTTCGGGAACTCTTGCGGGCGAAAGAATTGCGAAGCCCGACGGTCGTTTCCACGATCGTGGCGAACCTGTTCCCGTTGCTCGGTGTCGCGTTTCTCCAGTGGGACATCTTCATCGTCCTGCTTCTCTACTTGTTTGAGAGCGTCGTGATCGCCCTTTTCAGCATCGTGAAGCTGGTGATGGTGACGAAGTGGCGGGCGCTCTACCGGATCCCCGGATTTCTGCTTGTGTTCGCGCTCGCGATGCTGGTCCCGGTCGCGGCGGTGGGGGGACTCTGGGACAGCGAACGCCGCGTCCGGATGTCGTCCGGGGAACTCCTGACCGAGCTTTCCGGAGGGGCGATCCTGTTCGCGATCAGCCACGGTCTCTCGTTCGTTCTGAACTACATCGGAAAACGGGAGTACCGGAATCTCTCGGACGAGGAGCAGTTCTTCGCGCCGTTCAAACGGGGGATCTCGATCCTGATCGCTGCGATCACCGGCGTCTTCCTGATCTTGATCCGGGAGGACCCGCTCGGCTGGTTCGTGGCACTCGGCTTTCTTTCGTCGCCGTTTCTGGTCGGGAAGCTCGTGGCCATGATTGCGGAGGCGCATCGCACGAAGATCCCGATCCGCACACGACTTGAGGAACCGGTTTCAAAGGTCTGGCGTCGCGTCGAGTACCAGCATCTCCGGTACCTTTTCCTCGTCCCGGCATTCCTCGCTGTCTGGTTCATTTCGCCGGTCGCAGCGATCGTCGTTGTCATCGTGATCCCGAAGACGATCCTCGACGTCCGCGCCCATCTCCTCGAACGGCAAATCGTTTAGGTGCTCCGCTCGTTTTTTCTGGGGGGGGCGGTCGCGGAATGTTAGAAAGACGGCACCGATATGCATCTCCAGCTGGTCGACTGGATCATCGTCATCGCGTCCCTCATTCTCTGCTTTTTCCCGGCGCTCTACTTTGGAAAACGGGCGGGGAAATAACGAAAGAGGTTCGCATGTCTGTGAAAATGCATGGGACGTACATCGGGAAAACACGTGTGAAGCTCACGCACGAGTCGGGGGCGGAGATCACGACCTGCGCGCCGAAAGACAACGGCGGGGACGGGAGCTTATTCTCTCCGACCGATCTGGTCGCCGCGTCGGCGGGAGCCTGCATTCTGACCGTCATGGGGCTGGTCGCGGAGCGGCACGGGATCCCGTTCGAAGGGGCGAGCTTCCGGGCGGAGAAGACGATGTCGGCCAACCCCAGGCGGATCGGGAAGTTGGAGGTCGAAGTGACGATTTCGGCGAAGTTGACCGACGAACAGAAAAAGAAGCTCGAAGCCGCTGCTTACACCTGTCCGGTCAAGAAGAGCCTCGATCCCGCGGTCGAGGTGAACCTCCGGTTCATCTATAGCTGATCACGATCGTCGCGAGTGCCTGCGGAATCGTCTCGAAGCAGACCTGATTCCCGGCCGCAACGTAACTGAGTTGCCCGGCGTCGACCGGCTGGCCGTTGATCGTCGCGGAAATCGAAGTCAGATCGGTCGGCGTCTGGGATAGCGTGAAGCACTTGTCCAATCCGCTCGCCTGCAGACCAAGGGCGTCCATCGCGGTGGTCCAGTTTCCACAGATATCGGACGTCGTTCCTCCCAGGAGCGAAGCAACCGCTTCGTATCGGTTTCCCACCTCTTCGGAATCCATCCTTGTGTGACAGTCGTCTGATTTCAGGAGGTTCGTCGTAACGACGGCATGGGCACGGACCTTCCCGTTCTTCCCGGCTTTCAGCCCCTGGAAGAACGCTGCATGGTTGGCGATGAGTGGCATGTAGGCGTATTTCCCGTCAAAGGAGTGGTCGATGTCGCCGGTACTAACCGGAGCAAGATGAGGATACGTGCCGTCGGTTGCCGGATCCCCGCTCAATTCTAATTTCAATTGGGCGATGTCGGCTGCACTGACAGGGGTCCCACGGACTGTTTTACCGATCCAGCTATCCGCATCGGGTTGGTCCTCCTCGTCGCTGACGAAGACGATCTGAAGGTCGGCGTCGTCACGAAGGAAGGTTCCGTTCATCTGGCCGTCGATGAAAGTCGAATCCAGCGCTCTGCGCGCGGCTTCCAGCCCTTCCTCCGCGTTCCGGCTGGCCGGCCCGCTGGTTCCAATGACGGCGCATGTTGAAAAGAGTCCGGGATTCGCCCCCGTCAGATAGGGGGTGTTTACATCTGTTTTACAGAGGCTTCGGAGACGGGAGTTGTCCGCCGGATCGGTTGCGATCGCGATCAGTCGGAAGTCGACCCTGGCAAGCGCCAGTTGATTCATAAACACCCCGGCGTTTCGGCCAATCTCCGTCTGGTTGTCTCCCATGCTTCCCGAGTTGTCGATCACCCACATAATATCGGTCATTGCGGCCTTGTTCTGGTGGAACGTGTCGGACTGCATCCCCGGGGTCGCGGTCGGAGTTTCGGTCGGGGTGGCCGTCGGAGTTTCGGTCGGGGTGGCCGTCGGAGTCTCCGTCGGGGTGGCCGTCGGGGTCTCCGTCGAGGTGGCCGTCGGGGTGGCGGTCGGACCTTCGGTCGGGGTCTCCGTCGGGGTGGCCGTCGGGCCTTCCGTCGGGACCTCGGTCGGAGTAGCGGTCGGGACCTCGGTCGGGATTTCAGTCGGGGTTGCGGTCGGTCCTTCGATCAAGATCTCGGTTGGAGTGGCCGTCGGTTCGGCAGGCACGACTCCGGAGTTGACGCTACCCTCCAGCATTCCAAACCCCTGGGAGCCGCAGCTGAGCGTGCCGAAGCCGCAAAGGAAGAGAAGAAGGCTAACCCGGAATCCGTATTTCATCTGGACCATTCCCCCACAGGAGCAGGGTAATGCAAAAAGCAAACCTCCGGGTTGCGCTTTAAGATATTTAAATTATTATACAAAAATTGATAGATTGCGATCTGTGGCTGGATCGGTTGCCTAATTTCGGCCCTATCTACGAACTAATTTCAGGGGGATACGTTAGAATTGGGCCAGCTCGGTCTCCAGCATCGCGACGTGCTCTTCTTCCTCGGCCGCCAGCTCTCGATAGATCTCTTTCTCCGGACCGTTTGAAAGCGACTTGGCCCGTTTCTGAAAATGATCCCGAGTCTCCTTCTCCATCTCGATCGCTCTCGCGTAGAGCTTTTTCACCTGTCCGGTCACATCGTTAAAGTCGATCCCTTTAAAAAGATCGGCCACGAGAACCGCGTCGACATTCGGCGGGAGTTTCAAAACCTCTTTCTCCAAGTGAACGTGATACTTCTTTTCGAGCTCTTCCAGGTGATCCTGCTCGGAGAGGAACATCTGCTCGAAGATCGCCTTGACCTTCGGGTGGGTCGCGCGGCTCCAACCGAGGCGGTAGAAGTGGTAGGCGTTGATCTCGAACTGTACCGCTTCCTGGATCGCCTTCATCGAGAGAAGATCTTTTGTTTCATACCCCTTCACAACCTCGATCGCTCCGCCGCATAAGTAGCAGCGGCCGTACGGGACGGCGAAGCCGGTGGTAAGTTTCGCGCAGCTCTTGCATTTCCAGGTGGAGCGGATGGCCGCGCAACAGATCGAGTCGTCGTCCAGTCCCTGGTGACATTTCGGGCATTGAGAAGCCATCGGTCCCTCCTTACTGAATCCCCATGAACCCGAGCATTGCGCGGGCCGCTTTTCTCCCGGCCCCCATCGCGAGGATGACGGTCGCCGATCCGGTCACGATGTCACCGCCGGCGTAGACGCCGGGAATGTTCGTGGCGCCGGTCGCCTCGTCGATCACGAGGTACCCCCATTTGTTCGTTGCGATCCCGGGCGTCGTCTGTGCGATGACCGGGTTGGCGGAAGTCCCCAGGGCGCAGATGATGGTGTCGACGTCGATGTCGTACTCGGAGCCTGTGATCGGCACCGGGCGTCGCCGCCCCGAATCGTCCGGCTCGCCGAGCTCCATCTTCTGAACGGTCATGTTCTTCACCCATCCGTTCCCGTTGTCGTTCACCTTAACCGGGGCGGTGAGCCACCGGAAGATGATCCCTTCCTCCATCGCGTGATGGAGTTCCTCCACGCGGGCGGGGGATTCCGCCTCCGTCCGGCGGTAGACGACTTCCACGGCCTCGGCCCCCATCCGTTTCGAAACGCGCGCGGCATCCATCGCCGTGTTTCCCGCCCCGACGACGGCGATCCGTTTCCCCATCCCGACCGGCGTGTCGTAAAGAGGCTGTCGAAACCCCTGCATCAGGTTGACTCGGGTTAAGAATTCGTTCGCGGAGAAGACGCCGTTGAGTGACTCGCCGGGGACTCCGATGAACTTCGGCGATCCGGCACCGGTCGCGACGAAGACGGACGAGTACCCCATCTGCCGCATCAACTGCGGGATCGTGAAGAGCTTTCCGATGATCGTGTCGAGCTCGATCTTCACCCCGAGTTTTTTCAGGTTGTCGATCTCAACGTCGATGATGTCGTTCGGGAGACGGAACTCCGGGATTCCGTATTTCAAAACGCCGCCGGCGACGTGGAGCGCTTCGTAGATCGTGACGTCGATCCCTTTCTTCGCGAGATCTCCCGCACAGGCCAGGCCGGCCGGTCCGCTTCCGATGATCGCCGCTTTCTTCCCTGCCGGTTTCGTCGGGGTGATTTCGTCCCATCCCCGCCCGACCGCGAAGTCGGCCACGAAACGTTCGAGGCGTCCGATCGCAACCGATTCCAGCTTGACCCCGACGACACAGGTCGCTTCGCACTGGGTCTCCTGCGGGCAGACGCGTCCGCATACCGCCGGGAGCGCGTTGGCGTTCTTCAAGATCCGGTACGATTCGCGGAGATCTTTCCGCGCGAGCGCCATGACGAACCCGGGGATGTCGATTTCAACCGGGCAACCGGGGACGCATCGTGGTTTCTTGCAGTTGAGACAACGTTGCGCTTCCCCGATCGCCATCTCGAGCGTGTATCCGAGGTTCACCTCTTCGAAATTTCGGGCGCGGACTTCCGGTTTCTGTTCCGGGACCGGGGTTTTTTTCGGGGCGACCGTCCGGATCGTCTTGACCGGGATCGGTTCACCTGGGGTAGGAGGCGGGTCGGCTTGCGGAACGGGACAGAGGGACTGCGGGCTGGCTCGCAACCGATTCGATACGATCGCTGGATCGGATCCGCCGGCGCCGATCGCAGCGAGATTCTCCTTTTCCCGCTTATACCGGGCCATCGCCTCCTTCTCCTCGAACTCGAACCGCTTCTGCCGGAGCATCAGCTCGTCGAAATCGACCGCGTGGCCGTCGAAGTCGGGGCCGTCGACGCAGGCGAACTTCATCTTCCCGCCGATCGTGACCCTGCACGATCCGCACATGCCGGTTCCGTCGACCATGATCGAGTTAAGCGAGACCATCGTTTTGATCCCCAAGGGCCGAGTGACATGCGTGCAGGCCTTCATCATGACGAGCGGGCCGATCGCGATCACTTCCTTCACGTCGGGGTTTTTCGCGAGAACTTCCTTGAGGGCATCGGTGACGAACCCTTTCATCCCGAACGAACCGTCGTCGGTCGTGACGACCAGCTCGTCGGAATATTTTTTGAACTTGTCCTGCCAGAACATGAGGTCGTGGTTCCTAAAGCCGATAATCGAGATGGTGTGATTCCCGGCTTCTTTGTGGGCGCGGAGCTGCGGGAAGACCGGCGCGACGCCCAAGCCTCCGCCGATGAGGACAACTTTTCCGACCGGATGAGCTTCGCTGGCGACCCCCAAGGGTCCGATGAAGTCGAGGATCTCCCCCCCTTCGGGGAGGTCCATCATCTGGAACGTCGTTTTTCCGACCGCCCGGATGACGACGGTCACGGTTCCCCGTTTCCGGTCGTAGTCGGCGACGGTGAGCGGGATCCGCTCGCCCGTCTCGTCGAGGCGGACCATCAGGAAATGCCCCGCCTCTGCCGCCGCCGCGACGTAAGGGGCTTCGACTTCCCAGAGATAGGTGACAGGTCCGAACTGCTCCCGCTTGCGGATCCGGTACATAAACGGCGGATACGTAACAAGATTGTTTGAAAAAGGGAACTTCCCCCGTTTAGGCGAGGCGGCCCTTGTCCTCGAAACGACAGCGCCCAGAGCCGGCGTACTTGAGGCCGAGCGATCGGTACTTGGAATACCCGTCGGCGAAGATGGTGACGACCGTCGGGAACCGTCTCCGGAGGCTTTGGGCCGCCACAAAGTTCGCTCCGGACGACATCCCGATACAGAAACCGAACCTCTCCTCGATGTAGACCGCCGTTTTCTTCGAATCTTCGCTCGAAACCGGGATCACCTCGTCGATCATCTCATGAAGCCCGTTTTTCTCCCCTTGGGCGATCTTCGGCACGAAGCCATCCCCGATCCCGAAGATCGTGTGAAGCCCCGGGGCCTTCCCCGCCATGACCTGGGATTCGGCCGGCTCGACGGCGGCCAGATGAATGTTGGGAAACCGTTCACGGAGGGCCTTCCCGACACCGATCAACGTGCCACCGGTCCCGATTCCGGCAACGAAGGCGTCGATCGGCTTGCCGATCTCGTTCATCTGGTCGAGGATCTCGCGTCCGGTCGTCCGGTAGTGACATTCAACGTTCAACGGGTTCGAAAACTGATCCGGGTTGAAGTAGGTCGGATCGTTCGCCATCTCATCCCGGACGCGGGCCGCCTCGGCGAAATCCCCGGCACGGACCAGGATCAGCTCCGCCCCCAGCTCGCGGATCAACTGTTTCCGTTCGGCCGACATGTTCTCCGGCATCACGATCGTGATCGGATACCCCAACCGCTTCGCGTAAAATGAGAACGAGATCCCGGTGTTCCCGCTCGTCGCCTCGACGATCTTCATCCCGGGGCGGAGGAGCCCCCGTTTTTCGCTTTTTTCGAGGATGAATTTTGCGATCCGATCTTTGATGCTGCCGCAGGGGTTCGTGCACTCCAGCTTGGCGTGGATCCCGTCAACTTCGATGAGAGGGGTGTTCCCCGGCTCCTGATTGAGCGCACATCCCGGGTCGTTCGCCATGGCGCGGACTTTACCAGAGGTTGTTCGGGTATCCAGGAAGATATCGGTAGTTCCCGGCGTGGCACTCTTGGCACTTTCCGTGATCCCAGAAGCTGACCGGGCCGGGGTCGGTCGGGAGGATGTAACTCCGCAGGAGATGGGAGTCATCGTTCCCGTGCGGGTCGTGGCATGAGAGGCACGACGCCCCCGTGATCGCGAGGTGGTACCAGTGGAGGTTCTCGACCGTCGTCGTCCCCGTCTTCACGAACTGCGTCGGAAGGGAAGAGGAGGGGCGGGCGATCGTCGCCGGTCGTTTGAACGACGGGGCGGTGACGTACGTTGCGTAATCGTGGCAGCGGAAACAGGAGTAGTTTTGGGTGTTCCCGGAGAGCCAGAACATCGCATCTTCCGTCTCGAGGAGATGGGTGTGCTCCGAGCCGTGCGGCGCGTGGCACGCGGTGCAATTCCCTTTTTGGAACGGGTCATGGAGGTTCCGGCTGTTGTTCAAAATCGCCTGCATGTTCCGTGTCGTTCCGTACTGCGTGGAGGTGAGTTCGGCATTGTGGCAGTTGAAGCAGAGTTGCGGCTCTGAGGCGGTCAGAAGATGCGGCAGCGTTCCGTTGTGTGGCCGGTGGCAGCGGAGGCACGAATCACCGGTCTGGGCGACGGAATGTTTGTACGTCGTGACCTTGCCGAGATCGATGTGGCACTTCGTGCAGAGAACCGGCGGAGCGGCGGCAAGAAGGTGAGGGCCGGCCGCCTTGTTGACGTCCGTCACGTGACACGCCGTGCAGGGGCCGTTCTTGGCTGGCTCATGCTGGACGGCGATCGAAGGGTCGGGAAGATCGTCGTGGCAGGTGACGCAATTGGGTGTGAGGCCAGGACTTGCCCGAAAGATTCCGTGGCAGTTCGAGCATTCCGGAAGACCGGTCGCGAATTGGCCGAGCGCTCGTGCCCCATGGGCGCCGGCGTTCTTCCAGCCCGGGTCGTGGGGGTACTGCGAGTGACATCTCCGGCAACTGACGGAGGAGAGCCCCCCCTGTAGGCCGGCGCCGTGGCAGGAGGTGGCGCAGTTCGTCCGAATCGCACCCGACATCGCATTCGAAGTGGAGGCGATCGTCGTGATATGGACGTTGGTCGCACCCCAACCGTCCGGATGAGGGAAGTTCGTATGGCAACTCTTGCATCCGGGAGGACCGTCGGTTCCGTTGCCGGTTCCGTTCAGGTCGTGGCATTCGTTGCATCGGTCGACGGCCAGCTTGCCGCTTGGATCGATGGCAGCAACACCGTGCGCATTCGGTTCGGCCCAACCCATGAGATGCGGAAATACGACGTAGTTTCCGTTCCCGTAGGCGGTGGCGGCGTTTCCATTTCCCCGTTTGTGGGTAGCGTTTTCCGCGCACCCACCCGCGAAGATCAGGAGCGTGGCAGCCGCTACGGTCCGAATTGACAGCAAATGACGCATCGTGTAGAAACGCCTATTATCCGAACTCGCTTCGGAGTGCAACGCAAAGATGAAACCGGCCCTTCGATGGATCTGTTGGTTGACCGTGACCACCCTGCCCGTGGGGGATGCCCTCTTTGCACAGCAAGCAGGCGAGTCTCCGTATCAGGGGAGCGCGGCCTGTTTGGTCTGTCACGACGCGAAGTTGCAACTCTTCCCCCACAACAACATGACCGAGACCGCCGCTTCGGCGGCAAAGATCCGAAAAAACCCGGCCTGCGAGAGCTGCCATGGACCGGGGACGGAGCACGTCAACGCAGACGACGCCGACAAACCGGCGAAGATCTACGGTCCCAAGAACATCAAGGAGATCGAAAAGTTCGAGGAGCAGTGCCTTGGTTGCCACAAGGATAGCCCGGAAAAGGTCGGGGAGTTTCCGTTTAGTGCGCACAAGAGCCACGACATCACCTGCTCGAACTGTCATCAGGTTCACGTCCCAGGAACTTTCAAGCCTTCACAGCCGGAGATCTGCTTTACCTGTCACCGCGACGTTCGTGCTCAATTCAACAAAATCTACGTTCACCCATCCGTAGCACGCGATCCAAATGGACCGTATGAGGACGGGAAACTGTACTGGTGCCAAGCTTGCCACAATCCCCACGAGCGTTCCTTGCGGTCCGAATTGAAGAAAGAACGCTGCCTTGAGTGTCATCAGGACAAAGGGGGCGGGGGGACCTTCGAGCATGCCGGGAACAACGAAGACGGCTGTCTGACCTGCCACGATCCACATGGCGCTGGCCGTCGATTCCTACTCAAAGCGGAAGTACGGATGGTCTGCCTCGATTGTCATTCCGACAAGTACAGGAAGCATCACGAAGCTTCTGGCAAGACCTGTCTCGCCTGCCACGCGAACGCGTTCCACGGCGACGGCCTTGCTCCCCGGAGTGTTAAATGAACCGGCATGGGTTCCATCTGGGGCTGTTGCTTCTTCTCGTGACGATGCCCGTGGAGGCTCAATCCGATAGCACCGCGGTCGCTTCCGACACGTCCCACGTTGCCGTGGCTCAGGAGCCTCAAAAACCATTCGATCCTTCTGCACCGGTGACAACCGTGAAGGTGGAGTTCCGCCCGATCCAGACGCTTTCTGGGGAGAACGACATGTACCGGTCGCAGCACAATCCCAACATGCGTCTGCTTGATCTGACGCTCCGAATGCAGCGGCCGACCGGCGTCTACGACGAGATGCGCTTCGAGCTCTCGGGGCTCCGGAACCCCAACACGTTCGACGATATCGACGTGACGCTCCGGAAGATCCGCAAATACCAGCTGAACCTCTATCACCGACGGCAAAAGACGTTCTTCTCCGACGAGGGGGGGGACCTTCAGGGGAGCGGGTTCGACATCGAAACGCGCGAAACCGGAGGAAAGCTCGCGCTTTCGCCACTGCGCAACTTCGCGGTGAACTTCGGGTATGCCCGGCGCGAGTCGGACGGCCAGCTTGGATCCTCATATCATTCCCCGTGGGACGAGTTTCCTCTCACATCCATCCGGAACTGGTTGTCCGATCGTTACTCGGGCGGGATGACACTGAACACCGGGAACTTCATGATCGGTGTCGATCAGAGCTATCGCCAACTTCACGTGAACGAGAACATCGTTCTGCGGGACGGGGGGAGCGAAGGGGCCGACGGATCGGACCAGGCACAACTCCTCTCGTACGGCATCAACAAACCGAGGGACGGGGAGTTCTACAAAACGAACGCCAAGCTCCAGTGGCACAAGGGGCCCATTCAGATCCTGGCTCGCTACGTGGCGATCCGCGACGAGATCTCTTTGAACGCCCTCGGATCCCTTTCACAGACGAACCCGGTCGGGACGCTCGCGACCGAAAGCGATACCTGGAAGAGCTCTGTAAAGAGGTTCACCGATCGCGGCGAGGTGGTCGCGCGCTGGAAGGTCGCTCGTCCAGCTGTTTTAGCCCTGCGGATCGAGACCGAGCAGTATGCGATGGACGGGACCACACGACAGAAAGTCTCGGGCCTTAACTTCGGAATCCCGGTGGAACTCGATCAGGTTTACAAGCGATCCACGGCGATCGGCACGAACTCCGTGAACGCCTCAGCCGAATTCGGCCCGTTCGGGCCGCTGACGATCGATCTCGGTACCTCCGCCTTCGGGCGCAAGGTCGAGACGAAGAACACCGACGCCGACGTCGTGACCTCGAGCACCGTCGAGCAGGGAGGGATCTCGTTCAACGCGGGGGCTCGTCTCTCCTGGCCCTGGTGTAAGATCGAAGGAAAATATCAGGGTGGGAAGATCGATAATGCTCTTACCGCATTGACTCCGTTGACCGGCTCGAAGTCGGAAGGAAGCATTCACCTCATTCCCAAGGAGGGGTTCGACCTTTACGGGAAGGTCGTCTCCCGCAAGCGGACGAACGACCATACGCTGGTTGGAATCGGCCCGGTCTTTGATTCCAATTGGCTCACGATGACAATGGGGGCGTCTATCGACGTAAAGCCGTTTCACCTCGATTTCACCCACGCGCTCTTCAACACGACGACCGGAGCAGTTGTATTGGATCAGGCCGATGGCGCGATGGTCGGCCGGATCTTGACCGACGATCTGAACGACGCCTCCAACAGTGTCAATGCATCGGTCGACCTCGGTTTCTGCCGGGCGGAGTTCAAGGCGTTTCAAAGCGACGTATCGGGGAGCTATCCGTACACCACCTCAAGGATCGAGCCGAAGCTCTTCTTCCAGCTTCCCTACGGTTTCGGCGTCGGTGTCGGCGGGTTCCGGTACAGATTCGATAATCCGACGACGAACTACGACGTCAGCGGCGCGGTCGTTTCGATTCAGATCAACCAGTAAAAAACTACGGAAGGGTCGTGTGGCAGGTGGAGCAGGCAGGGGATTTTCCCGGACTCGTTCCGCCGGTCGCATGGCACGACGTACACCCCGAGTATCCGCTGTTGGCCGTCTCTTTCGCTTCCGTCCCGTGTCGATAAGCCGCAACCCATTGATCCCGGTGCGGGTAGCCGGCGTGACAGCTGCGGCATCCAGGAGGGCCGTCCGTTCTTCTCCCATCGATGTCGTGACATCCGTTGCATCGTTCGACGGCTAGCTTCCCGTCCGTACCCAGCGCTAGTGGTCCATGAGCGGCCATCGCGGCGAATCCGGAAGGATGTGGGAAGGTGATGGCGATCCCCTGGCCGTCGGAGGTGAAGATTTCAGCCGTCGTGCCGGTCCGGACCGAGGTTCCACCGCAAGCACCAACCAGAAAACCGATCAAGACGAGGAGAGCGGGGGGGGGAAATCGGCGGCGCATTTGAGTGATGCCCCGCGTCATATCTCAGTTCGACGAACTTTTCAAGGGGGAATTGGAAGGGGAAAGAAAGGGGATCAGCAGCAGAGCAAGGACGGCGACCGCGCTTCCGAAATAGAACGGTGCGGCCGGCGAAATCTTGTCCCACAGGAGTCCGGCGACGACGCTCGAAACAACCGTGGTGAGTCCCGTCGACATCTGAAAAAGTCCCATCGCCGTTCCCCGGCGGTCGGCCGGAGCGTTCTCGGCGATCAGCGCCTTCCCGACCCCATGGACGAGGCCGATGTAACAACCGTATAGGGCGAAGAGGGGGAATACGGTGATCATCGTCGCCTTGGCAAAACCGAAATAGACGGCCGCGTAAATCCCCCAGCCGAGAGCGATCACCCGCCAGCGTCCGAGACGGTCGCTTACGATTCCAGCCGGGTAGGAGATGGCGGCGTACGTGAGGTTGTAAATGGCATAAGCGAGGATCACCGTCGAATCTGCGAGGCCGACGCTTTTCGCCCGGAGAAGGAGGAGCGTGTCGCTGCTGTTGGCAAGAGCGAAGAGAAGAAACAGAGCGAGAGTGCGCCAGTACGACGCCGGGAAATCAAACCATTCCCGGAGCGAGGGTCGGGGGAGGGTTGCAGCAGGTCGGGGAGCGGCTTCCCGGAGCCGAAACGCGAGCCAGACGGCGGCTATGCCGGGGAGAACGGCCAAGACGAAGATCATCCGATAGCTCTGGGGCAGGAAGCGGAGGAGAAGGGCCGAGAGGAGTACGCCGGTCAACGCCCCGGCGGTGTCCATGGCGCGGTGAAACCCGAACCCGCGGCCGAGGTTTTCTTTCGTGCTTCCATCCGCGATCAGCGCGTCCCGGGCGGAACTCCGGAGCCCTTTTCCGACCCGGTCCAACGAGCGGGCGAACAGAACAACCGGCCAGTGGAACGCAAGCGCCAGGAGGGGCTTCGAAGCGGCCGCCAGGCCGTATCCCCAGCGAATGAGCGGGAGCCTTCGTCCTGAACGATCGCTCTGCCAGCCGGAGAGGCCGTTCATGACGTTGACGATCCCCTCGGCGACTCCCTCGATCGAGCCAAGGACGACGACGGGCAGTCCCAGAACGCCGACGACGAAGAGGGGGATGACGGGGTAGACCATCTCCGATGCGACGTCGGTCAGAAAGCTGATCCAGCCGAGCTTACGTACGGTCGGCGACAGCCTGGGCGGTTTCGTTGGATTCATGGCTCAGAAGTTTGGAGTTGAAGAAAGCGATGCCAAGCCAGAGGCCGGCTGCGGCAAGCGCGATCCACGAATAGAACGTCGACATCGCGAGCCCGGCCCGTTGCAGAAGAACCACGACGACCGAGGTCCCCCCTTTTGCGAATCGGTATCCGAACGTGTCGATCATCTCCTTGGCGCGGTAGCGGGCGTCGAAAGAGAGCGGGATGTAGAGCGTCTCCTTGGCGGCTCCGAAGAGGGAGTAATCGAACGCCTTGAAGGCGAAGAAGCAGAGTCCAGCCGTCCAAAGGGACGGGGAGGCGGAGAGAATCCCGGCGGTGATCACGTTGACCGCGGCGACCCCCCCCAGGATCCAGAAGGCCGGGATCCTCCTCATCAGGAGGGGGGCGATCAGGAACTGAAGAAAGAGACCGACCGCATTGAGTCCGGTGAAGAACCTCCCGGAAAACGCGGTCTGCCGGTTGACGTCGGGGATCGCGTCCTGCAGTAACCCCTCGTATCGAAAATTCGCCGTAGCGGAAACGATCTGACTTAAAAGGACGAGCCCGAGGACCACGGCTAAAACCGGAACGGATCGAAAGAGGTGCAGACCGAGCTGGCCCCGTTTCCCTTTCTCCTCGCCAGTGGTCGGCACCGGCTCGCCGCAGAGGCGATAGGCGATGTCGGAGCAAAGAGCCGCCGGGACGAACGATATCGTCCCCAGAAGAAGGAGCGTGTGGGCTCCGAGTCGCACCGCAAGAGTGGAGGTCAGGAGTCCGCCGGCGATCGCCCCGAGGGAGGAGATCCCGATGACCGGCCCGTTCCAGCTCCGGGCGTTCCCGATCCGGAGCGTCGAGTTCAGGAACGACCAGTACTGGGCGATGATCAGGATCACGTACGCTTCCTTGAGGATCCACATCGCGCCGGTGGCGGCTCGCGAGCCGCTCTCGATCCCCGCGATGCAGGCGAGAGCGAGGAGCCCGGAAAAGAGCGTCGTGACGAGGAGGGCCCGGCGGGGTCCCAGCCAAGAGAGGAATCGAGCGTAGAAGTAGATCATGGCGAGGAGGCCGAACGGCATCAGCGCGGTCACCGCGGGGAGCGCGTCGGCGCCGTACGCCGCTTTGAAGAGGGAGTTCGAGGAACTTCGGAACAGCTCGTAGCCGCAGAGAAGGAATGCGGCCGCCATTCCCATCGGGATCACCGCCCGAAGATGTTGCCGGGGGGGTCGATTCACGGCGTAACAATATGCGGTGATTCCGTTTCGTGGCAAGGTTCGTTATAAGAGTTCGCTTCATGAAACGGTCTACGTGGCTCACCCTGGCTCTTCTCGCGACGGCGTTCGCCGTCTACGGGATCTCGCTCCGGAACCCCCTCTATTTTGACGATCTGACGATTCTCCTGGGGAACACGTGGCTCTACAAAGGATCGTTCTTGAACTGGTTCGTCTCCCCGTTCCTCGACTTCTCCCAGAACTTCCCGGGGTATCGACCGCTTTTAATGATGAGTTTCGCGGCGAATGTACGTCTTCTCGGGGATTCGGCCGCCGCGATCCGGATCGTCAACCTCCTGCTTCACGCGTTCAACGCACTCCTCCTGGCCCGGATCCTGTCGCGCTTGATCCGCGATGAGTCGATGAAGTGGATGGCATGGGGAGCCGCGTTCCTCTTTCTTCTGCATCCGATTCAAACCCTGGGCGTCAATTTTCTCTGGAAGAGGAGCACGCTCCTCTCGGTCTTTTTCATCCTGGCCGGAGTGTTCTGGCACGTTCGAGAGCGGCAGCGGTTCGCGGCCTACCGGTGGAGATCGGTCCTCGCCCAGGGTCTGATTCTGGTCGTTGCCTTCTTCTGCAAGGAGGATGCGCTTGTTCTCGGTCCGCTCCTTCTTCTGGTCGACCTCTGTTTTTTCCGGGAGCGGAAGACATGGTTGGGACTCTCTTCTCTGGCGCTCTATCTCCTGTTGGCGGCTCTGAGTCTGCTGCTCTTGTGGTTCCGGCTTTCCGTTGTGAATTCGTGGATCGTGGTCCTGAAACAATCGAAGGCGGTCGACCGCCGTGGCACGGACCGGTTTACGTATCTGCTTTTCTCCGCCGATGTCGTCCGAAGGTACCTCTTGCTTTGGCTCGTTCCGAAACCTCTTCTTCTGGATGATCCGTCTCCCCTCAAGAGCTTTCCTTGGGCCGGTCTGGTGGCCTACGTCTTGTCGGTCGTAGGAACGGTTCTTCTCGTGATCCGTTTCCGTGCGAAACCGATCGTGTGGTTCGCGTTGGGGATGTTCTGGATCGGCCTCGCCCCCACGACCGGGCCGCTTCCGATCTATCTCGTGATGGACCAGATCCGAATGTACCTCCCTCTCGCGGGACTCTGTTTTCTGCTGGTGTTCGGGTTGGACGCGGCGGCCAGAAAGGTTCGCGCAGCGCCGCTCCTGCTGGTTTGCGCGGTGGGGGTCGCCTACGGAGCGGAAAGTTTCCTTCAGAACCTCCGGTACCGTCATCCGATCGCGATCTGGGGGGATGTGCTCGAGGAGTATCCGGAGAGCGGGATGGCGTGGGAGTACATGGCCGCCTCTATGGATATGGCCGGCCTGGAGGAAGAGAAGGCGTTCGCCTGGGATATGGCCGGACGGGTCGAATCCGGCGCCCCGATCTATCGTGTGTTTCAGAAGTTGATGAAGCTCGAGAAGGTGTCGTCGAAGGAACGGAAAAAAGGGCTCGACGCGATCAACTTCAGCGATTTCAATCCGCGACAGCTGGTGAACATCGCGACCTGGGAGGCGAAGCACGGGGAGGAGAAACGTGCGGAAGCCCATTTTCTCGAGGCGATCGGGCGCAACCCTTGGAGCTTCACGGCCCACTTCAATCTGGGAATCTTGTCGGAGAAACTCGGGAAGCTCGATCAGGCACGGCGAGCTTTTTCCAACGCGCTTTTCCTGGCGCCGCAGGATCCCCGTGCGCAGGCGGCCGTCAAGCGTCTCGGCCGTCCGGCCGGACCTCCCGAAATCGTCCTACCGCACTGAATTCGGATCAACCGCCGTGGGAATAGTACGGGTTTTGCCCTCCCGCGTGGTCCGTTACATCGACCACTTCCTCGATCCCCGGGACTTCCTCTTTGATCCGGGTCTCGATGCCGTGGCGTAAGGTGACCTTCGCCATCCCGCATCCCTGGCAACCGCCGCTCAATGTTACGAGAACCTTATTTCCTTGGATGTCGATCAACTCGACACGTCCGCCGTGCGAGGCGAGGTTCGGATTGATCTCGCTGTCGAGCAACGCCTGAATCTTCTGTGCCCGCGGATCGCTCAGGTTGTTCTGCGGCTTGTTCGGGTTTTCGACCTTAAACCCGGAACCGTACGAACTGTCGGCCCAGTCGACGCGGGCCCCTTTCAGATTCTTCGCGCTCTCCGCATCGATGTGGGTCACGAAACCGCCGATCTCGACGACCGAGTCGTCCTCTTTCTTGTTCTTCTCGTCGTCCAAGAAGAACTGATAGTTGAATGTCGAAGCGGTCCGCCCCGAGATCGAGATCCGCAACACCTGTCCCTTTCGGGCGGCGTTCGTCTTGAGGAACGATAGAACTTTTTCTTTTGCAGTATCCGTGAATGTAATCATTTTGTTGTACTCCGGCCCGGATGGTAGACTATTTCAGTCGATCATTACAAATCCGAAAAATTCATTGCCTGTTGAATATCTTGGAGCAGATCCTCCCAGGCCTCGACTCCGATCGAGAACCGGATCAGACCGTCCGTAATCCCTGCAGCCACGAGTCCTTCCGGGGTCATTTCGGAGTGTGTGGTCGTGCCGGGATGACAAACGAGCGATTCAACTCCGCCTAAGCTTACGGCGTTCTTGAAGATTTCAAGCGCGCGCAGGGTTTCGAACGCAGCCCGTTTTCCCCCCTTCAAGTCGATCGAAATGAGCGCCCCGGGGAAATCGCACTGAGCGTCGCGGATCCGGATCTGTTCGGGGTCGGTGAAAAGAGAAGGGTAGTGAATCGTTCCGATCTTCGGGTGTCCTTGAAGCGACTCGGCGATCCGCTGTGCGTTCTTGCTCTGCCGGTTCATCCGATGGTTTACCATTGGGAGGCGACTCGAGAGCATCCAGCACTCGTCCGGTTGGAGGATGTTCCCCAACACCGCGCGCGTCCCCTGGAGTTGCGCGATCAATTCCGGGTTCTTGGCGAGGATCACGCCGCCGGTCATGTCGCTGTACCCCGAGAGATACTTGGTCGCCGAGTAGATCGAAAGATCGGCGCCGAGCTTGATCGGGTGCTGGAACGCCGGTCCCATGAACGTGTTGTCGACGGCGACGAGGGGATGCTCCGCGTGTTTCCGCGCCTCCTCAACCGCCGCATCGATGTCCGACATTGTGAGCGTCGGGTTCGCCGGCGTCTCGACGAAGACCATTCTAAGGTTCTTCGTCTTCCGGATCGCGGTGCGAAGCCCCTGGGTGTCGCCGGCCGCCACCGGCAGCGCATGGATCCCCAGCGGTATCAGAATCTGGTGGATGAGGTGATGCGTGCCGCCGTAGACCGGGTTCGTGTAGACGAACGACGATCCGGGGGGGCAGTAGGTGAGAAATGCCGTCGAAATCGCGGCCATTCCGGTGTTGAAGACTGCCGCCTTCTGCGCCTCCGGTTCGAGCGGGACAACCTGGTCCTCGAAGATCTCGCTGTTCGGGTGCGAGAGGCGGGAGTAGATGAGATCGACGTCCTCCCCCGCTTCCGGCTTCACTTTTCCCAACGCGATCTGGAAAGCGCGCTCTGCGCTCTCGGGGGTACGAAAGACGTAGGTCGAGGAGCGGAAGACGGCGGGTCGGACCGATCCGACGGAGAGCCGTGGGTCAAAGCCACGGGTTAAGACGGCGGTGTCGGGTCGGACGACGTAGGAAGGCTTCTTGGTAGGAGTGGGCACGTCGGCTGTTATAATGGAGAGGCCCGGCGAGCACAAAGATATGCGAATCCCCAATACCGACGTGGCAATCGAGTTCCTGCGTCGATCCGGCCCCGGCGGCCAGCACCGGAACAAACGGTCGACCGGCGTACGGATCGTTCATCTGCCGACCGGGATCATCGTGATGGCGACGGAGCGGAGATCGCAGGCGCAGAATCTCGAGGTTGCGGTCGAGCGGCTCGCGGCGATTCTTGAAAAGCGGGCGCGCAAACCGAAACCGCGCGTGAAGACGAAGGCGACGAGAGGGTCGAAGGAAGAGCGATTGCGGTCGAAAAAGGCGCGTGCCCGTACGAAGCAGGCCCGCAGAAAAGCAGTCGAGTTCGAATAGGGGTGTCCGAATCCCGGACGAGGGACGGGAAACCGGACCTTCCTGCCTGACGCTCTCGAACCTATTGCATTAGAGGCTGGCTCGTTTTGTGCCAGCGCAATGGAGTTGTGGCCCTTCAGCGGACCCCCTTGCAAAGGCAACCTATAGGTTGCATAATATGAAGGTCCCCTCGATGAAACCCCGCGACCTGAGGAGGGTGGCGGAAAAACATGGCTGGTTTCATGCAAGAACATCGGGAGGACATTGGATAATGACCAAAGCAGGATATCGATCGGTGCCGATCTCCTCCCATGTGACGGAGTTTCCTCCCTCGTTTGTGAAGGTGATCTTGAAACAGCTGGGAATCTCTCCGAAGGGGGTCCGGTAATGTATTTCGAAGCGAAGATTCGGAAAGAGGGGAACGGTTATCGGGTCACCTTCCCAGGCTTGGAGAACGTGTTGACCTACGCCGAGACGAGGGAGAAGGCGGTGAGCTCGGCGAGTGAAGCGTTGGTGGGGTGTTTGTTGGAGGATCTGGATCGGGGGCTCGATCTTCCAACGCCGGTGATGATGGGACCGAAGAAGGGGACCGTTTTGATTCCGATTCCGGCTTCTATCGGGGTTGCACTCCTTCTTCGAAAGTTTCGCCGAGAACAGGGCCGAACGACGCTTCAGGTGGCGAAACGACTCGGAATTACGCGGCAGGCGTACGAAAAGTTGGAACGAGGCAGGGGAAATCCGTCCCTTCAGACGCTGGATAAAACGTTCGCCGCGTTCGGGGTGACCTTCGATCTGATCACTCGTCGGAAGGAAGCCGCGTAGACGTCACAACCACGCGTGAACGACGACCTTGAAGATCAGGCCGCGGAGATGCGTCGAGAAGTTTGAAGCGGTCCTCTCTTCGCTGTAGACCGCGAAGAATTCACTCAACGGCGCGAACCGCCACCGGAAACGGTACTGCAGCTCCAGGATGTCATCGGTCCGGTTCCACCCGGAGTTCGTCTCCAGGGCCAGCCCAGGGCGGAACGAATACGATCCGGAAAAGTTCAGAGTGTTCGAGACGTAGTCGGCGGAGAGGTCGGGGAGGCGGATCCAGTTGATCTGTGCCCCCGTTTTGAAGATCAGGCCGGGGAACGGTTTCCCGTAGATCGTGGGGCTCCACTGGTGAATCGTCCCGCCAAAGAAGCCGGCGTATTTGTACGTGAGATCCAGCGTGATCGGATTCTGGTACGGCGTCGTGACCTGAGTGAATAACTGCGGGTGGGTATATCGGCCGACGGGGATCGTTACTCCCGGCTTGAGGTCGAACGACGTCAGCACATCCTGGGACATGAGATATCCGGCAGCGAGAAATGTGTAGCCGGAGACCGTTTCGACCAGGCCGTCTACGATCGCCGTCCAATCACGAAGGGCGTTAAACTCATCCGACGAGAAAACGTTCCCGGCGGTTTCGAGCGTGAGCCGTTTGATCCCGCGTTCCGGCAGGAGAATGGCGCGGTCCACACTCAAGGTCCCTCGGAAGATCCCTGTGCGTTCGAAATACCCGACGGCCGGATTGAATCGGTCGGAGACGTAGATGTTCGACTGGCGGATCTCCCACAGTCCCGGTGTCCAGACGGTTCGAAGGTAGGCCGCGCCGCCGTTCCCTTCCATCTCGCCGGCCGAGTTGGGATTGGAATGCGTCCCGGACGCGAAGCTCGTGACCGTTACCCGCCCGTCTTCGGAGCGAAACGTCCCGTCGACCCCTCCCGCGGTATTTCCGCCGTCCGGGCCGGAGGTATCCTGCCGGTGGACGATCATCGTGCCGATGTCCGACCGGGAACCGATATCCTGTCGGACGCGCAGAACCGAGAAATTCCGGTCCGGAACGGCAGAGGTGTTCTCGGTCTGGATATTGAGGACTCCGTAGTCGGCTCCGCCGATTTTCCCGTAGGACCGGACCCCGGCAACGACCGGCACCTCGTTTCCCCCCTCCAGGCCGATCCGCCGGGAATAGAACAGTTGAGCGAACTCGGAGATCCCGAATTCGAAGGAGTGAAGTCCTTCCAGGAAGAACGGGCGTTTTTCCGGAAAGAACAATTCAAAGCGGTTTAAGTTCACCTGCTGATCGTCGATGTCGACCTGGGAGAAGTCGGTTTTGACGGTGATTTGCGCGATCGCGTTCCTCCGGAGCGGGTACTTGAAATCGATCCCCGGTTTGAAGACGAACTCTCGGTTGCCGGCGATCCGATCCTCGCGGAAGCCGGTCGAGAGGTACGGGAGGAGGCTTAAGTTCCGCCAGCCGCGCGTCGGGATCTCAATCCCCTCCAGGCAGCCGTATTGGGTCGCATGAAACGATTGAAACGGCGGAACGAGCGGTGCCCAGTCGGAAAGCTCGGAGCAGCGTGGAAGGCCGCGGACGACGTCGAGTCCCATCGTCGAGTTGCGGGCCGGGTCGTATTCGAGCGACGCGAACGGGATCCGGATCTCCGCGACCCAGCCGTCCGAATTGACCCGCGTCTTTGCCTCCCAGACGGTGTCCCAGGTGGTGATGAACTGCTCGCCGTTGTTCACCCCTTTCCCGTCGAGCATCGCGCCGAGGGGGGTAACGGTGAAACCGTACACCGACCGGTAATCGTGCTGAGGATCGAGATTGACCGAGACGAGATCATCCTTCCAGATCTGGCTCGAGTCGGGGGCCTTGGCTCGGGCAAGGATCTTCCCCGGTTCCCGATCGTACAATGTGATGCCGAAGTAGAGGTTCTCGTCGTCGTAGAGGACGCGGAACTCCGTTCTTTCCGATTCCGGTTGTCCGACGAACGGTTCCCGTTGAATGAAATTGCTCCCGATCGGGGCGGTTCCCCAGGCCGCTTCGTCCAGAACCCCGTCGATCCGGATCGGCTCGGCCGTTCGGATCGTACGGATCGAAGGGCGGTCGGTCGGGATCAGGTTCGGCTCCTGCGCCAGAGTAAAGAGGGGCCAGAGACAGATCGGCGGCAATGCCAAGATCTTTCGCACTTCCCCCAGATTAGATGTGGGTCCGCTTTTCGGGAACGTTATTCGTTTTTTCGAATGCTGTTGAGTCAGGCTGTCTTCGCAGGTCGTTTGACCTTCCGAAACAACTGAATCATCTGAAAAAGCCATTCCAGGCGTTCTGCAGGCGTGAGACTTAGGCCCAGAACGGCCTGTCGCTGCCGCACCCCTTCGAACCCTTTGTCCCACCCGATCTGTTTCTTCATACTTCTTTCTTCTCGGCCTTGATCAATTCTAGCACGCGTATGTCCGCCAAATCGATCGGTCGGCCCACCTTCTTTTTCATCTCGATCAGGTCATCGAGAGAGACAACGGTTACGACGGTCTTGTCCACTTCGACCCGCTCAGCTCTGGAATAAACAGCCGTGAAATCAAAAGGTTCGGAAACAAACAGGTCGACCTCAATTCCGGGAAAACGGGAACTGTAAGTCGAGAAAACGGTTAATCCTTTCTCGCGGATCCATTCCAAACGCTTCTCATCGTCGGCAAACTCTTCGAACGGAACCGGAGGCCTCGGTCGGTAGCCAAGGGCCTTGAACGCCCGTACAGCAGCCAGGACATTGTCACGGTCCAAAGCAACGACGAGGTCGATGTCCGCCGTTGTACGCAAGTGCCCGTGCAAGACGACGGCCAGGCCGCCCACGACCACATATTTCACCTTCTGCTGGTTTAGGCCTTGAAAGATCTCTTCAAACGGGGTGGGCGGCATTTCCGTTTAGCTATCCTTCGCTTGCGGTGGGACCGTGTGGCACCGGCGGCAGCGGGCTTCGTAGCTGTCTGATGCCCCGACGACGATCCGCTCGGTTTGAGCGCTGATCCGCTGCGTCCGGTTGGCCGGGTTCCCGCAGACGACGCAGATCGCGAGGTCTTTGGTGATGTACTCCGCAATGGCGAGCAACGCCGGCATCGGGTCGAACGGCGCTCCGCGATAGTCCTGATCCAGCCCCGCGACGATCACCCGCTTCCCGCGGTTCGCGAGCTTGTTGCAGACCTCGGCCAGGTTGTTCTTGAAGAACTGCGCCTCGTCGATCCCGATGACGTGGTACTCCTCGGCCTTCTCGAGGATTTCGCTCGCGTCGGCCACCTGGATCGCCTCCGCCTTTTGCTGGTCGTGGCTCACGACATGCTCGGCCGAGTAGCGGATGTCGATCTGCGGCTTGAAGATGATCGTTTTCTGCTTCGCGATCCGCGCGCGCTTGATCCGGCGGATCAGCTCTTCCGTCTTGCCGGAGAACATGCTCCCGCAGATCACTTCAATCCAGCCGGTATCTCGGGGGGTGTTTTGAATCATCGTTTGGCCTTTTAATCATTTTTGAAGGAGGATGTCAGCCATCACGCGAAGTTCAGAAATAAATTATTGGCTCTGTTTCCTGCTTCTCTGGATCGTTGGGGGGATCGCCGGCCCGGCGTATGCTGGCGGACGGACCCCCATGGACGAACAGGCGTTTCAAAACCGGCGGCTCGAGATGGTCGCGACACAGATCGCGAACCGGGATGTTTCCGATCCGACGGTTTTGACCGCCATGCGGAAGGTTCCGAGACATCGTTTCATGGCGGAAAAATACTGGTCGGAGGCGTACGACGATCATCCACTACCGATCGGGGAGGGGCAGACGATCTCGCAGCCGTACATCGTCGCGAAAATGACGGAGCTGGCGGGGGTAAAGAAGAATTCCAAGGTCCTCGAGATCGGGACCGGCTCCGGGTATCAGGCCGCCGTTCTCGCGGAGCTGGGAGCCGAGGTTTATTCAATTGAGATTATCGAGAGCCTTTCGAAGCAGGCGGGGAAGAGCCTGGAGTCGGCCGGATACAAGAGGGTCCACTTGCGCGTTGGCGACGGCTTTGGCGGCTGGCCGGAGATGGCCCCCTTCGACGCCATCGTGGCGACGGCAGCGCCGGAGGAGGTCCCGCAGCCGCTCGTCGATCAGCTGAAGGTCGGGGGGAAGCTTGTGATCCCGGTCGGGAAATCGGGCGGTTTTTGGTACGGGCGCCAGGATCTCGTGGTGGTCGAGAGGAATGAGAAGGGAACGACCCGGAAAAACATCTTCCCGGTCGTGTTTGTTCCGATGACCCGGGGAAAGTGAGGGATTATGCGGCGACGCGGCCGTGCGCCAACGCTTCAAGGCGCGCGATGCGGTCTTCCGTCGCAGGGTGCGTCCGAAAGAGATTGACGAACCCTCCTCCGGTTAATGGATTAACGATGAACATGTGCGCCGTCGCCGGTTTAACCTCCATCGGCATGTATCGAGCCCCCGCTTCCAGCTTCTGAAGAGCACTTGCGAGTGAAAGTGGGTTTCCGCAGAGCTTCGCCCCACCGGCGTCCGCCGCATACTCACGTGAGCGTGAAACCGCCATCTGGATCAACATCGCGGCGAGCGGTGCCAGGATCAGCATGAGAAGCATCCCGATCGGATTTCCCCTCCGGTCGTCGTTCGAGCCCCGGCCGCCGCCGAAGATCATCGCCCACTGCGCCATGTGTGCCAGCATGCTGATCGCGCCCGCGAATGTCGCGGCGATCGTTGAGATCAAGATATCGCGATGGAGGACGTGGCACAGCTCGTGGCCGAGGACCCCGGTCAGCTCGTCGCGGTTCATGATCTTGAGAAGCCCCTGGGTCACAGCGACCGCCGCGTGACTCGGATTCCGCCCGGTCGCAAAGGCGTTCGGGGTTTCGACCGGGAGGATGTAGACCTTCGGCATCGGAATCCCGGCGCGGGTGGCGAGGTTCCGGACGATCGAGTGAAGCTCCGGAGCCTCTCCTTCGGTCACCGGCTGGGCGTGATACATCGCCAGGACGATCTTGTCGGAAAACCAGTAGCTGAAGAAGTTCATCACGATCGCGAGGCCGAACGCCATCACCATCCCTTGCTGCCCGCCGAGCGCTTGCCCGGCGAAGACGAACAGAACGGTCAACAACGCCATCAGAAACGTGGTTTTGAGCATGTTCATGGATACGCTTCTCCTGTCGGAACCAACGTAGGCACGATTTGGGGCGTGTCTAGGCTTTGTCCTTCATGAAGAACTTAAGGAAGTCGATCGGCACGGGGAAGATGGTTGTCGAGTTGTTCTCGGTGGCGATCTCGGCCAGCGTCTGCAGATAACGGAGCTGCAGCGTGATCGGCTGTTGCGCCATGATGTCGGCCGCCTCACGGAGCTTCGCGACCGCCTGCGCTTCCCCTTCCGCCGCGATGATCTTCGCGCGCCGTTCCCGCTCCGCTTCCGCCTGCCGCGCCATCGCCCGGCGCATCTCCTCGGGGAGGTCGATGTGCTTCACCTCCACCAGGGTCACCTTGATCCCCCACGGGTCGGTGTGGTTGTCGAGGATCGTCTGAAGCTCCTGATTGATCTTATCGCGCGCCGAGAGGAGTTGGTCGAGTTCGTGTTGACCGAGAATCGACCGCAGCGTGGTCTGGGCCAGCTGGCTCGTGGCGTACATGTAATCCTCGACCTGGACCAACGCCTTGTCCGGGTTCATCACTTTGAAATAGACGACGGCGTTCACTTTCAAGGAAACGTTGTCTTTCGTAATGACGTCCTGCGGAGGGACGTCGAAGGCGATCGTCCGGAGCGAGATCTTCACCATCCGGTCGACCATCGGGATGATCCAGTTGATCCCGGCGGTCTTCATCGTCCGGATCCGGCCGAGGCGGAAGATAACCCCCCGCTCGTACTCCATGACGACCCGGAAGCCGCTGAAGACGAAGATGCCGAGGATGATGACTATCGTTGTGATGTTGAAACCGATCATTCGAACCTCCCTAGATTTTTTTCACTTGGGCCGTGAGACCGTCCAGCGCCACGATCTCGACCTTGGCACCGGTTTCGATCGTTTCGGCCGATGTGGCGCGCCAATATTCTCCATTTACATAGATCCGTCCACCTGAATTGACGTTGATCGTTTTATCTACGACCGCTTTCGTCCCGATCAACGCTTCCATTCCGGCGGTCTGCTTGGCTTTGAGCGTCCGACCGATTGCGACGCCGATGATCACCGCGATCGCCCCGATCGCAGCGGCGGCCCCCCAAATCATCCCGCGCGGCACGCGAAGGTCGCTCTTTTCCGGATCAAACAAGAGATACGCCCCGATCACGAACGCCGTCACTCCCCCCAAAGCCATCAAGCCGAACGAGGAGACGTAGACCTCGCCGATCAGGAGCCCGAACGCGAGAAGGATCAGTCCGATCCCGACGATCGAGAGCGGGATCACGCTGTTCGCGATCAGAAGTAACAGGACCGCGATCCCCGCCGCGACCGCCGGGAAGATCAACCCGGGGTGCGACATCTCCATGTAAACCCCCATCCCCGCGATCAGAAGAAGGACGAACATTACCGCCGGGTTCGCCAGCCCGTTCTTCACCTTTGTGCCGAACGCGACTTTGAGCGGCACGAGCGTCGCGCCCGCCGTCTTGAGAACTCTCTCGCCGGAGGAAGTCTGGATCTTCCGTCCGTTCGCCTTCACCAGGAACTCCGTCGTATCTTTCGCGATGAAATCGACGACGTGAAGCTCGACCGCTTTCATCTCGTCGATCACGGCGCTCTCGAGAACCGCTTTCTTCGCCCACTCGGGATTCCGCTTCCGGCGGGTCGCGACCCCCTCGATCCAGGCGATCGTGTCGTTCTCGATCTTCTTCGCGAGATGCTTTCCCCCATCCTTCTCCGGATCGCTCCCGGTCGCCGAGATCGGGTGAGCCGCCCCGATGTTCGTCGTGGGAGCCATCCCGGCGACATGAGCCGCCATCGTGATGAAAGTTCCCGCGGACCCGGCGTGCGCGCCGGACGGGGTGACATAGACGAAGATCGGGACGTCGGTGTTGAGGAATCCCTGAACGATCTCCCGCGTGGCCTCCAGCATCCCGCCGGGGGTGTCGAGTTCGATCAGAAGACCCTCCGCCTTCGTCTCCCGCACACGGGCCATCCCATCTTCGATCATCGCCTTGGTGCCGGAATGGATCGTTCCGTCGATCTTCATCCCGATGACAGTGGCGGCACTCAACCGAAAGGGGAGGAGGAAGAGGAGCAGGAGGAGGATGCGACCGGGTTTCATGAGTTGCGTCGTAAACCGGAACCCGTTCCTTGTAAAGAAGGCTGGGATTTCAGGGGGTTAACCCGGGGTTGGGAGTCCTGGGTAGCATGTGATGATACTCCAGTTACTTTGAATGATATAAAAGTTGTAAGTATTGAGAAAATCTGGTTGAATTGATGTCGTAATTGATTGCAGTACCTCTTCCGCCGGGGGTTGCATGACCGAAATCGAGAACCTGAAACGTCGGTTTGAAAACATCAAGTTTCTGTACGTCGACGACGAGCCGGACAATCTGGCGTCGTTCCGGATTTACTTCGATGAGACCTTCGAAGTCTTGACTGAGTCCGATCCTTTGAACGCCCTCCAGATCGTTCGACAGGAGAAGGATCTCGCCGTGCTCGTCGTCGACCAAGTGATGCCGAAAATGACCGGATTGGCTCTCGCGACGTCGGCGAAGAAGCTCCGCCCCGCGCTTTCCTGTCTCATGATCACCGGGAATGCGACGAAGCAACTGGCAATCGACTCGATCCGGTCGCGTGTCTTCTACGAGTTTCTCGAAAAGCCGGTCGACTTCTCGGCGAAAGAAATCCGTCAGCTATTGATCAGCGCCGTTCAGGAACATCTGCTCGAACGAGTGAAAGTTGAATATCGCCTCGGGACGATCGAGCTGATCGGACGGTTGATCGACGAGAAGGACGGGCATACGCAGCGCCATTCCGAACGGGTGACGGAATGGGCGGTCAAGATCGCGCGGAAGCTCGAATTGAGCGAGCGGGACGTGGTCCGGTTGCACGAAGGGGCGTTGCTTCATGACATCGGAAAGATCGGGATCCCGGACGATATCCTCAAGAAACCGGGAAAGCTGACCGATCTCGAGCGAAAGGTCATCCAGACCCACACGACCCGGGGAGGGGACCTGTTGTGGAGGGTGGAGCCGCTCAAGGAGCTGGCGTCGATCGCGCGGTACCATCACGAGCGCCCGGACGGGAAGGGGTATCCCGAAGGGCTTGCCGCGGACAAGATTCCGATCCATGCTTCGATCGTCGCGCTGGCCGATTTCTTCGAGGCGCTCAGCGCCAAGCGTCCATACAAAGAGCCGTGGTCGGTTCCCGACATCGTCGCGGAAGTCGGCCGCCAGAGGGGAACGCAGTTCCCCGAGAAGGTGGTCGACGCCTTCTTCTCGGTGCTGGAGGAAGAGGGAATCCTACGGCACGAGGAGCTCGAGAAGGCAAAGGCATCCCACGCGGCATGAACGCCGCCCGTACAAAACTCAAAATCGTTTTTCTGCTCGGGCTCTTTCTTCCTTCGCCCCTGTTCGCCGAGGGGATCGAACAGCTCTGGCCGGTGGCTCTGAGCTCCCTGCAGAAACGTCTTCGTGACGATCACATCTCCGAGTCGCAACTGAAGCTGCTCGATCCTGCGAAGCTCAAGTTCGGTGCGGCGGCCGTCCGGCTCAAGCTTCTCGACAAAATCGCGAACGCACCCGACCCGGAACAGTTCATCACGACGAAGTCGCTCCAGAGGGCGAGGAAGTTCCTTTCGGACCATCGGAAGGTCTTGGCGGAGACGTTCAACGAGACGTGCGTCCCCCCCTCGATCACCGTGGCGGTCTTGAGCGTCGAAACGTCGCTCGGGCGTTTCAAGCCGCAGTTTCCGGTTCTCGCGACGCTTGCGAGCCACGCGACCCTCGGGAACGAAGGATTGAGAGAAGCGCTGATTCCGTCTCTTCTCGAACATGCGCGAAGAAACCCGCGGCAGTACCAGGGGATGGGGCTGATCGATTGGCGCGCGCGGGCAAAGGAGATCGGGGAAAAGTGGTATCTCCAGCTCCGTTCCTATTTCCTGCTGGCCGATCAGCTGAAGTGGAGCGAGAGAACGATCCTGGCGATGCGGGGCTCGTTTACGGGGGCGATCGGATACAGCCAATGGCAGCCGGAACGGGCCGAGGCCCGGATGAAAGATCAAAGGTTCGATCTCTGGAGTTGGAACGATTCGATCTGGCATACGTCCGCGGAATTGGCGGGAAACGACTTCGAATCCGATCCCGAGAAGGCTCTTAAGAAATACAACGATGTCCGATGGTACCGGGAAGCGGTCTTCAGGATCGCCGGCGAGCTGGGAAGTACCGGAACCGGTCATGCCCGTCCTGCATCCAACCAAACGATGGTGACTGAAGCTCACCCAACGGAACGACCCGCTCGATGCGGAGTCCCGACTGCAGTTCCTTCTCCAGCGCAGAGCCGAGAAGTGTCCGCGGGATCGCAGCCGAACTCAAACGATCGATCCAGGGGGATAGAATTGAAACCATCTCTTCAGACCGGTCCGCGGAAATCACCTGGACGAGACCGGGAGTAGAGAACCAAGTCGGCTCAATTCGTTTCGTGCTCACCACGGATAGGCACGGGTGAAACCGGACGTTATCTGGGTTGCCTGTTGTTTGAAGCGACCTTGAGCTCCAGATGATCCTGCCCTGGCTACGTTTCGAAGGTCTGCGGTTCCAACGGGAAGATAACGCTTCTGCTTCGCGGATCAGACGATCCGGCGATCGGGCGAAGACGACCTGCGGTGACAGACAACCCTGCTGCTCCCAGATGTAGATGTCTTCGATCAGGTTCGTGATCTCCACGTCGTCCGTATCGTCCGTGACGACGGCGAACGAGAAGCGCGAACGGTACGGATAGAAACGGGCCTCGGCCGGTACGAAAGAAAAGAGGCGATCGACCGTCTCGTCATCCCCCTGGACGAAGATATCGGTGGCACCGCGGAACAGTTCGCGCGTAACCGCATCGTCGGAGGAAGAGGTCTCGACGATCGCCGCTTGAGCGGCAAGTTCCGGATCGATCCGGACGAGTGTTTCGTGAAGAGCCGTGAGAAGGTTTCCCCCGCGGGACGACGGACGATGAATCGTCGGAACGCCGGTCAGCAGGCCGGCATAGAATCCGAAAACACCGGTGACCGGAAGATTACCTGCGGCCACCGAAACGACGAGACGGGGAAATTCATCACGAGCCACAGCTCGCTCCAATTCGGGGCGCGTGAGAGCGCGAAAGGTCCGGTTCAGTCCTTCGGTTACCGATCCAGGGGAAAAGAACCCCGTGGTATGGACTGTGCCTTCGAACTCACGACGAACAGGAAAATTCTCCACGAGCCAGAGGTCGGATAATTTCGCAAGAGAATCGATTCCTCGAGCAAGTAGAAGGGACCCGGTACTACGAACGGCCTCTTTAGCTTGCGCGATGGTCGGAGTGATCGCAGAGCTGCGAAACGGTTCGGGAGAGGAGGTGACGGTCAACGAACATCCTCGGAGCTCGGAATCGCTCACACGTCCCAAGACTTCAAACCCGTCCTTCGTGCGGCGTCCCCAGTCGCCGGTCAAGAGAGCGGAGATCGAGCCGCGGTTGGCGAGATCGAAGAGGCTCACCATTCCCTCGTTACCCAACGCAACCTCCTCGTCCTGGGTCGGATCGAGAATCCGGACGGGAGCCCACGCTGGGGAACGATAGACCAAGCGCCCGTCGCGCAATCTTCCCCAGGAAGGAGAGCTCGTCTCCGTCATTCCGTATTCGCCGAGATACGAAGAGGGTTCGATCCCGAGATGTTCGAACGCCAGCTCCGAGAGAGTCGAACTTTCCGGGACTGTCCGTCTCCCTTTCCGCCCTCCGGTTTCGAAGAGAGAACTCCTCGGCGGGAGATGGATCTTCGTTCCGGCTCGACGAAGGGCGTCCAGCCAGTCGGAGAGAGCGACAGAGGTCGCCGCGATGAAGAGAGGGGTTCCCCCGGAGACGGCATGTCGCGCGACCGAGGTCGCTTTTTCGAGGTCCACCGATCCCTCCGAGAACGCATACGTCGCCCCCCCGGGGAAGAAGGCTCGCACGAGCGTATCGACCATGTGGGCCAACGACGAGCGCGGATTTTCGAAGCGATTCGGTGTGAGCGAAAGGAGGGTGTCCGTTCCCGGTTGGAAGCCAGTCAGGTCGCGGAAGGAAACGATCGACGCCCGGTCGTACAAATCCAGAGAATCGAGCTCGTGCGTGCCTCGGTCACCGTTGGTCGTGCCGGAAGTGACGAACGTTGCGACCGTCCGCTCCGTCGGAAATGTCGCGATCCGATGGTGTTTGAAACCGCTCGTCGGGAACGGCGGGATCTTTTCAAACGAACGGACCGTTTCCGGCGTGATGTCCTGGTTTCGGCAGTAATCCCGGTAGACCGGGATCCTCTCGAACTGGTGACGGAAGAGATCGAGAGCCAAGCGACGGAAGTCGTCGTCCCGGGGGGCGGCTCCCCCGCGATCGATCAAGGCGAGAATCTCACGATCCAAGTTCATCCTGTCTGTTCCCGTTGTTTCACCTTGGCGCGAAGGTCCCAGACAAACCGATCATGGTTCATCATGATTGGATCGATCGTCACCGTCTTATTCGATCCCGAGGAGTCGATGTAACGGACGAACGTGAGGGAGGCCCCCCAACCCCACATCTTTCGTCGCGTAGATGTCCCGACGTCTCTTACCCGATTCCAGGGAACCTCAACGCAAGAAAAGAGTCCGTGGAACACAAAACCTTCGCGATCGACTCGGATCTTCAGGGTGGCGAGGTAGAGAAAGCAAAGAGGAAGAAAGACAACAACCCCCGTCCCCAGACTCTCGACCCGAGTATTGAAGATTGCGAATCTTGAGAGACCGGTCAGTCCATGGATCAGTCCGACAATGCCTATGTAAGCCATGAACAGGGAGAAGGGACCGAGGAGCGCCAGGTAACGCGTGCTGAACCGAACCGTGTAGTTATCGGTGCCGCGCTCCGGTTTATGGACCGCTTCGGCGGAAAAGACAAAGGTCCAAGGTACGCTGCTGAAGATGCCGAAAAAGATCCCTCCGGCAATCTCACCGAGGACGTTTTCTCGAGGGGGCGTTCTGAGAAAGCGATTGGATAGATGCATCAATACGCCGAATAAGACGCCGCTCATGAGAGTATTCAAAACGAATTGGCGGACGAGTCGGCTTCTTTGTTCGCGGGCCAGCGGGGCAGGGTCTCCCAAACTATCGACGGCGGCCTGAGAAGCACGATCCGGAGACAACCCGCTTGCTAGGTATTTCTGTTTTGCCTCCTGAAGATGATCGATAACTTCCGCTAACGTTACGAGACGCACTTTTGCGGAACCCAAGAGGTTCTTGTCGAGTACCTCGATCTGGCGATCAAGGATGGCATCCCCGGTAAGTGCCTCCTTGGGACATTTGGTTTCAAAATTCCTTAACAATGAGTTCAACATGGTTACAGATCCTCCCTGGGCAAAACGACTTTCTGAAGAATCGAGGTGACATGTCGCCATTCGGCGATCCGATCCTGGAGCATTTTTTTACCGGACGGTGTGATCCGGTAGTACTTCCTCGCGGTTCCCCGGTCGCCGGGTTGGTAGTGAGAGGCCACGAAGCCTCGTGATTCCAGGCGATGCAACAAGGGATAGAGCGTGGCGTCCCGAAGAAGAGAATCGTTCCCGTCGAGGAGTTTCTGAACGTCTTCGAGGATGCCGAACCCGTAATTTTCTCCGCGCTTCAACACCGTGAGCACAAGGGCGTCCAGAAGTCCCTTGAGTACCTGCGCATCCGTTCGGGTGGTATGCATGCCATGTAAGGCTTACTATGTATGTCTTAAATGTCAAGCGCTCGAAGTGTCTCGAGTCCCCACCTAAGCTGCCGCTCGGAGATCGTGAGCGGCGGTGTGAGGGAGACGACGTTCCCCGAGGGGCCGCTCGGGAGAACGATGAGCCCTCGTTGAAGCGCTTTTTTGGCGCATTCAAACGCGAGGCCGGGGCGGCACAGCTCGATCCCGATCATCAGGCCGCGTCCGCGCACCGATGTCACGATGGAGGTGGGCGTAATCCATCGCTCGATCTCGCGCAGAGCGATCGTTCCCAACTCTTCCGCACGGGCGGAGAGATTCCGTCGTTCGATCTCGTCGATCGATGCGAGAGCCGCCGCGCAGCCCAAGGGGTGGCCCAGGAAGGTGCTGGTGTGAAGCGCCTCACCGTCGGAGAGGGGCCAGGCAGCCATCGCTTTCTTCGTTCCGATGCAGGCGGAAAACGGGAGAGTTCCGGTCAGCGCCTTTCCGACGCAGAGAAGATCGGGGACGATCCCCTCCCGGTCGATCGCGAAGCGCGTGCCGGTCCTGCCGAACCCGGTCATCATCTCGTCCGCGATGAGCAGGACGTCGGCATCCGCCGTGAGCCGACGGAGGGCGCGGAGCCATCCGTCGGGGGGGACGACGACCCCGGCCCGGCCGAAAATCGGCTCCACGAGCACGGCTCCGATCTCGGCCGATCGCAATACGCTGCCGATCTGCCGGATCGACTCCTCGGTCGAACGAGGAAGGGGAACCGTGTGCGAGATCTTCGCCAGTTGCTGCGCGAACGGTTCGCGAAAGCGCGGAAGTCCGGAAACGGCCAAAGTTCCGTACGTGAGGCCGTGGTAGGCCCCTTCGAATACGACGAGGTCGGGGCGTTTCGTCGCTAGATACGCCGTCTTGATCGCCGCCTCGACCGCCTCCGCCCCCGAACTGCAGAGGATGGCCTGGGCCCCCGGTTCCGGAAAGAGGGAGGCGAGTTTTTCGAGAAGCTCCACTTTGATGGACGGAGGGTGGACATCCCCCATCCCGTGCGGAAGCTTCTCGAGTTGGGCCGCGATCGCGTTGGTCACGGCCGGGGGAGTGTGACCCAGGGAGGCGACGCCGAAGGCGGAGGTGAAGTCGACGAAGAGATTTCCGTCCGCATCTACGACGTTCGCTCCGGCAGCCCGTTCCCAGAAGACCGGGAAATCATCGGCGAGATAGGTGATGTTCCGGCACTCGACACGGCGAAGTCGCTCCGCGAGATCTCGGGAGCGGGGGCCGGGGACCGTCGTTCGAAGGTTCGCGATCCGCTCCCCGAACGGAAGATCGGCCATCAGGCGACCGCGTCGACCACTTTCCGCCACGAGACCGGATCGAGGCGGCGGCGGCGGAGGTATTCGGTGTTCTGATCGACGTGCGCGGTCCGGCTCATCCCGACAAGGGCGGTCGAGACCCCCGGCGCGCCGGCGGAAAACGCGATCGCGCGCTGAGGATCGTTCGTGGCGTCGGCAAAGAGCGGGGCGAGGGCGGGGGGTAGACGACCCAAGAGCTTCCCCTGCAGGAGGGGAACGCTCGTCATGACCATGAACCCCAGCTCGTGTGCCAGACGAAGGAAGGTCACGAGATCCCCGCGCCACTCCTGCGTCGGCCGGGTGGCCGCTTCCCGCAGCATGAAGTTGAACGGGAGCTGGACCGCCTTGAAATGATGTTTCTCTCCGGCGACCGAGTGGGCGAGTTCGAGAAAATGAGAGAGGGAATGATGGCGGGGTTCCCCGGGGGCCATTCGGAAGCCGTCCCAGGTAGCCACGCCGTATCGGGCGATCCGCCCTTCGTCCACTTCGTCTTCGAGTGCTTCGAACGCGCCACGGATCCTGTCGTCCAACTCGCTTTCAGAGATCTCCGAAAGCTGGATCTCGACGTTATGCAGATAATAGATGTCGATCGTCTCGAGCCCCAGGTTCTTGAGGCTCTGGCCGATTTGATGACGCAAGTAGGTGGGCTCGATGCAGTGGCATTCCGCGACGATGTCGCTGGGAGCGATGATTCCCGGCTCGAAGAGGTTCGCGTCCATCCAATCGAGCGGGTTCTGCGGCGGCTCGTTCTCGAACGGAAGGAATCCCCCTTTGGTGGCGACGACGATCTCCTCCCGGCCGATTTTCCCTGAGGTGATCAGTTCCGCCAGCGCTTCCCCGATCGCCCGCTCGCTCCGTTGAAACCGATAATTGATCGCGGTGTCGATGACGTTCACCCCGCGCTCGACGGCCCGAACGACGGAGTTGGTGTAGCGTTGATCGGTTTCGTCGTCCCAGCGGCCGATGTAGCTTCCGATCCCGAGGTCGGAGAGGCTCAACCCCCCCGCCATCCGGTAATGTTCGGAGAGGTTCTCGGTATGGCGCGCGGCGAAGCGCGAGGTCCCTTCCTGGGTGGCTCGGCCGCGGATCGAATCGGTCGTCATCTTCCGGCAGAGAACCATTGCGCAATATGGGTGTCAAGGCGCGGGGAGCACGATTCCAAATGAGCGGGTCCGGATCTTGGCCGCGCCGTTGGTCGGATCGCCGTCGAGATCGATGGCGGTCACGCCGCCGTCCGGGAGAGCCCCCGGTGTTTCGGTCGGGTCGCAGACCGATAGGTCGATCCGCAGGCGCGTGGTTTTCGCGAGCTCTCCGGGGTTCGGGGAGTCCGGAAGGAAATGTCCGTCGGCGTCGTAGGCGGTGAAGCGGATCGAGAAGACGTGGGAGAGGAGCGTCTTCCCTCCTTCCGGTGCGGTCCGGACGATCCGGAAGTCGGGACTTGTTCCTTCGATTCGGTAGGAAAAGGCTCCGCGGTTGCCATCCCCCGATAGAAACGTGGGGACGAGCCCCTTGAGACGCGCTCCCGGGACCTCGAGATCGGCGCGAAGCTGCTTTTCGACCGGCTCGACGATCGCGTCGGTTCCTTCACTTTTCAGAACGCGGCGGATCGTTTTCGTCAGCGTTGCTGCGAGAATTGAGACGATCAGCAGCGTTACGAGGAGTTCGATGACGCCGAATCCGGATCGGCCTATACTTCGGATCATGCGCGGAAAACCGGACAAGGGTGGGATCGGTCTTTGGCTTGTTCTTATCATTCTGGTGGCCGGCGGATGGGCCGGGTTCCGGTTCGGGACTCTCTATTTCGACAACAGCACGATCGCGAACCAAGTGGCTACCCTGGCCGATCAAAGTTTGATCGATCGTTCGGTCGATGCCAAGAAGGAAATCGCCAGGATTCTCGATGCCTACGAAGTGAAGATCGATCCGGAAAAAGTCCGGGTCGACTTCAACGAGAAGCATGACCGCATTACAATCGCGTTTGAGTACTCGAGGAGTGTCGACCTGGGCTTGGCGGCACCCCAGGTTCCGTTCCACGTGTTCGAGCAGCGGGAGTCGGCGCGTGCGGTCGGGGTTGTGCAGGGAATTGGCCGGACGATCGACAACTCGATGAACAACGTCCCTGCGCAGAAGTACCAGCAGGCGGTCAAGCAGGCGTTTGAAACGCCGGCAGCGCGATAACTCAGAGCTGAAAGAACGAACCGAACGTCTTCCGAGCTTGTGTGATCAGTTCCATGCCAACCGGTGTCGGGGTAGGGGACTGAATCGCGGTCTCGGGGGTCGTGTGGGAGCTGATTGTCGATAAAACCCCGGACGCCACGACATCGGGATTGTATCCACCCTCTATTGTGTAGACGACCGGCGCGGATAGTTTGCGCGCCAGATGCTCGATCCGGAGAGAGAGTTGAGTGAACCCCTCGTCCGTGATCCGTAAGTTCCCCAGTGGATCGGCGGCATGGCTGTCGTATCCGGCGGAGACGAGAAACAATTCCGGCTTAAACTGCTCGAAGGCCGGTTGGAGAATCGAGTCCCACAGTCCCAACAGTTCGGAATCCCCGGCTTCCTTCGGAAGGGGGCAGTTGACGGTCGCTCCGACCCCATCCCCACGTCCGGTTTCTTTCCAATCCCCCGTGCCTGGATAGAACGGAGCCTGATGGTGCGAGACGTAGAGGACGTCGGGTCGCTCGTAGAAGATCTCCTGCGTTCCGTTTCCGTGGTGGAGATCGAAATCGTAGATCGCGACGCGCTTCACGCCGTGTTTCCGGACGGCGTATTCGGCGGCGAGTGCGATGTTGTTGAACAGGCAGAATCCCATCGCGCGATCCCGTTCCGCGTGGTGTCCGGGCGGGCGGACGAGCGTGAATACGCGAAGATCCGGTTTTCCGGCTGCGAGATCGACGGCATGGAGGAGGGTTCCGGCGGCGGTTCGGGCGATGAAGGCGGAATCGGCCGTTGCGTACGTATCGGCGTCGAGCATCGTGTACGGCTGGAGAGAGGTGGCCGCAACCTGTTCCATCAAGCGGTCGGTGTGAACCAGCAGGAGTTCATCCGCCGTGGCCGCACGTCCGCAGAACTTCATCTCCACCCCGGCCGGCGGATCCTCC
The DNA here is from genome assembly GCA_043809315.1 of Pseudomonadota bacterium. Lineage (GTDB taxonomy): Bacteria > Bdellovibrionota_G > JALEGL01 > JALEGL01 > DATDPG01 > JAZDDX01. The sequence continues at coordinate 106,371 of JAZDDX010000024.1, forward strand.
TGGAGTACCTGCTCGAGCTTCTCGAGCCGCGCGGGGGATTCGGGATGGGGAGGTTCCGGTTTGTGCTTCCGGAAGATCGGGTCGGAGAATACGACGAAGCTCACGACACGGCCTCCCGTTTCTCCTCGAACTTGTCCGGCACGCCTTGAAGGCGTCGGTCGAACGAGTGCAGGATCGCGGGCATGATCACGATCGCCGCGAAGATGCAGGTGACCTCCCCGAGGAGTCCGAGCCATCCGAACGATGCCAGAGCCTGATTCATCGCGGTCAGGAGGGTTGCATACCCGATGATCGTCGTGAGGGAGCAAAGAACGATCGCACCGCCGACCGCTCCGAGAACGCGGCGCACGGATCCGCGCCCCTCATATTTGTACCGTTGGAGAAGGTTCACCCCGTAGTCGACGCCGATCCCGAACGTCACCGGAAGGGCGATGAAGTTGAAGAAGTTGAGGCGGATCTGAAGGATCGCCTGGAGGCCGAACATCATCGCGATCCCGACGATCAGGCCGCCGAGCACATACGTGATCGGCCGCGGGCGCCGGAAGGTAACGATCACACAGAGGGCCACGGCGATGAACGAGAGGAGCGTCGCGATCGGGCCGTCGGTCTTAATGGCCCGCAAGAGGTCGGCGAAGATCGCGGACTCTCCCGACATCCGAACCACCGTACCGTCCGGGAGACGGATGTCGCTCAACATGTCGGCAAACTGAATCAGCTTTCGTCCATCCGCGAGGTCCACGTCGGGACGGGGATAGACATAAACGACGCGGCCGAGAGTCCCATCCACCTCCTGATAATTCCTCCGGATTTGATCCGGCAGGTCCCTAAGCGTGAGCGAACGAACGTCGACCGATTTACGGAAGTCGTCGATTTCTTTCCGGTACTTCTTGTCGACGAAGTTGAGGGAATGATCGGCGAGAAGGTGACGGATCTTCCGGAGTTCCTCCTGTTTCTCGGGCTGGTTCGCCGGGAGATACGATTGGAGTGTTTTGCAATAGTCGATCGTCTTCAGATGATCGGAGAGATGGGCTTCCCGTTTCATGACGGCATCGCAGATGAAGTTAGCCTGCTTTTCGTCGTCCAGGAGGATCATGACGGGAGCCAGGTTCTGGCCGAAGATGTCCTGGATCCGCTGCCCCAGGGCGTAGTAGGGGCTATCGGTCACCTTATTCTTGAGTTTCGAAAAGTCGTACTCGAGCGAATTCGGGAGGAACCGAAGAGCCAACCCGATCGAAGCGACCGTCAAGAAGACGCCGAATCCGGCGATCAGACGGGGGGAGTGAGCGACGAGGCTGCCGACGGGGTAGAAGATGAACTCCCATTGTTTCGGCGTCAGACGGTTGTCCCGCACGATGGGAATGGCTCTTTCGGAGAGGACCAGAAGGGGGGGGAGAACCAGGTAGGTCGCCACCCAGCAGAGCAACATCCCGACACCGCCGATGAACCCGAACTGCGTGAATCCCCGGATCTCGGAGAAGGCGAGCGTGGCGAATGCCGCGCTTGTGGTGATCGCGGCGACGAAGGTCCCGAGCATGGTCCGGGAGTAGGCGACGGCAAGCGCCTCTTCGATATTCTTCCCCTGCCGGCGCTCCTCGATGTAGCGGGCGAGCAGGATGATCCCGGAGTTGACGCCGTTCCCGACGATGATGCTTCCCAGGAAAGCAGTCTGGGAGTTGAGGTAGCCGATTTGGATCTTCGTGAGAGCGAACGCCCAGAGTGTCCCGATGGCGAGCGGAGCCGTGAGAAGCCAGATCGCCCGGAGGCGGAGAAAATAGAGGAACAGAACCGCGGCGACCAGAAGGAGACAGAGCGCGAGAGTGCTTAAGACATCCTTGATCAACTGGTCGTACTCTTCGAGGACCCGCCGGTACTTCCCGGCCAGGGTCACCCTCATCGATGCGTGATACGACGACGGGTTGAGTTCCGAGACGATCGAGCTGACGCGAGCCACGAGGTCCTTAGCGAACTGGACGCCGGTCGCACTCCCATACGGCTGCAGGATGACGGCGGCAATCTTCCCCCCCTCGCCGAAGTAGTAGCCGTCGATATAGGCGTCGTACTTGCTCGTCTGCCCCTTGTATTTGTTCTCGATGTCGCTGACGTCGAAAGCGACCTTCTCGTCTTCGAGGCTGATGAAGAGAGGGTTGTTCTTGAGTTTCTCGTATCGAATCTTCCGCGAAAGGCGGTTCCGGATCTCCCGAAGGTCGTCGAGATCGACGTAGAGATTCCGGTTGTCGGTATAAAACTGTCGGACCCCCTTGCTGTTGTATTCGACGTACTTCACGTACGGCTTCGGGAGCTTCCGGAGCCGTGCCACGAGGTCTTCGATGAACTGTTCCGTGACTTTGATGTCGTTCGACTCGATCGCGATCGCGAGGTTCCCGACCCCGCCGACCCGCTCGACGATCCGGTCGAGCGCCACGACACTCGGTTTATTGGCCGGAAGGAGAGTCTTGAAATCGCTTTTGATCCGGAGATGGCTGGTCTGAACCGCAGCGGGGATGACGGTCAAGAGGAGCCCCAACAGCCAGAGCCATGGATGGTGCGCGAAACTCCGCGCCAATTTCTCCCGTTTGGACAAGATCGAGCACTTTAACATCAAACGTCGTGGGTCCCCAATTCACGGCACTTTCGCTTTGGGGTGGAATTTGATAGCTCCCCTGCATCATGCCGTTCGATCTGAAGGCCCTGTTGGAGAAGCGTCGGGGCGACAACTATTCCCTGCACGATCGCTACATCAACCCGACCTTCGCCAAGGTGCTGAAAATCATCGGTTTTGACCGGTGTTACACGACGGGGAAGGGGGCCTACCTCTACGACGGAGAGGGGAACGAGTACCTCGATTTCATCTGCGGCTACGGCGTCTTCAACCTCGGCCGGAATCATCCGGCCATCGCGGCGACCTTAAAGCAATTCCTCGATCTCGAGTATCCGAACCTAGTCAAGATGGATGCCCCTCTGATCGCCGGGCTCTTAGCGGAGGCGCTGGTGAAGAAGATGCCGGCGGGCCTCGACACGGTCTTCTTTGCGAACTCCGGAACCGAAGCGGTCGAAACCGCGCTCAAGTTCAGCCGGGCCGCTTCGGGGAAGTTCAAGACGATTTATGCCGACCACGCGTTCCACGGCCTTACGTACGGCTCGCTCTCCGTGAACGGGGACGACCACTTCCGCGAGGGGTTCGGGCCGCTTCTCCCCGGCTGCGTGAAGATCCCGTTTAACGACCTGGATACCCTCGAGAGGGAACTGAAACACGGGGATGTCGGCGCCTTCATCGTCGAGCCGATCCAAGGGAAAGGGGTCTTCGTCGGCGAGCCGAACTATCTCCCGGAGGCACAAAGACTCTGTCGGAAATACGGGGCGTACTTCATCGTCGATGAGATCCAGACCGGGATGGGACGGACCGGCCGGTTTTTAGCGCTCGAGCATTGGGGTCTGGAGCCGGATCTGGTCACGGTTTCCAAATCGCTCTCCGGCGGGCAGGTCCCGGTGGCGGCGTGCGTGGGACGTCGGGAGATCTTTTTGAAGGTGTTCAACCGTCTCGATCGTTGCGTGGTTCACTCCACGACGTTCAGCCAGAACGCGATGGCGATGGCGGCGGGGCTGGCGGCGCTCCATGTGCTCGAAGAGGACAAGCTCGTCGAGAACGCCGACCGGATGGGGACGCTTCTCCGGACGGAGCTCGAAAAACGGAAGGAGCGGTTCGAGCTTCTGAAAGAGATCCGCGGGAAAGGGCTCCTGCTCGGCGTCGAATTCGGCTCCCCGAAATCCCTGAAGCTCAAACTCGCGTGGGAACTGCTCCACAAAGCGGACGCCGGCCTTTTCAGCCAGGCGATCATCATGCCGTTGCTGGAGAAACATCACATCCTCACGCAGGTCGGCGGGCACAACATGGACGTCATCAAACTCTCCCCGGCACTCTGTGTGACGGAAAAGGACATCACCCGCTTCCTCACGGCGTTCGATGATGTGGTGGGCGCCTGTCACCGTTTCCCGGGACCGGTCTGGGACGTCGGCACGAGGCTTGTGAAGCATGCGCTTCGCGGGACTCGGAAAGGGGAGGCGGTCGTCGAACCGCCCGCGTGAGATGGCTAAGCCGGTCCCACTCCTTCACGATTTCGCGCGCCACGAGCCGGCAGCCGTGCGATTGACCTCGTCGGTCGGGAACCGCTTCCTGTCGTATGAATTGACCAGTCGGTATGTGCGCTTGGGCGGGATGATTCTGGAGATTTTCCCGGCTCTGACGGAGATGACCCTTCTCCACCTCGGCGAGCAACTCGATCTTCGGGTCAGGCTCCCCCACCGCGAAGACGTTCTTTTCGTGACGGCGGCGGTTCACCGAATCGTTCCACTAGCCGTGGACGTGAACGGAAAGAGACTGACGGTGGCCGGTATGAAGTTCGCGGAATTGAGCGCGGAATCTCGATTGATTCTGGAGGCTCACGAACTGACGTCCCAGGTGGGGCAGAGGATCGAGCGTTCCGCTCGAATTCCGGTCCGGTTCCCGATCGAACTATCCGGGATGGATGTCCTGACCCCTCTCATCGCCCGGGACCTTTCGATGACCGGGATGTTCGTCGGGGGGAGGGTGAAGTTCGAACCGGGGAAGATCTTACGTCTCAACTTCAAACTTCCGTTCCAGCAACGGCCGGTCGCCGTCCGCGGCAGGGTGGTCTGGCACGGCCAGAAACCTGTGCCGGGGGTCACCGATCTCTGTCCCGGGTTCGGGGTCCAGTTCGTCGAAGTCCCTCCGGCAAGCCAAACGGCAATCGCGACGTACTACGCAAAAAACACAATAGTTTAAATAAGTTAAAGTTTGTTTTGCGAGATTAACTTTAAAGGATCTTTTTCGGCGATTGCGAGATGCGCCGCTCGTCGGTGGCGGCGGATCCGGACGACCAGAATCGAGATCCCGATCGCGAGAATTCCGGCGATCGTGAAAAGTAGCCATCCCGCCTCTCGGGCGACCTTGGCGGCCGAGTCGATCTCACTGCCGAAGTGGTAGGCGATGTAGATGATGAGCGGTGCGCTGATCAGGGCGGCCAGACCGTCGAACAAGATGAAACGGCGATACGGCATCTTGAGGATCCCGGCGGTCACGAAGACGGTTCCACGGACGCCGGCCATGAACCGGGCGACGAAAACGACCCGGTTTCCGTACCGGTGAAACCGGTCGCTGACCTTTTTCACGCGATCCGGCGTCAACAACTTGCGGAACAGCGGGATTTTGAAGATCCGGGGGCCGAGGCGGAAGCCGATCACGAAGAGAAGGGAATCCCCTACGAGAAGGGCTACGAATGTGCCGATCAGGCAGGTCTGGAGGGAAACCTCACCGGTGTAGACGAGGTATCCCGCGAGAATGAGGGGGATCTCCTCGGGGAATGGGGCTCCCAGGCCGCAGATCAACAGGACGACGATCACCCCGGCGAATGCGATCCCCGGGGGTGCCTCTTCCACGAGCCTGATGAGATAGTCGATCATCGGATTCCGAACGGACGACGGTGGGGGAACCTATCAAGGGGGGGGAGGTCCCGTCAATGACGGAACAAATCTTCCGTCCCGTTTTGTTTGTCCGAACGAACCTCTTGCGCTAGCATCCGTAGGCATGGGAATTCCTTCTTCCGAATCCACTCGCGACGTCATGGAAACTGAAGCTCCACCACCCCCCGAAAACAGCGGAACACTGGAAACGGTCGACTGGAAACGGGTGACAAAACTGCGCGTCACGCGAAAGATCGTCGACGCCCTCTCGAATCTGGAGCTCAAGGCTCTCTACCTGGTCCCATCCAACCGCCGGAAAGACGCCCGCAAACGACATCTCGGATACGGTTCGCGGAAAATGCTGGTAGACGCGGAGCAGTCGTTTGTCCTGGAGGAGACGGCGAGCCTGACGCAGCTTCTGGCGCGGAATCCGGAGGCGCTGGCTCGATACAAAGAAGATTGCCTGAAGTTGATCGAGCAAGCGCTCGAGCGAACGGACGTCGTGGTCGGGGAGGACCATATCGGGCGGATTCAAATGACGGTTGCCATCCGGATGGGAGGACAGATCGTCGCGGTTCTTCGTTGCGGGGACTTCTCGCCAGGAAAACCGGACGACTTGACCATCGCCAAGATCGCCGAACGGGTTTCGTATCTCGGACATCCGAGGAATCGTGTGGAGGAGGAGATCCGGAAATCGCCGTTCTTCTCGAGCGAGAAGATCGCCGTCGTCAACAACCTGATCGGCATGCTGGCCCAAGAGATCGGCAGCTACCTCGAGGAATCGACGAAAGATGTCGATGCGGCGGTCGAGACCGGGAAATTCAACTTCGACGGGTTGATCACGAAGAACCCCGTGATCCTCGACATCATCCGCCAGATCAAGCTGATCGGGGCCTCCGAGAGCTCGATCATCATCTACGGCGAGTCGGGAACGGGGAAAGAGCTGGTGGCTCAGCTGATCCACAAGAACTCGACTCGCATTGACAAACCGTTCATCACGATCAACTGCGCCGCGCTGACCGAGACGATCCTGGAGGCGGAACTGTTCGGGTACAAAAAAGGAGCTTTCACCGGCGCCGGCGCCGACAAGAAAGGGTTGTTCGAGGTCGCCGACACCGGAACGGTTTTCCTGGACGAAGTCGGCGAGATGTCGCTCGCACTCCAGGTCAAGATTCTGCGCTTGATCCAGGAAGGAACGTTCATGCGGGTCGGAGACACCGAGACGCGCAAAGTCGATGTCCGCATCATCTCCGCCACCCACAGGGATCTTCGCCAGTTGATCGAGCACGGGAAGTTTCGCGAGGACCTCTATTACCGTCTCGCGGTCGTGGAGCTGATGCTCCCGCCGCTCCGGGACCGGCCGGAGGACATCCCGATCCTCATCCACCACTTTCTCGAGGAGTTTCAGGGGAAGACCGGCAAGGGGGGAATGACCCTCTCGGGCGAGGTGATGAAGATCTTCCAGGAGTATTACTGGCCCGGGAACGTCCGGGAGATCCGGAACGAAATCGAACGGGTCGTTGCGCTCCGGGGAAGCAATTCGTTGGTCAAGGGGAAAGATCTTTCCAAGAAGTTTTTCTATGAAACCTACCCCGAGGGGGTGGCGGCCGGGGACGAAGACGAGGAAGGGTTCATCAAACGGTTGGTCGATGACTTCGAGCGGAACCTGCTGGCGAAATACCTTCGCAAACACCGTTGGAACAAGACGAAGGTGGCTCGGCTCTGCGGGATTACCCGGCAGGGGTTGAACAAGAAGATCATCAAATACCGCCTCGACCGACGGCGGATCTGAGAGTTACAATCTGGCGCCCACACAGGCGGCCATGCTGAGCACGAACTGGTCCGAAATTCTCAAGTCCGATCTCGACAAACTGTCGCCGCCCGCTTCCTCGATTCCGGGGCGCGCACCGGCCGTGTTGCTCAAAGAGGGGGAGCGCCGGAACATCACGATCCTCTTCCTCGACATCCAGGGGTTCACGGCGATGAGCGAGAAGCTCGATCCCGAAGATGTCCAGCTGATCATCGACAACTGTTTCAAGATCCTGACCCACGAGGTGGAGAAGTACCAGGGGTACATCGACAAGTATGAGGGGGACCGGATGATGGCCCTCTTCGGCAGCCGGGAAGCTTCCGAACAGGACTGCGAATGCGCGTTGCGGGCGGCACTCGGGATGAAGGAGAAGTTCGTGGAGATGAACAAGATCCTCGCCGAACGCGAGATCCGGATCGGGGTCCGGATCGGCGTGAACACCGGGCTGGTCGTGACGGGGCGGATCGGGAAGGGGCGGGACCAGGATTTCACCGTCATGGGGGATGCGGTGAACCTGGCGAGCCGCCTGGAAAGTCATGCCCCGCCGGGGGAGATCCTGATCGGTGAGGATGCACGAAAAGCGGCGGGGGACGGCTTTCTCTACGAGAGTCTCGGGAAGATCGAGGTCAAAGGGAAAAGCGAACCGATTCCCGTTTATGTCGTGAAGGGACTCAACCCGGCCCGCTCGGAGCGATGGGAGCGTTCCCCGTTCACGAAGCGGGTCGAGTACGTGCCGCGGAAGAAAGAGGACACCCGTCTTCTTCAAGCGGCGCGCGAACTCGCCGGTTCCCACGGCATCGTATCGTTCTCCTTTGCCGCTCCGGCGGGGGCGGGGAAGTCCCGGCTTGTCTACGAATTTCTCCGTTCCTATCGGACCCCTTCCGGGGAGGAGCCGTGGATCTTCCGCAGCACGGCATCGACCTCCCACCAGATGCCGTACGATCTCTTTGCGGAGCCGCTGACACGCCTGCTGGGAAACACCGACGTCGTCTCAGAGCTTTTCGACGCCGCCGATCCCAAGGAAAAGAGCGAGGGGGCTCGCCTGCGGCCGGTCGTCGAATTCCTGGCCGGGCGGCGGGAACCGGACGAGAGGATGAGGGCGCTCGACCCGGCGACGTTGCGTTTGGAAATCCATCTGGCGATCCGGTTTGTTTTGGCTCGCCTGGCTTCCATGGCGGCCGTCCGGAAGCGAATTCCGCTGATCGTCTGTTTCGAGTCGATCCAATGGGCCGACCACGCTTCGATCGAGGCGCTCGACTTTCTTTCCGAGACCCTCTCCGATCCTTCGAGCGCGATTCTCCTTCTCTGGACCTATCGGCCGGAGTTCTCTCCCAAACCGGAATGGGTGTCCCGCTTTCGGATCGAGGAGATCGTTTTGCCGCCGCTCGATTCCGAGGCCTGCGGGAAGATTGTTCGTTCGGTCCTCCCCGGCATCGCATTTTCCTCCCGGGAGGAGAAGGTCCTGATCGAGCGGAGCGCGGGGAACCCGTTTTTCCTGGAGGAACTGATCCAAGCCCTGATCGACGACGGAGTTCTCTCGCGCGACCGGGATCGTTGGGTTCTGGCTCGTCCGATCGAGGAAGCCTCCCTCCCCGACAGCGTGCAGAGGGTTTTGATCGGCCGGATCGACAAGCTGGCCCGCGAGCCGAAAGAGATGCTGATGGCTCTTTCCGTCATCGGGGAGGTGATCCCGGCGGTGGTAGCGGAAAAGGTGGCCGGCCGGATGGGATTCAATGCGGAAACGACCCGACAGCGTCTCCAGGCCCTCGAGGATCTCGGGTTCATTCTTCGAGTCCGCGAGGCGGGGGTTTTGGGGCCGCAGCACCAGTTCCGCCAGTCCCTGACCCGGGACGTGGTCTATTCGATCATCCTGAACCACAACAAGAAGATCCTCCACGGCCTCGTAGCGGAATCGCTCGAGGGGATTCACGGGGAACGGGCCATGGAACACGCTCCGATTCTCTTCCATCATTTCGCGAACGCCGGGCGGCAGGAGAAAACGATTGAGTACGGCTTTGCGGCGCTCGACCAGTTCGTCCGGCAGAACGCCACGCGGGAAGGGCTCGATGCGGTCCGTTCCCTCCGGGAGCTCGTGCGAGGGTGGCGCGAAGCGAAGGAGCCGCGCCGGTTCGAAGAGCGCCTTCGCGACGCTGAAATCCAATTGTACGATTTTCTGGGACAGCGGAAGGAACAGCTTGTTGCGATCGAGGAGTTGGAACAGATGGCGGTGGAGGAGCCGAGGCCCGAACTCCTGGCCAAGATCTGCTGGAGTCGTGCCTCCTATTTCTTCGCGACCGGTGACTTCCGCCAGATGAAGGAACAGGGAGTCCGGGGGTTGTCGGAGCTGGGCCCCGGGACCGCCTTTCCGCGTCTCCGGATGGATCTCCTCCGGATGGTCGGCATCGGATGTTACAGCATGGGGGAGCACCAGGAAGCGCTCGACAACTACCGGCTCGGGCTGGAGATCGCCGAGAGACTCGACGACCGGAGCGCGGAGGGGGCGTTCCATAACACGGTCGGGCTGGTTCATTTCAACATCGGCCGCGCCCAGGAGGCGATCGATTATTACGAGAAGGCGAACATCATCATGCGGCAGATCGGCGACCGGCGAGGCGTGGCGAACACGCTCGGGAACCGCGGCCTCGTCCACTGGACGCTCGGCGAATACAGCAAGGCCCTGGAACAGCTCCAGGAGAGCCACGCGATTTTCAAGGAGGTCGGGTTCCGGAAAGGGCAGGCGGTCACTCTGGGGAACATCGGGATCATTCATCACAAGCTCGGCCAGTATCAAGAGGCGCTTCGGTGTTACGAACGGGCACTCTCGCTCCGGCGGGAGATCCGCGATCGGTCGGGTGAGGGGCACGATCTCGAGAACATCGGGGAGGTTTACATGCGCCTCGGGGATTTCAAAAAAGCGCTCGATCATCTTGATGCGGGGCGATGGCTCGCTCAAGAGGTCGGGAGCAGTTATCTTCTCGCCGAGTGTCTGAACAATCTGGCGATCGTGTACCGGAAGATGGGAGAGATAGAACCGAGCCACCTCGCGAAGGCGTCGGAATACTCGGAAGAGGCGCTGCGCGTGGCTTCCACCCATCGGCTGATGGCGGGAGAGATCAAGGCCTCCACCAACCTGGCACGGATCCGTGCTCTGGAGGGACGGCGGCAGGAGGCGATGGAGTTGAGCTTTCGTGCCATGCGTTTGATCGAGGCGCACGCGGCGGGGGTCGAAGGGGCCGAAGAGGATGCTTTCGTGAACCACTACACCCTGCTCCATGAAGCGGGGCGCCTGGAAGAGGCGCGGGAATGCCTGCGCAAACTGGTGGAGCTGATCCGCTCCCGCGCGGATCGGATCCAGGAGGAGGAGTATCGCCGCAGTTTTCTCGAGGAGGTGCGGCAGAACCGCTTCGCTCTCGAGGAGTGGAGGAAGCTGAACGGATAATGGACCCGACCCGCTTCGGAAAATTCCTCTTACTGGACGAGATCGCCACGGGCGGGATGGCCGAAATCTACAAAGCGGTCGGGATCGCCGTCGGAGGGCAGTCGCAGACGCTCGCAATCAAGAGGATTCTCCCGCAGTTCTCCAGCGACGACGAGTTCGTCTCGCTCTTGATCGACGAGGCGAAGCTGATGGTCCTCTTGAACCATCCGAACATCGTCCCGATCATCGAGTTCGGGAAGGCCGAGGACTCGTACTACATCGCGATGGATTACGTGCAGGGGACGACGCTCAAGGATCTCTTCCGGCGCGTGCGGGAACAGAACCTGCAGTTCCCGATCGACCTGGCCTGTCATATCGTGCGCGAGATCGGGAGCGGTCTCGCCTACGCCCACCGTCGGACCGACAAGAGCGGGCAATCGCTCCAGATCGTGCACCGGGATATCAGCCCGGCGAACATCCTGATCTCGTTCGAAGGGGATGTGAAGATCGCCGACTTCGGGATCTCGAAGGCAGCGACGCAGAGGCACCGGACCCAGATCGGCGTGATCCGCGGGAAGACCGGGTACATGTCCCCCGAGCAGACGCGCTCGGGCGAGACGATCGATGGCCGGAGCGATCTCTATTCCCTCGGGATCATCTTCTGGGAACTTCTGACCGGGGAACGTCTCTACGTCGCCGGATCCGTCCCGGAAGCGCTTGCGATGATCCGCAAGAGCGTGGTCCGTCCCCCCTCGGCCCTTCGCAACGCGGTCCCGGCGAAACTCGACGACGTTGCGTTGCGCGCTCTTACGTCCGAAGCCAGGGAACGGTACCAAAAAGGGGAGGATTTCGTCGATGCCGTCAACGAGTTCCTGGGACGGTTCGCCCCCGGGGGGAGGCCGGTCCGGGTCACGCACAACGATCTCGCGGGATATCTCCGGAGATTTTTCGGCGAGGAAATCCAGGCCGCCCTGGCGGCTCAGCCGGTGGCGCTGAACCAGGTGATCACCCGGGTCGAGTCGACCTCCGACGGAACCGAGGTGCGAACTGAGGGGAAAAGGGAGCCGACGAAGCCGGAGACGATCGTGCAGAACCCGCTCTTCGAGATGTCGGTTCCGGAGGCGGCGATTCCCCGGGAGTTCCCGGTGACGGTGCCATCGGCTTCGGCGACCGAGCCAACGATGCCGAATTCCTGGAAATCGGTGACCGAAGCGCCGGTGGAGGTGGTTTTCAAGGGGAGCGGTGGGGCGGCGCTGGCCTGGACACTGGCGATCGCCACGTTCCTGGTCGTCTCGCTGGTCCTGGCCGTTTTCCGGTATCAGAAGATCAGGGAGACGGAACCGCATCCGACCGGGGTGGTGGCGGTGACGGTGACGAGCGATCCGGGCGGAGCGGAGATCCTGATCGACGGGCAGACGACGGGGAAGAAGACGCCCGGGAAGGTGGAGGTTCCGATCGGCCGAACGGTCAAGGTCACGGTTTCCAAGCCGGGGTATGTGAGCGATGCATGGGACGTGAGCCCGCAGGGGGCGGGCCTTAGACACACGTTCCAGATGGTGGCGGAGAAGGGGGTGAAACCGACCGTAGGGAAGCTCGTTCTGACGGTCGAACCGCCCCAGGCGTCGGTCTTCGTGGACGACCAGAAGGCTACCGGAGGTTCGCCGTACGGGTTGGATCTCCCGCTCAAAAAGCCGGTTGCAATCCGGATTGAGGCGGCCGGATTCAAGGTATGGCAGGACAAGATCCAGGCGGACGACGTAAAGCCGGTCGAGCGGACGGTGGTTCTCGCCCGTCTGCCTCCCCCTGGAATTCGCACTCGAACGACGCAGCCGGTACCGGCGGGTCCGATTTCGAAAAATGCGAAACTTTCCATGGGGTTCGTCGGAGCGGGGTGGGGGATCACGACGATCGACGGGAAGGAAGCGGCTCAGGACCGAATGGTCGGTGTTGTGATCGAGCCGGGCCGGCACAAGGTTGTCGTGTCGAACAACACCGTTCCGGGGAAGCCGTGCGATTTCGTTCTCACGATCGCCGCGGGCCAGCACGTCAAGTGCTTCTGCGACTTGGAGCGCGGCACGGCGAACTGCACGAAGTGACGATTCCGACGGTTATTCGAGGATTTCGAGAATGACGCGCTTTTTATGCTTGCCGGCGGCCGCTTCGAGGATCGAACGGAGAGCCATGGCGGTACGCCCGCCCCGGCCGATCACCTTTCCCACATCCTCTTTTGCGACTTGGAGTTCGAAGATGAACGCCTGCTCGGAGTGAAGCTCGTTGACGCTGACTTTATCCGGTTGATCTACCAAAGATTTCGCAATCGCTACCAACAGATCCCGTATCGCAGCTGCGCTCATCCGCAGCCACCATCCATCAGGAAATGGCTTGGGATGCAAGTTTCCCGTGGGGGGAGGGGGGGCGTTCCGACCCAACGCGTCTATTCGAGATCGACGGTTCGGATCTCCCCGCCGATCTCGACCGGCTTCCCTGAAATTGTGACGATGAGATGAAACTGCCGGTCGGTGCAGTCGTCGACCGCCCGTTCGAGGATGTAGGGGCGGTAGGAATCCGGCAGAAAATTGAGCAGATCGGCCCGAATGCATTTCTTCGTGGGGAAGGGCAGGTTTCCCTCGGCACCCGGGATCTGGATCCTTCCGTCGACTCGGAACTCCGGCAACGAATCGTGCGAGACGTAATGGAATTCGACGGCGATCAGTTTCGTCCAGGCGTCCTTCGGAGTGCGCATCGGTTTCCCGAGGAATCCGTAAAGGCCAACGGCCTTCGCTACGCAGCCCTCCAAATCGTAGGAACGTTGATCGGAAGTCAGTTCGTTTTCGAAACTCATCCCGGAGCCCCAGAATCCCCTTTCGAGGAAGTTCAAGTCGGTACGAGTGGCGAGAAACGATCGCCTGCAGAGGGAACGCTCATCTTGAGCCTCCGCGGCAGAAGAGATCAGGGGGAGAAGCAGGAGGATCGTTATAAAGGCTCGCCGAATCATCTGCGTCCTAGGATTTCACCCGGACCCGGTAATTCAGGATCGATTGTTTGTCCTTTCCGACCGGGACCTTGAAACGGGCGGCGAAAGCGGCCGTCTTCTCCGCCGGGAAGGTCGAGGAGAGGATCTCCCAATCCCCGCCGATCGGCTCGTTCACGATCACGGTCACCCCTTCCTCCTTGTGGTTCCGGATCTTGATCTCGTACGCCTGCTCAAAGACGTGTCCCGGGACCACCACCTTATAGTCGGTCTGCTTTCGTTCGGCCGTGACGTCGAATGCCTCCCCGAGCTTGATCCGGACCGCCTCGTCCTTCGGCGTGTGGTCGATCCGATCCTCCCCGATGAACTGCTGCGCGTTCGAGAGGTCGGCTTTGTAAACTCGGACGACTCCCGCGGGGAGTGGTAGCCCCAGATGATTCTCCTTGGAGTTCTTAAACTCCACGTAAACAGCAGGATTCTGTTTCACTGCCTCCCCCGGGGGCTGGTGATTTCGAAAATAATAAGCCTGCCCGTTCAAGATCAGCTCCTTGGTGACGTTCAAGCCCGCTGCTGTAAGCAGGCTGATCTGCTTCTTCTCGGCGTTCTTGAGCGTTGCGGGGCGTTCCAGGGTGTAGAGGTGATATTCGAAGAACTTCTCTTCGGCGAACTGCGGTGCCGCTTTCATATCAGACATGGCCAGCGTACGGCGCATCCCGCCGAATTGAGGTTCCTCCGGCTGCACTCGATTCACCTTCCCGGCCACCAGTTTCAAGGAGGCGTTCCGGTAGGTGGCGCCGCTTTCATTGTCGATCGTAACCCAGCCGTTCAAATCGGCTTTTGTGTCGTTCGCCGATACGACGGCTACATAATCGGCGTGCCAGTCGATCCGGTCGGTCAAGTACGACGCCTCGACCGTCTGTTTCTCCCCCCCTTTGTTCTCGAACATCCAGACCAGTGTGGGGCGCGCGATCAGGTCGTCGGGAAGGGTATCGAAACGGATGTCGGTGATCGCCGTGGGATGGATCACCACCTCGTTCCCGATCTTCCAGACCTGGCCGTTGTTGTTGGCGAGAAGGGTGGCGCGGGTCGGGATCAGGCGCTCCGTATTGTTCTCCAGCTTCCGGAGGGTCAAGGTCGCCTCCCGGCCGACATATTTGTCGAGGAGTTTCTCCGGATTGAGGAGGTCGTATTCGTAGTTTTGCTCGAGGACGGTCAGGAGAGCGGGGGAGGTGAGCGACTTCACATGGACGGTGGCCGGGTTGATCTGTTGTGCGACATCCATGAAGCGGAGGAGCGATACCCCTCGCGGCAGCTTGAGGGCCCGAGTCTCTTTGACCAGCCCGAGATTCGAATTGTAGACGGTTACCGCCACGCTTTCCTGGTCGTCGATCGTGCTGGTTGCTGTCGGCACGGGATCGTTTTTCGGCCAAGCCGTGGCAGGGATCAGGAGGGGGAGGAGGAGGAAAGGGACGATCGTTCGGGTGTGGAACATGCCCGCAGTATTAGATCCGTTCCGGCGGTTTCACAACTTCAGGGGGTTGCGGGTTTCTGTCGCGCGGCGATCTCGGATTTCTTCTGGAATGCGATATCCCTCCCGTACGTTCCGAAACGGGCGTTCCATCCGAAACGGCAGACATCGTCGAAACGGACCGGGAGAAAACTTCCGATCTTCTCGTCCGCTTGAGGAGCGAAAATCTCGACCAACCCACCGTTGCACGCATAGGGAATCTGGACAAAGCCGCTCAACGTGTCGCCGTCCCCATTCTGGGGGGGGTGAATCTCCCCCTCGTACCGGACGAAAAGATGCGGCACGTCCGGATCGGGGAGCTGGAGTTGGAACCGGAACTTCTTCCCGAACGGGGTCAGAGTCAGTTGTGTTCCGCGGAAGGTCTTCCCTTCGTGGTCGAGATCGATCGCTAAATAGGGATCATCGACGCTTTGCAGAAGAGCATCGCGACGGTTGAGATTCGTCTTTTGAACCTGGGCCGAAGGGATCGGTCCCATGATGTAGCTGACGCGGTTCATCGCCGTTCCCGTCGCGTAACCGTTGTAGATATTCCGGTCCTGCCCACAGGTGGCGAGCAGTAAGGTCAAGGGGAGGATCAGAATGGCTTTTCGGTACCCCATGGAGATGTGGGTTAACACAAGGCGTTAGGCAAGTCAAAGGAGGATGAAGCGTCGCGGCGGAGACAGAAATTCCCCGTCCGGATCGGACCCTCAGCCGGGACCCGGACGGGGCAGAAAATACAATATTTTATTTTTGATTCCAATGGGTTGGATCTTGTATCCTAGAACTCTACTTGTCCCGTTTCGCACACCGGATTCTGCTGTTCTTGATCCCTTTGAGCTTCGTCCTTTACGCGAAGTCGGCTTGGGCGTGGGGGCCGGTTGCCCATCTTTATTTCGGCTTGGGAGTGCTCAGTCGCCTCGAAGAGGTGAGCGATCTCTTTCGGGCACTTCTCGCCTCCCAACCTCTCCCGTTCCTGTACGGATCGATCGGCGCCGACATCTTCCTCATGAAAAAACTGGGTCGTTCGAAGACCCACTCCCACAACTGGGCGAACGCCCTCCGTCTAGTTCAGGAAGCGCGCTCTCCCCGTGTCCGTTCGTTCGCCCTGGGATACGTCTCCCACCTGGCGGCCGACACGATCAGCCACAACTGTTTTGTCCCGAGCAAGACGGTCGAATCGTACGCCTCGGGGATCTCCCGCCACATCTCCTGGGAACTGATGTTCGACCGGAGGCTGGCCGATCGGGAGGTGATCCGGGTCCTCCGGGAGGTGTCGAAGGAAGAGTTCTCCGATTGTGATGCGCACCTGGCCGAGCGGGTTCCAACACGGATCCTCGACTTTTCATTCAACCGGGAGGTCTTCCGACGGATCCTATCGATCCAAACTCTCGATCGCTGGAACTCCCTCTGGAACCGGGTCGGTCGTAAGGGGTGGCTCCGGCTCCAAGACCGGGAGGTTGGGGAATACAAGGACCGGTCGATTGCGGCCGTCTTGAGTTGCTTGAACCCGCAGTCCGATTCCCAGGTCTTAACGCTCGACCCGGTCGGGCGTCAGCGCCTCCGCGCAGCCCGGAAGCTTCGGCGGAACTACCGGAGGCAGCTCCGGAAAAACGATCCCCCCCGGACGGCGAGGGTTCTCGAAGCGGCGGAGTGCTTTGCCCGAGAGCCGTTCCACGTCATCCGGCCCGACGACCATCGCTAGACCCCTTTCCCTTTTGCCGAGACCTTGCGGATCGCATAGATTGGGACCGCATGCGTTCGGATCCCCGGGAAGAACTTACGGAGCTGATCGAGGCAGCGCGAACCCACGTCGCTGACCAGCGCCGTCGCGGTTTCCGTTTCGATATGGCCGGAGCCTCTGTGATTCAGGAGCCGGCGCGAACGATCCATGTCGAGGTCCCGACGAAACGAGAATCGCTCGATGAGATCCGGGCGGAACTCGGGGATTGTACGCGATGCAAACTCCACCGCGGACGGACCCGGCTCGTGTTCGGGGTCGGGAACCCGGCCGCCGATCTTGTCTTTGTCGGTGAAGGACCGGGTCGGGACGAGGATCTCCAAGGGGAGCCGTTTGTCGGGCGTGCCGGAAAACTTCTGACCGAAATCATCGAGGCGATCGGACTTGCGCGTTCGGAGGTCTACATCTGCAACGTCGTCAAGTGCCGGCCCCCCGAAAACCGAAACCCGGAGCCGGAGGAGATCGCCTCCTGCCGGTCGTTTCTCGATGCGCAGCTCCGGTCGATTCGGCCGAGGATCGTCTGCGCGCTCGGCAAATTCGCCGCACAAACGTTGCTCGACGTCGAGAAGCCGATCTCGGCGCTTCGCGGGAAGTTCGCCGAGAGGGAGGGGATCCCGGTCATGGTGACGTACCATCCCGCCTACCTTCTGCGGAACCCGTCCGCAAAGCGCGAGGTCTGGGAGGACATGAAACAGGTGCACGCGGAGCTTTGCCGGTTGACCGGGCGGGCGATCCCGAGGAAGGGGAAGTGATGCGGGGGATCGGGATCGCTCTCACGGCGGCTGCTGCGCTTTACTACGGTTTTCTGAATTTCTCCCCGCTCGATCGTTATTCGCGGGAAGCCACGAACCCTCTCGATTACCGGAAGCTCGATCTTGAACGGGCCCTCACGGCGGCAGACCGGGAGATGACGATCCCAGAGGGTGGATTCGAGAAACTCGGCGAGATGCGGAGCGAACGGATGTGGATCTCTCTCGAGTTGGCCCGTCGCAGGTCGGGGGTCGGCTCCTGGATCTGGGCGGTTGGTCTGGCCGGTGTCACTCTGTTTCTGATTTCATTCGCGCGAGGCCCAAAGAGACGATCGAAGCGGAAGGGTAAAGATCCGTCGGTTCCCGCGATCGAAGTGCGGGAAGCGCCAGCCCGAGAGGTTTATGTGGATGATTGGGAGTACCAGCGGCAGCGGGAGGGGGGGTTCCTCTCGCGCGAGGAGGCGGTGACCTGGCTCGTGAAAGACCCCTTGAAAAAGTGCGATTACTGCGGCGCGGAGATGAAACCATCCGCGGCAGGGAATCAGGAGGGGATCGAGCTGGTTACGTTCTACAAGAAGGTCCCGACCGGGGCGAAAGATCTCCGCGTGATTCTCGGGAGCTACTGGTTCGTTCGGGCGGCGTCGGATCTCACGTGCAGCGGATGCGAGCGGACAGTTCGACGGTAATCCACGAGATCGATTTCGATCTGCCGGAGGGGAGGATCGCCCGTACCCCCTCTTCCACTCGCGAAGAGGCTCACATGCTCGTGTTCAATCGGGCGACCGGTCGGCGCAATCATTCCCGCGTGAGCGCGATTTTCGATTGGCTCCGAAAAGACGATCTCCTCGTTCTGAACCGTGCCTCGGTGGATCGTGTCCGCGTCCTCTGGCGCGATCCCAAGGAGCGGGAACAGGAACTTCTCTTGCTTCGCCCGCTGTCTGAAGATGGAACCTCGTCGCGGTGGGAGGCGATCGTCTCGGGAAAAAGACTTCAGTCCGGTCATCCCTATTCCCTGCCTGGGGGAAGATTGTTTGAGATCGAATCGCGAGAGGGAGGAGTCGTCGCGACGATCCGTCTCGATGCGGGGGAGGCGGAGATTCGCAGGTGGCTTTCCGAATTCGCGTTACCGCCGGTTCCACCGTACATCCGGAGCGAGCGACACCGGAGCGGGGAGCCGGAAGATCTTCCGTTGGACCGCGAGAGGTACCAGACTGTCTTTGCGAAGGAGGGGGGAGCGGTCGCGGCGCCGACGGCGGGGCTTCATTTTTCGGAGGCCTTGCTCGAAGCGATCCGCGGGAGAGGGATCGAGATCGCAACAGTCCATCTTGCGGTCGGGTGGGGGACCTTTCAGCCGCTGACGGAGGAGAACTGGCGGAGCGGGAAGCTGCATCCGGAGGAGGTGACGATTTCGCCGGAAGCTGCGGCTTCGGTTTCCCGCGCGCTGAGGGAGAAACGGAGGGTCGTCGCGGTCGGGACGACGGTCGTCCGGACGCTCGAGTGGTGGCATCAGAACGGAGCTCCCTCGGAAGGTCTTCGCGGCTCGTGTGATCTGTTTCTGCGGGATCCGTGGCGACCCGCGGTCGTGGAAGCGTTGCTCACAAACTTCCATCTTCCGAAGTCGTCGCTCCTCGCTCTGGTTGCCGCTTTCCTTGGAAACGGTGGGGATCAAACCGTGATTTTTCTCTATCGCGAGGCGATCGAGATGAATTATCGCTTTTTCAGTTACGGCGATTGCATGTTAATCGTGTGAACGTGAGCCGCTTTTCCTTCGAACTTCTCGCGGCCGACTCCGGGACGAAATCCCGACTCGGCCGGATCACGACCGCGCACGGCACGGTCGAGACTCCGGTCTTCATGCCGGTCGGGACGAACGCGACAGTCAAAACGCTCGGCTCTGAAGATCTCGAAGCGCTCGGAGCGGAAATCATCCTTTCGAACGCCTACCACAATGCCCTCCGCCCCGGAGATGAGACGGTTGCACGAATGGGGGGACTCCACGGCTTCATGAAATGGCCGCGGGTGATCCTGACCGACAGCGGCGGCTTCCAGGTCTTCAGCCTGGAGAGCATGCGCAAAGTGACCGAGGAGGGAGTTCGGTTCCGCTCGCACTGGGACGGGACGGAGCTTTTCTGGACGCCGGAAAAGGTGGTCGGGATTCAGGTGAACCTCGGGAGCGACATCACGATGCCGCTGGACGAGTGCGTGGCGCTCCCGGCGACGGCGACGAAAGTGCGCGAGGCAGCGGAGAGGACGCTTCGGTGGCTCGATCGCGCTCTTCGAACCGAACGACCCGAACACCAAGCGCTTTTCGGAATTGTCCAGGGAGGAATCGATCCGGAGCTGCGCCGATTCAGCGCGCGCGAAACGATTGCGCGGGAGTGCGACGGGTACTCGATCGGGGGGTTGAGCGTCGGCGAGGAAAAGGGGGCGATGCTCGAGATGATCGAGCTCGTGACGGAAGAACTTCCCTCTTCGAAGCCTCGATATTTGATGGGGGTTGGAACGCCTCTCGATTTGGCGGAAGGGGTGGCGCGCGGGATCGACATGTTCGATTGCGTGATGCCGACGCGAAACGCCCGAAACGGCACCCTTTTCACGTCGCGGGGGACGGTTTCGATTAAGAAGGCGGAGTTCAAGGAGGATGAGCGACCGCTCGACGAAACGTGCAGCTGCATCGCATGTCGGCGCTACACGCGGGCTTACCTCCATCATCTCTACCGACTGAACGAAATTCTGGGACTCCGGTTGAACACCATCCACAACCTGACCTTCTATCTCGGATGGATGACGCGGATTCGCACTGCGATCCGGGAAGGACGGTTTGCGTCACTCCTTACGGAGGCCCGCGACATTTTTTTGACCACCTGATCCCCCTCCTGTAGAACACCGCGCATGATTTCAAGCGCTTACGGTATGGCCCCGTCACCGGGGGGGAGTGGTCAGCAGTCCGGCGGAGCGTTCGGGATGTTCATCCCGCTGATTGTTATATTCGGAATTTTTTATTTCATGATGATCCGCCCGCAGAAAAAGAAGGAGCAGCAGCATCAGAAGTTCCTGACCGAACTCAAGAAAGGGGACGAGGTGCTCACCTCCTCCGGCATCTACGGACGGATTGCCGGGATTGATGACAAGATCGTCACGCTGGATGTCGGGAATCAGATGAAGATCCGCGTGTTGAAAAACACGGTGGCGGGGATCGCCGCCAATCCGCAAGGCTGATGTAGGCCGATATGCCTCGCGCGTGGCAGTGGAAAACGGGGACCGCCTTCTTCTTCACGATGTTGGCGGTCTGGTTCAGCATTCCGAACTTCGTCGACATGCCGGAGACGAAGGAGGCGAGGGAACAGGCCCCCTGGTTCATCCGGATCCTTCCGAATTCGAAGATCAAGCTGGGGCTCGATCTCCAAGGGGGGATCCACATGGTGCTCGGCATCGACCTCGATCGGGCGATGCTCAACGAATCCGACCGGATGGCGCGGGACCTCAAGGAGTTCGGCGCGCGGCAGGAGATCAAGATCGACGCGATCGACCGCGAATTCGATTCGACCAAACTCAAGGTGAAGCTCGCGAGCGGCGAAGAGTCCGACAAGTTCGAGCGGTTTCTCTCCGATCACTTCAACGTTCTAATCACCGTGGCGAGCGAACCGACGAAGGGGACCTACACGCTCGATCTCGATCCGCAGCGGCATGCCGAGACCGAAAAACAGACCGTCAGTCAGGCGCTGGAAACGCTCCGGAACCGTCTCGACGAGTTCGGCGTGGCGGAACCGTCGATTCAGGCACAGGGAAGGGACCGGATCGTGGTCCAGCTTCCCGGCATGGATGATCCGGTGCGTGCGCGAAACGTGCTCGGCCGGACGGCGCAATTGGAGTTCCGGATCGTCGATGACGAAAGCCTGAAAGGGGACCGCTTCGCCCTCGAGAACCTAGTCACCGAAGCGAAGAAGACTCTTCCGAAGAAATACAAGATCGGGGATCTGAATCGCGCGGTTCACGACAAGCTTCCCCCGGGGACCGAGATCCTGATGAAGGAGGATCGAGATCCGACGACCGACCAGGTGACGGAAGTCCCGCTTCTCGTGAAGCTGAGTTCGGGTTTGACCGGCGACAAACTGGAAGATGCACGGATCGGGAGCGGGGAGTTCAACACGCCGACCGTCAACCTCCGGTTCAACCCTGCGGGGGCCGAGATTCTGGACGGCATCACGCGCGACAGCATCGGCAAACGTCTGGCGATTGTTCTGGACGACAAGATCCAGTCCGATCCGGTGATCCGCGCGCGGATCTCCGACGGCCGACCGCAGATCACGTTCGGGAGTCTCAAGAGTCAGCAGGAGCTTTTGCAGGAAGCGAAAGATCTCTCGCTCGTTCTCAGGGCTGGCGCGCTTCCGGCGCCGGTCGAGATCTTGGAGAGTCGGACCGTGGGCCCGACTCTGGGGCGCGACTCGATCGAGAGCGGCATGAAGGCGATTCTCGTCGGCGTTCTGGCAATCGTTCTCTTTATGGCAGCCTACTACCGAATGTCGGGGGTTGCGGCCGACTTGGCCTTGATCGTGAATATCGTTTTCATCCTGGCGTGTCTCGGGGCTCTTCACGCGACCCTGACACTTCCCGGGATCGCGGGGATCCTGATCTCGATCGGTATGGCGGTCGATGCGAACGTCCTGATCTACGAGCGGATCCGGGAGGAACTCCGGAACGGGAAGAGCATCAACGACGCGATCGAGCTCGGCTACGATCGCGCGCATCTGACGATTCTCGATTCCAACTTGACTACCGTCATCGCGGGTCTGGTGCTTCTCGAGTTCGGGACCGGCCCGATCAAGGGGTTCGCGGTCACGCTGATCTTCGGTTTGATCGCCAACTACTTCACCGCGCTCTGGTTCACGCGTCTGGCGTATGAATGGATCATGCTCCGGTTCAAACTAGAAAGGTTGTCGGTCTGATGTCCCAGAAGTTCTTCGAGATCATCCCTCCGGGGACCAACATCGATTTCATCGGGAAGTGGAGATACGTCTTCACCATCAGCATCCTGATGGTCGTCGTATCGACCGTCCTTCTCTTCACGAAAGGGATCAACTACGGCGTCGACTTCAAGGGGGGGACCGACCTCCACATCCGCTTCTACGACAAGACGAGTGCGGCCGAGGTGCGAACCACCCTGTCCACACTCGGCTATGGGGATGCCATGGTGCAGGGGTACGGGGACCGAAGTTCCAACGAATTCTTGATCCGGGTGCAGCCGGAGGCGCTGAATTTGATCGGGTACAAAGAACGACTTCAACCGGCGCTCAATGCCGTGGCCCCTGCGGGGGGTGGAGCGGCCAAGATCCGTTTCCAGGAGGATCGGATCTACGTGAGCTACGACCAACCGTCGGAGCCGAAAAGAATCGAAGAGGCCGTGAACGGGGTCGGAGGGCGCGATCTTAGGGTCGACAACGTCGCTCAGTTCGGGACGGCGACGGCGAACGAGTACCTGGTTCAATTCGCGGGGATCGCCACGAAGGTGACGAAGGCGTTCCGCGAACGTCTGGGACCGGCGAAGTTCGAGGTGCTGCAGGTGGAGCAGGTGGGGGCGAAGGTCGGCTCCGAGCTCCGGATGCAGGCGATCGGCGCGGTCCTGATCTCGATCCTCCTGATCGGGATCTACGTCTGGTTCCGGTTCGACATGATCTTCGCCCCCGGCGCGATGATCTCGCTGATCCACGATCCGCTCGCAGTGCTGCTGGTCTTCGCGGTGTTCGGAATCCAGTTCGATCTCTCGATCGTCGCGGCGATCCTGACGCTGATCGGGTTCTCGATCAACGACACGATCGTCGTCTACGACCGGATCCGGGAGAATTTGAAGAAGACGAAGGACGTCGATCTGCCGAGCCTCATGAACCGCAGCATCAACGAGTGCCTGGGGCGGACGATTTTGACGACCGGGACCGTTTTCATGGCCGCGTTAGCTCTTCTTTTCCTGGGAGGACCGATCACATTCAACTTCGCCTTGGCGTTCGCGATCGGGTTGATCGTGGGAACCTATTCGACGATTTACGTCTGTTGCCCGATCACGATCATGATCAACAATTACATGGCGCGGAGGGCGGCGCTTCGGTAGTCCCATGGCCGTCCGTTGGCGGGTCGTCGAGGCGGATGAACGGACGGTCGCGGAGCTGAATCAATCGTTGGCTCTCCCCGAGCCGCTCGCGCGCCTTCTGGTCGCGCGGGGGATCTCGACCTCCGACGAGGCCGAACGATATTTCCGAAAATCTCTGACCGATCTTCAGAACCCCCGCGAGCTCCACGGAGTCGAAGAGGCTTCTTCGCGGGTCGCAAGAGCGGTCACGTCGCAGGAGACGGTTTTCGTTCACGGCGACTTCGATGCCGATGGGATCACCGCGACCGCCGTGCTGACGGTCTTCTTGCGGGATCTCGGGTGCCGGGTGATTCCATTCGTTCCGAACCGCCTCGTCGAGGGGCACGGGATCGCGGAGCGGGCGATCGCTCTTGCAGCCGTGGAACGGGCTTCTCTCCTGATCACATGCGATTGCGGGAGCTCCGACCGCGTGGCGATCGGAACGCTTCACGCATCCGGGATCGATGTCGTGGTCACCGACCACCATCATCTCACCGGTGCATCGGAGCTGGGTGCGATTCTCGTCAACCCGAAGGCCGCCGGGGGGAGAGGCGCGTGCGACGATCTCTCGGGGGCCGGTGTGGCGTTCATGTTGATCACCGCGGTTCGCACGAAGTTACGGGAGAGCGGCTTCTTCTCCGGTCGGCCGGAACCGAACCTAAAGGATTATCTCGATATCGTGGCACTCGGAACCGTGGCGGACCTCGCACCGCTCGTTGGGCAGAACCGGATCCTGGTTGCCAAGGGACTGGAAGTCCTCGCGGTTTCGCGTCGACCGGGGATCGTAGCGATGCGGGAGACGGCCGGCCTGGGGAACGCTGGTTCGATCGGAGCGGAGGATGTCGGATTCCGTCTCGCTCCTCGGATCAATGCAGCCGCTCGCCTGGGGCACGCGGAGGAGGCGTTGAACCTTCTTCTAGAAGGGGATCTCCTGAAGGCGGAGCGGATGGCCTGCGACCTCGAGGCATGGAACCTCGAGCGGAAGACCGTTCAGGCACAAATGCTTCGTCTGGCTACCATCGAGGCGGAACGCCAAGCCGGGGAGGAGGAACCGGCTCTGATCGTCGGCCACGAGTCGTTCCACCCCGGGATCATCGGGTTGGTGGCACAGAAGCTGTCGGAATCATACCGACTTCCCTCCGTGGTCTTTGCCCTGGAGGGGGAGACGGTCCGTGGTTCGGGGCGGAGCCGGTTCGGAATCGATCTCTTCGGTGCGCTCGAAGCATGCGCCGATCTTCTTGTCGGGTTCGGCGGGCACAGGGAGGCGGGAGGGTGCACACTCCTTCGTCAGCACCTCCCGGAATTCACCCGGCGGTTCCGCGCGGCGGTCCGGCAGCAGAAAAATGCCGCGCCGCGCGAATTATCAATTGACGCTTCGCTCAAATTCGGGCAGATCAATGAGAGATTCTTATCCGCTCTCGATCGATTCCGTCCGTTCGGTGTCGGGAATCCGGAACCGGTCTTCACGACGAAGGCCCGAGTGGTCGGTCAGGCGAAAGAGATGGGTAAGGATCACGTGCGGGTTACGCTCGTGGAGTCAGGAGGACCGCCGGTTGCGGCGGTCGGGTTCGGGATGTGGCGGTCGGTAGGCCCGGTGTTGCGAGGGGACGTGGAGGTCGCCTTTACCCCGGAGGAGAATGACTGGAACGGCCGTCGCGAGATCCGGATCCGGTTACAAGGAGTGCGACCTGTGCAGTTGTAAGGCAAATCGAGTGTCTGATAATTTGACAGTTAGAACTAAAATAAATGATTTAAATCAAATAGATAATCTGTATGCGGATAATCTGTCTGATTTTTGTGCAGTTGACAGGGTAAATCATGCATCCCTTATTTTGTGCTCGTCATGAGGGGGGTTGCTAAATTGCCGTGGGAAACGCAGAGTTAGCGGGTAAAATGCCAAACGGCGGCGGTTGGCATGAACTTTGAGTATCCAATAAGCGGGAGGCCGCAGAGGGGAAAGGGCAAAATGGAGACAGTGACGACCAGAGCGGGAGAGCCGGA
>JAZDDX010000025.1:0-4074 GCA_043809315.1 Pseudomonadota bacterium
TTAGGGGGTTTTTGACTACCACCCCACGGCACGAAGTCTGTTCAACAAGGAGATCGAAATGGGACTCTTGAAAGGTGATACCGGCCCCAGCCTGACCACTCCGACCATCACTTCGGCGGGGGGGTTCAATGCCATTCTCGACCGCGGGAGCGAGTTCGAGGGGAAGCTGACATTCGAAGGGACGGTCCGGATCGACGGAAAGTTCAAGGGGGAGATCTACTCGGACGCCAACCTGGTGATCGGCGAAAGCGGCAAGGTCGAGGCGAACATCAACGTCGGGTCGATCTCGATCTCCGGCGACGTGAAGGGGAACATCACCGCCCGCACGAAAGTCGAAATCCACCCCCCCGCCGTCGTCCACGGCAACATCCAGACCCCTTCGCTCATCATCGAAGAAGGGTCACTCTTCGAGGGGAACTGCTTGATGGAAAAAACCGCCTCTACCACCAAGAAGGTGCGGACTGAGGCCGTGATCCCGCCGCCGGAGAAGCGGTTGGAGGATCAGCTACGATAAGATGCGCCGTAGCGCGTACATTTTCATCCTCGCCGCGCTCTTTTTCGGTTTTGCCCGGTTTCTGGACTCGGTTGGATTCTGGAAGCTTGCCGGGCTCCCGGAGCCGCACGGATATTTGATCCAGGGCTTCCTCTTTCTTGGAGTCCTCCTGGTGTTGCAGAACACTCTTTTCGAGCCGTACGTCCGGATCCTGGACGAACGGGAGGAGCAGACGACCGGGAAGCGGGCGAAAGCGGAAAAGAGCCGGAGCGACGCCGACGGAATGATCGCCCGGTATCGCGCGTCGATCACGGAGGCCCGGAAGGGGGCGACGACGGAACGGGAGAGGCAGGCTCTTCAAGCGGAGGACGAGGAACGCCGCGAACTCGCGGCGGCAAAGGGGCGGGCGAACGTGGAGCTCAAGGTACAGGTGGAAAAGATCCGGAAGGAAAGCGACTCGGCGCGGACGGCGCTCAAGAAGACGATCGAACCGCTCACGGCACAGATCGTCGCACAGGTGATGGGGGGGGCGCAGAAACAGTACGAGCTCGACTTCGCGGAATCGGCCCCCGACACCCAGTAGGTTGAACGTGGAAACGACACATTTCAGCTGGCCGATGCTTCTCAACTTCATCCTCCTCATCGGGGCGCTCGTTTATTTGTTGCGGAAGCCGATTGCGGCGGCGCTTCACGTGCGGCACGACAAAATCCGGACCGAAGCGGAAGAGAGCGAGCGCCTGCGACGGGAGGCGGAGAAGATGGTCCGCGACTACGGCCAGAAACTCGCTGGCCTCGACGCCGAAATCGCGGAACTTCTCGCGACCGCACGAGCCGAAGGGGAGAGCGAGAGAAAGAAGATCTTGGAACGGGCCCGGATGACCGCCGAGCGGATCTTCGAGGATGCCCGACAGGCAGCGGCGCGTGAAGCGGAGCGGGTGAAAGAGCGTCTCCAAAAAGAGGTGGTCGAAAGGGCGGTCCGCTTGGCCTCCGAACGGCTCGTCGGAAGGGTGACGGAAAAAGAGCACCATCTTTTCACGGAGACATTGATGAAACGACTGGAGGGGGGGAATGGCTCAAACTGACGAGCGGATCCCGCGCTGTTACGCCCGGGCGTTCCTTGCGACCGTCCTCGAGATGAAGGGGGAGGAGGGGGCGACCGCCGTCGAGCCGCAGCTTGCGGCGGTGGCGCAATTGATTCGGGATGAAGTCGGGACGTTCTTAACCAGCCCCGTTTTTCCGACCGACGAGAAGATCGCCGTCCTGGATGATCTGACGGCAAAGCTCCAGTTAGAACCGGCCGTCGGACGGTTGGTCCGGCTTCTCGTGATGGAGCGACAGCTTAAACTTTTGCCGGCAATTGCAGCCGAGTACGCGGAAGCGCTCCGGGAGCACCGGAACGAGGCGAGGGCGCAAGTTCGAACCGCGTTCCCGCTTAAGCCGGCGGAGGAAACGCGGCTGGCGAAAGCGTTGGGCCGGGCGACCGGCAAGAAAGTGTTGATGAAGGTGGAAGTGGATCCCCGGTTGATCGGGGGGGTTGTGGCCGAGATTTCAGGAACGGTCTACGACGCCTCGATCTCGGGGTTCTTGCAGCGTCTCAAGGAGGAGTTCGCCGTATGACGATTCGAGCGGAAGAGATCACACAGATGATCCGCACGCATGTGCGGGATTTCGACAAGCGGATGGAGGTGGCGGAAACGGGGACCGTGATCACCGTCGGGGACGGGGTGGCGCGGGTCTTCGGTCTCGAGAACGCGATGGCCGGAGAGCTGCTGAGCTTTCCGCACGACGTGTACGGGATCGCACTCAACCTCGAAGAGAACAACGTCGGCGCGGCCCTCTTCGGAAACGACACCCTGATCAAAGAAGGGGATGTCGTGAAGCGGACCGGGCGGATCGCCGAGGTTCCGGTCGGAAAAGCCCTTGCCGGGCGGGTCGTGAACGCACTGGGACTCCCGGTCGACGGAAAAGGGGAGATCGCGGGGAAAGAGCGGAGACGGATCGAGGTCAAAGCCCCGGGGATCGTCGCCCGACGCCCGGTCAAAGAACCTCTTCAGACCGGCATCAAGGCGATCGACTCGATGATCCCGATCGGCCGGGGACAGCGCGAGCTGATCATCGGGGACCGCCAGACCGGAAAGACCGCACTCGTCATCGACACGATCATCAACCAGAAGGGGCAGGACGTTTACTGCATCTACGTCGCGGTCGGACAGAAGCAGTCGACCGTCGCGCAGGTGGTGGCGAAGCTCGAGAAGCACGGGGCGATGGAGTACACGACGGTGGTCGTGGCGACCGCGTCGGAGTCGGCGCCGATGCAGTTCATCGCACCGTACGCCGGCGTCGCGATGGGGGAATATTTCCGCGACAACGGGATGCACGCCCTGCTGATCTACGACGATCTGTCGAAGCACGCCGTCGCGTACCGCCAACTCTCCCTTCTCCTCCGGCGCCCGCCCGGACGCGAGGCGTATCCGGGAGATGTTTTCTACCTCCACTCCCGCTTGTTGGAGCGGGCCGCAAAAATGAGCGACAAGATGGGGGGCGGGTCGCTCACGGCGTTACCGATCATCGAGACGCAGGCCGGAGATATTTCCGCGTACATTCCGACGAACGTCATCTCGATCACCGACGGGCAGATCTTCCTCGAGCCCGATCTGTTCTATGCAGGGATCCGGCCGGCGATCAACGTCGGCCTCTCGGTCTCGCGCGTCGGCGGGTCGGCTCAGATCAAAGCGATGAAGCAGGTTGCCGGAATGCTCCGCCTCGAATTGGCGCAATATCGGGCGCTCGCGGCGTTCGCACAGTTCTCCTCCGACCTCGACATCTCTACCCAACGGCAACTCCAGCGCGGAGAGCGGCTGACGGAACTCCTGAAACAGGGGGTCTTCACGCCGTACCCGGTCGAGAAGCAGGTGGTGGTCGTCTACGCCGGCGTCAACGGATACGTCGACGGTTATCCGGCCGCATCGGTCCGGAAATACGAAACCGAACTCCTTGCGTTCATGGACAAGAAACATCCCGAATTGTTGCGGATGATCCGCGAGAAGAAAGAGATGAACGACGAGATCAAGACCGCACTCAAATCGGCGCTGGAAGAATTCAAGGGGAGCTTCGAAGCGTAAGAAGGGGAGATGGCGAACCTTCGGGTGATACGGAAGCGGATCCGGAGCGTCGGCGAGACGCAAAAGATCACGCGCGCGATGAAGATGATGGCCGCCACGCGGTTCCGCCGTGCGCAGGAACGTGTGCAGCAAGCGCGCCCGTACGCCGAAACGATCAACCGCCTTCTGGAGGAGTTGGCCGCCTCTCTCCCGACCGATGCCCACCCGCTCCTGACCGACCGTCCCGTCGCGAAGCGGCTTCTGGTCGTTTTCACGTCGGACCGAGGTCTGTGTGGCGCGTTCAACTCGAACCTGTTCCGCGCCGCGGAGCGCGATCTCCTGACCGGCCCGCCGACGTCGATTGTACCGATCGGAAAGAAAGCGCAACTCTATTTCGGACGAAGGAAACACCCGGTTCACCGGAACGCGGGCGATTTCTGGGTCGCCTTCTCGCACCCGAAAGCGGCGGAACTGGCCTCG
>JAZDDX010000026.1:0-79195 GCA_043809315.1 Pseudomonadota bacterium
AGGCAGAACACGCTCGTAAACGTCCGTCACATATCGATAGGCTGCGTGAGCCGCATCAACACCGTCAAACGGACTTTTCAGGAGTGTTCCATGGAGCGGTTCCCAAAACGAGCGGCGGCGGTGCAAGAGGCACCACTCGCCCAAAAAGACTACCGGCTTAGACGTATCCCAAAAATCCTCGATCGCCGTCGTGGCTAGAAACGGGGCGTTGTTCACTCGGCCAACAGACCCCAATCCACAGGCGTCCCTCTCTTGACGTCTTTGACGATCTTTTTCCCGAGGAGCGTGTCGTAATACTTCGTGGGCAATCCCAGTCCTGGCCGGATTGCTCGCAGATTCTCCTTCGTGAGCGGCTCCCCCGCCTTCATGTCCCGAACGATATAGAGTGACCGTCGGAACTGGACGGACTTCTTCTCGGCTTCGGTAGCGCCGTAGCTGACCTTCCCGAGTGCCTGCCAGGTTCGTTCGGTCTCCGACACGAGCTGCGTCAATTCAGCAGGCTCGATAGAAAAGGCGCTGTCCACCCCTCCATCCGAACGTTTCAATGTGAAATGTTTTTCGATCATCGTAGCGCCCAACGCCACACTGGCTAGAGCCACCCCGATTCCCGTGGTGTGGTCCGACAAACCGACTTCGCACCCGAACAGTTCGCGCAAGTGCGGGATGGTCAGGAGGTTCGCATCTTCCGGCTTCGCAGGATAGGCGCTTGTGCACTTGAGAAGAATGAGCTCCTTGCAGCCGGCTTCGTGCGCCGTCCGGACGGTCTCCTCCAATTCGGTCACCGAAGCCATTCCCGTGGAAATGATCAGCGGCTTTCCCGTCGCCGCCGCACGGCGAACCAACAGCACGTCGGTGTTTTCGAACGAGGCGATCTTGAAACACGGCACATCCAGGGTTTCGAGAAACTCGACCGCCGTCTCGTCGAATGGTGTGCTGAACGCGATCAGCCCCCTTTTTTGCGCGCGAGCGAAGATCGGCTGATGCCACTCCCACGGGGTCTGCCCCCGACGATACAGCTCATAGAGCGAGGATCCGAACCACAGACTTCCGGGATCGTCGATCCGGAATTCCCGTTCGTTCAGATCGAGGGTCATCGTGTCCGGGGTGTACGTCTGGATCTTCAACGCGTGAGCGCCCGCCTTCGCCGCCGAATCGACGATTTCCAACGCGCGGTCGAGCGATTGATTGTGATTACCCGACAGCTCCGCAACAACGAACGGAGCCCGCCCTCTTCCGATCTCGCGCTTACCGATCCTGATCATAAGTTATTTCTTGGCCGCCCCATCGTGCACGCTGATCCGGACATCCGCGATGAGATGACGGTTGAGGCCCGCAAGAAGATCTCCTCGGCCGTACCTTCCAGGCTCAGGGGTCTTCTCAAATAGATCGGGCCGGCATCCATCTCCTCCACACAGCGGAGTGCACACAGCTTGGTCTCCGAAGCCCCGCGAACGATCAGGTTTTGCAACGGGCTGCCTCCCCTCCCGTACGGCCGGTCGGTCATAATGAGGAAAGAAGATGAACTCCGGGTCAATGACGTTCAACTCTTGAACCGTCAGACGCGCCGGGTCCGAGATTTCCACGAAATCCATGCCCGTTCTTCCACGAAGTCGCCCCGCCATCCCTCGATTCCAGGGGCGATTCGTCACCAAGACATAACGTTTCTCCCGGGACATCGGCAGTCCGGTCATTTTGGCCGCATCCCGCCCCTTGTCAAAACGATTCTGACGCGACCTTTACAGAGTCCGCTGCCGCTGTATAAGAACCTCAGTATCGAATGTTGGGAATCTTGCCATGGTAACCGGACCGCTTCTCTTCCGATGCGATGCAGGAGTCGAGATGGGGATCGGCCACATCATGCGATCTCTCGCACTGGCGCAGGCATGGCAGGACCAGAGAGGGAAGGTCGCATTTCTCTGCGCCGATTTCCTCCCGATCCTGAGAGATCGCTTCGATGCAGAACAGATTCCCATTCATCCGATCCAGACGAAATCGGGAAGCCCCGAGGACGCGACGGAAACCGTGCGACTGTTCCTCGCTCAAAAAGCTGGGTTTCTCGTCGTGGACGGGTATCAGTTCCGTGACGAGTTCTTGCACACCCTCGCCTGCGAAGCGATCCCGTTTCTCATCATTGATGACTGCGGCAGAAACGGTCTCCTTCCCTCCCGATTCGTGTTGAATCAGAACATACATGCACGAGCCGACATGTATCCGAGCCTCGGTCGAAATACCCGGTTGTTGCTCGGTACTGAGTTTGCCCTGCTTCGGAGAGAGTTTCGGAACACCCCCCGCGGACCACACCCGATTCCCGATACGGCGAGTAAGGTCCTCGTTGTTGCCGGAGGGACCGATCCGCGCGGTCTGACGGCCAAGATCCTGGAAGCAATGGAATCGATCGAGGACGATGTTTTCGAGGTCCGGGTGATCGGACCTCACGCTGTGGAAAACGAACGGGTCGGCCATCACCCCATCGCCGCGTTCGACCATGTCGGAAACTTATCCGAACATCTTCGATGGGCGGATCTCGTGGTCTCCGCAGCCGGAAGTACGGTATGGGAGACCCTTTTTCTGGGCGTCCCCGCCATCCTGGTCTCCATCGCAGCCAATCAGGAGCCAACCGCCCAGGCCTTGGCCGCGCAACGGGTCGTGCGATTTCTGGGGTCCGTGGATCACGTCGGACCGAAACATCTGGCCGCCGAGATCCATTCGTTGGCCCACGATTCCCGGTCCCGCCGTCGGATGAGCGAAGCGGGACCGAGGATCGTCGATGGAAAAGGTGCGGAGCGGGTTTGTGCTGCGATCGGCGGGAGTACGTGAGAAAAGGGCATGAGATGAAGCTACGCTTTCGGAACATTCACGAAACAGATCTGAAGATGATTCTCGATTGGCGGACCATGCCTGAAGTCAGCGCATACATGTACACCGACTTCCAGCCCGACATGGAAAGACAGCGTCAATGGTTTCGGACGATTTCTCGGGATCCGTGCCGGGTCGATTGGATCATTCGGGCGGACGGGGAGGACCTCGGCGTCGTCGGGATCTCGAACATCGACGCCACGAATCGGCGGGCCGCCTGGGCCTACTATCTCGGTTCGCCGAACACGCGCGGAAAGGGGATCGGCAAGGCGGTCGAGCTGAATGTGCTGAACTATGTGTTCACCGTTCTGAATCTCAACAAACTCTGCTGTGAGGTGTTCGTATCCAACGACAAGGTCATCAAGATTCACGAAAAGTTGGGATCCCGAATTGAGGGGACCCGCCGCGAACAGGTGTTCAAGAACGGACGGTTTCACGACATCGTCGAGATGGGGATCTTGAGAAGTGATTGGGAACAGGGCATCCGCAATCAAGTCGAGTTCGTTCAGGGCGAGTTCGAGACACCGGAGAAGGAGGTGGCCCGTGTCGTCGATCACGTATGAACGGCTTTCCGTCGGGGACAGCGCCGAAATCAGCCGCACGATCAATGAGGAGGAGGTCGGAACGTTCGCCCGGATCACCGGCGATCTGAACCCCGTCCATCTCGATGAAGAATGGGCGCGGAACACGATCTTCAAGAAACGGATCGTGCTCGGAATCCTGGTCACGGGACTCATTTCGAATGTTCTGGGAAATCGCCTGCCCGGGATCGGAACGATCTACGTGTCTCAATCGCTGAATTTTCTCGCGCCGGTTTTTTTCGGCGACACGATCACCGCGCGCGTCGATGTCGTTGAAAAACGGGAGAAACGGCGAGTCCGGCTGCGGACGGTGTGTCGGAATCAACGGAACGAAACGGTGATCGAGGGGGAAGCGATCGTTCTCCCTCCTCGGGAGGACACGCCGTCCCCCAGGAACGCGACATGAACCGACGCTCCCTGCTTGGGGAGCTTGGCAATCGTACCACCGCATCCAAACACTTCGTCATCTGGATGAGCCGCTATGACAAGAATCGATTTCATGGTCAATTCAACCGTCGGAATCCGTCATGACAAACTGGACCTTCGAGCAAAGTCATCACGTCCCGCCCTTCTTCACATTCTTTGATTAGTTTGAATGGTGATTCTAACACCTCGAAAAATCGGCTGACAATTTCCGGGGTGTGTTCCGTGCACACATAGACGCTCGTGCCGGCCAGATATCCCTGGCGCAGCATCTCCTGCGTGATCAAGGTCTTGTAGGCCAGTGCGTTGGGGCCGTTGAACGAGAAGCCTGTGAGTGCAGGTAAACCGTTGGTCGTGATCGACAGCCCATGCCGACCCGCCAGATCTTTCCATCTCTTTGTAATTTCCAGCCCCGTTTGGGTGATGCGTTCCCAGGATCTTTCTCGCTCCATGACTTCGAGAGTTTTCAGAGCGGCTGTCGGGCCGATTCGTTCGGTCCAGAACGTGCTGCTGATGAACGTCGTCTGGGCGGCCTCCATGACTTCTCGCCTACCTACGACCGCGGTGATGGCGTAGCCGTTCCCCAAGGCCTTACCGAACATCGCCATGTCGGGCTCCACGCCGTACTGCTTGTGCAGGCCTCCGAACGTCTGGCGGAAGCCGGAAGTGCATTCGTCGAAAATCAGAACAATTCCGCGATCGCTGGCAAGGCGCCGGATCTTCTTCAGGAAGTCGTTGGCCGGCCCCACGCTTCTCGCCACCTCCATCTTGATCACTCCGATGTTGCGGGTATTCACCAGTGTCTCCAACCCGTCGAAGTCGTTGTAGTTGAACGGGAAGACGGTCCCGCGAAGCGTTTGGGGGACCCCCCTGGGCTCGAGTCCCGGCAATAGATGCCCGGCCAGACCTTCGTTGTCACCAAGGTTCGCGGATAAGTACCAGTCGTGCCAGCCGTGGTACCCGCAGATCGCCACGTTGTCCTTGCCGGTCGCGGCTCGCGCGATCCGAACGGCGATGGCATTCGCTTCTCCACCGGAGCGCGCAAAACGAACCATGTGAGCCCAGGGATGAAGGGAAATCAATTTTTCGGCCAGATAGACCTCTTCCGGACAGTTGAGGGTGGACATGTTTCCGGCCTCCACGGTTCCGCGGACCGCATCGTCTACTTCCTTCCGCCCGTAACCCAAGATGTTCGTACCGATCCCCATGATCGACATATCGGTGTACTCGTTCCCATCCAGGTCCCAGACCTTGCATCCCTTGGCCTTGCTGAAATAAGCGGGCCATCGTTCCGGCAGAAACATCTCGGCGCGCTTTGACAACAACATGTTCCCGCCGGGGATGATCCGTTTTGCCCGTCTCCAGAGCTTCTGACCTGATCCCATGTTTGCTCCCTCGTTCCGTATCAAGTGCTGGTTGGTTTGGAAGATTTCCGGGTTTCGCTGCTGCAACTCGAGCACTTCCGTCCACGAGAAATCGATCCGCGGATGAAAGTGTTGGAATACTCTGTCGATCACGATGAAATCGGCCGGTTCGTCGACCGTCCAACGCAAGGCGGAGAGGTCTTCCTCGTGACAGAGAGAACCCGCGCTGAACCTTCCCGGCTCCCGCATATAGGGGGTTACATGTTCGCGTTCGAACGGACTGCTGGCTTCCCGACCGGCCCGCTCGAGCGCCTGGAACGTGAAGACTTCGATGTCCAGGCCGTCAGGATAGGTCGGCGGGCTCGTGTTGCAGCAATAATCCACGCCCGAACTCTTGAACCGGCGAACCACTTTATCGACGAGTGCCGGATCGACGAGCGGGCAGTCGCCGGTGATCCGAACGATCGCTGCGGCCTGATGTGCCTTGGCGGCCCGAACGAACCGATCGAGAACGTCGTTTTCACTCCCCTGCTCGCAGACGTATCCGAGCTTCCGGACATGGTCGACCAAGCGCCGATTCCGCGGATCGATCGAGGTCGCGACGACGATCTGATCGATCTCCTTCGCCGCCGACAGGCGCGAGAGGAGCCGTTCGATCATCGGGACACCGGCGATCGGTCTCATCACTTTGTCCGGGAGGCGGACGGACCCCATGCGGGCCTGGACGAGTGCGACGACCTTCATGACGATCGCCACCGGGTCGGATTGATCAGATCTTCGTCATCACATCGAAGGTCCGGCAGGTCCCCCGGATAGCCGCCGGTCGCCGCCTGAATGATCTGCTCCAGTTGTCGCACGTTATCCGCGCCCACGACAACGTGGTCGATCTCCGGAAAGGAAAATGGAAATCCCAGGCAGGCTTCCAGGGCCGACGAATCGTGCCGCTCGAGCCAGGCATGCCATTTGCCCCAGAGCCCGGACCACCGGGAAAAGTTCGAAGGAATCGATTCGCGCGGCATCAACAACAACCCCTGCAGAAAACTGGAACGGGTGTGAACCTCTACGCCCTCCTCTTTGAGACGCCCCAGCCAGCCGTTGAGGTACAGGCGGCGATCGATCAGGCTGAAAGGAGCCTGCACGAGATCGAAATGATATCTCGGAATCAACTTCTCCAATTCATCGGGGGAATAGATCGAGATCCCCACCTTCTTCACGCGTTTGTCTTTCTTCAGGTTCAGCAGCGTTTGAAAGAGCTCGTTGCCATTCCCCTCCAACAGCTGGCCCGGGCGATGCAACAACAAGCCGAACAATGTCCGTGCCCCGAGCCGCGCCAGTGATTCGGTGACCTGCTGTTCCATCCAGCCGCTCACGTCCGCGCAGCCATCCGGAACCGCCGGGATCTTCGTGATCAGCCTGAATCCCTGCGTCCCCAATTCCCCGAGGCAGGTCTCGCTCTCGCCATAGGTAACCGCCGTATCCAGCGTGTCGATCCCTCCGGCGGCCGCCAGCTGCAGCATCGCCTTGGCGGTGACGCGGGGAACCTGTCCCTCCCGGTTGGCAATTCCATAGGCCAGACCGAACTGGGCCGTGCCGAGCACGAGACGATTCATGCGATCGGGCCCTTCCGAAACTTCCGAAGCACGGATACGGAAACCCATTCCTCAGGATCGTCGGTGTAAGTGCCGTCCACGTGATGGCGAACCTTGTGGGTCATGCATTCATAATCCGGGGATCCCGTGAACAGCGTCCGGTAGTCCATCTTGTGCGTTTGCACGCCGGGGTGGTGATGATACGCCCGGCTCCGGGGGGTCGGACTGTAGAAATCCTGGATCAGGAGCCAGCCGGGCGAACGCAACACCCGGTTCGCTTCGAAGACAATCCGCGACAGATCGTCTCGGTCGCAGAGATAGAGACAGAACCCGAAGATCACGACGTCGAAGCGCCCAGCGTCGAACGGCAATTGTTCCGCGGTTCCCTCTTGCGCATGAACCCCCCGTTCGAGAGCCGCGGCGACGGCTTTGGCGGAGGGATCGATTCCGAAACATTCGGCGTTCCGGTGCTTCATGAGCCACTCGAGACGCCCCCCCTCGCCGCATCCGATCTCGAGCACCCTGACCCTCCCCGCCTCGACGGGAAGGCATCCGATCAGTTCCATCAAAACCATATCGTCGTCCGGAAGGTTACGACCCGCGCTCTCCCGCTGATTTCGGGTGAACCAGGCGTCCCCTTCGGAATTCCGAAAGATCTCTCGTTGTTTCATCCGATCACCGTGCGTCTTCGGTCAAGGCGGTCTTCAAGGCAGCCACCACCTCGTCCTGCAGTTCTTCCGTCAAGCCGGGATAGATCGGCAGCGTGACCGCTTCGTCATAATACTTCTCCGCCTCCGGACAGTGGCCGGCCTTGAACCCCAATCTTTCATAATACGGTTGGCGATAGACCGGGATGTAATGCAGGTTCACGCCGATCCCCGCCGCGCGCATCGCCTCAAAAATTACCCGATGCGTCTTCCGGGTTTCTTTCCGCCGGATTCGAACGATATAAAGATGAAACCCGGAATAGCTCTCAAGGTGCTGCCGCGGGGTAACGACCGGGAGGTCGGCCAGTTTCTCATCGTATCGCCGGGCGATCGCGTGACGTTTGGCCACGAACCCATCCAACTTTTTCATCTGACTCAACCCCAACGCCGCCTGAAGATCGGTCATCCGGTAGTTGAACCCTAGATCGATCTGTTGGTAATACCAGGGTCCGTCCGACGCATGCGTCATCTCCCCGGCCTCGCGGGTGATGCCGTGGTTTCGGAGCCGTCGCATGCGCTTGGCGAGCTCCGGATCGTTCGTCGTCGCCATCCCCCCTTCCCCGGTCGTGATGATCTTGACCGGATGAAAGCTGAAGACAGCGATGTCACT
The DNA here is from genome assembly GCA_043809315.1 of Pseudomonadota bacterium. Classification (GTDB taxonomy): domain Bacteria; phylum Bdellovibrionota_G; class JALEGL01; order JALEGL01; family DATDPG01; genus JAZDDX01. The sequence goes on from JAZDDX010000026.1 coordinate 8,131, forward strand.
GTAGCGGCAGTTCCCGATCGGCTCGTTTCGGTATCTGCCTCCGATGGCGTGCGACGCGTCCTCGATGATGCGAAACCCGTAACGCCGGCCCAAATCGTGGATCGCAGCCATGTCGCACGACTGACCGGCCAGGTGCACCGGGATGACGACCCTGGGCAACTCCCCCGTCTTCTTCGCCCGCGCGAGCTTCTCATCGAGATTCTTCACGCTGAGATTGTAGGTCACGGGATCGATGTCGACGAAATCGACCTCGGCACCGCAATAGAGCGCGCAGTTGGCGCTCGCCACGAACGTGATCGGACTGGTCCAAACCCGATCTCCCTTTTTCACCCCCAGGGTCAGGCAGGCGACATGGAGCGCGCTCGTCGCGCTGTTCATCGCAACCGCATGGGAAATCCCGCAGTGCTGCGCAACGCTCTGTTCGAACGCGGGGACGGTCGGGCCTTGCGTGAGGAACTCCGAACGCAAGACTTCCATTACGGCTCGGATGTCGGATTCCGAGATTTCCTGATGCCCGTACGGAATCATACCCGGCAGTGCGTCTGGATCAGCTGACGCAGCTCTTCCACCGTCAGAAAATGCGTGTTGGTCCCGCTGCTGTAACAAAACCCTTTCTCGACCGGCTTTGCGCCCGTTTTCGAGCAGTATTCCCGCATCGTGTAGGCTCCCCCGGTCGGCAGAATCGCGTAGTGCTTGCCCAGATCCACCGTGTTGAAGCTGTCGCTCGAGGTGATCATCTCCTCGTGAATCTTTTCGCCGGGACGGACTCCGACGACCGGACAGGCCGCTTCCGGTGCGATCGCCTTCGCTAGATCCATGATTCGGTAGGAAGGGATTTTCGGAACAAACACCTCCCCTCCCCAGGCATGCTCCAGGGACCACAACGCCATGTCGACCCCTTCCTGGATGCTGATGTTGAATCGGGTCATGGCCGGGTCGGTGATCGGGAGCGATCCCGTGGATTTTTTTTCCAAAAAGAAAGGGATGACGGAGCCGCGGCTCCCCATGACGTTTCCGTAGCGCACCACGCTGAAACGGATGTCGCGCCGGCCCTTGATGTTGTTGGCCGCCACGAACAGCTTGTCGGAACAAAGCTTGGTCGCCCCGTACAGGTTGATCGGGGCCGCCGCCTTGTCCGTGGAGAGAGCGACAACTCGCCGCACGCCGGTATCCAGGCACGCTTCGATGAGGTTCTGTGCTCCCAGCACGTTCGTCTTGATCACTTCGAACGGATTGTATTCCGCGATCGGAACGTGCTTCAGCGCCGCGGCGTGAACCACGACTTCGATCCCTTCCAACGCCCGGCGCAACCGAGCTTCTTCGCGCACGTCGCCGATGAAATACCGGATCGCCCTGTGTTGCGTTTCGGGGAACTCGTTCGACATCTCGAACTGTTTCGACTCGTCCCTCGAAAACACCACCAACCGTTTGACCTCCGGGTAACGTTCCAGGACGGTCCTGACAAAAGCCTTTCCGAACGACCCGGTGCCGCCGGTAACGAGTACTGTTTTTTGATTCAACATGATGACCCCTGCGTATCTCCTTAGTTGTTTTGTGGGAGTCTGTAGGTGTACGATTCTACTCACTATTTTTTGCAACCCACACAGGAAACTTTGGATGTTCTTTCAAACAGTTACCCCGTGAATCCATCCGAACTGCCGCGCGTTTTGGTCCTGATTCCGGCGTTCAATTCTGCCCTTCACCTGGAGACCACCCTCCGCTCCTTACAGGAGCAAACCCATTCTTTCTGGACTGCTGTCATCATCGACGACGGTTCGACCGACCGGACGGCGGAGTTGGTGGAAACGTTTTCCGAACGGGACGTGCGGCTTCGTCTCTTGCGCCTCCCCGACAACAGCGGAAGGCCTTCCGTCCCGCGCAATCGGGGACTGGAACATGCGATCGCCTCGGGGATCCCGTTCGACTTTGTCGCGTTTCTCGACGCCGACGATTACTGGCTTCCGGATAAACTCAAGATTGATCTGCAGTACTTCGAACAACACCCGTCGGTCGAATTGTTGTGCAACAACGGCGTGCTGATCTTGAACAACGACCTGATCACGAAGCTCCGACTCAAACGGATTCGAAGTCTCACGCCCTTTCTCGTTTTCCACGATATTTACTGCAGTTCGGTGATCCTCCGGAAATCCGTGGTGTTGAAACACCTCCCGCTGTTCGACGAGGATCCTCGCCTGAAGGCGGTGGAGGATACGGAGCTTTGGTATCGGCTGTTGGCCGACCACGTCCTCTTCGACGCTGTTCCTTCGTATCAAACGGTCTATCGGATCAACGACGCTTCCATCAGTCATGTCGATCTCGGCCAGCAAATCCGAAGAATCGTTCGCCTGTACGCGACCGCATCCAGGAAAAACAAGAGGGTCCCGCGGTTATTCTTCTACGTGCCGGCGTTCGAGAAGGTCTGCCGGTTCGTTGTTAAAGACCTCGTTTTCCGACTCGCTTCTATCTCCCCATTCGCAGGAGGCGCATATCGTCGGAAGAGTCCATTCTGACGATTTTGCGTAGCGATTGCCCCGGAACGTCGGACAGTGCCCGGCCGATCCCGAACATCCAGAGGAGCCGCTCCCACACCAGATGCACCAAGAACATTGGCTTGTTTCCATTCCGCAGAAGAATGACGCCCGTTACCGCCGTACCGAACAACCGGCGCGTGACCGGGTTCAACAGGAGCGGGGCGTATTTGACCCCGAACCGGACATTGAAGAAGCCCGAGTCCCGAATATGGGCGTTCGCTTTCTGTTGTGCGCCTCCCCAGTGTGGTTTTGGTTTCTTCCGCACCAACTGGTACAGCATGTAACCGGCAACCCCGGTATAGTACGCCACGATCTTCCGCAGCGGGAGTGATGTCGATCCACCACCCAATTGGGTCCGGCAATGGTGTGCGTCCAGATGAGCCAGAATTCGTTGCCGCCACGCCAAAACCTTCAGCAACGGCCATCCCGTTAGGTTCACGAAATGATCCGTCCGATAGGCGTCGATGTCGCTGATTCGGATCAGATACCGTTCCTCGGCGTCGATATCGGTGCCGATCGCGCCTTGTTCCCGCGCATATTCGTATAGCGGCGTTCCGGGCAGAGCTTGCGCGTAATTGATGCTGATCATCTCGCTGGGGAGCGTGCCTTCCCACTCCCGGACGTACGGCGACACCTCCTTGAGGAACTCGATGGTTTCCTGGATCGTCTCGTCGGTCTCCCCCGGCATGCCGATCACCAGTTGGACGATGGTGTCGAGCCCTGCCTCATAGGCGCTTTTCAGGGCGCCGAGATTCTCCTCGCGGGTTGCGTTCTTTTCCATGATCTCGAGAATCTTCGAGCTCCCGGATTCGATCCCGAAAATGACGCCGACACAACCGTTCGCTTTCCAGTGCTGCAAGGTCTCTCGGCTGACCGTACGAACCCGAACGCCGGCAGCCATCCACTTCAGATGCAGCTCGCCCATGCGGCGGACGAGCTCTTCCGTTGCCTTCCGGTCCGATCCGAAGTTTTCATCCCCGACGAGGACGTACCCGACGTTGTATTGGCGGATGAGCTCGCTCAGGTGCCCGATGGTCTTTTCAATCGGACGAACCCGATACCCCTTCTCAAAACGGTGGCAGAATGTGCACCTGGAGACACACCCCTTCGCCATCACGACCGTGGCAACCCTCTTGCCCGGCTCTGCCACTCCCCGCAGGCCGAACATCCGGTCGGCCACCTCGTCGGAAATATAGTATGAAAGCGAGCCGTCCGCTTCCAGGATTCCGTAATCAGGGGATTCGATCTCTTCCGCGGAAGGTCTTCTGCCGTTGCCCGTGAAACAGAACTTCTTTTGCTCGTCCAGGAAAGCAATTCCCTTCACGTCCTGTAATCGATCAACCTTCACCGGCTTCTCGGAAAGAATCCGGACCAGGTCCTGAATCGTGTACTCCCCGTCTCCGATCACACAGAAATCGACGTCGCATCTGCGCAGGAGAATTTCCGCGCTTGCCGCGAGATTCCCGCCGACGATCACCGTCGTGCCGGGAGAGACGCGGCGAATCAGATTCCCCAGGAATTTTGTGTAGGCGTAGGCCGTCGACACGACCGCGCTGATTCCGACCACGTCGAATTGATGTTCCTTGAAATAGGCCTCCACTTCGCGATGGCCGTAACGAAAGTAGTCGATATTTAGAAGTTTCGGGTTCTCACCGATCTTCCGCAGTGATTGGATGACCGCCATGGCGCCGAACGGCGGACAATCGGTCGGATAGGATCGGATCGGGATCGTGCAGATACAGATCTTCATGACGGAAACAACGGCTCGTAATGTTTATTGAAAACGTCGGGAATCGAGAACAGCCGCTCGGCGCGGTTTCGCGCCCCCCCCCCCATCCGGGCCGTCTCCTCCGGATGATCGATCGCCCAGAGAATGCGTTCGCTCAATTGGCCCGGATTTTTCGGTTCCACCAGGAACCCGGACCGCCCGTCGGCGATCTGTTCCTGGATCCCCCCGACTCGGGATCCGATCGTCGGGATCCCGGAGGCCATCGCCTCGAGAACAACGTTCGGAAACACGTCCGGCCCCCACGAGGGGACAACAAGCAGGTCAACATTCCGGTACAGCTCCCCAACCCGTTCGTACGGAAGCCAGGGGGCGCTTGTCAGGAACGGCAACCGCGGTGCCGGTCGATTCGATACGAACCGAACCCGGAAATCCTGCCGCTTCCTCCAGCAGGCCTCGAACGCCTCCATGGCAACCCGGAACCCCTTCGACGCGATGTCCATTCGTCCGGCCAGGAGAATCTGAAACGGGCGTGGCGAGGAACCCGCCGCCTTCGCCGGAACGAAGCGCTCCAGATCGACCGCATTAGGTACGGCTTTCACCGGCACGCGAACGAAAGGCTGAAGACGTCGCTGAATGAACCCGTTTCCGACCTGTACCGCGCGCGTGGATTCAAACGCCTGAGAACAGAGCCGTTGATAGCGTTTGGTGAACGCCCCCGTCCGGAAGAACTCGAAGAGCCAGCGCGGACTCGGATATCGCGCGTAAAATCCCAACGCACACCGGACACACGTGGACACGTTCGATCCATCGGCTTTTAGGTAATCGATCTCACAAACACGGCCGTGTCGTTCGAGAATTCCGTTCCCCTTGATACAGAGCATCTCGTGAGAAAAAAGGCGAAGAACCGGACTCCACTCTTTGAGCGCTAAAACGACCGACGGCTTGAAATACCATCCGTCCGCGATCAGGACGTAATCGGGCGAAAGCGCATGAACGTGTTCTCTCACCTTCGCCGCCAGTCCGGTCGGGGTGTATTCCCCCAGAGAAAGAGGAATGGAGTGGAGCTTGTACGGAGGGGGGGACGAAAACTCGGCCCTTCCCCGGACAAAGAACTTGGTTCGATGGAGCGGCCACGGCTGACCGACGGTTCTCGAGATCCGTTCCAGTTGGGGAAGAACCAGCGTCGTGTCGAATCGTTTTGCGAACTCGCGCAGAATCCAGTTCAGCTCCACCGGCGCCCCCCCGTCGGGAGGCCAGGTGAAGTTCAAATCGACGACACAGAGTTTCTTCACGTCGGATGGAGATCGTATCGGGAAGGTGAAATGGTGGCCAGGGCCGGAATTGAACCGGCGACACACGGATTTTCAGTCCGTTGCTCTACCAACTGAGCTACCTGGCCACCGACGAACCGATCTCGTTATGTCATTCGGGCTTTTTTGGCAATTTTTTCGGGAACTTCTGCGGGAAATTGCCTTCCGGTCTTCAAAATGCTACATCCGCCCCCTTTCGAGGGCCGTTAGCTCAGTTGGTAGAGCAGCTGACTCTTAATCAGCGGGTCGGAGGTTCGAATCCTCCACGGCTCACCAGATTTCCGGCCGGGGGTGTAAGCCTCCGGCCTTTTTTACATCCGGTCAGGCGTTGGTATTCCGAGGAGTTTCAATCCGGTCTTCAAGAGTTCCGCGAATCCACTTACGAGCACGACGCGCGCTTTCGCCAGTTCCGGCGGGGCGTCGAGGATCCGTTGCGTCGTGTAAAACCGATTGAAGTTCTTCGTCAGATCGATCAGGTACTGGGCGATCAGGAACGGCTCCCGTTCCATCTCCGCCTTCGCAAGAACCATCGGGAAATGGGAAAGTTCTCGAACGAGGGCGCTCTCTTCGTCGGTGGTCAGGTTTTCGAGCGCCGCCGTTTCGTCGATCGGCTGCCCCCACTTCCTCAGAATGCTTTGCGCCCGGACGAACGTGTACTGGAGATATGGCCCGGTCTCCCCTTCGAACGAAAGCATCTCCTCCCAGGAGAACTTCACGTCTTTGATCCGCTTGGCGCTCAAGTCGGCATACAAAATGGCCCCCAGGCCGACCTGCCGCGCCACCTCGTTCCGGTTCTCGAGATCGGGATTTTTCTCCGCTACGATCTTGTTCGCCAGATCCGTCGCCCGATCGATCACTTCGGCCAAGAAGACGATGTTCCCTCTCCGGGTCGACATCGATTCGTCCCCGAACGAGATGTGGCCGAACATGATGTGCTCCAGCCGGTCGGCCCAGGAGTACCCCATCAGTTCGACCACTTTGAAGAGCTGCTGGAAGTGGAGCCGTTGCGGGGCGCCAACGACGTAGATCATCCGGTCGAATTTCAGTTGATCGAACCGGTAGATCGCCGCCGCGATATCGCGGGTCAGATAAAGGGAGCTGTCGTCTTTTTTCTTGATGAGGCAGGTCGGCAACCCGTACGGCTCGAGGTCGATGACCGTCGCCTCCTCGCTGATCTTCGTGAGGTTCTTCTCCTCCAGATCCTCCAGGAGGCCGGGAAGACGGTCGGTATAGAAGCTCTCGCCCCAATAATGATCGAACGAGACCCCGAGCATCTTGTAGATCCGCTCGAGTTCCCGCATCGTCAGCTCCCGGAACCACTCCCAGAGCTCCTGCGCCTCCGGGTCTTTCTGCTCGAGCCGTGCAAACCAGTCGCGCGCCTCCTCGATCAGGGTCGGGTCGCTCACCTCTTCCTCGTGGAAACGAACGTAAAGCTTATAGAGAGCCTCCATCGGCTTCTCCGCCAGCATCTCGGCCTTTCCCCAACGACGATAGGCGGAGATCAGCTTGCCGAACTGGGTTCCCCAGTCCCCCAGATGATTCAGCTGAACCACGCGCCACCCGCGTGCCGCGAAGATCCGGGAGAGGGCGGCGCCGATGTTGGTGGAGCGGAGGTGCCCGATCGAGAACGGCTTCGCGATGTTCGGAGAGGAGTATTCGATGACGGCGACCGGCGCAGGCTTCTTCGTGACGAAGCCGTACTTCCCGGCACTCTTTCGAATCTCGGTTAAGACCGACCGGGAGACGAACGAGCGTTTGAGAAAGAAGTTGAGATACCCCCCCTGGACCTCGACCCGGTCGAACTCGGCCGGAAGATGGGCGAGAAGCGCCTCCTTCCAGCGGTTGGCCAACTCGGGCGGTGAAATCTTCTCCTCTTTCGCCCAACGGAAACAGGGGAGTGCCAAGTCCCCCTGCTCCGGCTTCGGCGGGATCTCAAGCGCCGCTTCCAGATCGGAGGCGGTGCGACCGGACGCCCCGGCCAGGAGACCGACGACTTTCTCTCGGAGTTCTTTCATCGAAAAATCTACCCGGGTGGCCAGCCGAACGACCGCCCGCCCAGAAGGTGAAGGTGAAGATGTGCGACGCTCTGCCCGCCGTAGGTGCCGACGTTCGAAACGACGCGATAGCCGTTTTTGTCGAGGTTCTCGCTTTCCGCCAGTTTCCCGGCCACCAGCATGAGGTGTCCCAAGAGAGCTTGGTGCTTGGGTTCACAGGTCGCGAGCGACACGACATGTTCCTTCGGGATGATCAGGACGTGAACGGGGGCTTTCGGATTGATATCCCGGAACCCCGTCGCGAGGTCATCCTCGTACAGCACCGCCGTCTCGATCTCTTGCGCGGCGATCTTGCAGAACAGGCAGTCGGAGGGGCTCACGAGCCTCATTTCGCCACCAACGGGAGGATTGTCAAGTGCCGCAGCGGCCCCCTTTTTGGTACAGTCGTTCCCATGGGACGCCTGCCGCCCCTTCTTTTCCTATTCCTTCTCGGGGCCTGCCAATTCGCCCCCCCTCACCAGATCCCCTGGGACGAACGCTCGTTCCCCGAACAGCGGGCCCAGTTGGTCGCGGACGCCCAATCTCTCCGCCATGCCCGCGAGTTCCGGGTCGGGGCCCGCTCCTACCCGTTCGACTGCAGCGGTTTCGTCGCCATCGTCCTCTACCGGAACGGGATCGACGTCTACAAAGGGGCGACGGAGCTTCAGATCCGGGGGAATGGAGTGCGCTTGCTGTACGAGCACATGGCCCGGTACAGCACCCTCTTCACCCAAAACGATCCGAAACCGGGGGATTTGGTCTTCTTCTCCCGGACGTACGATTCGAACCGCGACGGCCGGAGCGCGAACGATGCTCTCACACATATCGGTTTGGTTGAGGAGGTGGCTGACGACGGCACGGTCACGTTCATCCACAACCTTCACGGCGTCCGGCGGAACGTCATGAACCTGAGACGTCCTCACGATCACAAGGACGAAAACGGGAAGGTCGTGAACGACTACCTCCGCCGACGGCGACGTGGCGACACACGCAACACGCCGCACCTAGGGGGGGAGCTGTTCACTTCTTTCGGGTCGGTGGTGAAAGACCGTCAGGATTCGTCGGAATCGAAGTAGCTCTTGTCGACGAACTTGTTGGCCGGCTTCTTGATCTTGGCTTTGGGGTCGGTGACGGAGAGGATGCGATCGAGCGGGATCGCGATCTGGCTGGTCATGGTACGGATGACGATTTCCTCGGGCCCCACCTCCAGCAGGACCCCCTTGTAGGTGATCCCGTTTGCGCGTACCTCCACCGTCTTGCGCAAGAGTTCCTCTAACGGCCCTTTCGGCATTATGATCCCCTCATGACGGACCCCCACAACCACGGCCCGCTGAAGAAAACCGCCACGACCCGACTTTGGATCTCGGTGGGGCTGACGGCGTTCATCTTCGTCCTCGAGCTGGTGGGCGGATGGCTTTCCAATTCTCTCTCTCTCTTGTCCGACGCCGGGCATGTCTTCACCGACGTGATGGCGTCGGGGTTGATCCTACTCTCCATTTGGTGGGCCGCCAAACCCCCTTCTGCGCGAAACACGTACGGGCATTATCGGGCGGAGATTCTGGCCACGCTGATTAACGGGGGGCTTCTCCTCTTCATCGCGTTCCAGATTCTCCTGGCGGCGTGGCATCGGCTCTTCACGACGGAGGTGATTCGGACGGGCGTGATGCTTCCGATCGCGATCGCCGGTTTGGTTGGGAACGGGATTTCGGTGGTTCTGCTCCACAACGACCGCGAGCATCTGGCGACGCGCTCGGCCTATTTCCATGTATTAAGTGACACGATCTCGTCGATCGGCGTCGTCCTGGCCGGGTTCGCGATTGCGAAGACCGGGTGGACGATCCTCGATCCGTTGATGGCGTTCGCAATCGCCGGGTTGATTTTGTTCGGTGGGTATCGGCTGGTGAAAGAGGCGGTCTCAATCCTGATGGAGGCTTCCCCTGCGCATGTGAAGCTCGAAGCGGTGGAACGGCAGATTCTATCGGTCCCGGGGGTCGAGGCGGTTCACGATCTTCACGTCTGGACGATCAGCTCTGGCTATCTTTCGGCGAGCGCGCACATTCAGGTTCATCCGATGGACACGCGGGCGAGCGATGCGATCGTCCGGGGCGTTTCAACGCGCTTGAGTGAGGAGTATGGGATCACGCACGCGACGTTGCAGGTCGAGACGCTCCCGACATCCTAGCTCCTACATCCCTTTCTTGGCCGCTTCCGCCTTCTCAGCCGCCTTGTCCGCTTTCTCCTGCTTCTTCTTCAAATACTCCTGGTACCCCTTGAGGCGCTCGAGCGCTTCGCGGGCGTTGCGGCGAACCTGGGTGTCGGAATCATTCGTCGCCGTTTCCGTGAGCGGATCGACCGCCCGCTCGTCCGTCAAAAGCCCGAGTGAATTCGCCGCCTCGGCCCGTACGCCAAAGAACTTGTCGTTCAACGCCTGAATCAATGCCGGCGTCGCCGTCCGGTCCCCCATTGCACCGAGCGCACGTGCTGCATTCTTCCGGACCAGATCCATCGGATGCGTCTGCACCGTCTTGATCCAGTATTCCATATGCTCGTTTCCGGTCGGCGTCGGCGTTTGCGCCAACGAAACCGTCACCCATCCGATCGCCAGAACCCGTGCGAGTCTTCGCATCTTCTTATTGCCCCTGCTTCAAATACGCGGAATCGGTCCAGGCGAGATCGAGGTAACTCTTCGCCACCTCCGCACATTTCCCCTTGTCCAGATCCGCCTTGACCGCATTCCAATCCGCCCTCTTCGCCAAAAGCGAATTTCGCGCCACTCCGATCCTCAAGTACGGAATCACCTTCTCCGTCGGCACGATCTCCGCCCGCTTCTTCCCCACTTTCGTTGCGCTTTCGACGTCGACGAATTTGAGATAGATCTGACTTAGCGACGGGAACTTCTCGAATGCCGCTACCGCCCCATTCGCGTAAACCCCTCGCCCCAAAAGCAGCCAGCGGTAGGCGTTGCAGATCTCCTCTTTCGAATCACGAGCCTTCAGACTCCGCCAGTACGAAATTTCTGCCGAGTACCCCCCTCCGGCCATCTCCTTTACCGTCACGATGTCATGTTGGCTCCGGCGATCGGGGCGAACGAGATAGATCCTAAGAACGTCCTGCAGGCCGCTCTGGATTGCCTGGACTTCCCCTTTCTCGGCGAAAGAAATTCTTGGGGAGAAGAGAAGCAAAACCAGAAGCGCGAAACAAACCTTCTTCATGCCGGGCATTATACTAGAAGCTCTGGGTCACGCCGAAGTAGAAGCGAGCCTTCGACCCGATGTCGTTCAGTCCCTTCGCAAAGTCGAAAACGAGGAGCGCCGGGTTGACCCCCAGCCAGTCGATCAGGAACCGGATCCCGTACCCCGCATCGGTCTGATAATGCGCGACATGCAACAGATCGGCCCGGCCAGTCGCCTGGGCGAGCGCCGGGAACGCCAGCTGATCGGCCCGCTCCTGTACCGTGTCGGTCACACGCCCCGCGTCGGTGAAGAGCGCCCCCTGGAGGTCGCGGATCCGGAAGATCCCCAAGTTCCAGTCGATGTCCTGAAAAACAAAGTGCCGGTACTCCGCGCTCCAGAGGATCAGGTTCCTTCCCTTGAACCGGTCGTCGGCGAACGAGAGCCCCCGGAGCCCGCCGAGCCCCCCCAGATCGAACGTCTCCTGGCTCGGGATCGCCGCCGGCCCCGCAAACCCGAGGAATCCGCGGGCCGCAAGGAGGTGACTCGGGTGCAATCGAAAAACCCAACTCCCTCCCAGACCGAACCGGTAGTAGTGGAAGTCACCGCCGAAATATTTCGACCCCCAGGTGGCCGAGATCGACCCCCCTCCCCCCGTAAGCGGGTTCGTCAGCGAAAGTTGGTTCCCGAAGCCGTAGGAGACGCCGATCGATGTCGCGTTTCCTGCGGGGCCTACCGGTTCGATCTTCGGCGTCTGACCCGGAAACGAGGCGACGGCGTTGTCGTCGCTCAGGCGGCTGTAATTGAAGCCGGCGTTCAGCGCGTGGCTCAAGCGGAGGCGGTCGATCAGCTTCCCGAAGAGCCGCGTGTACGAAGCCCCGATGCCGTAGGAATCGTGGGAATACGATCCGACGAAATTGTAGCGGTTCGATCCGCCGTACGACCGGCGGAACTGCGTCGCGATGAACCCCTCCGGCTGGTCGTTGTTGAAGTCGTAGTTCACCACCCAGTCGGTCAGGACGAGCTTGTAATAAGGGGGGGAACGGTTGTCCGAAAGCCTCGTCTCGAGAAGGCGCCGGCGGGGATCGACCTCCAAAATCTTTACAGGGGACTTGGTTTCAAAACGGAACTCGTGCTCTTTCTCGGCATCGTCCCATTTCAATGCCAGATTCTCCCCTCGCTTCGTTCGGACTCCCAATTCGACCGGCTCCCGGACCACGGCTTCCGTCTCCCGACGGACGAATACCGAATGTTCGTACCCTGTCGTCGTTCTTTTCTGTTCTCGTTTCCCCAAAATGTAGTTCACCGCCGGACGAGGGGCGATCCACTGTTCGAACCGGTCATGGAGCGGGTGTCCCGCCAGGTTCCCGGCCAGCGCCACCAGCTTCTGTTGATCGCTCCCGACATACGCCACTACGATCTCCAAAGCCTTTCGCGGACCGACGTCGTCTTCGAGGTGGGCATAGATTGTTCGGCCGTTCGTCCGGAGGTGGTTGAAGCGGAGGGCGTCATCCCGGACCGGATCGTACGGGTAGATCATGTCGTAGAAGACGTCGATGAAGGCGAACTGCGGGGCGTAAATCACTTGATCCAGCGCTGGAAGGAAGCTGAAGAACCGAACCGGGCCGAGCGTCCGCGCATCCCGGTGGGAGTACGCCTCTTCCCGCATGAACCGCTCGGTCCATCCCCACGAGACCGCTTCGGTGACCCAGCCGTAATCCCGCGAGCTTTCTCGGGTACTTACTTCCGGGAAGACGAGCTGCGCGAAGAGGCCTCGCACGATCGGCGGCGTGTGATACTGCCCCAGAATCGAAAGGAGCTTGAACGCCCGGTCGGAGACGAACGTCATCCCCTCCCCGTCCATCGCGAGCATCTCACGGAGCGGCGCCTGCGCGAGCGTCACCTCCCGCGCCCCCTGCGAAAGTTCCGGGTGACGTTCGACGAATTCGAGCCAGCGGACAACGAGTCCCTTGAGCGGCTCGATCGCCTCCTGCGGCGACCGCTCGTCCGTCCAGATGCGGGCTTGAATCCGGGATCCGGCCAGATCGGTCCGGCGGATGTCAGGCCCTGTCCAGAGGCTGAGTTCCCGGGCTCCGCGGAATTCGATCGGGGTTCCCGCGGTCAACGCCGGAACCGGCCGACCGTTTAGGAGAACCTCCCGGTCGGAGCGGATCGAAACCGTCCAATCGCTCGGCGCCGGGAGATCTTCCCTCTGGAACGCTCCCTCCCGGAACGAGGCGACATACGGGTACCACCCCCCCGACAGCGTCAGTTTCTCCCCATACCGACCGAACGTTCCGTACTTCTCCGGAATCGTCAGGCGGTACCGAAACGAAAGCCGGACGCTTTTTCCGGGTTGGAGGGGATGCGGAAGGGAGATGCGGCCGAACGTTCCGGAAACGGCGACCTCGACCGGCACCGAATCAACGCGGCTCTCTTCGATCTCGATCCCCCCGGAGGAGAAGCCGTCGGTATAAACCCTCCGGTAGTTGAGATCGTTCAGGTTCGGAAGCTCGGCACGAAACCGATTCGGGTATAGCACCAACTCGAGATCGGAGAGAGGGGCGGTGCCGTGGTTCGTGATTTCCGCGTTGACCGTGGCGGAGATCGTTCCGGTTTCGAAGGAGCGGAGATCAACGTCGAGACGATACGAGCGGCCGAGCGACTCCTCCCCCGCCGCGAAGGCATGTACGGTCATCAGAACGATTGCGGCGCATCCGCCTCTCAAACTCACGGCCGAATCAGTATAACCTGTTGAAATCCGGGAACGATAGCGTTGACTTCCACGGATGCTCCCCGCACAATCGTTTTCGGATCGAACCCCCCAACCCCATGAAGTTTCTGAGCTGTATGATTCTGGCCGCGATGCTGGCCGCGTGCGCGGTCGCGGTGCCCCCACCGGCGGGGACGGCCCCGGCCTGCACCGTCGCCGACCCGTCGGGGTGCAAACCGCACAAGGTCGTCCCGACCGCCACTCCTGCAAAACCGCTCCCGGAAGAGGTGGTTTCGTTTTACGAGGGGACGCCCGAGGAGAACCTTCCGGATGAAACCGCCGCCGAACCGGCCGTCGTCGAGCATGTGATCGGCGAAGAGGTGGAGGCGGAGATCGGAAAGACCGACATCGAGAAGATCCCGAAGTTCGACATCCCGATCGTCGTCAACAAACAGGTCGAAAAGTGGATCGACTACTTCCAGGGGAGCGGGCGGAAGGTTTTCACCGCCTGGCTGGCCCGTTCCGAGAGATATGTTCCGCTGTTCAAGGGGATCCTGCGGGAAAACGGACTCCCGGAGGATCTCATCTACCTCGCGATGATCGAGAGCGGTTTCAAGCCGTACGCTTATTCGCGGGCCAAGGCGAGCGGACCGTGGCAGTTCATCAAAAGGACGGGGCAGAACTACGGTCTCCGGGTCAACTGGTGGCTGGACGAAAGGCGCGATCCCGAGAAATCGACGATCGCGGCGGCACAACATCTGAAAGACCTCTACGACGAGTTCAACTCCTGGTATCTGGCCGCCGCCGGATACAACGCGGGACGTGGAAAGGTCGCGCGGGCGATCGAACGGTACTCAACCGAGGATTTCTGGGAGATGTCCCGATACGGGTATCTCAAAGCGGAAACGAAAAACTACGTTCCGAAGATGATCGCGGCCGCGTTGCTCGCGAAAGATCCGGAGCGGTACGGCTTCACCGACGTCCCGTACGAGGAGCCGCTGACGTACGACAAGGTCACCGTGCCGGAACCGACCGAACTCTCCGCCGCCGCCAAGGCTCTCGGAATCGACATCCGGACGCTCGTCGAGCTGAACCCGGATTTGAAACGAAATATCACCCCCCCCAACTATCCGAACTACGAGCTCAAGGTCCCGGTCGGATACGCGGAGAAGTTCACCGCGAGCTATTCCGAGATCCGCCGGAACACGGTCCCGCGCGTGATCCGCCACGTCGTCGGCCGGCGCGACACCCTCCAAAGCATCGCCGCCGAGTACGGTGTGGCGACGCAGACGATCGTCGTTTTCAACCACTTGCGCAGCAATTCGGTCCGGCGTGGCCAGCAACTGGCGATCCCCATCCGCCTCCCGACCGGCGAACCGGTGCGTGACGCTGCGGTCCGGACCCGTCTCGGGAAGAAACCGGATGTCTACGCGGTTCGCTCGGGGGACACTCTTTGGTCGATCTCGCGCCGTTTTGACGTCTCGGTCTCCGAACTTCGGAAATGGAACCGCTTGAACGGCCAGAGCGGGCTGAAGGTCGGAACACGCCTGAAGCTCTACGCCCGATCCGATCCCGCCATGCTGGTCCCCTCTCGGGGCCTGCCCGGGAAGGGCCCGGGGCCGGATGCCTGGAAGACGTACCGCGTGCAGCGCGGAGACACGCTTTGGAGCATCGCGAAGAAGAACGGCGTCCGCCCCTCCGACCTAGCGGAGTGGAACCGCCTCGAACCGAACGGGTCGGATCTGCGCCCCGGTTCGGAGCTCCGGATCCGCGCCGTCAATCTGTAGAGCTCGAAGATCAGCGGAAACGATCGAGGAAATCTTCGAGCGGCCCCGTCTTCCGCTCCCAGTCCCGAACGAATCCCCAGACCGCTTTTCCCGACCGGTGGAGACCGCGCGTTTCCATGGCGATCGAGGTCTTCGCAAGTTTCGACCGGATCCTCCGCCCCGGCCAGCCGGCGAAAAGATAGAGGCCGACCGCCAGAACGATCGAGACCCCCAAACTGACAAACTTCCACTCCGTCCGGTGCCCATACCGGCGGGAATAAAGCCATCCGACCCCGTTCAATGCGCCGACGACGGAGTTCGCGAGACCCGCGATCGAAACGACGAGGGAGAAGACCAGCACGCCGACCGCCCAGATGAATTGCGGCTCTTCGCTCGCGGAAATGGCAATCGGCTTGAGCGCCGCTTCATTCCAAAGACGCACGACGCCGGCGATCGAAAGCGGGACCCAGAAATAAAACAGCCCGAGCAAGACCCCCCGCAAGAACCGCCCTTGGGAAAAATGCCCCACCATCGGAAAGGGGGAGAGCAGGAGGAGCGGTGCACGTTTCCGGAGCGGGCGGACCGGGGTCCGGAGCGACCCCTGCGCCAGCACGAAAGCCAGAACGATGCTCAGCCACCAGACGAACGAGAAGAATCCGCCGAGCAGCAGCAAGCTTAACCCCGTAGGACAGATCCACCCCAACTCGCGTAAGACCGGAACGCTGATCCATTCCGGGAGAACGCCGTTGATCGATCCGAGAAGGGTTCCGCTGGTGAGCAGAAAGAAGAGAAATCCGCTCGCGACGAACGGTCGCCTCAGATAGAGAAACCCGCTCCCGAAGACGAACAGATTGAGCGTCGCCACGGTGACGGGGGTCGCCGTTCCGAACCACCGGCTCTCGCCATCCCGTTCGGTGATCTCCCGGTTCGGAGTGGTCGTCTTGCGCTGCGGCTTCAGCCCGGCCTGGCGGAGGAACTCCTCAGCCAGCTTTGAGATCGAGGTTTCACCCCACGGATCATCCGGACGTGCCACGGGATTCCTTTACAGGAAGAACAGGATCGGCAACAGGATCGCCGCGATCGAGGCGGCCCCCCCGACGATATAGACCAGGACGGACCCCGCCTTCTCCTCCCCCGTCATCTCCTCCGGCTGGTCCGCCCCCCGCGTCACGGCGGAGCTGTTCTCCCGCTGGCAGAGAACCCGGACCGTTCCGGGGACCTTGAGCGGAACTGGCTTGAAAATCTGTTCCGGAAGGATGCAGTCGATCTTGTAATCCCCCGGACGGAGCCAGACCCAGACCGGCGCCTCGCCGATCTTCCGCTCCCCGATCCCGACATCGGCGATCTGTGGATGCGATTCGACCACGACCATCCGTTCTTTCCGCAACAGCTCTTCACAAGAAGGGGATTTGACGTCCAGCACGACGGTCGAGACCGACTGGCGCAGGTAGTTTACGGAACGGAGATAGGTTCTTCCGTCGAGTTCGAACGTTAAGAACAGAATGTGGAATCCGCGCACCGAACGGAATGAGCCGAAGTCGCTTCCCCACTCAAGCAATCGTTCGGAGTAGATCCCTTCCTTCCGAAGGGAGGAGACGAGCGCCGGCTCCCCCACCACTTCGATCTTGGGGAATTGATCGGCACATCCATCGATCCCGCGCCGGTCGAATCCGGCGCCGAAATCGATCAGCCCGATCTTGAGTTGCTGGGTCGACCGGATCTCTTCGTGCCGCATTCCGGTCGGCGCGTTTTTCTGCGCACAACCGAGAAGGGAAAACAAGAGTCCGAATAGAAGAACGTTAGCCTGAAGTTTGGTCATCGATCACTTGCGTGCCGGCGTAGATGTCCCCGACGCGGACTCCCCGATCGTCCGCCCAGACGAAGTAGGCCTCCACCGCCAGGAAGAGAACCCCCAGCGGCAGAACGATGAACCACCCGAAGATCGGAATGCTCCCCAAGACGACGATCACGGCGTACGGAAGATTCCGGATCAACGACTGGCGGAAACTGCACCGCTCCCCCTCGTGTCCCGGATCGGCCAGAACGACCCGCAACCCGACGAGCTTCTTCCCCACGCTCTGCCCGTTGAAGAACCCGTCTCCAATCAGAATGTAGAGCCCCGCGGCGAGAATTCCGACGCGCGGAATCAGCGACAACATCCCGACCAGGACGAAATCAATCGCCTTTCCGATCGCCCGATGGACGCTGTCCGATTTTTTCACGCAGCTCCCTCTTTACGCGGCTGATTGACCGCGTTTCAAACCAATACTAAGTTCTAGCAAATAAGCCCCGCCCTTACAAAGATCGTTCCGTTCCTGGCCCTTTGGGCCTTTGTCTTCGCTTGTGCCAAGCGCGTTGAACCGTTCCGCGAAGGGGGGTTGGAAATCGGGTACGCCTCCTGGTACGGCGACCAATTCCACGGGCGGAAGACCGCCTCGGGGGAGCGGTACGATATGTACCAGCTGACCGCCGCCCACCGGACCGCGCCGTTCGGAACGAACGTCCGCGTGACGAACGTCGGAAACGGGAAGGCGGTGACCGTGCGAATCAACGATCGCGGCCCGTTCGTGAAGGGGCGGATTCTCGACCTGTCGCTCGCGGCGGCAAAGGAGATCGACCTGATCTCGACCGGGACCGCACGGGTCCGTTTGGAGTTCGTCGGGGCGACGGCTTCTCCGTTCCGCTTCTACGTCCAGGCGGGGTCGTTCCGGGACCCGGAAAACGCGAGCCAGATGGTCCGCAGGATCGCCCAGCTCCTCCCCGTCCCCCGGGCCCAGATCGAGACGGTCAACGATCTGAACCGGGTCTGGTTGGGGCCGGTCGAAACGGAGGAGGAGGCGGCTTCCTTAGTTGAAAAATTGGAGGATTCGGCGATCTCCGCCTTCATCTTGCGCCGGTAGGGGGAAACGTCTATAAGACCGCCCTCGTATGGCAATGCCGTATCGCAAGACGAAGAAGAAGCGGAAGCACACGAAGACGAACGCGGGGAAAGACCGGAAGCGGAAGTTGCGCGCGAAAGGTTCGACCCCGTCGCTCGAGAAGCTCCTCGGCCCCTGCCGCGCTTAGTCGCCCGACTTTTTCTTCCAACGCAAAACAAACGCCGTCACATGGTCGCGGATCGTTTCCTGCGTCTCCCGGAACCTTTGCAGCCGTTCCTCGGGAAGCGCCACATACGCGATCGGGTCGTCAATCGGCCAGTGCTCTGTGCGCACCCCGGAGGGGATCGCGGGACAGGTCTCTTGGGCGTGCCCGCAAAGTGTGATGACGTAATCGAACCGATCGAACGGCGTCTCATCCACCGACTTCGACCGAGCCTTCGAGATATCGATCCCCACTTCGGAAAGGACGCGGATCGTCACCGGATGGATCCCCGCCGGCCGGACACCGGAGCTGGCGACTTCAAAGCGATCCTCACCGATTTCGCGGAGCAACGCCTCGGCCATCTGGCTCCGGACGCTGTTTCCGGTGCAGACGA
Organism: Pseudomonadota bacterium; assembly: GCA_043809315.1. Taxonomy (GTDB): domain Bacteria; phylum Bdellovibrionota_G; class JALEGL01; order JALEGL01; family DATDPG01; genus JAZDDX01. The sequence goes on from JAZDDX010000026.1 coordinate 26,858, forward strand.
ATACGACACGGGTCGGGTTCACGCGCCCATCCTCTAGGACCCGCCGTCCGACGTCAACGGGGAAGCTTTGGCACTGACCATGGCTTCGACGATTCGCGTCTCCGTCTGCCCCAGTTTTTCGGCCAGCCATGAGAGTCGTCGAATCGTTTCGGGCCGCAGTCGAAATGTTTTGTTTTTTCGGATCTCATTCAGCGGTTTCGTTCGTTTGTCCGCCGGTTGAAGTTGAAGCCAGCGAAGCATGTCTCGGACCGCGATGCCTTGAAATTCCGCCACAGGAGTTTTCCCCTTTCGGATTTCTCGAATCAGTTTTTCCAGCGGTGCGGGAATGTCCGCATACCCCACGAACGCTCGAGGAAAATGAATCAGTGCCGCGGGAAACACTTCAAGAACGCGCGGCTCGATGTTCTCTGCGGTCCAGAGTAGATCCCGAATCCGGATCTTGCCTGTGAACTTGGAGATGTCTCGGTTCGTGTGGAGAAACCCCTTAGCCACAAGGAAACCAAGCACCCGAGCGGCCCGACTCGGAAGCTCAGTTCTGGAAATAGCCACAATCCCCTCCGAATTTCTCGACGAGTTTCCGCAAGGGTTCTCCGAAGATCTGGAGCGCATCGCGGATGAGCAGCCGGTTCTTTTCTTTCGCTTTAATCGCCTTCGACGTCAGGGAATAGAGTGGATCGAGCACCTGACATTCGAGCCGCGGGGTGGAAAGAATTGTCGTGAAGGTACTCCCGGGCGGGAGCCAGACCTTTTCGCTGTCTTCATCATATTGAAGACCATGCTCTTCGAGGATTTGCTGGAACGCCTGTTTTACGAAATGATGTGCGTCAACCAGCGCATCAACGTCGGCCGTAGCAAACAAAGAGAGCTGCGCAAGAAGTTTGTCGGGATGCAAAAGAAGGCTGCACTGTCCGAGAATTCTAAGCCCCCCTTTTGGAAGAACGAATGTGGCCTCTTGGCTCCGCCGATCATTCTCTTGCTCAATGACCCGGTCGAGCTGGCGAAGGGCCTTCGTAAGAGTCTTTTCCATTGTTTTAATTGTAAGCCGCTCAGAAAATTAATGCAAATGCACTATTAACTATTTATATATAAACAATTAAACTAACTTGTTCGCTTGTCCCCCCTAGACCTCGATCTCACCCCTCCCGGTTTGACTTGAGCCCCCCTCCCGTAGATCATTCCCCCCCGTGCGGGCCAAGTTCGTCACATTCGAGGGGATCGAGGGGTCGGGAAAGAGCACCCAAGTCCGGGCCCTGGAAGCCCATTACAGCGGCAAGGGTCTTCGAGTCCTCACCACTCGCGAGCCGGGTGGAACCGTCCTTGGGAACGAAATCCGCCCCCTCCTCGTCCGCAGCCGAACCGAACCCCTCGATGCCGCAGCCGAACTGTTCCTCCTCGAAGCCGCCCGCGCCCAACTCGTGGCCCGAATCCTGACCCAAGCGTTCGAAACGCATGACCTTGTCTTGTGCGACCGCTACGCCGACGCTTCGCTTGCGTATCAAGGAGGCGGCCGCGGCCTGGATCTCGCCTTTGTTACGCAAGCCAATCATTACGCCACCCACGGTTTCGTCCCCGACTTGACCGTCCTCCTCGACATGACCCCCGAGGTTTCTCTCGAACGCGCCTTGAAGCGGATCGCCCGGAGCACGGGGGCCGCCGAGGACCGGTTCGAAAAAGAAGAGATTGCATTCCACCAACGGGTCCGCACCACCTATCTCGATCTCGCCAAGAAGGAACCCGCCCGTTTCCTCGTCGTCGACGCCGCCCTTCCCCCGAAAGAGATCGAGGGCAAATTGACCGTCCGGATCGACACGCTGTTAAAAGAAAGCAAATGAACGACGTCGTGCGAAAGCTCGCCTCCCTGAATCGTCGGGGGAAACTTCCGCACGGAATTCTTTTCATCGGAAGCGATCCTGAAATTACGAAGAACCACCTCCTCGACCTGGCCGCTTCTTTGTTCTGTGCCAACGAAGGATGCGGCGATTGCCTTTCCTGCCGCAAACTCCGCGGCGGAAACCACCCCGATTTCCTTTCCGTCCGAGCCGAGGGGAAGGAGATCAAGATCGAACAGGTGCGCGATTTCCAGCGTTGGATCAACCTCGGCCCCCATGAAGCGGAGACCAAGATCGGCGCGATCGAGGAAGCCGATCTTCTCAACGCCTCGTCATCGAATGCGCTCTTAAAGACGCTCGAAGAACCGCCGTCCCACGCCGTTATCATCCTGACCGTGCGATCGTTCGGAAACATTCTCCCGACCGTCCGCTCCCGCCTGATGCCGGTCCGATTCCCCTCTCCGTCCGATGACTCGAGGTTCGAGACAAATCGCCCGGGGTGGGGGAACGACCTCGAGGAACTGCTGGCCCAAGACCAGAAAGTGGCTCCCGATCAAATGTTCGAGTTGACCGACCGGATCGCCAAGGACAAGGAGAACCTCCCTTGGTTCTTTTGGGTCACCCAAAAGACGCTCCGGGATCGGATGATCGAGGCGCGCGAACGAGGTGCCGAGTCCCGCCGTCTTGAAACAATCTTCGATCTCTCCGCTGCGGCCGAACGGGACGTCCTCCGTCGGTACGGGAACGTGGCTCTCGCCCTCGACCGCTTCCTTTCGGAATGGCTCCTGTGACCGTACCGTTGTTGACCGATTCGCACGCCCATCTCGACCGGAATGTGTACGACACCGACCGGGAGGAGGTGTTGTTCCGGGCCCGCGAGGCCGGCGTAGGAACGATCGTCAACATCGGCCTCGGGCCCGCCCCGGCCGACTTCGAACGCGCCCATCAGTTCACGATCACACACGAGGGGATCTTTCTCGCCGTCGGCGTCCACCCACACGACGTGAAAGGGATGACGGGCGAAACGATGGCGATCCTCCGCGATTATCTCGCGCGGGACCGCGTCGTCGCGGTCGGGGAGATCGGACTCGACTACCATTACGATCACTCGCCGCGCGAAGTTCAGCGACGATGGTTCCGGGAGATGGTCGAGCTTGCGCTCGAGATGAACTTCCCCGTGATCATTCATTCCCGCGAAGCGGTGGAAGACACGTATTCCATCCTAAAAGAGGCTGATGCTTTCCGCCGCGTCGGGGGCGTCCTGCATTGCTTCGGCGGGAACGCGGAAGAAGCCGCCCGCTTCGTCGAGCTGGGGGCTCACATCGGGTTCGCAGGGATTGTGACGTTCAAGAAGGGGCACAACGTCCGCGGGGCGGCGAAGGAGGTCCCGATCGACCGGATTCTGATCGAGACCGACGCTCCCTTTCTCGCCCCCGAACCGTTCCGGGGAAAAAGGAACGAGCCGGCGTTTGTCCGCCGCGTGGCGGAGGTTCTCGCGGAAATTCGCGGATTGTTGTTTGAGGAAACGGTACGGGTGACTACGGCGAACTCGGCTCGGCTGTTTCGATTTCCACCGGCGTCTCTTCCGCCTCCGGGGGTGCGTCCTCGTACGTGACCGGAGGCTCGTCCGGGATGGGGGTCGGTGTTGCGACAACCACGCGCGCGAAGGTTCTCGTTTTCTTCCCCTCGATGAGGGTCGGAGAGATGGGAACGGCGATCCGGATCTCGTGTTCCCGGTAGTCGCTGGACGGACAAGCGGAGATCAGGAGAAGGAGCGCGGCGCTGACAAGGAGGGTTTTCAAGTTAGAGCGTCCGGACCCTGGCGTCCCGGAATCGGGCGAGGGAGTTCCAGACCCCGACCCCCAGCCCCGGGAGGAATCCGCCTTCGGGGGATGAATGCCGAATCTCGGCGCGGTGCGTTTTCCAGATCGACACGTCATCAAGAAACCCTTCCACCGCGTCCCGACCGACTTCCACATCGATCTGATACCACCGATTCTTCTCGATACCGCTGTCCCGGGACGTTCCGGGGATCCCGACCAGTTCCGACCGTCGGTTGCCCCATCCTCCGATCACCCATGCGAGCGATCGCTTGTCGCACGGGAACAAGATAACGAATCCGTCGGGTCCTGCAATCTTCCTGGCATGGACGCGAAAACGGAACTCGCCGGGCCCCGCCGCCGGCTGAACGGCGCAGGCCCCCCAGGGCCGGAGCACCATCTCACCGTCCGACACGTACACATGCCCCTTGGTCTCCCACCCGTCGAGAGATGCCCCGCTGAACAGAACCTTCCACGACACCCCTTCCTGGTCGACCAGGAGCGATTCCTCCGTATCGAGGTCCTGCTCGAGCCATTCCAGCTCGTTCTTCGCCTCCACCTCGTGACTCAGCACGGGAGGAAGGAACCCCGCCGAAGCCCCGGCCGCGCGCCCGAGGCCGAGGATCATGAGAATCGCGCACGAGAGCCCCGAAACGACGGACGCCACCGCGATCACGCGCCAGAACCCGCGACCGAACGGAGGGAAACCCCGTACGTACCCGGGGACAACGAACCCCACCTTCAGGACTCCGAACGGCGTAACGTCGCCGACGGCCCGGGTCGGAACGAACGTCGCCGAAACGACATGGAGGTATTCCCCCGCGAACCCGGCCCCCGGACGAATCATCCGCTCCAGGACCTTTTCCGATCCCGATCTTTCGACCGCTTCCTCGACCGGGCTATTGCTGTTCCGGAGTGCGTTGGAATTCGTGATCCCGTGCCGGTACCCGTTTCGGTAATCGGCGACAACGACGTATCCGACATTCGGTTGCTGCGCGATGAAGTTCCGGTAGACCTCGTCGTCTGCAGGCTGGCTTGCCGTGAGGGCAGGAGCGACCGTCCGAGCGAGACGTGCCACGGACGTTTCGGCGTTCATCAGGAACATCTTCAGCCAGACCCAGTGCCCGATCACGAGAAAGAGGGCGATCGCGACGAGCAGACCGACCGCGAAAGGGAAATTCGAAGTCGGCCGTTCCGAATCCTGTTCCCACATGACGTTTAGTCGACTTCCCCGGGTTTCGCGTTGGCGATCATCCGTTCGATCGCGGCGATCATCGCGGCGTCCGGTTTCACGAAGCGAATCCCGGCGCCGTAGATCTGTTTGTCCGGCTCGGACGGATGACTCATGGCGATGAGACGAACCACCTCACCCTTGAGAGTGAACTCCCCTTTCTGGTCGGGGTACTCAAGGGTCAGATCGATCGTCGCGTTCGGATCGAGCGGACGGTCGGTCTTCACGAAGATTCCGCCGACGCTGATGTTCCGGGTGTACTCCTGGATCAGCTCCGCCATGTTTCGGAAGGTAACCTTGATTCTCGCCTCGATTCGCGGGTACTTCCTCCGCTCCCGCTTCGGCGGCGTTCCCTCGATTTTCAACGGTGGAATAGCCACGGCTTCTGGATGTCATCCTAACATGTTAGGATCTTTTTTGCGGCAAAGATGCGTGCCACCCCAAACCCCTTTTCTTTCCCTCGTTTGGCGCCGGCTCTTTTGATCCTCGCAACCTTCGTAGCTGCAGCCGCTCCGACGCCCGAGGAACTCTCCCAAAAACTTTCCGCCGCGTTTCAAGCAGGGGCCGGAGTCAAGGCCGCGAAATCATCGGTCACCGAGAAGAACATCGCCGGATTCCGGCTCCGGACGGTGGGATTCGAGATCGGAAACCGCGTCTACCGTGTCGTCTTTTCTTCCGACGGAAGTCTGACCGTTTCGGTCCTGGCGGAGGGGGAGATCGCCGCCACGAAGATCTGGGAGGGGCGTACCGACCGGATCTCGGTCGAGGAGATCGTGAACCTCATCTACGTGCGCGAGAGGGGGCGGAAGTTCGACGCAGGAGAGCCGAGGCGGGAAAAGGATCCGACCGCTGATCTGGAAAAGCGTGCGGTCCGAAGGGAAGTGTCTCCGTTCGGCAGCGGGGAAGAACTCCGTTGGTCTCAAATGATCGATCAGATGGCGAAAGGAGGGGCTTCCCCGATCTCGACCAAGAGCGGCGGCGGAACCGGCGATTTTGATCGGGCCCGGTCGATGGGAAGGGCGATGGATCCTTGCGGGGAAGGTTCCGGCGGCATGAGCCCCCAGCGCGCCGCGATCAGCGACATCGCCACGGCGATGGCCGCGGCGATGGCGGCACAGATGATGGTCCGGGGCGCCCGCAAAGGGCCGGCTCGAGCCGAGGCCGGTTTTTCCGACCGCTCCCGCGAGTTCGAGAAAAAAGGCTCCTCCTCCGTCTTGGAGGATCTGGAGAAATCCCGCGGCGCGAACTCTCCCGCCGAAATGATCCGCCTCATCCAAGACACCGGCAGCAACACCACCGAACTGTTCAAGAGGGCGTTGGCGGAATCGGACCAGAACTCCCGGGATCCGTACTCGCTCGCCGCCAGCCGCAATTTCCGTCGCGTGATCGCAAGCCTCGGTGAAAAACGGGCCTCGGCGCTCGTGGCGGAAGTTCTGAAGGCGATCGCCGTCGACGTCACCGCGTTCACGGATCGCCGCGTTTTGACCCCCGATGCCGCGGTGATCTTCGACCGCCGTTCGGGTCACTATTTTATCGATCCCACGCTCAACTCCCCCTCCGAAGCCCGCTTTCTTCTTTCCCTCGCGACCTGGTACGCCTCCGAGATGGAGCGGTTCGGATTGATCGAAGCGGTAGAACAGTACAAGGAAGCGTTGAAAAAGATTTCGGAACTCGAGCGTGTTATGATCAGTGAGAGCGACGAGCGTGCTCTTCAAAAAGAGAGAGCCGCGACCGCCTCCGCGGCCCGCAAACTGGGTGAGTTCGCTGAACGCCTGAGGAAAGATGCCGCGCGCCCGTAATATTCTCGCCGGAATCGCTGTTACCGTATCGGTCTGGGGCCATGCCGTGGCTTCCGAAGGTTCCGACGCCGCCATCCAGGTCGTTCGCGGCCAAGCAACCGGTTGCGCCGGGTGTTATTTCTTCTCCTGGTCGATCGACGATCCGCTGATCCGCAAATATGATCTCGCGTTCGTCTCCACCCTCGACCGTGTTCCCTCCCCGGTTTGGGCGGTCGCACTTCCGAAAGGAGGGGATCCGATCCTCCTCGATGCCCTCCATCCGACCGGATGGAACCGGTTGATCGTCGTGGAACGTCCGTCCCTCAAGACCCACGACGACTTCGAGACGTACGCAAAAGGATTCGCCCGTTTGGCGGCCGGGAACTCCTCCTTCCTCTCCCAGCTTCTCCCCGCGGAACTGGCTCGGGTGAAAAAAAAGGCCGCCGGCGCAACTCTGACCTCCCTCGCGGTGGTCCGCGGAAAGGAACGGATCTCGGTCTCGTTCTACGTGCGGAGCGCCGACAGCACGATCGTCCTCTGGGATCTTCTGTTGGAACCGGACGGCGCGGTGATCAAGGCGGAGAGCCGTCGTTTTTAGTTTTTCGTCTCCGGAACCACCCCACCCCAGCCGCAACCAGGGCCACCACGAACACCAACCCGCTGACGGCAGCCGCCCCATGTTCCACCCACGTCCGCCGGAACGTGAGCGTCGTCTCCCGCCGGTCGGCGAAGATCAGCTGATAGCAGGGGGTCGTGAAAAGGACCGGCGCTACGCCGGAGAACCACCTCGGGAAATAGCTCTGGTGAACCACGACCGGAACCGGCCGCTCGGGGTTGCGATCGAGCGTGACGCGCGTTTCGTTCCTTCCGATCTCGACCGACCGAACCTCCGTATCTCCCGCCACCGGGATCCGTGCTTTTGTGACCGCATCCAGAATTCGTCCCATGGAGATCCGGTACTGATTCCGGAGCCGCGCAAACGTCTCCGCGAGCGGCCTCGAGCCCCCCCCCTCCGCTTCGTTCCGAGCACGCAACGTCCGTTCAGTATCGGGGGAACGATACGGACGAGCGAGAACGATCACGCGCGTTGGGTCCCCTCGTTTCACCACGCAGGCAACCAGGGGATCCCCTTCGTTCAAGAGAAGCACCGGTTTCGTCCGGCTCCACCGGGCCAGACGATCGCAGGCCGATTCGAGGTTCCGGTACCGATAGGCCGTCACGAGAACCCCGCCGAACGGTTCCGCATCGAACGTGCCGTCGATCCGGGATTCGGGGGCGAATACCAGGGGGGGATCGGAACGGTTCGTCAGAAACGTGAATTCGGCGAGGGAGAGAAAGTCGTACCCGCCGAACGATGCCCTCCGCTTCGGTTCCCAATCGGCATAGACGAGCACCGGCTGAAACTCCGGGATGTGGCCATAAGGAGAGATCGCCGCTTGGTCTTCGAATACGGTCCATCTCTGTGTCGCGGCCACCTTCCGGTATCCCTTCGCCTTCCCCAACGCCTCGACCACGCTCCGTTTGTGAACGAAGATCCTCTTGAGGTTCAGGAGCCGGTTTCGTTTCCGTTGTTCCGGCCACGGCTGGTTCAAGAAATCTGGATCCGCCGCCAACTGAGAGTCGACCCCGAAGATCGACGGACGCGATTCGGAGTAAACGTTCCGCAACGGGTCGGCGAAGAACGCGGAGATCGACGCTTCCCGGTAGACCGTCGCGATCCCGTACCCCCCCTCGTTCCCGAGCAAGCCGTTCAGATACCAGGCCTCGTCGTAGAGTCCGTAATCGTCTTTCGTGTAATCCACCAACTCCACGGTGAACCGCCCTTCTGCCGGGCGATTCCCAAGCGGGAGCAGCTCGGAATAGTCCGCCGGGTCGACGCGGGCGATTCGGACCGGCGGGTAGAACTCGTCCGGCTCTTGGGAGTACGGGTAGGCGAGAAACAACGCGAGAAGAAGGGCGAGAATCGAAAACCGGAGATGCCGCGTCTTCGGAAGCGAAAGAAGGGTCGAGATCCCGAAAGCCAGGAGGGGGATCATCAGAAAGAACGCCGTGATCACGACCCGGTGAGATTGGAACGGCGTCCCGGCGAAGACGATCGATGCCGTCGGCACGAGGAGAAGTGCGGCTGCGGCACCCCCTCCCGTCGCCAGCGCGAACGTCTGCCGCCGCCGAAACGCAAGGAAGATCGAGATCGCCCCGAGCACAATCCAGGTCAGATCCTCGAGACGGAATTCGGTTAAGAACGAGACGGGAAGCGGCTTGGTCGCGACCCAGGCGTACGTGTCGAGCATCGGGACATACCAGAACGCCGAGAGGGCGAGGCTCACGACACCGACCGCGAGATACGGCCGGAAACTCCGTTGGGTGACACTGAAGGCGGCGAACGTCAGGAGCAACGGCAACAACGTGTTGACGTTCGCCAGGAGAACGAGAGTCAGAAGCCCCGTGGAGATCCAGCGATCCCGCCTTCGGGTCGCGGCTCCCGGAAGAAAGAAGAAGAGAAGGAGCAGGAGCCAGAGCGCCAGAAGATGGGCATAGAGACCGATCCGAAACGTCCCGATCAGCGTGAGCCCCCATCCCGAGAGGTTGTCGGTCCGGAGGAGCTGGAAGAGCGTCAGGATTCCCGCGATCAATGCCGGCTGTCGACCTCCGAGGTGGCGCCAGCACAGAAAATAAATGAGCGTCGGGAGCGTGAACGACAGGAAGAGCCCGAGGAGTTTGATGTCGGTCGATACTGAAAACGGGAGGAGATGGTCGAGCGCCGCGACAAACCAGAAAAAGAGCGGGTGGTAAAAATTCGGGAACGGCATTCCGAGGTACCAGTGCGGGGTCCAGCCGAACACCGAAGGCCAGATCCCGCTGCTGTAATCGGTCGCCATCGCGAGATGGCTCGCGCCATCCCACCCCCCCAAAACGGGGGTCCGGATCAGATCGCGGAGGAGATCGTGCGCCAGCAGGATCAGAACCGCCCAGAGCAATCCCTGATCCAACAAAATCGCTTTCCATCGGGATCGGAGCGGCATCGGTCGGGACGGGAGCGTAAACGACGAAACGAACCTGTGGCAATCGCTCTTTTTCCGTCTAGGATTCCCTCCCGATTGGCAACCTTCGCGCCGCTTCGGAACCGGAACATCCGCCGATATCTCGTGAGCCAGGGGATTTCCCTGACCGGGACCTGGATGCAGAACACGGCCGCCGCCTGGTTGGTCTGGGAGCTGAGCCACTCGGCGACCGCCCTAGGGCTCCTGGCATTTCTCGGATTGACGCCGTTTCTCATTCTCGGCCCCTGGATGGGGGTCTGGGCCGACCGGGTCGACCGGCGGCGCCTTCTTCTCGCGACTCAAACGGCGTCGATGTCGCTCGCGTTTCTCCTGGCGATCCTCGTCGGGACCGGGGAGGTCCGCCTCTGGCATGTCTACCTGCTCGCGTTTCTGTTCGGGTCGATCGCCACTCTCGACCTCCCGGGCCATCAGGCGTTCTTGAACGACCTCTCGGATGCCGGAGAGGTCGGCCGGACGTTCGTCGTCGAGAAAATCATCTACCAACTGAGCCGCCTGGTCGGTCCTCCGATTGCGGGGCTGTTGATCTCGACGGTCGGGACGGCCACCGTCTTCTGGCTAAACGGATTGAGCTTCGTGGCGGTTCTTTGGGCGCTCCGCCGGATCGAGGTCCGCCCCTCCCCTTCCCGCCGGGCCAAGACCTCGTTGGCTGAGCTGTTGGAAGGGGTTCGCTTCCTCGGAGCCCACCGAAAGATTCAGTACCTTTTCCTCTTCTCGCTCCTCGTCGCGTTTTTCGGGTTTTCGAGTCAGCAGATGCTGGCGGCCTATGCTTCCCAGATCCTGCACGAGGGGCCCCGCGCGCTCGGTTTCCTGATGGGGGCCTCCGGTCTCGGGGCTCTCGCCGGGTCGTTATGGATCGCTCCCCGCGCCCATCGCGCCCGCCGCATCGGCGTCGTTCTGTGCGTCGCCTGTTGCTGGATCGGGATCTCGCTCCTGGGACTCGCCGGCACGCACTCTCTCCCTCTTGCGATGGGGGCGATGGCGGCCGCCACGCTCGCCATGCCAGTCGTGATGGTGACCTCCGCCGGCATGGTTCAGTTGCTGAGCGAGTCCGGGATGCGCGCGCGGATGGCGAGCCTCTGGATGACGTTGACGTATGGCCTCCAACCCTGCGCGACATTCCTGGTCGGGTGGCATGCCAACGCCGCCGGCGTCGGTTTTGCGATCGGCATGAACGGGGCGCTGATCGCGGCCGCCTCCCTCTCACTCCTGGCCTTGCCGGATCTGCGAAAATGGATCAACCTTGACGCCGAGGTACCCCAATGAACCGCCAACTTCTTTCGATTGCATGGATCGGAATCGCCCTCACGTCCCCTTTCCTCGCCGTCGCCGGGACTGTTGCTCCGAAGGAGGCCGGAAGCTTCCAGGGGCAAACCGTCACGGTGGCGGGGCGGGTCCTCTACGCATTCCAGTCGAACCGCGGCACAATGCTTTTGTTCGATCCGAATCTCAAAAAAGGGTTTTTCGTGCTGATTCCGAAGCCTGACTACGCCAAATTTTCCCCGGACGTAGCGACCTTTTATTCCGGAAAGGGGGTTCAGGTCACCGGGATGGTCGAGGGGTATCAGGGGAGACCGACGATCGTCCTTCACGACCCCTCCAAGATTCGAGTCGTCTCGGAAGCAGGACTTGTCTCCGTGACCGGAATCCCGACGATCTCCGCCACTGAAGCTTCCAAACACTCCGGCGAACTGGTAACCGTCCAAGGCTCCGTGTCCACCGCCCGGAAGTGGCGAGATGTTTGCGTCCTTACGTTCCGATCGGAACGCGATCGCCCGTTCAGCGCGGTGATCTTCGCCTCAAGCTTTTCGAAATTCCCGAAGTCCCCGGACAAGGTGTATCAGGGCAAAAACCTGGCCGTCACCGGCGTCGTCGTGGAGTACAAGGGGGCGCCCCAAATCGTCGTGACCGATCCCAGTCAGATCGAATTTAGGTGATGCGGAAGAACATCGTCGCTCTTTCCGCGGTCGCTTTCCTTCTCCTGATGGCGATCTTGATTCTTGTGGACCCTCATGCAGCCGCGGTTTTGCTGCGCGAGTCGAAAGCCCGCGTGGATGTCTTCCTCGTCTACGGATCGACGCCGGCGAAAGTGTTCTACCTCCCCCTGCTCCTGGTGATTTCCCTTCCGTTGATGAATTACGGGCGCTCTCTCTGGCGCACGCAAAGGGCGCGCATCCGTGCCATCGCGATGTTGGGGGGCCTCGCCGTCTCCCTCTGGTATTTCGGATTTCACGAGGTGGGAAACACGTTTCGGAAATACCGTGTCGACCCCTACCCCCAGGGAAACCATTTCCAGTTTTGCGACAAGGGGAATTTCTATACCGAATACATCAGCTACGAGCACGTTCATTCGCTGAAAGAGGTCGCAAGCAAGGTCGTCTTCGGACCTCGGAATTATCATACCGGCGAAGATTATTGGAAACTCCACGATTTTCCGGTCAAGGTTCCCGTAATCCTTCTTTGCCTGATGCTGGTGGTCTACTTTTTGGGTCTGCCGGCCTATCGGGACGTCTCCGCCGGCGCCGCCGCCGCTCACGTGACGGGCTTCCATATTCTCTTTCTCTCGTGTTTCGACGGAGGCGTCTTTGTCGGATCGACCGGGCTCGCTTTGCTCCTTTACCCGCTGCTCGAGGACGGAAAACGCTGGTATCTCTCTCGCGAATTCAAGAGCATCTATCTCTTTCTCGGATGTCGGGCCGCCGCGCTCCTTCTTTATTTCCTGTTCCTCCGCCTGGACGGCTACCCGATGGAGAAGTGGGACGGATGGGGATTGGTTTCAATGTACTTCCTCGACAATACGATCCGCCATGCCGTCGTTCTTCTGTTTTTCAACATGATCACGGGGTTCTCGCGCTCTCGTTGGTTTTCCCTCGCCTGTCTGGCCGGACTCTCTTGTCTTTACTACTCCCAGCGCAGCGCCTGGTGGCTGGGGGAAGACTATGCTGCCACGGTCCGGAAGGGAGAGCAGGTCACGCTTTTGCTCTATTCGGATCAGCCTTCATCGGTCGGGGAAGTCCTGGTTCGGGCCAAGAATATTTCTTTGGTCCGGTTTCAGAACGATCAAGAGACCTCCGCGTGGGAGCTCTGTTGGAACGCGCTTCGCCAAACGGAAGGCTTGAGCTACCGGAGTCTCATGGTGACTGTCTATTGCCGGCCGCTGATGTCGCTGCCGCACTCGCACAGTCAGTATTTTCAGTCTCTCAAGCAAGGATCGTGTGGGTTCACCTGCAATCCGAAGCTTCGGACCCTCTTTCCGGTTAAAACCGATCCGAAGGAAAATTGGTATCTGGAGGGTCTTCGGGGGGTCCGAGGTGAGGGAGTAATCTTCTGTCTGACCGACTCGGTCCTAGAGGTATCTCGGCCACGGAGAACCGGTGACCCCTGAGAAGAATCTTCTCGTCCGCCTGGTCGTTTCGGCGATCGGCATTCCGGTCGTGTTCGGGGCGTTGTTTCAACCCTCCCCCACCTGGACCTGGCTCCTCGTGATGGCGGTTCTCCTCGCGGCCTTCGAAGAGTACGGGCGGATCTTGGGGCTTCGCGCTCTCGAACGATGGGTCAACACGGGAGTCGGTGTCGTGCTCTGGGCGGTCGTCTACTGGCGACCCGATGCGCTCTTGCCCTGTCTGTTCTTTTCCACGATCGTGATCTTTTCCTCTTTCTTCGCGATCTCGGGACGCGATCCGGCCCGTGCGTTCCGCCGGACCACGGAGTCTGTCTTCGCCCTGGTCTACCTCGGCCTCCTCGTCTGCATCCCGCTCTTGCGGCGAGACGGGGGGGACAACGGAACGCTCTGGGTGATTCTGCTCGTAACGACCGTCTGGTTCGAGGACACGCTGGTCTATTTCGCCTGGCTGTTTCTGGGGGGTCATCGGGATTACCCCGATCTCGGTCCGTCGTTCCGCGGACGGCTTGCGCGGATCTATCGGAGCCTTCCGGTTCCCTCGGAGATCAGCCGGAACAAATCCTGGGGGGCGTTCCCCGTGCAGTTCGCCGGCTGTCTGATCGCGAACCTCCTCGGGAAACTGTTTTATCTTCCGACGCTCACATGGGGTCAGGTGTTGGCTCTCTCGTTTCTCGCGGCGCTTCTCGGAAAAGTCGGCGATCTGTGTGAATCGATGCTGAAACGGGCCTTCGGGGCGGGAACCTCCGGTCCCTTCCTGCCGGGGCACGGGGGGATTCTGGATCGGATCGACGCTCTTCTCTTCGTCGCCCCGCTCTATTATTTCTTCGTTCGGTGGTGGCTTCCGTAGGTCAGTATGCGAAAGAACCTCGTTTCTCTTTCCTCGGTCGCTTTCCTTCTCGTCGTGGCGATTTTGATTCTCGCGAATCCTCATGCCGCCGCGGTTTTGTTGCGGGAATGCAAGGCTCGTGTCGATGTTTTTTTCATCTTCGGGTCGACCCCTGGAAAGGTGCCGTATCTGCCGCTGCTCCTGGCGATTTCTCTTCCGTTGATGAACTATGGTCGCCCGCTTTGGCGATCCCAAATGGCGCGCGTTCTTGCGTTCGCCACGCTGAGCGCACTCTCCGTTTCTCTCTGGTTCTCGGGGTTTCACGAAGTGGGAAACGGGCTTCGGAAACACCATGTGAACCCTTATCAGCAAGGGACGCACATCCAGTTTTGCGACGAGGGACGCTTCTATACCGAATATGTCGGGTACGAACATATTCATTCGCTGAAAGAGGTCGCCAGCAAGCTCGTCATCGGACCTCGGAATTTTCACACCGGCGAAGACTTCTGGAAACTCCACGACTTTCCGGTCGCCGTTCCGGCGCTTCTTCTCGGTTTGACACTGCTCCTTTATTTCCTGGCGTTACCCGCCTATCGGGAGATCTCGACCGGCGCCGCCGTCGCTCATGTGGTCGGTTTTTATATCCTCTTCTTCTCGTTTTTCGACGGCGGGGTGTTCGTCGGAATTCACGGGCTTCTCCTGCTTCTCTATCCGCTGCTTCAGGACGGTACGCGCTGGTATTTCTCTCGCGAGCTCAAGAGCATTTACCTCTTTCTGGGAAGCCGGGTCGCTGCCTTGGCCCTTTATTTTCTGTTCCTGCGCTTGGACGGTTTTCCGATGGCCTCCTGGACCGGCTGGGGACTCGTTTCGTACTACTTCGTCGGACAATCGGTTCGCCACGCCATCGTTCTCTTGTTTTTCAACGCGATCACTGGATTCTCGCGTTCCCGGTATTTTTCTCTCGTGTTTCTCGCCGGATTCTCCTCTCTTTACGTCACCCAACACGATACATGGTGGTTGGCGGACTCCTACAGCGACCCGGTCCGGAAAGGGGAACAGGTCACGCTGTTGCTCTATTCGGAACGACCGCCGCCGGGGGGAGAGATTCTCGTCCGGGCGAAAAACGTTTCATTGGTCACATTTCGGAATGAACGGGAGACCACCGTGTGGGAGCTCTGTTGGAATACGCTTCATCAAATGGAAGGGGTTGGTTACCGGAGCCTCATGGTAACTGTCTATTGCCGGCCGCTTTCGCCCATCCCCGCCTCGCACAGTCAGGTTTTCCAGGTGCTCGAGAACGGGTCGTGCGGCTTCACTTGCAGTCCAAAACTTAAGTCTCTTTATCCGATCCGATCCGGCTTGGGCGCCGACCTTCATCTGGAGGGGATGCGCGGTGTCCGGGGTGAAGGCGTGATCTTCTGTCTGACCGATTCGACCAAAACTGTGTCGAGGCCGCGGTAATCAGAATTCGTCCGCCTCGACGGCGAAGGTGTCGAACCCCATCGTTTTCAGGCGCGCCAGGACGGTCTCGTACCGATCGTCCGGCACGCACCCTTCGATCACCGCCCGGAACCGGAGGTCGCACGACTCCTTTTCCCCGCATCGTTCGGTGTCGAAAGACCGGAAGATCCTCTTCGCCGCGGGCTCAAACGAGGTCGCGTGTCGCGCCAAGATCTTGACCGTTCCCTCCCGGACGAACCCCTCCTCGAACGAGCAGCGTCCCGGCTCCGGAACCGCCACCAGAAAAAACGAGGGGGGCAGGCGATACTCCTTGTGTACGTCCCGGATGGTCGAGGCGGCCGAGAAGATTCCCCGGTACAGCGTCAACCCCCCCTCTGTTGCAAGGGGCCGGAGGGGGAGATCGGACTTCCAGGTCGTCACGAAGAACGGCGTTCCGGCCGGGATCGGCGTCCGAAGGTACCGGAACGTCCCGCTCCAGAAGAAGTTCCAGCTCAGAGCGACCAGCAACGGGAGCGACCAGACTAGGTGCTTCCAACTCGGGCTCGCGCGCCTCAGCGCCAGAAACTCCACAGTCTGGAGAAGCACAAGAACAAACAGTACCTCGAGAAACAGCTGATGTACGAGATACCAAGGCGCGGCGATCCCAAACAAACCGCGGAGTCCACCAATCAGTAGGATCGCCACGAGCCACCCTGGGCTCATACCCCGGGCCAAACCAATCGGCCTCACGTTCGTAGTTCGCAAAAGCACCACGAACGTCGGGAAGAAAACAAGGAACTCCGTACAGAACGGCCCTCCGTCAAAAAGGCTTTTCACGACGGCATACCCCGCAATGATCGCCCCCGCCCAATGAGGCGAGTATTTTCGGTCCAACCACGCCTCCCGCTTGGAAACGATCGCGGCACCCGTCAGAACGACTGCCGCGACGACGACCAGCAGCTGCACCAGAACAAGGCCCGGGGGAAGGATCGCCAGATAAGGACTGCCGGTGTCCCCCACGATCCTCGTCGGATCGACTCCGATCAGCTGCAGAAAGAGCGCCAGGGATCCCTTCCCGACATGAAGATGAACCAGGCTGTTGTCCGAGTGTTTCTTCGAATACAAGATCGTCCAGGCCCCGAACGCCGTTCCGGTCCGTTGAACGTAGATGACGTGGGCGATCAGGTTGACGAGTTGACCCGACAGAACGGCCGCCATCGCCCATCGACCGACTCCCCGTATTCTTACACGGAGCGGGCTTGCCAAGAGCGCGCAGAGAACCAACGCCCAGCCGAGAAACAGGTGCGCCTTGAAGAACGTCCGGCCGAAGGCGAAAAACTGCGTGAAGATCCCCGCGAAGAACGCGACGTCGTAGGATAGAACCGATGCAATCAGTCCGGCGGCAAGGGCCACGGCGGAAACAAAGAACGGCTTTCGCACGGATCGTCCGTTATTCGCAAGAATTGGATCCGGTCGGTGCTCCCGGAGCGTTGGCCCAATAATACGGGACCAAACCGACCAACCCCGGTTTCACGATCTGGACGAACCCGCCGATCGTGACTTCGACCTCCCGAGCTTTCGAACCGCTCGCGAGCTCCGTCGCACTCAGGACGATCTCGACCCCGATGGATGTGCATGTGGCGCCGGAGCAAAAGTTCGGCCGGCCGAACTGGTCGAACCAGACGGTCCGCGGGTACCACGAACTGCAGGCCGAGAACGAAATGCCGTTCCGAAGGTTCACGGTCTCGCCGATCCGCTCCTGCCCGCTGCCGCCACAACCGACGGCCGACGTGTGTCCGGTTCCCGCCTTATCTAGGTATGTCGTAATCGTGTTGGTCGTGCTGTCCAGCAGAACGCACACCCACAAACTGCGTGTCGTCGCCTCCGTCTGCGCCTTTTGGAACGCGGCGGACAGGGCCTGTGCGGAAGTGATCAGTCGTTGTTTGGGGAGGTATCCGCGGATCGACACGATCCCGATCGAGAGAAGTGTGGCCAGGATCGTGAGCGTAACCATCAGCTCGACCAGAGTTATGGCTCTCGACCGACGAATCATTTTCTAAAGGACGGCGATCCTTTTGATCAGAGACAGGATCATCTCTTTGTCGATCTCATTCAGATTCACGAACCGGATCCCCATCCCGGGGTTGTAGTTGTCTTTCTTCTGGGGACGCAGGGGATTCGCCCACGCAACCTCCCCCAGGACTTCGATCTTCTTCTCCGTATCGGGGGAGGTGAACTGGAGTTCGATCATCGTTCCGGGGTCCATCGGTTTGTCGGTCTCGATGAAGATCCCGTGTTCGCTGATGTTGGTCGCGTTCTCATACAGGAACGTCCCTTCCGACTTCCAGTCGACTTTGAATTTGGTCGGCACGCGGCGTGATAAGCGTTTCTCTTTGCTGTCCTCGGACATACGCTTGCGCTACCACAGCGCGGAACGGGAGGCCAAGGAAAAACATCCTCCCTTACGGCCGCGCGAGGCTGGCTACCCTCTTCTGGCTTCCGAGTCGGTAGAACTCTCGCAAGCTTCGCAGGATCCCCGGGGTCGGCCCGACTCCACCGGCGATCGCTCCGAGCGACCGCACGAACTTTCCCCCGAGTCGTTGGGCCTCCGCATATCGCGCCTTCGCCTCCTCGGACAGTTTTCCCAGCCACGAGAACTTCCCGAAGATGCGTGCGAAGAGATCCGATTCGCCATCGAAGTAGGCTGAGGCGAGGAGGAACTTGTCGATCTCCCCTTGGAGTTCGAGATCCAGGAGACTCACCGGTTTTTCGTTTGCCGCGCGCCAGAGGAGATAGACGAAGTGGCTTGTTTCCTCCGCGGCGCTCAGGAAGTCGGCCAGGTTCTTCGGTTCGAGCCCCTCCGGGGCGAGGTGAACCGCCAGGAAGACCTCCCCATCCGCCTCCTGGATGAGGATTTGCGGTTTCGGATCAGCTCCTTCCGGCAGCCAACTTCGGAGATCGGCGGCGGAGATCAGAAAATGTTCGATCGGGGGTTGCGCTCCAAGACGGTAGATCCGCTCGAGCAGGCGCTGCAACTCCCGGACGATCAATGAAGCGGCCCCTTCTTCCAATCGACCGGCAGGATCCCCTTTTCCAGAAGAAGTTCGCGGAGCCGATCGTTCCGGGTTGCGAGCCATCGTTCGTAGACGCGGAGGAGATCCGCGTCCGACGTGAGTCCGGACGAGGCGCTGATCTCCGCGAAGAGATCGACCAGCTTCGCGAACTTCCCCGAGAGTTCTTCGAACATCTCCGCGACCCCTCGGTCCGGCTTCTTCTCCTCGGCCAGGGAGGAAACGAAGTCGTACGCTAGAACCCCCATGGCAATGAAGTAATCGACGTCGACCGCCATTCGGCTCAGGGCATCTCCGAAAAACCCCGACACGTAGAGGGACCGGTCCCCGACCTGCTTCATCAGAGTGAAGCGTTCACCGATGCTCGGCGTTCCCATCGCCCGTCCGTACGTCAAGGCGAGCGGTTCGTCGGGCGGGTTTTTCCGGGTATCGACCGCCTCCGAAAGGAGGTTCACGAGATAAAATTCCGACATCTCCGTGAGTTGGATCTGCCTCTTCCGGCGGACCCGCTGGACACTCTCACGGAAAAACTCCATTAAGTTACGGGCGGACTCTAGTTTCATACGTCGTGTCGGAATCGATAAAAAATTCGGACACTTGCCGCTCTATTTTACCGCAACCGAGATGGCTTTCGCAAGGGGGCTCGGGGCTTAGGTCCGCCGGATTCCGTACTTTTTGATCTTGGAAACGAGCGTACGGCGGGGAATCTTAAGGATATCGGCGGCTTTGGTCTGGTTCCACTCCGCCCGTTTCAGGGCCGCGACGATCAGGTCCCGCTCGTAGGCGGAGATCACCTCCTTCATGTCGCCGACGGCGGTCGCCGCCACCGTCACCGCTGTTCCGGCCATACCCAGACCGGCGGAGGGGGGGTCGACGTAGTCGAATGTATCGGAGGTCAGCTTGCTCGTCAGCCCCTGTTTGTAGATCGTGTCCCCCTCGGAGATCACGACCGCTCGCTCGATCGCGTTCTTGAGCTCCCGGATGTTCCCGGGCCATGGGTACCGAGCCAGAATCTCCATCGCGTCGGGGGAGATCTGTTTGGTCGGGAAGCCGTTCTCTTTGCAGATCTGTTCGATGAAGGCGGTCGCCAGGTACGGGATCTCGTCGCGCCGTTCCCGTAACGGAGGGACGGTGATCGTCGCGGCATTCAGACGGTAGAAGAGATCTTCACGGAAGATCCCCTTCGCCACCAGATCCTCGAGCTTTCGGTTCGTGGCGGCGACGATCCGTACGTCGGTATCGAGCTCTCGGTTGGAACCGACCCGCATGATCTTCTTCGATTGAAGAACCCGAAGGAGTTTTGCTTGCGTCTTCGCCGGCATCTCCCCCACTTCGTCCAGAAAGATCGTCCCCCCCTTGGCCGACTCGAAGAGGCCGATTTTAAGGTGGTCCGCTCCGGTGAAAGATCCTTTTTCGTGCCCGAACAGTTCGCTCTCGAGAAGGGTCTCGGTAAGCGCCGCGCAGTTCACGCAGACGAGCGATTTCTGCACCCGGTCGCTGTTCGCGTGGATCGCTTCCGCCACCACCTCCTTGCCGACCCCCGTCTCCCCCTGGATCAGCACCGTGATCGTCGATTTCGCGATCCGCTCCGCCAACTCGAAGAGTTGCGCCATCTTCTCGCTTTTCACGATCACCAGGTGGGACGAGACCTTGATCTTTCGAACCTCGTCTTTGATCTCGGCGACACGGTCGGCCTCTTTCGTGCGAGCGACTTTGAGCGCTTGGCGAGATTTTTCGATCAGAAGATCGGGGGTCCGCCCGTCGTCCGGGAAGGTCGCGATCCCGATCGAGATGAACGCTTGTTTGTCGGTGATCCGCTCCGACGCGATCCGCTGTGCGAGGCGCATCGCCTCTTTCTTGTCCGTCTCCGGAAGGAGGAGTTCGAGTTCGAACTTTCCATAGTGGGCAAGAAGGTCCATCGTCCGGATCATCTTCCGAAGGTATTCGACGACCCTCGGATATCTTCGCTGCAGAATCTCATCACGGTCCGCCACGTTCTTTCCGCTGGGATCGATCCCCACCATCAGAACGGAGAGCGGGCGTTTGTATCGCGCCGCCCGGTCGAGTTCCTCGGCGACCCGGCTTTCGAAGTACCCGTGACTCCGGATTCCGAGACGATTCCCCTCGACCAGGTTGTGCGTCGAGAAACGGAAGCAGGTGACGCCGATCTGAACCTCGTCTCCGTCGTTCAGAACGTGATCCCCCGCCAACTTGTCACCGTTCACGAACGTGCCGTTTGTGCTGCTGAGATCGGAAACCTTCGTCTCACCCAACTTGGTGATAAACTGCGCATGTTTTCTCGAGACCTGGCTGTCATTGAGAAAAACATCGGCACTTCCCTGCCGCCCGACGACCATGGTTCCCTCGTTCAACGTATAGACGGTTCCTGAACCGGGGCCCGAAATCGCCACGATATAGGCCTTCTCCGTGGTTATTTGGTCCTCGCGCTCGGAAGAGGTCTCGCGAAACTTGGGGAGCGTTTTGTCCTGTTCCATTTTCACCTGCCTAAAAAAAGTAAGGAAAGGATAGACGATTTGGCGATATTTCGCCATGCGCAAGGCGTCAGGTGCTCGTTTTAGGGTCGCGCCCCCCCCCTTTTTCGGCTATTTTTCACCTCCTTGAAACGAGCGGGAACTAAAAACGTTACGCCGACCGCCTTGGAGCGGGCGGCACGCCTTGCGGCCCGCAAGGGGGCGGCAATTCTTCGGCGGTACTACGCCCGGCGGCTTAAGATCGTATTCAAGGGGGAGATCGATCTCGTAACGGAGGCCGACATTGAGTCGCAGAAGACGATCGTCCGGACCTTGTCGACCGCTTTCCCCTCGCACGATATCCTTGCCGAGGAGGGGGGGGTCGGGCACGACCGGTCGCTCGCCGGGCCGGTTTGGGTCGTTGATCCGCTCGACGGAACGACCAACTTCGCACACGGCTTTCCGGTCTTCGCGATTTCGATCGCCTATCGGGAACAGGGGGAGATGTTGTTCGGCCTCGTTTATCAGCCGATCCTGGACGAACTTTTCATCGCTCACCGGGGGAAAGGGGCGACGTTGAACGGACGGGCGATCCACGTCTCCCGGAACCGGGATATCTTGAAATGTCTCCTGTCGACCGGATTCCCGTACGATCGCCGAACCTCCCGTGAGAACAACCTCGATCTTTTCACCCATTTCGAATTGACGGCTCAGTGTGTCCGGCGCGTCGGAGCCGCATCGCTCGATCTCGCCAACGTCGCATGCGGCCGATTCGACGGATTCTGGGAGCCGAAGCTCGCGCCTTGGGACATCGCGGCCGGAATCTTGCTCGTCGAGGAAGCGGGGGGGCGGGTCACCGACTATCGCGGCCGTCCGATCGAAGACCTCCGCTGCGGCGAGATCGTGGGAACCAACGGCCGGATCCATGACGTCATGATCTCCGGGATCGCCTCCGCCCGCGGAAAAACCCTTGTCGGGACTCCCCCGGCTCCCTAACATCACATGCCTTAAAGGAGTAACTCGTGGATAAGGTCTTAGGAATCGATCTCGGTACGTCAACCTCGTGCGTGGCGGTCATGGTCGACGGGAAACCGGTCGTCATCCCCGACAAGGACGGCGTCACGATCCAGCCCTCGATCGTGAACTTCCGACCGGATGGCCGGATCTTGGTCGGCAAAGAGGCCAAGCCGTACGTCATCCAGGACGCGGAAAACACCGTGACCGCGGCGAAACGACTCATCGGACGGAAGTTTTTCTCCGCCGAGGTGAAAAAGGCGAAGGCGCTGATGCCGTATGAGATCATCGAGGGGGAGAACCAGTCGGCTCAGATCCGGATCCAGCAGAAGAGTTTCACTCTGCAAGAAATCTCCGCGATGATCCTCAAGAAAATGAAGGCGATCGCCGAGGAGTATTTCGGCGAACCGATCTCGCGCGCGGTCGTCACCGTCCCGGCCTACTTCAACGACAACCAGCGCGCAGCCACGAAAGACGCGGGGAAGATCGCTGGGCTCGACGTCCTCCGGATCATCAATGAACCGACCGCCGCCGCGTTGGCATACGGATACGGGAAAGCGATCCGGCAGCGGGTCGCCGTTTACGATCTCGGCGGCGGGACGTTCGATGTCTCGGTTCTCGAACTCGGAGACGACGTCTTCGAGGTGATTTCGACCTCCGGCGACACCTATCTCGGGGGGGAGGATTTCGACGACCGGATCATCGATTGGGCGTCCGCGAAGTTTCTGGCAAGCCACAATTTCGACCTCCGGAAAGACCGGATGACGCTCCAACAACTCAAAGATGCGGCCGAGCGCGGAAAGGTCGAGCTGACCGTCAAAGAGGTCACCAAGATATTCATCCCCGCCGTTACCGCCGATACGACCGGGTTCGTCGACCTCGACTTCGATCTTCCCCGCGCGGAGTTCGAAGGGCTGATCACCGATCTAATCCAGCGGACGTTCAAGGTCTGCGACGAGGCGATGCAGATGGCGCGCCTCACGCCGAGCGACATCGGCGGCGTGATTCTGGTGGGCGGGCCGACCCGATCCCCCAGTGTCCGGAACGCCGTCATGAACTACTTCCAGCGCGAACCTCTAGCCGACATCCATCCGGACGAGGTGGTGGCGACCGGTGCCGCGATTCAAGGGGGAGCTTTGACCGGCGAATCGAAGGACGTCGTCCTGGTCGACCTCACTCCGCTCTCACTCGGAATCGAGATCCGAGGAGGGTTGGTGGAACGGATCGTCGAACTCAACACCCCCGTTCCGGCCGATCACACCAAGATCTTCACCACGACCCACAACAATCAGGAGTCGGTCAAGATCCGCGTCTTCCAGGGGGAGAAACGGAAAGCCGCCGAGAACGAACTTCTCGGGGAGTTCACCCTTTCCGGCCTCTCGAAGGCGCAGGCCGGGGACGTGAGTGTCGCCGTTCAGTTCGAGGTCGACACGAACGGGATCCTAAACGTCACCGCGAAAGATGTCGAAACCGGGAAATCGCAGTCGGTTCGTTTGCAGTCGTCCGGTCGCCTCTCCGAGGAGAGACTGAAGGAACTGCAGGGATCGACCGACGCCGTCGTGACCAAGTAAATGGAACTTCCGCAGTTCGACAGTTCGAAACCGTCGCAAAACGCAGCCCAGGCGCCGATTCGTGGGATCGCCGCCGTCGTTCGCGCGCGCTTGAGCGGACGGCTGACCGTCACTACGGGGCCGATCGTTCGCGAACTCCGCTTCGATGCCGGGAACTGTCTCGAAGCTTCGGCCGAGGCGATCGTCAAGGAACTCGCACCTCTCTCGAATGCCGACCTAACCTTCACCCCCGGATCATCGATGGGGGCCTCGAAAAGCAAGATCAACGGCCTCCGGCTCCTGATCTCCGCCGCATCCGCCCTCGACCCGGCGCAGATGGCGGCGCTCTTCCCGGAACTCAAGAGCGAGAGTTTCGTCCGATACGACGCGAAGCGGGTCCGGTCTCTCGAGCCACTTCCCCTCGAACCCGAAGAGCGGGGTCTCGTGACCGTCCTCGAGCACAGCCGGGTGGTCGCCCACATCTTTGAGTCAAGCTTCCTTCCCCGCCCGAGAGTCCAGGCTCTCGTTTTCGCCTACTGGCTGGGCGGCTTCTGCTCGTTTGAAGATCCCGCAGAGGTGAAACGGAAAGAGTACATCAACTCGCTCAAACCGGAAGCGGTGGCGATTCGCGAGGAGGTCCGCCAACGCGTGACCCGCCTTTCCGCCACGAGCTACTACGATTGGCTAGAGGTTCCGCCGACCGCGACCGCTACGGAAATCCAGAAAAAGGGGTTGGCGATCTACGAAAAATACCTCAACCCCGCACTTGAACAGGCGTTTCAGGACGAGCGGAAAGGGGAGTTGGCAAAACTCCTCGCCGCCCTTGTTGAAGCACGCGGAGTTCTGACTCATGCGGACAAGCGGGCTGAATACGACGGTTTTCTCGCGGCAGGAAGGACCGGATCGTTCGTCCGGGAGAGCCGCGCCGTTCGCTCCGCTTCCGTGATCGGCAAGGCGGAAACCGAAATCGCCGCCGGGGATCCCGCCGCTGCCGTTGCTCGGTATGAATCGGCACTTACGGAAGGTGCGGTTTCCCCGAAGGTGACGGCGGCTTACGCCCGCGCCCTTCTCGCCGACGGAGGACCGGGGAACACCAAGAACCGCGAAAAGGCGCTGGCCCATCTCAAAAAGTCGCTGGCGGAAACCCCCTCGGATCCGGATCTGTACCTCGCCTATGCGGAGTGGTGTGAGGCGCTACGGCAGACTGACCGTGCCGCTGAAGGGTATCAGCGCGCGCTCTCTCTTGACCCTACGATCCGGGCCGCCCGCGAGGGACTCCATCGTCTCAAGCCGGAGCAGGCTCCCAAAATGGTTCTCTCCGCGATCCACCGGAACCTCGGAAGGCTGACTCGGTATCAGCTTCTTGGGGTTGCCCGGGAGGCGAATCTTCGGGAGATCCACGCCTCCTACAGGGAACTGACGGGCCGGTACCACCCCGACCGTTTCTTCGGCCACCCCGATGGGGAGTTGCAGTCGCTCGCGAAGGAAACGTTTAAACGGATGGTCGATGCCTTCATGACGCTCAAGAGCCCCGAGAAGCGCAAGGCCTATGACGCGGAGCTGATTGAAATTTCTCGCCAAGCCCCCGCCCGTTCCTGATAATTTGAGGTTCATGAGATCCATCGTCCTCTTCGCCCTCGTCTTGGCGGCTACCCCTGCTATTTCCTCACCTCAAAACGATCTAGGATTCGGCCGGACCGGCACGGTGCAGTACGTCCATCATTGGCCCGACCCGGTCACCGTCCGGAACGGGAACTTCTTCCTCCCGGCGCAGGATTACTTCATGTCGTGTTACGGGTTCCCCCTCGAGGTGTACCGGTCGTACAACAGCATCTCGACGCGGAACGGACCGTTCGGCCGCGGCTGGACGTTCAACTACGACATCCAGATCGTGGTCGATTTAAAGAACGGCATGACGGTCGTCGAAGCGGACGGGTTCGTGAACGACTACCTTCCGGTCGAATCGGACCTCGGTCCCGGGAAAGACCTGATCGATCGGATCGTGGAGGCGCGCAAGAAGGAGGACGTTCAATACCTCGGGAAGCCGGAGGGGAAAGGGTCGGCGTTCTACAAAGATCTCAGGCAAAAACTCGATGACGACCCTGCCCTTCTGAAGCGCCAGACGGAGCGGTATTTCCCGACCCAGACCAAGATCTCCCCCAGCGGAAAGTATGTCTCCCATCAACGGGGGACCACGACGATCGAAAAGGGCCCGACCGGATTCATCCGGACGACCGAAACCGGGCGACGGGAGGAGTACAGCCCGAAAGGACTTTTGACCCGCGTCACAGACCGGAACGGCGACGGGCTGACGTTGAGCTACAACACGGACAGCCGTCTCGACCGGGTCCGGGACTCCTGCGGGCAGTGGCTGCAGTTCTCCTACACGCCGGCGGGGAAGATCTCCAAGATCACCGATTACCTCCTCCGGGAGTTGACCTACCAGTTCGACAAGACCGATCACCTGCTTGCCGCAACGACCGTCGAAGCGGAGACGGCGAAGTTCGCCTACGACAAGGACGATCGGATGACGCTACTCACGTTCGCGGACGGATCGAAGGTCGAGATGACGTACGATCCGAAGAGCGGATATGTCACGAAACAAGCCGGACCGGGGACCAAAGTCACGACCTACACCTACGGCCGTTCGCTGGGAACGTTCTGGGCGAAGGTCGAAGACAACGAGGGGGAGAAGAGCAAGTACGAGTACCTCGATGCCGAGGACAAGATCATCTTCACCGATCGGGCTGGCAAGAAGATCATCACGACCTTGAGCGCCTGCTGCGGAAAGCCGATTTCGATCGTGGACGAGCGTGGGGTCGGCGACCACTTCAAGTACGACGCCACGGGGAACCTCGTCGAGAAACTGGATGCCGCGAACCACCTGACGAAGTATGTTTACGAACCGCGCTTCAACCACCCTTCCGAAATCCGTCTCCACGACAATTCGTATCTTCGGTTCGTCTATGACAAGGGGGGGAATCTTTCGTTCGTCCGGAGCTCGGGGGGCGAGCATGTCCAGATCACGAACGATGCGCACGGGAAGATCGTCTCGATGAACGATCACCGGGATGTGACGATCAAATTCGAATACAACCGGTTCGGGAAGCCGACGTTGATCGAGAAATCGCTCAAGGGGAAGAAGGTCGGGTCGATCGCGATCACGTACAGCAAGGCGCAGGACATTTTGAAGGTCGCGTACGACCCGAAACGAGCCGAGGTGATGCAGGAGATCAAGGAGACGCTGGCGTCGTTCCTCCGCTTCATGAAACCGTCCGGGATCGAGTTCGAGATCTAAAGCCCCCGTGGCTCACGTCGTCATCGACGGATACAACCTCCTCCCGGCGACGACCTACCGCGACCGAGAAGCGCTGATTGCGGCACTGGCGCGATATCGCAAACTCAAAAACCACGAAGTCACCGTTGTTTTCGACGGCGGAAAGGGCGGAACCCGGACAGGGGACCGTTCGTTCTCGTCCGGGATCGAGGTGGTCTATTCGCCGATCACGGTCACGGCGGATACGGTGATCGAGGAGATGCTCCCCGATTTCGAAGGAAGTTCGACGATCGTCGTCAGCTCCGATTGGCGGATCCAGACCGCCGCCAAGAGGGAAAAGATGGTTTTCCTCGAATCGCGCGAATTCGCGCGTCGTCTAACCGAAGCCGCGAAGCTTCCGCTCGGAACCGCGCCTCCCCCTTGGATGGAGGGGCGGGAGGACGATGACAAAGTCGCGACGGCAAAGAAATGTCCGGGCCGGAAACTCTCGAAAGAGGCCCGACGAAAGAAACGCTCATTACGACAGCTCTAGCTTCGGAACTTGTTATCGCAGCGTCGGATATCCGCCCGTCGGCTTCAGCCAAACGGCCGCAAAGTCCCAAAGGTTTATTTCTTCGACGCCGCTGCGGCCCAGGGGCCGAACACAGGGGGTGCCAAACTCGAAAATGTGGTGGCCTGCGCTTTGTTTAAATTCGTTCATTCCCAGCAGAACGGATTCGGGAAGAACCATTTCCTTCATTACTTTCGGGACCGAGAAAAGCGGGAGGTCGATTTCGTCGTCACGCTCAATCGGAAACCTCACTGGTGCATCGAGGTAAAATCAAACGATGACGCCCTTCATCTGCCTCTCCGGTACCTTCACGAACGACCCCGTCCCCGCCGATCGATCCAGTTAATCCGCGGACTAAAGAGAGAGTGGGAGAAGGACGGCGTCGAGGGGCGGAATCTCGAGCGTTGGCTCGATCAACTAAACGTCGGGCCTAGTGGAGCGTGAAGCTCTCTAACAACCCAGCGCTTTACAAAGCTTCTCGTGCTGCCCCGGATGCGCCCAGACGACCGTGAAGCATCTCCCTCCGGTCGCGCCGGCCATCATCGACTCGATGTTGACGCCGGCCTCGGCGACCTTCTTCAGGATGTCGTGAACCGCCCCCGGCTGGTCCGTCGTATCGACCCAACAGGCATCCCGGGCGACATAGCGTGATCCGGCCTGTTTGAAGATGTTCTCCGTCTTCTCGGGGTTGTCTCCGACGATGATCGCATGAGAGGTCATCGCTTCGCTCCAGAGCCAGGTTCCGATCAGGTTCGTCTTGGTTTCGCGGAACTGACCGAGGACACGGGCGATCTCCCCCGGCTTGTTGGTCAGATCGATCATGAACGTTTTGATGTTTTTTGAGGTCGTTGCGGGCATCGGAATCTCCTTTTTCGCGGATTGGACTCCTTCCCCCGGCGGGTGTCAACAGCCCGTCTTTCAGCGGAACGTAAACCCCTCTTTTCCCGCGTCGGCAGTGATCTCCGCCCCCTCCGGGATCTCCCCATCCAGGATCTTCCCGGCCAGCGGGTCTTCCAAATTCTTCTGAATCGCACGCTTCAAGGGACGCGCCCCGAAGAGCGGATCGTACCCGACCGTTGCGAGCTTCTCGCGTGCACGATCGGTCAGCGTCAACTTCCTCCCCGATTGCGCCAACCGCTCCTGCAAACGCTTCACCTGGATCTCCACGATCTTCGCGATCTGCTCTTTCTCCAGGTTGTTGAAAATCACGATGTCGTCGACGCGGTTCAAGAACTCCGGCCGGAACGACTCCCGCAGGAGCTTCAGCATCTTCTCTTCGAGCCCTTTCCGATCGCGTGGATCGCTCTCCAGAATCATCTGGCTCCCCAGGTTCGACGTCATGATGAGCACCGTGTTCCGGAAATCGACCGTCCTCCCCTGCCCATCGGTCAGCCTTCCGTCGTCGAGAACCTGCAACAGAACGTTGAACACGTCCGGATGCGCCTTCTCGATCTCGTCGAACAGAACCACCGCGTACGGCCGCCGTCGCACCGCCTCGGTCAGGTGACCCCCCTCCTCGTACCCGACATATCCCGGTGGGGCGCCGATCATCCGGGCGACCGAGTGCTTTTCCATGTACTCCGACATGTCGAGACGGACGACCGCCGTTTCGTCGTTGAAAAGAAACTGCGCCAGAGCCCGCGCCGTCTCCGTCTTCCCGACCCCCGTGGGCCCCAGAAAGATGAACGAGCCGATCGGGCGGGTCGGATCGGACAACCCCGCCCTCGACCGCCGGACTGCATTCGAGATCAACGTAAGCGCCCGGTCCTGCCCCACCACCCGGTCCCGCAGGCGCTCTTCCATCGTCTTGAGCTTCGCCTTCTCGCTCTCGAGCATCCGGGAAACCGGGATTCCGGTCCAAAGAGAGACAACCTTTGCAATATCCTCTTCTTCCACCTCTTCCTTGAGCATCCGTGTCGACTTCTGGATCTCCGCGATCGCTTGATTCTCCGATGCGTTCTGCTTTTCGAGTGCCGGGAGTTTCCCGTACTTCAGCTCCGCCGCTTTCTCGAGGTCTCCTTGCCGCTCGGCCACCTCGATCTGATTCCGGATCGACTCGATCTCGGCTCTCGTCGTCCGGATCTGGGCGATCGCCTTTTTCTCGCTTTGCCAATGCGCCTTGAGCTGCGTTCCCTTCTCTTTCAGTTCCGCCATGTCGCGCTCGATCGTGACCAGCCGCTCTTTCGAAGCTTTGTCTTTCTCCTTCTTGAGCGCCTCCCGCTCGATTTCGAACTGAACGATCTTCCGCTGGAGCTCGTCGATCTCGGAGGGGACGGAGTCGATTTCGATCCGGAGACGGCTCGCCGCCTCGTCGATCAGGTCGATCGCCTTGTCTGGCAAGAACCGATCGGTGATGTACCGGTTCGACAGCATCGCCGCCGCCACGATCGCCGCATCCTGGATCCGGACGCCGTGGTGGAGTTCGTAACGTTCTTTAAGGCCCCGGAGGATAGCGATCGTATCTTCCGCCGACGGCTCGCCGGCATAGATCGGCTGGAACCGTCGCTCGAACGCCGCGTCTTTCTCAATATGTTTCTTGTACTCTTTCAGCGTCGTCGCTCCGACGCACCGGAGCTCCCCGCGCGCGAGCGCCGGTTTCAGGAGGTTCGAAGCGTCGACCGCCCCTTCCGCGGCCCCGGCTCCCATCAAGGTGTGCAACTCGTCGACGAAAAGGATGATCTCCCCCTCCGACCGGACGATCTCGTTGATCACCGCCTTCAGACGGTCCTCGAACTCCCCCCGGTATTTTGTTCCGGCGATCAGGGCCCCCAGGTCGAGCGCCACAACTTGTTTTCCTTTGAGTGTTTCCGGAACATCGCCATTCACGATTCGCTGGGCCAGCCCCTCGACGATCGCCGTCTTTCCGACTCCCGGCTCCCCGATCAGGACCGGATTGTTCTTCGTCCGCCGGGAAAGAACCTGAATCACCCGCCGGATCTCCGTATCCCGGCCGATCACCGGATCCAATTTTTTCTTCCTGGCCAGCTCGGTCAGATCGCGCGCATATCGCTTGAGCGCCTGGTATTTCCCTTCCGGGTTTTGGTCCGTAACCTTCTGATCCCCTCGAACTTCTCGGAGCGCGGATAACACCCGTTCCCTCGAAACACCATTCCGGATAAGTACATCACGGGCCACCGTTCGCTGGATCCCGAGTAACCCCAACAGTAAATGTTCCGTTGAAACGTACTCATCTTTGAGATGCCCCGCCTCGTCGAACGCGGCATCCAAGACCTGGCGCGTAACGTCGGAGATCGCCTGTCCCGCCTGCGGCCCGGAGACTTTCGGGAGCTTCCCCAAACCCTCGTCGATTTCCTTCGCGATTGCGGAGGGGGGCGCCCCCAACTTCTCCAGGATCGGGATGACCACCCCCTCCTCCTGCCGGATCAGGGCGGAGAGAAGGTGTTCCGGGGAAACTTCGGGGTTTTGGCGCTCCTCGGCCAGATGCTGGGCCGCCTGGAGAGCCTCCTGGCTCTTGAGGGTAAGCTTGTCGATCCGCATACAACGGCAATAAAGGGTCGGAAACCGACCTTGTCAACGCCCTTATCGCTTGGAACTCTCGACGAATCGCAGGCGGAGTTCGTAGAGGACCTGCTCCATCATCTCCGCTTCCTCGCCGACCAGGTTCCCTTTCGTCTTTTCGGCCAGCATCTCGAGAATATCGATGTCCTGCCGGGCGAGTTCTAAACTGACCCCTCTCTTTTTCGAGATCGGGTCCTCGACGAGTCCCAAATGAATCGCCGCGGACGTACTCAGAGACATCACGAATGCACTGAAATCAATCTGCCCTCCACCTGTCCGCGGCGCCTTGGGCGCTTCTTTTTTCGGCGGCGGAGTCGGTTCCGGTTTCCGAACCTCCTCCTCTTTCGTTTCCCCTCTCCGATCGCTGACGGAGAATCCCCGGTTTTCGGTTTCGTTCGAATCGCTCACGGCTTCCTCGCTTTCGAAGGGGTTGGGGTCGGAGTTGCCGGGACCGGTGTCGGTACCTTCAGCAGCTTCGATCCCTGGTTATGAAATGTCTCGAGATCGGACGTCGGAATTCGATACCAGATCCCCGATGGCTGCGCCAGGACCTCCGGCTCCCCTCCTTCCGCTGCGAACACCGAGATCGATTCTTTCCGGTCCCCTGCCGCCAGGCTGACCCGGAGCACCGGATGGGTCGATTTCACCGTCCCGCTCTTGCCGAGGTACTCCCTCGCCTTGAAGTTTCCCAGGTACGAGAGGAAAGAGCCGATGCCGGCCTCATCCGCCTCGACACCGGCCGGTTTCGCCGCCGTCCACTTCTCCCCTTTTTTCCAAAGCTCCGTCCGGTCCCCCTCCCGATCGACCTCCACCGACGTGATCTTTGCCGACTCGAGGGTGAACGGACTCTTCGCAACGAACGAGTTGAAATTCTTCGAGAGCTTCTCTCGCATATACGAGGCGATCGAAAAGATCTGCGGCAGGTCGAGTCGGCGGAGGGAAAACCCCTTCCCCGGATCATTCTCATCCCCACCGCCGGCGATCAACTCCTGCGTCTCCTTCCCCTGATTCGTTTCGATCTCGAGCGCAATCCTCGCGAACGGACGATCGAGGCTGAACTTTTTCGCATCCACTCCGGCGTTGTCGCTGGCGATTTCGGTCGCACGCAGTGACTTGAGCTCGTTCAGGAAGATGTCGACCGCCGATCCGTCCGCGCGGCTTCGGGTCGGCTCGAGAATCTCCCAAACCCCTTTAGCGTCGCGCCCGACGACCACCCGCTCTTTTTTCTTCCCCTTCACGACGTCAACGGTGATCTTTTTCACTTTCGTCGGTTCTTTGATCCCGATCACCTCTTTCTTCCGCCAGTCGGAAAACTTCCGGGTCCGGAGATAGTCGAGCGACATCCCCGCGAGATGGATCTTCGGGGAGGCAGAGGTCTGGACATAAATCCCGTTCGCCGCCGTGTTCGAGTCGCCGATCGAGACCGCGAGAAGCGGGTTCTTCTCCCCTTTTCCGAACAGCTCCACTTTGACTTTCGCCGGGACGAGACCGTACTCCGTCGGATGTTCCCCCGTCTCCGAAACGGTTTTCGATGCGGTCAGATCCTTGAGATTCGCGAGCAGCGTCGTCACTGCGAAGTGGTCCGGAAGGGTTTCGACCGGTTCTACGATCCGCCACTCCGGCACGATCTCGAACTCCTCCGTGAACCGCGCAAACCGGTCCGTGAAATTCCCTTTGCCATCCTTCCGACGGCGCTCCAGCGTGACCGACCCGTCCGTTTCCGAAATGACGATGCGATCGACCTTTTCTAGGTCCAAGCTGACGATCGACTGCTCCTTCTTTTTTTCCCCTTCGGACTTTTCCTGCCCCTTCCGATGCCCCCAGACGACGAAAAGAAGAGCGATCAATAGAAGAAATGCCCCGGCGATCTTCGCTAACTCCCGCTTCATCCCGATTACCCCTTTCGGCGGCGATACCACCAGAGGTTGATCCCGAAGATCAGAACGAGCATCGGGATCGTCACGACCGCCACGTAGAAGACCATGTTGCTCTGTTCCGGGGTCAGGTCGATCATGGACGTCCGCAGCTGTTTTGGCCGGATCGAGATCTGCTCCACCGTCTCGCCGAGCCAATTGAACACGTTGAGCGTCAGATCGAAGTTGAACTCGTAGCTCCGGAGGTTCCCGTTCATCATGAAGTCGCTGTCCCCGATTACCACCAACTGCGTCTTCTTCCCGTCGGTCTCTTTTTCCGTCGCCATCGCGAACGGAATCGGCCCGATCCGGTCTTTCGGACCCGGCTTGACCTCTTGGCGCCGGAAAAGCGAATCGACATCCTCTTTCGTCCAGCTGGCATTGTTCCCCGCACTCTGGATCAACTCCGTCGTGAGAACGGCAAATCCCTCCGCTTTCTTGAGCGAGCGAACCGCGTCGAAGACGGTCTGTTTCCCCTTGAGCGGATCTACGATCGGATGGCTCCCGTAGTTGAACGCCTGAACCGTCAGGCCGGTTACCACCCCCCGTAACAGTTCGAGATGCGCTTCGAGGATGAAGTCGCGCCCGAGTTCGATCCCCCATTTCTTCGTCACGTTTTCAAGGCCGCTCTCTTGAACACTGATCCGCCCGGCCGCCATCCTTGGATCGGGAATCCGCGGGTCGAGCAGAAAGAACCCTTTTCCACCTCCGTCAAGATACTTCCCGACCGCCCCCGCCTCCGCATCCGTGAATCGCTGGAGTGGCCCGGCGATCACGATCATCGAGCAGCCGGCCGGTACTCCGCCGACGACCGACTCGATCGATTTGACCTTGATCCCCTCGTTCTCGAGCCCCTTCTTCAAGTAGCTCGCGCTCCGCGGGGAATCTTCGGCAGCGTCCACGCCGAGTTCGCCGTGACCCTTCGTGAAGCAAGCGGTCGGCGTGACGGTCCGGGCGACCTTCAGGATCGCCTGGGTCATCCCCTCCTCGGTTACCGCCT
The DNA here is from genome assembly GCA_043809315.1 of Pseudomonadota bacterium. Taxonomy (GTDB): domain Bacteria; phylum Bdellovibrionota_G; class JALEGL01; order JALEGL01; family DATDPG01; genus JAZDDX01. The sequence goes on from JAZDDX010000026.1 coordinate 60,609, forward strand.
GCGTGACGTACGACTGGGTCCCGTACTCGATGACGATATCGCCGTCCTTCGCTTTGTGTTTCTCCGCGAGCAGCCTCTCCTTGTCCGGGTCGACGAACTTCGTCTCGACCTTCTTCGACCGGTACCCGTACATACCGAAGAGTTCTTTGAGCGCCGGCTTCTTCTCGTTCCGGTCGTCGAAGAAAGCGGTGATCCGGAGCGGTTCTTTCAACCCCTCGACCGCCTTCACCGATTGCTCGGCCAGCGTATTGACCTGGTTCTCCGTGAAATCTTTCTGCCAGTGGAAATCGGTCGACATGACGTTTGCGACGATGATCACGCCGATCGAAAGGACCGAGTAAATGACGGCGGTCGTGCCGTACCTCAACGATCGCTTCTCGAACATCTGTTTGAGTGCGATTCTTCCCAGATAGACGAAGATGCCGTTGTGGAGGAACGCGCAGGCCAGGACGCCATACCCGTACCCGCTCTTCTCCGCCGCGAAAACCACTCCTGCAAATGTCGCTCCGACAACCCCGGCGCCGATCCCGGCCGCCAGCATCCCCGCGTCGACGAACCCGGCCGCGAACAGGCCGAGCACGCTCACTCCCCCGGCCAACGACAATTTCCAGATAGCCCACTCTTTCCCCGCGATCAGGAAAATCCATGGCAGGTTGACGGCGACCAGAATGGCGACCAACCGTTGCCAGAGCCGGCTTAGGGTCGTCACGACGAAGGCCACCAGGAACGCGCACCCGGCGATCAAGAGCCCCCAGAAGAACCAGGTCGACACGTGGGTAAACGCGAACGCCAGCATTCCGGACAGGATCAGGATTCCGCCGGTAATTCCCAGACATTGGAAGATTACGTTCATGGCTACCTCCAGCTCACCGATTCAAGCGACCGCTTCGTCAGGAACAAGAACAGGAAGATGATGCTCAGGAAATAGACGAGATCCCGCGTGTCGAGAACCCCGCGCAGCAGATTCTTCAGATGATCGGCCACCGCGATGTACCTCACGAGATCCCCGATCAGCGTCCCCTCGGCGACCGAAATGAAGTTGATGATGAACATGAAGAGGACGATCACGAACGTCACCACCGCCGCGATGATTTGGTTCTCCGTGAGCGACGACGCGAAGAGGCCGATCGCCACCCCGCACCCCGCGAAGAGGACTACCCCCAGGTACCCCAGAACGACCGGGCCCGCCTCCGGGGAGGCGAGCTTGAAGAGGACGACTTGATAGGCAACCGTCGGGAGGAGCATCGCAACCAGGAACGCGAACGCCCCGAGAAACTTTCCCGCCAGGATCTCGTTGACCGTGAGCGGGGAAGTCAAGAGGAGTTCGTCGGTCTTCTGCCGTTTCTCCTCCGCGAACGACCGCATCATGATCAGCGGGAGCAGAAACAGAAAGACGAAAATCATGTTGAAGAGCGCCGGCGCGATCACCCATTCGTTCAGGTTCAGGCGGCTCAGCATCTCCGGGTTTTGATAGACCTGCATCATGTTCCGCATGTAGCGGATCCGCTCCTGGAACCGGACCAAGCCAAAATGGAAGAAGTATCCCGACAATGTCAGGAAGATCATCATCACGACGTACGCGATCGGCGAGACGAAGTAGTGTTTCAGCTCTTTCTGGACCAACGCCCAGGTGTTCGACAGGGTTCCCATCATGCCACCTCCGCTTTCGGCTCCGATTCTTCTCTCGTGATCAGATCGACGAACAGTTCCTCGAGCGTCCGCTCCCTCGTCAGATCCGCGACGCCCCCCTCCAGGACGATCCGCCCGCGATTGATGATCACCGCCCGCTGGCAGACCATGGTCACTTCCGGGAGGATGTGCGTCGAGAGGATGATCGTGTGTTCCTTCGACAGCTCCCGGATCAGCTCCCGGATCTCGCGGATCTGCCGGGGATCGAGACCGATCGTCGGCTCGTCGAGCACGAGAACCTCCGGCCGGTTGATGATCGCCTGCGCGAGCCCCACGCGCTGACGGAACCCCTTGGAGAGGTTTCCGATCACCCGTTTCCTCACTTCGCTCAGGCCGCATCGTCCGATCGCCCAGTCGAGCCGCTCGTTTCGATCCGCGGCAGGCACCCCTTTGATCTTCATCACGAACTTCAGGTATGACGTCACGTTGAAGTCGGGGTAGAGCGGCGGGTGTTCCGGCAGGTACCCGATCCGTTTTTTCACCTCGAGCGGCTTCTCGAGGATGTCGAACCCCGCGATGATCGCCGTTCCGCTCGACGGGGGAAGCGCGCCCGTCAGCATCCGCATCGTCGTCGTCTTCCCGGCGCCGTTCGGCCCGAGAAACCCCAAGATCTTCCCCTTGTCCACGCGGAACGAGATCCCGTTCACCGCACGCAGTTCACCGTACGATTTCGAAAGATTCCGAGCTTCGATCATCCGTCACCTCGATGCGTTAAACAAACCAAGAATTCCGCCGCTGTCAAGCCGCTGCGAAGGGGCGTATATTATACGAACTTCTTCGATGTTGCCCTTTCCGCAGGCCCCCAGGAAAAAAAGGCCGAAATCGGGACCGCCGGATTTTCCGAAGGTGCCGCTTTCGGAGCTGAGCCGCCTTCGCCTCTTTCGCGATCTCCCGGAGGAACCGGTCCGGCTTCTCGAGGGTGCCGTACGCCGCGCAGCGGCAGTTCCGGACGAAACGATTCTGGAGATGATGCAGGAGGACGAACCGTTCCGCTATTTCTTTTTCCTCGTCCAGGGACAAGTGAAGGTGGTCGGGTTCGACGACGAGGCGCGCCCCAAGGTGCTCAACTTCCTCCGAAAAGGAGAGTTCTTCGTCGACAAATCGATCACCTGGCGGGGACAGGTTTCGACCAAGGTCATCGCCATCACCGACGTCGAACTCTGGATCGTCCCGCGGGAGAGTCTCCGGAACCTGGCGCAGGAGTACCCGCCGTTCCACGAGATGGTTCTCCGTCTCGGGGACCGGATCGACTACCGGAACCGGATCTATACCGAAGACAAATACGCCCGCTCGGTTCTGGAGTTCCTGATCCGCACCGAACTCACGCAGGCCTCGAGTGTCAAGATCACACAGATGGACAAGTGCATCGAATGCGACACCTGTTATCAGGCGTGCGAGGACCGTCACGGCTTCCAGCGTCTCTCCCGCGGGTACGCCCGGTTCGGGATCCTCGATTTCGCCCAGAGCTGCATCACCTGCTTTTACCCCGCCTGCATCCCCCCCTGCCCGGTGGATGCGATCGTGTTCAGTCCCAAGTCCGGCCAGGTCGAAATTCTCGACAATTGTATCGGGTGCGCCGCCTGCGCGCATGCTTGCCAATACGGCGCGATCCGGATGCACCGCACGATCGCCGGGGATTCGCGGTTCGCGCGATTCAAGCCGGAGAACCCGCGCGTTAAACTCAAGTTCGTCGCCGACAAGTGCGACCACTGCGACGGGTACGACGACATGACCTGCATCACGAGCTGTCCGACGGGGGCGATCATCGAGGTCGAGGCGACCGACCTCCTCGAGAACCCCAAGGTGTTCGGCGCCGACGAAGGGGGGCGGCGCTCCCTTCCCAGCATGACGGAGAGCGGCTGGTTCCGCTCCCTCCTGCAGGCGGGGTATGTCGCCGCGATCCTTTTCTTTGCGTCGCTCCTCGGTTGGGAAGCCCTCGCCCTCACCCGCTGGCCCGCCCTTTCCGTCCTCTCGACCCTTCAACGGGACCGCTTTGTCCCGGCTGACTTTACGATGAAGTTCGAGAAAGGTTCGGACCTCTGCGTCCTCCTGGGAAACGTCGGGTTCGTTCTGGTCCTCTTTTCGCTCCTCTACCCATTCCGGAAGGCGTTCCCGCGATTGTTCAAGCATTTGGGGCGAAAACCGGTCTGGCTTGATTTTCACAACTCCTGCGGAATCTTGGGAACGATCTTCGTCTTGTTCCATACCGGGCTTTATTTTCCATTCGCCCCGGCGTCGTTCGCCTATCTCTCGCTGGTTCTCGTCATGTTGAGCGGGATCTTCGGCCGCTTCCTCTACATGACGATCCCCCGCGGCGTGGCGGGAACCGAACTCAAAATGCGCGACATCGAGGAGGAGGATGCGGCGATCACGCAAAAACTCGACGCCCTCTTCGGCGGTTCCGAGCGGCACCGCGCATGGGTGAACCGGATCGTCGCTTCTCTCACGCACGAGGCGGACGACGCCTCCTCCGTTCTCGCTCTGATCCGGGCCATGATTCAGACTCGTCTTCTCCTTCTCCGCTTCCGGCTCCATCCTCCCGCGGAAGTTCGGGACCAGGGGCGCCAGATCGGCGTCTTCTTGCGTCTTCTCCACCGGAAAATCCGTTTGGCCCGGAACGTCGCCTTCCTGGGGCTCACCTCCCGTCTCTTTGTCCGGTGGCAGTACGTCCACCGGCCGTTCGCTTACGCCCTCGGCGCGTTGGCGACCGGTCACGTGATCTATAATGTTCTTTACTTCAACTGGGGCGCCTGATCCCCCTCCTTGGGTTTTTTCGTGACGCTCCAGGAACGACTTCGTACGATGGAATCTCGTTGTCCCGATCGTTGTTTCTGAAAATCGTGGTTCTCTGCGCGGCGTGCGCTTCCGGTGCCGCGTTCGCGCAGCTTGATTTCATGAAATGGATCAACCCGGGCCCGCTCGCCCGGCCGCACGACACGCTAGAAGGGGTGTCGAACTGCGGCCTCTGTCACGCCACGGCCAAGGGGATTCCCGACTCCAAATGTCTCGATTGTCATACCGAGATCCGGGAACGGCTCGAGAAGAAGCTCGGGTATCACGCCCGCCAGACCGACCCGTGCGTCAAGTGCCACAGCGACCACAAGGGACGCGACTACGATCTTCTAGCCCTCAAGCGGGTCAAGTTCGACCACCAGAACGTCGGGTGGGCGCTCAACGGAGCGCACGGGAAGGTCGACTGCCGCAAGTGCCACACGCAGACCCGTGTCGACGTGAAGACCCACCTTCCGACCCGGCGCCCTTCGTACCTCGGCGCCCCGACCGTCTGTCTCCCCTGCCATCCGGACATTCACAAAAGCGCGGAACCGGCCTGGCAACGATGTGAACTCTGTCACGACGAGTCGGTCTGGAAACCGATGCGAACTCCGGCGGAGTTCGACCACACGCGAGACAGCAAATATCCGTTAACCGGGAAACACGCCAAAATCGACTGCTACGCTTGCCACAAACAGAAGACCTGGAAACCGCTCTCGTTCGCTCGCTGCCTCGATTGTCACCCGGACCCGCACAAGAACGCCTTCGGGCCGAAGTGCGAGATCTGCCACGTGACGGCGAACTGGAAGAAGCTCCTGATGAAAACCCCCCAAGGAGTCCGGTTCGACCACCAGAAGACGAAGTTCTCGTTGAGCGGCGCACATTTCCAGGTCCCGTGTCTCACCTGCCACGGGCCGACGATCGGGAAGATGACCGGGTTCGATCAGTGTACGGGGTGCCACAACAACCCCCACGGGAACGAATTCCAGGAGAAGTGGAACGTCCGGAAGGAGTGTTCGAAATGTCACGTGACCGAAGGGTGGACGATCCTCAACTTCCAGCACGGCCGCGATTCTCGGTACGATCTCCTCGACAAACACAAGCAGGTGCCGTGCGAGCAGTGCCACGTCGACCGGAAATACCGGTGGCTCGCATCCTCCCCCGATTGCGACGTCTGCCATCTCGACGTTCACGTTAAACAATTCACGAAGGCATGCGTTGTTTGCCACACACAGAAAGGGTTCGACACCCTCAAGTTTGATCACAATAAAGACTCGAAGTTCCCGATCGTCGGGAAACACAAGGCGGTCGGTTGCGAGAAGTGTCACGAGGCGGGGAAGTACACGGGGATCGACCATCGGTGCCAGGGGTGCCACACCGATTTCCACAACAATCAGCTGGGGGTCGAATGTTCCCGTTGCCACGCGCCGATCGCGATGAACGACATCGCCTTCGATCACAAACATGCGTCTCGATTCCGCGTCGAGGGGGCGCACGAGAAGGTCGCGTGCAATCAGTGCCACCTCGACTATCACTACCGGCCGCTTTCGTCCGAGTGCTCCTCCTGTCACGAGGATGCGCACAAGGGAACGTTCGGGCCCGCATGCCAACGCTGCCACGTCACGTCGAGTTTCCGGCCGCGAAAGGGATTCCACGACTTCGGCGCGTTTTCGTTGGGTGGGGTCCACGATCGGTTGGATTGCAAGGTCTGTCACGCCCCGACCTCGCCTGGGCGGATCCAGCCGGCCCAATGCGCCGCCTGCCATCGCGATCCGCACCTGGGGTCGCTCGGCCCCGACTGCGCCGGGTGCCACACACAGGTCGCTTGGCTTCCCTCCAAGTTCCGCCACACTCAAACCGGCTTCCAGCTCTCCGGCGCGCACCGATTTCTCTCGTGCGATCGCTGCCACTTCAACCGGGTTTTCGGCGGTCTCCCGCAGGACTGTGCTTTCTGCCATCAGAAAGATTTCGTACCGGCCACGAAGATCCCGCAGCACCTCGGCGCTTCCTCGCAGTGCGAGAGCTGTCACTACACGTACGGCTGGAGGCCGGCGAAGCGATGATTTGGAGGGGCCTCCGTTGTTCGGCCGTTCTCGTTCTGCTGGCCGTTCCGGCCGGCGCGACCGAGGTGCACGGCGGGGGGGAACTCGGCTTCTGGTATCTCCAAAACGACGTCTCCGATGCCGCAGGATTTCAACTCGACGACGGATACGGCGCGATCTACGTGCAACGACGGTACATGCTCGGGAACCTCCACCTGAAGCTGGACGCCCTCGATCTAGGGAACGGGTCGAACACGAAATACAACACCCATTTCGACGGTCGTGTACTCTGGAACATTAATCATCACGCCGACTCCCTGGCGATTCCCGATCGAACCCGGCAGCAAGTCGACGAGCTTTCCCTCGAGGCTGCGGGGATCGGAGAGCGAACCGATCTCTGGCTCGGACGTCAGACGTTGTATGAAGCGGGGGGGGTCGGCGTCGACGGGGCCCGTGTCATCTACCATCTTTCGGATCAATTGGGGTTCGGGGTCTACGGAGGGTTGGCGAACGACCCGCGGAACTTCACCGGTTATATCGGCCCCGCGTATCGCTCCCGACCGTTCTCGAGTCACTTCGAAACGGGCGGCTTGTTCTTGAGCCAGAAGAGCGAGCGGTTGCGACTCGACGCTGCCGTGAACGCCGGGTTTTACAAGGCGAAGATCGACCGGCTCGCCGTTTACTCGCAAGCGGTCTATCAGCTCAACCCGACCTGGACCTTTTCCGGGATGGCCGATCTCGGCGTGGCGGGGGATCGGGGGATCAAGGGTGTTTCGGCGTTTGTTACGACCCGCGTGACGAGCCGGATCACCAACACGGCGTCTTTTCTCCGGTTCACGACCCTTCGATACAAGGAATCGAATGTCTCTGCGATCCCCGTTCCGGCGGGGATCGACGCCTCCCTCGTCCGCGGGGCCGATGTCGTCACGTCGTCGTATAATTCCGGCCGGGACCAGGTCCAGATCCGGATCCTGGATCGGAACTACATCTTCGGTGGTTTTCAGGTGACCCGTCGGACGTTCGACGACGCGAATCAGTTCAAATACACCGCCGGATACCGTGATCCGACGCTGTTCGGATCGACGTTCGATCTGCGGCTCCAGACCGACGTGATCGACAACTACCGCGGGTTCAACACCGCGCTCGACACACTTCTGGGGAAAGAGTTTTCCGACGGGAAGGTGCGCCTGGAGGGGGGCGCGACGTTTTATGCGAACGAACGGAACCTCGCGAGCGAGGTCGGAAAGGACCGCTCCTACCGGTTCAACGTTTTCTATCTCCCGACGAAAACGTTCTCCTGGCTGATCAACTATGCCCTGCACGAAGAGCGCGATGTCGTGAACGGTTCGCAGCGGATTCGGGTCCATGACCTCTATTTCTCAAGCGCATTCAGATTCTAGGAACTTTAGTTCCCTATATATTTTATGTGTATGTCGTTGTAAATATATGTGAAATAATCGTATTGACTTTTATTGGTAAGTTTTGTTACTATCGAACCATACGGCGGGGGCGCTCCGCGAGGCGGGGCTAGGGAAATAGAGATTTCCTTGGTTTGGAGCTTCCCCGATGGGACGGGCCCGGTCGATTCGTCGGCCGGGCCCGTCGGCTTTTGGGATTTAAAAAACCTATCTTCGGGCAGCGTGCCCGGCGTGCACGCGTTTCTTCGGGGGAACCATGGCGGGGATCTTCTTCGTCGGTTTCGCGACCATTTTCTTCGGCTCCGGCTGCAGCGCCATCACCTTCTCGATGACCCGGTGCAGGCGGTCTTCTTTCGCGTCCCTCCGCAGATCGGCCAGAATCGGCTGCGGCCGGTTCGGAACCAGCTCGTTCGAAAGGACCCCTTCGACATTGAAGAGGATCCGCGGGACCGCTTCCTCCGCATCGATCTCCGACGGCCCGAGAAACGAGATCTTTCCGACGGCATCTGCGAATCGATAGGTCGGCACCGGCACTTCAGTTTCAAGATCGTACACCCGCACCAGGGTCTGGAAGTTCTCGATCGCTCGTCGGACTTCGTAGACGGGAAGACCGAGGCGGCTGGCGTACGGGTCTCCATTCGCCGTTCGCGGGCAGTATTCCAGGAACCGGACGTGAAGCGGGCGGTCTTTCGTCATCCGCGCGAAGTCGATGACCTCCTCCTCGTTGATCCCCTTCAGCAGGTGAATGTGCAGCCGGATCTCGGAGAAGTTGAGCTTCTCCACCTTGTCGATCCCATCGAGCACGCGGTAGAGCGAGTCCCGCCCGGTGATCCGCTGGTACTTCATGAAGTTCAGGCTGTCGAATGCGACGTCAACTTTCCGAAGCCCCATCTTCCGGAGCGGATCGGCGAATGTCTTGAGGAACGTTCCGTTCGTGACGAGACGGACATCCGAGATCGCTTTGTGTGCAAACGCCGCCTTAACGAAGTTCGCCGCGTCTTTTCGCAGAAGGGGCTCTCCCCCTCCGATCAAGATCTTTGTCACACCGAGCTCGCCGACGATTCGGATCAGCTTCGTCACGTCGGACGGCTGAACCGGGTTCTTGGTCGAAAACAACTCGCGGGACGATCCGACGGATCGGCAGTAGAAACAACTCAGGTTGCATTCCCCCGTGATCGAAAGACGCAATGTACGCGCGATCGGACTGACGTTGTCCCGAACCGTTGCAACCATAAACTGCCCTCCGAATCTTCCTACAAACTCAAGTACTTAGGCGTGGTTTTTAAGGCTGGCCGCGTCTATATTTGATCCGTGCGACCTTTGTCAACAGGGTATCCACAGCCGCCGGGATTCCGGCCATGGCAGCCTGTTTGCGGTAGGCCCCCCTCAGTCCGGGGCCGCTTTTCGTTCTTTCAGAACCTGGAGGATCTCTTTCCGCCCCTCGTCGTTCAATTCTACGAACTTGATCCCCATTCCGGGGGGACCGTCCGGGTCGTTGTTGACCCACTGCACAATTCCGGAGCCGGCGATCTTCTCTCCGCCGTCGCGAACGAGAAATTCGAACCGGATCTTCGTCCCGACCGGCTTCGGATGATCGGTGCGAAGGAACAATCCCCCCGCCCCCAAATTGTCGACCAGCCGCTGGCGCCGAGCGGAAACCCCCTCGAAAACGATGGCAAGGGTTGTTTCGAGGGCGATCCGGGGAAACTTTCTGCGGTTGTGTGGATTCTCCTGCACCATTAGACTTCTGTTTCTGCCATGGATACCTCCGATTCCAAAGCACGATTTCACACCTCCGTCCGCTGGATCGGGCTCGGGTTCGTCGGGGCGATCCTCCTCGTCGTCGGTTTCCTCCTGGCGTTTTCGTTCATCACTTGGAAACTCCCGTCGGTCTCCGCGCTCAAAGACTTCCACCCGCCCGTGGTCAGCGAGGTCTACAGCGACGAGTTCGTAAAGATCGGGGAGTTCTACCAGGAGCGTCGCGTATACGTGCCGCTCGGGCAGATCCCGCCGCTTGTCGCGCAGGCGTTCATCGCCGCGGAGGATTCCCAGTTTTTCAAACACAAGGGGATTTCTCTGACCGGGATCGCACGAGCCTTCTTCAAGAACCTCCTGGCGGGGGAGGCCAAACAAGGGGGGAGCACGATCACGCAGCAGGTCGCCAAACAGCTTCTTCTTTCGCCGGAGCGGAGCCTGTTGCGGAAGTTCCGGGAAGCGTTCCTCGCATCCAAGATGGAGCGGTTCCTCTCGAAAGAGGAGATCCTCGAGATCTATTTAAACCAGATCTACCTCGGCCACACCGCCTATGGCGTCGAGGCGGCCGCACGGGTCTACTTCGGAAAAGACCTGTCCGATCTCTCGCTCGCCGAAATCGGAGTTCTCGGAGGGTTGCCCCGCGCCCCGAGCCGCGACAATCCGATCACCAGCCCCGAGCGTGCGAAAGAGAAGCTCGCCTACGTTCTCACCCGGATGGTGGAGGAGAATTACATCACCCAGAGTGATCGGACCGCCGCCCTCGCCCAGTCGATTCGCCCCGTCGCCGAGACCAACATCAATCTCCGGCACGCTCCATACTTCGTCGAACATGTCCGTCGGTACGTCACCGAGAAATACGGTGACGATGCGGTTCTCTCGGGCGGACTTCAGATCTTCACCGGGCTTTCCGCCCGCGCTGCCCCCGGAGCGACGCAGGCGCTCCGCGACGGCCTTGAGGAACTCGATCGTCACGAGGGATACCGGGGGCCCTCCCGGAACCTCCCCCCCCTCGAACGCCCCGCGTTTCTCGAGAAACTCGACGCCGAGCGCGGGGAGGCGCCGCTCGAGCGGGACAAGACCTACCCTGGAGTCGTCACCGAGGTGAAGGACGACCGTGGCCTGGTCTTCGTGAGTCTTGGAAACCGGACCGGTGCGATTCCGATCGATCTCATGGCGTGGGCGCGCAAACCGAACCCCGATCTTCTCTGGAGCAGTCATCGGATCGACAAACCCTCCCAAGCGTTGAAAGTGGGGGATGTGATCCAGGTACGTCTTTCCTCTCGCGAGACAACTAAGACGCTCCCGTCAGGGGTCGCCCTCCTCGAACTGTTCCAGGAACCGCTGGTGCAGGGGGCGCTCGTTGCGCTCGACCCACAGACCGGCGTCATCCGCGCCATGGTGGGGGGATACGATTTTGAAAAAAGCGAGTTCAACCGCGCCGTGCAAGCGCGCCGCCAGCCAGGGTCCGCATTCAAGCCGATCACCTACGCCGCCGCCCTCGATCGCGGATACACGCCCGCGAGCATCCTCGTCGACGCGCCGTTCACCTACGACGATCCCACCACGGAGTTCCGATGGCGTCCGAAGAATTTCGGCGGGAAGTTTTCCGGAGACACGATCTTCCGCGAATGCCTGATCGAATCGCGGAACGTCCCGACGATCAAGATCGTGCAAGATCTCGGCGTCGACACCATCATCTCGTACGCCCAACGTCTCGGGATCTCCTCCCCTCTCGCGCGGAACTTTTCCCTGGCCCTCGGATCGTCCGGCGTCACCCCGATCGAGTTGATCTCCGCCTTTTCCGTATTTGCGACGGGGGGGCGGAAGTTCAAGGCGCCGATCGCCGTCAAGAAGATCATCGACCGGAACGGGAAAGTTCTCGAGCGAAACGTCTTCGACGACCCCTCTCTCGACGTCGAGGAACAAGCGGCCTACGCGGAACAGTTGGCCGAGTCGGCTGACCAGGATCGGGCGGCGATCCAGCTCGGGAAAGATCCGAAAGCGGAACTCCCGGCCGGATACGCTCTAAGCCCGCAAACGGCCTACATCATGACCCACCTCTTGAAACAGGTGATCACCTCCGGAACCGGGCGGCGCGCGGCGGCGATCAACCGCCCCGCCGCCGGAAAGACCGGCACGACGAACGACAACCACGATGCCTGGTTCATCGGGTTCACTCCGACGCTGGTGGCCGGGATCTGGCTCGGGTTCGACGATTCCGGGTCGACCCTCGGCCTCTCTGAAGAAGGGGGGCATGCCGCAAGCCCCGTCTGGCTCTCCTTCATGCTGAAAGCGCTCGACGAAACGCCGATCACCGATTTCAAAGTGCCGGAGGGGGTCGTCTTCGCCCAGATCGATCCCAAAACGGGAAAACTAGCGACGGCAAAAACGAAGGACGCCGTCTTCGAAGTCTTTCGCGAAGGGACGGAACCGAAAGAGACGACCGAAGAAGCCGCGACGAAAAAGAGTTCGCAACAGTTCTTCCTTCAAGAATGACGGGTCAGTCATCGCGGCGTCGAGCCACGACCTGCGAAAAGAGCTCCTGTCCCACGATTGAAAATACGATGATCAGGGCGATCCCCCCGAGAATCGCGCGGATGTTCACCCACCGAAGGCCGTGGAGCACCAAGTTGATCAGCCAGACATCCCACTCGGCCCGGAGGGGGGCGTCGGCATGCAACGCCGTGAAGCCGAGACCACGCCAGGGGACGCTCGTCCCCGGTTTCTGGCGGTCGAGAAAGAGCGATTTCACGACCCACCACTGACCCAGGATCGGGGAATATTCTGGAATGAATTCGGTTTCGAGGAACGTGTCGCGCATCGGGACGGCGACTCCCGTTTTGGCGGCGTACAGGTAGCGCGCTTTTTCGATGAACGATCCGTTCGCCCGGACATACTGGTAGTAGGCCAAGTAATGCACCGAGACCGCGAGGAGTTGGACGAACGCCGACACGGCGAAGAGGCCGGCCAGCAGGGCGCGCCTTCCGATCCCCCGATCGGCGATCGCTCGCTCCACCCATTCGCCCGCCGGAAGGGTCAGGAGGGGCGTTAAGACCAAAAGATATCGCGGGCCCCAGGACGGATCCCCGGACCAGACCCACCAAGCGGCGTATTTGAGCGGCACGAGAAGGGTGATTGCCCCGATCAACATCGTCTCCTGCCGGGCACGGCGGAAGAACGCCGCCGCGCCGACCAAACCCAGAAGGAGGATCGAATTGTAGAAAAAGAATCCCTTCCCCGGACTCGCCAGATACCCGAACAAGCCCACATAGAGCGGGGTCGAGAACCCTCCGCCGGCATACCCGAGCTTCAAGGGGGTTCCGAAACGGATGTAGTCGTAGAGGAGCTGCGGCGACGTAAGAAGGAACATTGGGATTGCGAAACAAAGGAGCGGGGCGATCAGGCGCCGCTCCCGATTCCGGTAGAACCAATAGATCGCCAGGACCGCAAGCAGCGGGGCAAAGATCGCCCGGATCGCCAGCAGGAGTCCGAACGCGGCGCCGGCCGCCGCCATCGCTTTCGGGCGGAGGATCCCTTCGTTTCTCTGGGCGTACAATAGATAGACCGTCAGGAGCAGGAGCGTCGTCTGCGACGATTCCGTGAGGAGGTATTTCGAATACGGCCAGGCCATCGTCCCAAGACCGAAGAAAAGGGAGAGGATCAGGCTGGTCGTGCCCGTGAACCCGAGGCGCATGGCGAATAGGAACAGAAGCGAACAGGAGAACGCCGTGAAGAGCGCCGGACAGAGACGGAGATAGCGTCGCGTCTGTCCCTCCAGCCAGCCGTCGTACTCCCGACGGCTCTTCCCCGACGCGGTATCGTACGGCTCGGAGAAGGAAAGGCCCCGGTTGATCACGAAGTAGAATGGGGCGTAAACGAGCGATTGGCCGATCTGGTAGGAAGAGTAGGTCTTCCCGTCGCTTCCGATGTCGATCGCGCCCGGATATCTAGGAACGTCGTCGGGAAGAGAAAGCGGCTGGAGTTTCACCAGACTCGAAGTGACGCGGAGAACGTACTCTTCGTCCGGGATCTGGACCGCTTCGCGGAACGAATTCGTCAGGATGTAGAGGATCCCGAAAAACAGAAAGATGAGTCCCGCTTGCCGGCGCATGGTCCGGGGCGATTCCTACCAGAGTTTCCCTCGGCTCGGAAAAAAACTCCGATATAATGAGCCGCTTTGTCCGGCCGCACCCTTCGATCGCTTCTTGGGCTTCTTCCGCTTCTGGCGGTTTCCGCCTGCGTCCGGGAGATCCCCCGGCTGATCGTCCCTCCCGTCCCGATCGGGGACGGAGGGCGGTTGATCCGTGAGCTGTATCGAAGCGCCTGGGTTCCCCCCGCCTCCGACGACGACCTGATCCGGGTCGCTCTCGTTCCCGGAGAGACCGCCGTCCGTTTCCGCGCGCTCGCACCGATGCAGATCCGGGCTTATTCCGAATCCGATTCCTGGGAGGTCGCCTCCCCCGAAGGAGTGATCTGGGCCGTCGTCGCCGGGCCAATCGTCCGACCGCCGATCGTCGCGCAGTTCGCCACCGTCCGGCAGCTTCTCCTTCGCGCTGATGAGTCTCCTCCGCAGTCCGACCTCCGCCTCTGGCACGGTCGCGGATACTCGGCCGCCCGGTGGGTCGGCCCCGCCGCGCTCGACGAGAAACCTCGCGCTCCACTCGAACGCTGGCTTCTCTCGCTTGCCCGCACATCCGATCGAGAGAGTGCGCTGAAGCTGTGTGCGCGCGCCCAAGCCCGATTCCGAACCGCGTGTCATGTTGAAGCAAGAATCGAGCTCCCCCCGATCGTAGAGGGAACGCTGACGGCCGAAAACAGTAACTTCTCGAAGACGTTCCGAGGATTCCTGGAGCTCATCTCCCCGCGTGCCCCGGTCGAGCTTCTTGGCTTTCTCCCCGAAGAACGAACGGGGGAACGCTCGAACGAACGATACGGCCCCCGCCTCCTTGTGGTTCCCAGCGTCAACAACACCGTGAGCCTCGTCCAATCGACGAGCCTGGGGAACTATCTTGAGGGGGTGGTCCCGGCCGAGCTGTTCGCGGACGCCCCCGCGGCGGCGCTCGAGGCCCAGAGCGTGGTGGCTCGAACGTATGCGCTCCGGTATTTCAAGGCAGAGGAGACGGCCCGGCCGTATCTGATCTGCGCCAACACGAACTGTCAGGTCTATCGAGGGATCAAGTACAAAAAATCGGCCTCTTCGACCGCGGTTGCATCGACCCGGAACCTCGTGTTGCGTGAGCCGACGGGCGGGTACGCCGAGACCTACTATCATTCGATCTGTGGAGGGCACACCGAGCCGCGCTCGGCGATCTGGGGAGCCTCCGACCGAGGCTACCTCGCCGGCGTCTCGGATGAACCGGAGGAGGCTCCTCTCGTCGCGCTCTGGACCGATGCCGATGTCGCGACTTATCTCGACACCCCCGCAACGTCATTCTGCGGAACCGCCTCTCTCATGAAAAAGGATCGCTGGCGCTGGACCGCCGATTTCGACAGCCAAAAGCTCGACGACCTCGCACGAAGTCTCGGGTTGGATCTCCCGTTGACCGCCGTCGCAGTAAAAAAGCGCGGAATCTCCGGGCGCGCCCTCAAGATCGAGTTCCGGAACGCAAACATCTCGAAGACCGTGGAGGGGGAGTTAAAAATCCGCGGTTTGTTCGGCGGGTTGCTTTCGTCTCTCTTTGTCCTCGAGCCGAAGATCGAGGAGGAGCGAATCACCGCTCTTCACGTCCGGGGAGGAGGATACGGGCACGGTGTCGGTCTTTGCCAGATGGGGGCGGTCGGCCGCGCGGAAAGAGGGGAAAGGTTCGAGAAGATCCTGAGCGATTATTATCCCGGCACCGTTCTCGGTCCGATCGACCCGACAAAGGGGGGCGTGGTACCATAGGTCCGTCGATGCCGGTTCCGACCCCACCACCAGACAGCGAAACGATCGTCAAGGATGTCGATCTCCTGACCCGCGAACTCGAAAAGCTGAAGGTCTCGTACGATCAGTACTTTCTGGGGTTCGACAAGTTCGAGCCGATCAAGGCCCGCAGCACCGTTTCGAACCTGTTCAGGAAGATCTCCGGCGCCCAGGTTCAGAACGCCCGTCTCCGCTTCCGGATCGAGCAACTGGTTGCACGTCACAACTCGTTCTCGCAATACTGGAATCGGATTTTGAAAGAGATCGAGGATGGAAAATATCGGCGAGATATTTTCCGCGCCAATCTTCACGACAAAGAGCGGAGCCAACCGAAGGCGAAGGTCGTTTCCGAGATCCCGAAACTACAAGATCCGTACGAGGTTCTCTACAACCAGTACGTCAATGCCCGGAAGAAGTGCAACGAGAGCCTCGCGGGCCTGACTCTCGAAGCGTTCCGCAAGTCGATGAGCGCGCAGTTACAGGTGTTGAAGCAGAAGACCCCGCAATCGTCGTTCAAATTCCAGGTCGCCGTCGAAGGGGGAAAGACGAAGATCAAGGCGATCCCCCAGACGACAGCGAAACCGAAATAACCTCTCGGATGTCCGGGTTCCGGACCCCCCCTAAACCCATCTACATTCTAGAGTGACAAACAGGCCGCGAGCCAGTTGCGTTCGGCGGCGATCTTCTCGCGCTCTTCGGGGGAGACGTCGGCCGACAACATCTTCGCCTCGACCTCGGTCCGTTTCTTTTGAAGATCCGCGCTGTTCGTCTCCCCGGGTAGGAGTGCTTCGTCCGCCAGGATCACCACTCGGTTCGAACTCACCTGCAGAAACCCGGCCCGGACGGCGATCCGTCTATCCTCCGTCTTCTCTTTGAACCGAACGACCCCCGCCGTCAGCGTCGAGACAAGCGGCGCATGTTCCGGAAGGATCCCGATCTCCCCGGCAGCACCCGGCAGATAGACCTCCGACACCTCCGCTTCGACCACTCGCCGTGCCGGCGTCACGATTTGGAGGTGGAGCGTCACGTTACGCGTTCCCTCTCGTCAACTCCGCCCCGGCCGCGACCGCTTCCTCGATCGTCCCGACCATGACGAACGCCTGCTCCGGGATCGCGTCGTGTTTCCCGTCGACGATCTCTTTGAATCCACGAATCGTGTCGGCCAGCTTCACATACTTGCCCGCTCTTCCGGTGAACTGCTCCGCCACGAAGAACGGCTGTGACAGAAACCGCTGAATTTTTCGCGCCCGCGTCACCGTCCGCCGATCTTCGTCGGACAGCTCGTCCATCCCGAGGATCGCGATGATATCTTGCAGATCTTTATAACGCTGCAGAACCGACTGAACGCTCCGCGCGACGTTGTAATGCTCCTGCCCGACCACCTGCGGATCGAGAAGCCGCGAGGTCGAATCGAGCGGATCGACCGCCGGATAAAGACCGAGAGCCGCGATGTCACGCGAAAGAACTGTCGTCGCATCGAGATGCGAGAAGGTCGTCGCCGGCGCCGGATCGGTCAGGTCGTCGGCCGGGACGTAGATCGCCTGAACCGACGTGATTGACCCCTTCTTCGTCGAAGTGATCCGCTCTTCGAGCTCTCCCAAGTCGGTCGACAGCGTCGGCTGATATCCGACCGCCGACGGAATTCGCCCGAGAAGCGTCGAAACCTCCGAGTTCGCCTGCGTGAAACGGAAGATGTTGTCGATGAAAAGAAGAACGTCCTGCCCTTCACTGTCGCGGAAATGCTCCGCCACGGTGAGCGCCGTTAAACCGACGCGGGCGCGCGCTCCCGGCGGCTCGTTCATCTGCCCGTAGACGAGCGCCGTCTTGTCGATGACCCCCGACTCCTTCATCTCCAGCCAGAGATCGTTCCCCTCACGGGTCCGTTCTCCGACGCCGCCGAAGATCGAAAGGCCGCCGTGCTTCGTGGCGATGTTGTGGATTAACTCCATGATGACGACCGTCTTGCCCACGCCGGCGCCGCCGAAGAGGCCGACCTTTCCGCCGCGAGGGTACGGTGCCAAAAGATCGACGACCTTGATCCCCGTTTCGAACGTCTGGACCTCGGTCTCCTGATCCTCGAATGACGGCGGATGGCGATGGATCGGGAGTTTTGTATCCGACGTGATCGGCCCCCCTTCGTCGACCGGGAGTCCGATGACGTTCATGATCCGTCCCAGCGTCGCCTTCCCGACCGGTACCGTGATCGGGCTGCCGGTGTTCTTCGCCTTCATCCCACGCACCAATCCGTCGGTGGTGTCCATCGCGATCGTACGGACCGTCGCCTCCCCGATGTGCTGGGCCACTTCGAGAACCAGGTTCCCTTCCCGAGTATCAATCCCGGGATTCGTAACGGTGAGCGCCGTGTAGATCGGCGGAAGCGTTCCGGTCGCGAACTCCACGTCGACCACCGCTCCGATCACCTGCTTGACGATCCCTTCCTGCATCTCCTGTCGTGCCATCTCCGCTCCTTTACTTCATCGCTTCCGCGCTGGTTACGATCTCCGAAAGATCTTTTGTGATCTGCGCCTGCCGAATCCGGTTCATCGAAAGCGTCAGGGTGTCGATCATCTCCCCCGCGTTCCTCGACGCCGAATCCATCGCCGTCATCCGTGCACCGAACTCACTCGCGAGCGAGTTGAGGCAGGGAACGTAAAATCGGACCTCCATCGCCTTCGGAACGAGCGCCCGAACGACGGTTTCGCGTCCCGGCTCGTAGAGGTAATCCGCCTGCGCCGTTTTCGTTCCTTCCGTCGCCTTGAGCGGAAGAAGGGTTACTTTCTTCGGTCGCTGCGTGATCACGCTCACGAACTCATTGTAGAGGAGATCGACCTGGTCGTACTCCCCGGCCAAGAACCCGGCCGCGATCTCCGAGGCCAGTTCCGCCGCTTTCGGGTGCGAGAAGGCGACCCAGAAATCGCCCGCGTTCCGGTGAACCGGGTGTTTCCTTCGTCCGAAATAGAGTTGCGCTTTCTTTCCGATCGGTACAATCGACGTCGGCGGGCCGGTCAG
>JAZDDX010000027.1:0-86731 GCA_043809315.1 Pseudomonadota bacterium
CTTTGGAAATCCTTTCAATCGAGGGTATAGAGGCGGTTCTCATCCGTGCCGGGGTGGCGGAACTGGCAGACGCGCCGGACTCAAAATCCGGAGTGCCGCAAGGCGCGTGGGGGTTCGATTCCCCCCCTCGGCACCAGCAACCTACCGACCTCACTACCAATTTGCCGTTCCTGGCACGGTCTGTTAGGTTCCCACGACCGATGGCGAACGAACTTTTCAAACAGGATCTCAAGCGACCCGACGAATTCCAGAGCCTCTTCGGACGGATTCTGGAGACAATCGTGGTGAACCGGACTCGCATCTATCTTCTCGGTGGCGCGCTGGCGATTTTGGCCGTCTGGGGGATGGTCTGGAGCGTCCAGTCCGAAAAGAGGAATCAGACCGCCGCCGGCCGCCTAGCCCAGATTCTCGAGCAGTTGCCGAAGGGGGAGGGGGCGCCCGACTGGCAGAAAACTGCGACCGATCTCGACCAGTTCTTGAAGGAGAACGGATCGACCTCCCTCGCACCCTCCGCGAAGCTTTACCGGGGAAAGGCGCTGATGGCGCTCGGCCGATACGACGAGGCAGCGACCAGCTACCGCGAGGCGGCGCACGCCCTCCCGAAACCGGAACGGTTTTTGGCGCTCGAAGGGGAGGGGACCGCCTTGATGGAACTGAAACAGTGGGGCGAGGCGGAAGCGCGGTGGGCCGCGATCGCATCCGATCCGGTGAACCCCTCCCGCGCCCTTCACACCTGGAACCTCGCCCTCACGCAAGAGGCGGGAAACCGCACGAACCAGGCGGTCAAGACGTATCAAGATTTCGAAACCGCGTTCCCCGATTCCAAGCTTCTTGAGAAGGTTCGTTCCCGTCTGACCGTCCTGCGGCAGGGAACGTCGGTCCCGTGAAACTCGTTCGTACGCTGGTGCTTGCCGGTCTTTCCCTCGGAATCGGCCTTCTGCCCGCTCGTTCTTCGGCCTTCGACGTCGTCGACCGCCGGGAAAGTTTTCTCGACAGCAAATACATCACGTTGGGGGTCGGCCTCGGGACGACCGGATTCTCTCAACAGATGGGGGTTTCCGGAAACACCGGTTTCGGCTTCCGGGTGACCGCGGGGCACCAGTTCAGTCGGTATTTGAACGCCGAGATCCTCTATCAGCTTTCGACGTTCGCCTGGAACACCCCCGATCCGGTGTCCCCGACGACCGCGACCCTTCGCACCCGCGCGGAACTCAATCAGGAGGCGATCCGCCTGATCGCCCTCTATCCGGCGGTTGCTGCGGTGCCGTTCGTGACGGTCGGGTTCGGCGGTTACGCCCTGACCGGCGTCTCCTCGGCGACCGGGCTCGATTTCTCCCAGAACTTTATGATCCCGTTCGGGGCCGGTGTGCGCACCTACTTGTACGAAAATAAGATCTCATTCGACGTGGAGTTCAACTATCAGATCCTCTTCGGACTGAACCAATCGGCCGATACGCTCAAAATCCTTGGCCTGAAAGAGGTCTCGTTCAACACCTATTCGCTCATGGCGACGTTCGGATTCCATCTATTTTGACCATGCTTCAAAAAGGACTCGCTACCGTTCTTCTCTTCTTGACGGCCTGTACCCATGCTCCTTTGCGGATGACAAGCGAACGGAGACTCGGGGACGGTTTTTTTTCCGGGCTCTCCTCCCGTGTCGTCGATTTTTCCCATTTAGCCGGAGCCGACGGGATTCTCTGTTTCGGAACGAGCGGCGGCCGGGTCTACGCACTTTCCGCTGCCGACGGGTCGGTACGCTGGGAGCGTGACCTCGACGGATCGGTCGACACCCAGCCCGGTTTGGGGAGCGGGAAAGTGTTCGTCGGGACCTCCAAAGGGAAGTTCTACGCGCTCAAATCCGAGGATGGAGGTGAGGTGTGGCACTACGATGTTCCCGGGGAGATTCTCGGAAGCCCGTACGTCTCCGGATCGACCGCATATTTCGCGGCGAACGACGGGGTTTTGTACGCCCTCGACGCAGAGAAGGGTTCCTTGCTCTGGCGGTACCGGAGAGATCTTCCGGACCGGATGACGATCCATACCTTTGCCGGCCTTTTCGAACAGAAAGAGGTCGTATACGCCGCCTTTTCGGATGGCGGTGTCGCTGCGCTCAAGCCGGGAACGGGTGAGGTGATCTGGACGAAAGATCTTCCTTCGATGGACCGGTTCTCGGACGTGACCGCGCTTCGGGTCGGGGATGAGGGGCGGGTGGTGGCCGGCCAGTTCGACAGCACGCTCTATTCGCTCCGATCCGGAGGAACGTCCGAGTGGTCGTTCCCGAACGGGGGGACATCGGTTGCTCCGATCTCCTGGAACGAGGATTTGATCGTGCCGATGCCGGTGAATCGGCTGGCGCAGGTCGATCCCCGAACCGGCGAACGAAAATGGACGCTCGACGTCGGGGAAACGGCCCGCTGGAGCGGTCTTGCGCTCTATGGGCGACGTCTCCTGGCGGCCACGTACGAAGGGTCGTTATACGTGATCGATCCGGTGGCGCACAAAGTCGTCTGGACCTATCGTTTCGGAGCGGCGATTCAGGGAGCTCCGGTCGTGGCAGCCGGGAAGATCTGGATCCTGACGCGGAAGGGGCGCCTCTTTTCGTTGGCGGAGAAATAGCGGTATGCTAAGAGGATCGCCCTTTTTTCTGGGAGTGGCGGCGTAGCTCAGATGGTCAGAGCGAGGGTCTCATAAGCCTTAGGTCAGTGGTTCGATCCCACTCGCCGCCACCATTTACAAGATCTTCTCAATCTCGGCCCGGACGGTCCGGAGCCCCGGCAGGAGTTTCCCGCGGATGGAAAGCCTTCCAACCGGCCTCCCTGCCTCCTTGAGCGCCTGGCAATCGCCGAGCGCCTGGGCTTGCTTGAGGACTGAAAAACCGTACTTCCGGCCCGGAATCGGCAACTCCGTGTCCTGGCAGGTGAAGAGCAGGAACCGCCCACGTTTCGGACCTCCTTTGTAGTACTGGCCGATCGAGTGGAGGTAACGGGGGCCGAACCCAAGGGTCGTGGCCACCCCATGCTTTCGCCCGATCATCTGCCGGAGACCCTGGAGTTCGTTCCAGACCTCTTCCGTCGGAGGTAGGAAGGCGAGGAGCGCGACGTAATCCCCGGAGGCCGGCGCTTCAAATACCTGCGGGGCCTGGGATTCCTCGATCTCGAACGATCCGGTTTTCTCGTATTCGTTCAGAAACCACTGGGTCAGTTCCTTCGCCTTCCGGACGTCCGGTTCGTCAAAGGGGTTGATCCCGAGGATCGATCCGGCCACCGCAGTCGCGAACTCCCATCGGAAGAATTCCCCCCCCAACGAGATCGGGTCGGGGACCTCGATGGCGATGACGGGGTGCTTGGCGCGCCGGAGCGCCTCGATTCGTTCCATCACCCTGGGGGTCCGGTTGGTTGGGTTCAACAGAAAGACGAAGAGTCGGTCGTCGCCGTACTCCTTCGGTTCGAGCAGCGGCTCGTGCACGACCGGCAAGATCCCTTTTCCATTCTTGCCGGTGCTTTCCGCGACGAGCTGTTCGATCCAGTCGGCCAGCAGAAACAGCTCCGGCGGTGCGTAGATCGTGAGTTTGTCCCGCCCTTCGATCGCCCCTTCCGCCAGCACCGCTCCGAGCCAGGTCCCCGGGTTCAGTTCCCCTTTCTGGATGGAGGTCGCCATGGCTTCGGCCCCCGTTAGGAACGCGTCGAGATCGATGCCGAGGAGAGCGGCTGGGAGCAGGCCGAAGAGCGACAATGCCGAAAACCGCCCGCCGATATCGGGGGGGTTTAAGAAGATCCTGCGGAATCCCCTCTCTTTCGCGGCCGCTTCGAGCTGCGTGCCCGGATCGGTGATCGCCACGAAGTTCTCCCCCGATCCGCGGCGGGCGAAGAAGTAGTCGGTGAATGCGTTGATCTCCGCCGTGGTTCCCGACTTGGATGCGACGAGGAAGAGGGTGTGGTCCGGATCGGTTTTCCGCTCGATCGCGCGGATCGCCTCGGGATCGGTGGAGTCGCAGATGTGGAGCCGAAGAGGGGAGGTTGCACCGAACACGCTCCGGAGCAAGTCGGGGCAGAGGGAGGAGCCCCCCATCCCGAGAAGGACGACATCCCGGAACCGCTGCTCCCGAATCTCGGCGGCGAACGAACCGATCTCCCCGAGGGAGGCGCGCATCGGTTCAAGCAAGGAGAGCCAACCGAGGCGGTTCATGATCTCCCCGGCCTTCGAGGGATCGTCCGAGAAGAGCTGGGTTTCCTTGGCCCAGAGGCGCTGAGAAACGCGCTCCTTTCCGAGGGTGGCTAGACGCGAATGGACGGCCCGTTCTAACGGGCCCAGATGCGAAGAGTCTTTCATGGGGGTGGGTTCCGTAAGCTCTTCTAACCGAGCTTAATAGCGGATGCAAAGAGGAGAGAGGGATCCTATAATGGGCCCGTTGAGTCCGCCCACTGGCACGTCCCAGAAGCGCCGCCCGCAGTCCGGAACGGTCTCCGTTCCGTTCGTCCGCCTCTACCAGGAAGGGGAGTTCGTCCGCAGTTATCGGCTGGAGCTTCCGATCACGATGGTCGGGCGCGACCCGGGGGTCGATATCTTCGTCGACGATCGCTTCGTCTCCCGGCGGCACTTTCAGATCGAGCGCCAGGGGGAGAATGTCCTCTACATCCAGGATCTCGGGAGCCGGAACGGGACCTGGGTGAACGGCGAGAGGGTCCTGCGGGGACCGCTCACCGACGGGGATCGCGTGGCGCTCGGCCCGTTCGAGCTTACGATTGCGATTCCCGGCGCGGATCTCCCGTCCAAGGTGATCCCATTCCCGGTGATCAAAACGGCGCCCGGGATCGAGCTCGCCCGGATCGAAAAAAGGGCGGGAAAGCGGGGGATCCGGGAGGAGACCCGGATCCTCGAACCGATCGTCCGCCTCCTTCTCATGGCATCCGTGGTGATCGGTTTGGCGGCTTTTTCGGCTTGGCGTGTCTACCGGTGGACCTCCCAACGCTCCGTTCCGATGAGATCGGCCGTGGTTCCTCGAATCGTCCCGACGATCGCTCCCCGCGTGGAGGTTTCCCGACCGACGCCGATCGCGCCGCCCGCGATTCGGCCCCCGACCGTCGTCCCGACCTCGGCGGGGAAGGTCTGGGTCGAGAGCCTGGACAAATCACTCGGCGGAATCAAAGGGCCGGACCTACGCGCCGCCGACCGATTGCTCCCCGAAGCGGCTCCCGTCCGGCCCGTCATCGAGGCGAGACGATCACAGGCGATGCGCGAAGCGGGACGGAAGGTCTTCGCCGTGGAGATCACGATGCCGTCGATCGAACCACCCGCATCCACCGGAGTCTCGCTTTCTCCGAGCGTGAAAAGCGCCCGGGCGTACGACCAGGGGAAGTACGGATCGATGCTCCGTTCGAGAATCCAAGGGATCGAGGGGTGTTATGCCGAGAATGCGCCGAAGGCGGGGGTGACGGGGATCGTCGCGGTCTGGTTCTCAATCTCTTCCGACGGCACGATCGGGAAACGGGGGATCGACCGGACGACGATCCCGAATGCCGCTCTTACGAACTGTATCTTGGATCGGATCTCGAAGATGAAAGTGGATCCACCCCCGTGGGACGGATTCACCGTGACCTACACCTTCCGTTTCGGTACCCGTCGTGTGAACTTCTGACGGGTTAGAACAGAAGGAACGCGAGGAACAGGATCAGGAGCGTGTAGGGAACGGTGTTCGCGCAAAGATCTGCGTCGGTTACGCGCCCCACCACGAACTCACGGGACTTCTCATTCATGCCTAGGTGAACAGCAAAGGGTATGCCGAGCCTGTAAAATCGTAACTAACTAATATTATTATATTGTGATGGGAACCCATGGGCGCAGATAGCCCTTTTATTGCGCAATTCTCGTGCGGAGACGAACCTTTTTGCGGGGTCAGAACGTATACTTCAAACCGCCCGCGAACGTGATCGCATCGATCGGGAGATTGATCCAGAAGTAGGTCGCTTTCAGGTAGAGCGAGTAGTGACGCAGCATCGTGTAGTACTCGAGTCCTCCGCCGATGAGGATGTTGAGTTTTTTATTCTCTGCGGTCGGTGAGTAAGCCGGACGGCTGTACCAGATTCCCGGACCGATCTCGACGAAGGGGTAGATTCGCCCGAGAGGATAGGCCGCCTTGCCGGCGAGGTTGAACTGAAACGAATTCACTCCCCCCTGCAAAACCGGATCGAACGGGGAGGCTTCACTGATTCCCAGCGTGTAGACCCCTTCGATCGTCAGGAGGTCGGTGAAATCGTACCCAGTCGTGAACGCGAGCTGGAAGCCCGGATTGGTCACTCCCCCGACGGCGGCTTTTCCCCCTGTGATGACCAGAAAACCGAAATCGGCTCCCATCGAGAAGCCGCGTTCGACGGCATCCGGAAGCCGCTGGAATTCCCCGAACAGATCGTCGGCGCTCGATCGCGCCGGAATCCCACTGATTCCGGCTGCCAGAAGGATCGTGAGGAGGATCTTCGTTCGCATTCCGCTCTCCTTGTCAGCCCGCCACGTGGAAGAGGAATGGGTAGATCACCTCGACGACCCCCCCCCCCGGTTTCGGGAACGGAAGCCGCCGGATGACGTTCAGGATGCACCCTTCCACATTTTGACTGTGCATCGTGCTCTGTTTGATCGACGCCGAGGTGACTCGCCCCTCCAGCCCGATCACGAACGTGGTTGAGACCTTCCCGCGGAGATCCGGCTGCTGCGTCAGCTCCTTCTCGTAACACCACCGGAACTGTCCCATATGATCGTTCATGATCCGGGCGATGACGTCCCTCGGGATGCTCCCCATGATGTAGACCTCCTCGGCATCGACCGACGCCGAGACCGCCACATCCGATTTCCCCGTTCCGAAATCGGCGAGGCCCGATCCTTTCGCGCCTCCGCCGTGTCCCTTGGTTCCCAACCCCTGGCCGATCGACGTGGAAAGGCCGCCACCGCCGGTGCCGGCACCCTGCAACCCCTTGCCTGCCTTGAGGTCGCGCTCACCCTGCAACCCGTACCGGGCGTCCTTGTTCATCTTGCTTTCGGCCGATTTTGGGATCGCGGAGCCGCCGGCGAGTAGCTCGCTGAAGGCGTTTCGTTTTCCGGCCTTCGTGAAGAAGTCGAGGACTCCAGTCTTTCCGAGATCTTTCTGGGTCATCGCGCCGGACCCCGGCACACCACGCCCGCGACGCCCTTCCTTTCCGGGCGCCCGTTCCCCTTCCCCTTCCTTTCCGACTTTTCCACGGCTCACGCCGGCAGGGGCCATGGCGCGCAGTGGGACGTACGGCTTGATCTCCTTCGGCTCGATCAGGATCTTCTGGAATTTCGGCGACAGAGTTTTGAGTGTCATTTCGGCCGTCTGGATCGGAGCGAGAAGCATGACCAGAAGGAACAGGAAGTGGAGGGCGAGAGAGGCGGAGAGCCAGCGGATGAAATACGGGTCGGCGAGGTTTTTCCAGATCGCCACCGGCGGGACGCGCTCGGGATCGGGGATCTCGTCAAAGTAGATGAGGAGAGTGCCGTGTTCCAGGCAGCCCCGGGATCCCTTGGGAAGTTGGAAGACCTTGAAGGGGCCCGAAGCGGTCGAACCGACGTCCGCGAGCCGCTGGAGCTTGTTCGCGATCTGCAGGACCCCCCCGAAATGCTTGTTGAGGTTCAGGGTGACGGTGCCGTCCAGGTTGTACGCCACCAGCACGTGTCTCTCGGGGAGGTCCCTTGTCGGCACCTGGAAGGTGTTCTTCTGGGTCGGGCCGAAGGTGATCTGCGTGCCGGCGGAGAAGAAGCGATCGTCGACCACACGGCCGAACGCCTGGATCACGATCCGGAGAACCTTCCGGCGGAGGTCGCGAGACGGTTCGTCCGCCTTCCGTGCGCGGTATCCGACGGAAAGAGTCCGGGGGTCGAAAAAGAGTTCCGAATTTGGATCCTGCGGAAGTTCGAGTCGCGCGTTCGGCATCGGTTTCTCCTTTAAAATTCATCCACCGAACGGACGATGTTCGGCAGGAAACTCTCGTCCAGGTCGAGAAGACGGCGGAAGCGGAATTCGGGCGGTTCCACGATCGGCTGCACTTCCGGTTTCTTGAGCTTTCCCAGGATGTCGACCTCGTTGAAGTCGTACACCGTTTTTCCGGACCTCACCCGGCGGGGCTCGGTGGGGGATCCCAGCTGCGGGTTCGGCTGGTTCTGAGCCAGAACGGTTCCCGCGAGCAGCAAGAAAACGAGAGACGGGACGGTTACGATCCTCCATCTCATTGGGATCCTCCCTTCGGCTGTTTCTCCTCCGCCGGAAGCTGGGGCGGGGGAGGGGCGGACGGTGTTGGGGCGGGACGGGGACGCTTCGGCATCGCCTGCAATTGTTTGATGTACATGAACACCTCGTGGTCGGGACGGATCTTCCCGCGCTCGACCGAGGCGAACTGACGGAAGTACTTGAGCGCGCTCTCGGCATCCTGCAACCGGTTCTGGTAGAGGAGCCCCATATTGAAGAGGGCGGCCGAATGGGTCGGGTCGGCATCCAGAATGGCCGCGAACGCCTGACGCGACTTCGCCACGTCGTTCGTCGCCTGATACGCCGTTCCGAGGTTCTCGATCGCCTGGAAATGAAGCGGATCAAAGTTCAAGACCTGTTGGTATCCGGCGATGGCCGCCGGATAGTTCGAGTACTTGAGGTACAGATTGGCGAGGTTGAGCCGGGGGTCGATCGCGTTCGGCGCCAGCTCGGAAGCTTTCTTGAACTCCGCGATCGCATTCTTCATCAGGTCCATCCCGATGTAAACGAGACCGAGGTTGTTGTACGTGTCGGCGGTCGCCGAGTTGATCTTCTTCCCTTTCTGAAGGGTCAGTTCCGCGAGATCGTACGCCTGGGTCTGATAGTAGATCAGGGCCAGATTGTTGATCGCCGAAATGCTCGTCTTGTCGACATTCAGAATTTCCCGGATCAGCGCGAGCGCCGATCCGTAGTCCTTCTTCCGCCGGTAGGCGATCGCGAGATCGTTCTTGAGCGCCAGGTTCGTTGGCTCCTTTGATAAGAGATCTCGGTAGATCGGGATGGCCCGGACGGCTTGTCCGGTCTCCGTAAGCGCGCGGGCAAGTTCCAAAAAGCCGACGTTCGTGCGCGATTGGACGAGAGAGGCGCTTTCAAACGAACTCGCCGCCTTACCGAGGCGTCCCAACGTCCGGTAGGCGCGGCCGAGGGCCATGTACGCTCCGAAGTCCCTCGGGTCGGACTCGATCGCCAGGAGATTTTGGTCCATCTCACGGCGGAAGTCGGCCGGTGTGCGGCTCGAGGCTTGCCCCGCCGGGAGGGAGACGAACGGCTCACTGAGATGCATGGTGAGATCGACGTACCCCCGTCGCGGAGGATAGAGATCCGGTTTGAACTCGGTCAACGCCGCGTACGATTTAAGCGCCCACTCGTTGAAGACCTCCAGCTCGAACGCTTTCTTGATCGCCTTCTCGTAGGCCTCAACCGCTTTTTCCTCGATCGGGGCCGCCCGATTGGTGAGCTCTTGCTGATACATCTGCACCTCTTCGGGCGTGAGCTTCTTCGGGACCGGCGCGTTGAAGAGCGCCTGGCTGAACTCTTGGTAAATCACGCCGACGTGATGGAGGGCTGCCACCCCCATCTCCGGATCGCCGAAGTTGATGATGTCGAGGTAGCGGTCGCGCAGCTTCTTCAAGAGGAGCGCCTTCTGTTCGATCGCCCGAGTCAGGGCCGCCTGCGGCATTCGGAGACGGATCTCCCGGAAATCAGCCAACATCGGTTTGGTCAGTTCGAGTGCAGCCTTCGCGGCATAGAGCCCAGCTCCCTTCACCTCGGGATCGGCCGCATACTGACGATGAACGTAGACGGCGCTCTGATACGCTCGGGTCTCCCCCGCTTCGTCTTTCGTTTTTCCGAGCGCCTGTCCCAGCCGATAGTACGCTTCGATGACCCGTGCCCTCCGACTCGAATGCCGGCGCGGAAAATCCTTGAAGGCCGCGATGGCGTCGGTCCAGTGACGCTGTTTTTCATGGATGAGGGCGATCGAGAAGGCGATCTCCGCACTGTCTTTCGAGTTCGGATACCGTTTCAGGTGGGTCTCGTAACTCGCCAGGGCTCGCGGATACTCCCGAAGGTTCTCCTCGTACGTCCCCGCGTTGAAGAGCGCGTCCGCCGCGTATTTTCCCTTGGGGTCCTTCTCGGCGAGCAGTTCGTAATACTGGGCCGCATGGGCGTAATCGAGCTTGTCGTCGAAGTAGGTGGCCAGGGCCAGCGCCAGCTTGGAGACCATCTCGGAGTCCGGGTACTTGCGGAGGAACCGGTTCGACGTGCCCATCGCCTTTTCCGAGGCATCCGCGTTGATGTAATCGATGGCGGCGTTGAACAGCGCCTTGTCGGCGTACTTCGAATCGGGGTATTTTATCGCCAATTTTTCGAACATCTCGGCGGCCGCGACGTACTCTTTTTTATCCTCCGTCACCTTCGCCTTCTGGAAGATCGAACCCTGGATCAGCTCGAGCAGCTTCGCCCGGGTCTCGGCCGTCGCGTAGCTCTTGTCCGCGAGGAAGGTCTCTGCCCATTTTCCGAGGTTCTCCCAGTCCTTCCGGATGTTGTAGATGTCGAGGATCAGATCACGGGCCGTGTGGGAGGCCGGTGACTGCGGGTACTTTTTCACGATGCCGAAGAATCCATCGCTCGCCCGCGAGAACTGATTGTAGTTATAAAGGAGCTGAGAACGCTGGAGCGCGATGTCGGGGACGCGAGGATCCTGGGGGAACGAGCCGATGTAGGCCTCGTCAACTTCGATCAACCGCTGTGCGTAGACGGAGAGGAACAGCGGCTCGTAGTTGTCCTTTTGTTTGATCCCTTTGGTCTCGAGGTTCTTGTAATAAACCTTCTCGAGCTCGGTCAACGCGTCCATCTCACCGACGAGAGCTTCTTTGCGCCGTTTCCCGTTCTTGTCCGCCTTGGCGACACGGTCGAACTCCGTGACCGCCTGGGCGTACATCTTGTTTTTGAAGAGCAGATCCGCATACAGGTAGCGGTTCTCGTAGGCGTTCTTGTGGTCGCCGAACCGATCGAGGTATTTCCAGTAGTAGTTCAGCGCGGCACGTGTGTATCCCGCCGATTTCGCCGGATCGGTCTTCGCCGTCTGCTGCGAAAGCTCGTGATACTTCTTCGGGATGAACCGGGCGTAAACCTCCGATCGCTCGTAGGCGTACTCCCGCATCTCCGGATCGTTGGCCTGCCGGTACCAGATCGAGTTCTTGTCGTACATGGAGATGAACTCCTCCATTTCCGACATCGCGTGCGTTAAGTCCTGGCTCTTGTCGTAGCAATCGACCAGCTTGGAATGGTATTTCGGCCGCTCCGCGCCGAACGGTTCGATCGCCATCAGCCGCCGGATGGTGGCGATCGCCTTGTCGTAGCGGGCCTGCTCGAAGTAGATGTTCGACAACTTCTGGAGGACCTTCTTCGCGTATTCCGGCTCGCCGATCGAAACGAAGTACTGCTGGGCTTCGTCGATCAGGCCGAGATCGGAATAAAAGATGACCAGATCCTTGAGAGCCTCATCCCGCAGCTCGAGTTCGCCACGGATCCCTTTAGAGCTCCGGACGACCTTCTGCATGACCTGGGTCGCCGGATTGATCTTCCCCTGGTTGTAGAAGCACCAGCTGAGCTTGTAGAGGGCGAAATTGTAGAGTTTGCTCGGTTCTTTGAGGACGATGTTGAAGGCGGCGATCGCCTCGTCGAAACGGCGGGCCATGAACTCGAGATCGCCGATCTCCATATAGGAGTCGAGGCGAAATTTGCTCTTCGGGAACCTTGCGACCAGCTCCTTGAAGTACCCGAGGGCTTGGGAATCCCCGACCTCGGTGGCGTGGAACCCCGCCAGGAACATCACCTCGTCGAGCCGGTCGTAGGTCGAAGCGGTCTGAATGATCTGTTTGTACAGCGTGAAAGAAGCGGCGCCGGAGAACTGCGGCTCGACCGGCCTGACTTTCCGTTTTCCCTGGAACCACTCGTCGTACGCCTTGTTGTAAACTTCCATCTGCTGGAAATAGCGGGAACGGTTGTTCAGCCAGTACAACTCCGCGATCCGGAAGTACATGTCGGCCCGCCGATTGGGCTCGGTGGTCCTTTTCAAGAGCCGGGTCAGGATCGCGATCTCTTCCCGGATCTTCTGGGAGAGCGCTTGGTCGACCTGGTAGTCGGGAATCGAAAACGCCTCGAAGACCCCCGGTTTGAAGGAGCCGCGGCGGGGCTGCTCCTTCGGCGCGGCGGGGACTTTGGCCGGAGCCTCCGCTCCGCCGGCGGGGATCGCCAGGCTTAGCGTCAGGAGAAAACTCGTGAGCGCGATCCGCCTCGCGGTCACTTCGCGGTCTCCCCGATCTCTTTACATCGACTCTTGAGGTTGTAGAGATACGAGCCGACCTCGTCCTTCCAGAACTCTCCCGAGTAGTCCCACCACATCATCGTTTCTTTCAGACTGTCGGTGAACTCGGGCTTGATCAGCTCCGCGTCGGTCAGAACCGGTGGCGCCAGACGGAGCGAGCGCGTCTGGAGAATCTTCCGCTCGGCGCTGACGACCTCGTACCGGAGCAGGTCCTTGATATCGAGGAAGTCCTGGATCATCCGGCGGGTCTTCAAAAGCTTCTGCCCCGCCAGGTAGCTCGCTTTGAGAACGAGGTCACCGGAACGTTGCTGGAGAAGCTTCGACAGCAGATCGGCACGCGGGCGGTGCAGATCGGCAAGATTTTTTCGCTCCGAGGCCAGACGCTCGATGTAGTGGTGAACGCCGAGGAAATCCCGCTCGGCCGCCGCGAGGTTGAAGAGGGAGCGGTACGCGTACGCCTCGCTCCCGTCCGGCTTGCGGACCTTGCTGCTCAAGAGCGGGTAATACTCGCGCGGGGACTGTGCCTGGCGGGCGAAACGGTCGATGTCTCGGCCCAGGCCGGTGAACTGATCCTCGACCCCTTTGAGGGTGCCGACGGCGTCCTGGTATAGACAGAGCTCGAGGTAGATCGCCCCCGATAGAAGGTACGACTTCAAAAAATAGATCTGCTCGAAAAACGGACTCTGCACCGAGTGGAGGACCGACAGCGACTCGTTGAACTTGTGCATTTTGAAGAGGGCCCAGCTCGCCTCGTAGAGGGCCGGGGGGTAGAACTCACCGTCCTCCTTGACCTTCTTGTAGTAGACGATCGAGAGCGGATAGTTCTTCATCTCGTAGAAAATCCGTCCCAGCGCGAGGTTCGCAAGCTGGCGGATTTTCTGGTTCTCGTAATACTCGACCGGCGACCTCGTGTCGGAGATCAACCGGAAGGCCGCAATCGCGCCGCGGAGGTTGTTCCGCTTCACCGCCATGGCTCCCATCACGTACTCGGCCGCCAGAAAGAGACGGTTCCGCCGCGGGATCGAACCCATCCACTTATCGGCCGTGTCGTAATCCAGCTTTTCGTAGAGGTCCTTCGCGATGAAATAGCGGAACTCCTCGCGAAGGGAGAGGGGGACCTTTTCCGGCGGGATGGTCGAAGCGAGATAAAGAATCAGCTCGTCGTCCTTGAGCTCCTGTGCGATCGAGATCGCCCTCCGCAACGACTCAAATGTGTGGGGTTGGACCGGCTCCTTTTCGACGATGTCGACGAAGTACAGAAGCGACCCGTACGCGACCTTCATCTCGTACAGGACGTACGCCAGATAATACTTGGCGAACGAGTATTCCGGATAATTGGCGAGCCGTTCGTTCGCGAGGATCCGGTCGAACGAGTTGAACGCCTCCGACCACTTCCGGTCGGTGATATGTTTCCGCCCGGTATCCAACTCGTTCACGAGACCTAGATACAGTGGGTTTCCGCCGACCACCTGTTTCCGTTTGTCGAGAGTTCGCTGAATCCGTTCCTCCAGCTTCTGATCGAGGTCCTGGGAAAACGCCGGAGGAGCCGCGAACAACGCAGCCAAAGCGACCGATAGGGTGACGATCCGGTTGCGCTTAGTCATAGGGATGCGGGGGGAGGAAGAAGGAGACCCCGAGCAGCATCATGCGGTTGTTGATGATGTGGTAATAAGGTGGTCCTTCGCGCACGGTGATGTTCCGGAGATCGAGTCGGATCGCGCACCAGTCGTTTAGGTAGACCTTCGTTCCGACCCCCACGTTGAAGCCGAAGTGTTTCTGTGTATTCATCTTGAAGAGGCCGCCACCGGCCACCATAAAGATGTCGAAGTGATAGATCTTCTTCGAGAAGAGGCTGAACTTCCCGTAAATCGGGGACCAGACCAGGCTAGCGATCGCGATATGTTTCATCGGATCGGGGGCCGGGTTGAGCGTCACGGAGCACTTCCCGTTGGCGTTGGGTGTAGCCCCCGTCGGACAGTCGACGTTCTTCAGGTCGTTGATGATCGGTTTGTTCTGGTGAATCATGAGAGAGTACGACCCCTCGAATCCGAACGTCTCCCGGAAATGATAGGTGTATTTGAACCCCACCGACTCATACATCATGAACTGGTTGTCGGCGTTGATGCCGCCGTCGAGGGTGAATTCGTGCCGCCCCGTCTTTCGGAACATGCGGCGCTGAACGACGTCGATTCCCTCTTTCCGGTAGTTCCCGATCTCACCCTCTTTCGCCGCGTCGGCTGCGTAAAGTGCCCCCGGGCCAAGGGGGCTCCCGACGAGGAAGAGAAGGAGACCGATCCAGGGGATTTTTCTCATCTTCATCACTCTTTTCTGCTGGGGTTCAAGGGTCTTCGCAGGGCTCGTTCCCAAAAAACCATACCAGAAGGAATCCCCTAGTACAATCAGACACTTCGCTTGTTTTACTTGAGGCCTCCAACTTGAGTGCTATACCCGGGCGGTGTTGCGTACGAAAAAGGGGATCTCCCGGCATCACCATTCGATGGTGCGACACCTGGAAGCCGCACTCCGAGAGGATGCGGGATGGAAGCACGTTCAGCGTGTGCTCGTGGGGGTTTCGGGCGGCGTCGATTCTGCTGTGTTGCTCCATCTATTGTGCGCGCACCGAGAAAAAGGGGGGCCGGAGGTGGTCGCCGCGCACGTGCATCACGGTCTTCGGGGCGCCGAAGCGGATCGGGATGCGGAGATGGCGGAGAGAGTCGCGCGTGCGCACGGCTGCGACTTTCACGTTTCTCGTGTGGCCGGGAAGAAGCTCAAGACGAAGGCGGAGCATGCACTGCGGGCAGCTCGACTGGAGGCTTTGGAGCGAGTGGCGGTGTCTGTAGGCGCCGGCCGGATCGCGCTGGCCCACCACTTGGACGATCAGGCGGAGACCGTGCTGTTTCGTCTCCTCGGAGGGGCCGACCTGCGGGGTCTCGGCGGGATCCGCCCGTTCCGTCCGCCTCACTGGATCCGCCCGCTCTTGAATTTTTCCCGGGAGGAAATTGCGAAAGAGGCGAAGCTCTGTCGCCTGCCGTATGCCGTCGACTCGAGCAACCGGGAAACGCATTATCGTCGGAATTATCTCCGCCGGGTGGCGATTCCCATGTTGGAGAAAGAGTTCAATCCGCAACTTTCGCGCCATCTGGTCGCGCTGGCAGAGTCGATGCGGGAGACGAACGAGTTCCTGGATCGCCTTGCAGAGGAACTTCTCGATCGCGCGCGAATCGGCAAGGGGTACCGTTCCGATCTCTTGACGGAAGCCCCGGCGCCGGTGCGCCAGCGGGCGATTCAGATCGCGTTCAGCGAAAAAGCGGGGGAGGGCTCGGCCCTGCGTCGACCCCAGCTGGTAGCGATCGAGCGGCTCGTTTGTTCGACAGGTCGCCTTCGGACCTTTGCCCTGCCGCGGAATGTCCTCGCGGTCCGGGCGAAAAACCGGATCGAGTTCCGTTGAACGGGGCGGTGGGAGTGTGTTACCGTAACGCCCCAACGTAAGAGGTCGGATTGAAAGGAAAAAGCGCGATACTTTGGATTCTTTTGGCCGTCATGGCGGTGGTCGTCTACCACCTGGCAAACCCGTTCGTGCGAGCAGTGCCGCGCGACCTTCCGTCCAGCGAGTTCCGCGACCAGGTCCGGCGCGGGTTGGTCGAGTCGGTCCGGATCCGCGGCGAGGCGATCGAAGGGGACTACCTTACGAAGTTTCCGCCCGAAGCCACCGTCGATAAGGCGGTCTCCGACCTGCCCGGGAAAACGTTTGTCACACGGTGGCTCGGGACCGGGGACGACCTGACGAGATTTCTCGAGGAGAACAAGGTTCGAAAGTTCGACGCGATCGCGGAGGAGCGCTCGCCGCTCTGGCAGCAGATCATCCCCGGATTGTCGTTCCTCTTGCTTGTACTCTTCCTGATCTTCATGTTCCGGCAGATGCAAGCCGGCGGCGGTAAGGCGCTCAGTTTCGGCAAATCCAAGGCCCGGCTTTTGAGTGAAAGCCCGAAAAAGGTCACGTTCCAGGATGTCGCGGGGATCGACGAGGCGAAAGAGGAGCTCGAGGAGATCATCGACTTCCTCAAGGACCCG
Source organism: Pseudomonadota bacterium (assembly GCA_043809315.1). Lineage (GTDB taxonomy): Bacteria > Bdellovibrionota_G > JALEGL01 > JALEGL01 > DATDPG01 > JAZDDX01. The sequence goes on from JAZDDX010000027.1 coordinate 16,434, forward strand.
AAAAAGTTCACGAAGCTCGGCGGGCGGATTCCGAAAGGGGTTCTCCTGGTCGGCGCTCCGGGGACCGGAAAGACGCTCCTTGCGCGAGCGATCGCAGGGGAGGCGGGGGTTCCCTTCTTCACGATCTCGGGGTCCGATTTCGTCGAGATGTTTGTCGGGGTCGGGGCATCCCGCGTGCGCGATCTTTTCGAACAGGGGAAAAAACACGCTCCCTGCATCATCTTTATCGACGAAATCGACGCCGTGGGGAGGCACCGGGGAGCGGGCTTGGGCGGCGGGCACGACGAGCGGGAGCAGACATTGAATCAGTTGCTGGTCGAAATGGACGGATTCGAGTCGAACGAAGGGGTGATCCTGATCGCTGCGACGAACCGGCCGGACGTTCTCGATCCGGCTCTTCTCCGTCCGGGGCGTTTCGATCGTCACGTCGTGGTACCCAGGCCGGATCTCAAAGGGCGGATCGGGATCCTCGAGGTCCATACCCGGAAGGTTCCATTATCGGACGATGTGAACGTGGAAGTGTTGGGGCGGGGAACGGCCGGTTTCGCGGGGGCCGATCTCGAGAACATGGTGAACGAAGCGGCGTTGCTGGCTGCCCGGCAGGAAAAGAAGAGCGTTGCCATGATCGACTTCGAGCGTGCGAAAGACAAGATCATGCTCGGGAAAGAACGAAAGAGCCTTCTGATCTCCGACGAGGAAAAACGGATCACCGCCTATCATGAATCGGGGCACACGGTCGTCGCGAAGAAGATCCCGGGGGCCGATCCGGTCCACAAGGTGACGATCATTCCCCGCGGTATGGCGCTGGGGCTGACCCACCAGATGCCGACCGAGGACAAGTACACGTTGAACCAGACCTCGGCCGAGACCACGATCGCGATCCTGATGGGGGGGCGAGTTGCGGAAGAGATCGTGTTCGGGACGCGCACCAACGGCGCCGGAAACGACATCGAGAAGGCGACGGAACTGGCGCGGAAGATGGTCTGCGAGTGGGGGATGAGCGATGCCGTCGGGCCGCTCGCGTTCGGGCGGAAGGACGAGGAGATCTTCCTGGCGCGGGATTTCACGCGCCATGTGAATTACAGCGAGCAGACGTCGCGACTCATCGACGAAGAAATCCGAAACATTGTGATGCGGAATTACAGTCGGACGCGTAAAATTCTGGAGGAGAGCCGGGTTTCCCTCGACCGCGTAGCCGAAGCCTTGCTGGAATACGAGGTTCTGGAAGCCGAGGATGTCGAAATCCTAATGGCGGGAGGCCCCCTCACGAAACCAAAACCGGCTCCTCGCTTGAGGAAACCGGGAGAAGCTTCGAAGGCGGGCGAGGAGAATAAACCGGAGCCCGGCTTGGTCCCCGAGCCGGCCGTCGGTTGAACGAGGAGGAGAATTGAAGGGATGGTTCGAGAATCTGACCGGGTTGCGTGACCTGCTCGACATTCTCGTCGTCGCCGTCCTGATCTACTGGCTCCTCCGTCTCATCCGGGGGACGCGCGCCGTCTACATGCTCTTCGGTCTGTCGGTAGCCGGGGTGATCTACTGGATCTCCTCTTGGTGGGAGCTCTACACCGTGAACTGGATCTTCTCGAGTTTGTTCTCGAGCCTTCTCTTGATCGCGGTGGTCATCTTCCAGAACGACATCCGGCGGGCGCTGACGCAGATCGGGCGATCGCCGATCTTCTCGTTGGTCGCCTCTCCCCAGGAATCGATCGTCGTCGAGGAGCTGGTCAAAGCGTCCACGTCGCTCGCGAACAAGAAGATCGGGGCGTTGATCGTGATCGAACGAGACGCCAACGTTCTCGATTATGTCGACGTCGGCGTGCCTCTCGACGCCGTTGTCTCCAAGGAACTCTTGACCAGTGTTTTTCATCCGGTTTCCCCCCTGCATGACGGGGCGGTCATTCTTCAGAAGGGGCGGATCACGGCGGCAGGCTGTTTTCTCCCGCTCACGATGAACCCGCGGTTCGGCGTCGAGGTGGGGACGCGGCACCGGGCCGCGATCGGGCTCACGGAGGAAACCGACGCCGCGGTGATCGTGATTTCGGAAGAAAAGGGGTGGATCTCGCTCGCCTCCGAGGGGCGGATCACGCGCGGGGTGGATGGTGCGGCCCTCCGGAAGATTCTCCACGGATACCTGCGTCCCCAAGGGTCGATCTACCATCGTTTTTGGAGACGGATCCGCCGGATCCGGGGTGAGGTCGCATGAAGGGGTGGCTTACCGAACATCCGGTGATGAAGATCGTCTCCCTGATCCTTGCGACTTTACTCTGGGCGTTCGTCCGGGGGGAGAGGCGGATGGAAACGTCGATCGAGGTGCCGGTCCAGGTGCAGAATCTTCCGGAAAAGTTCATGATCATCGGCGAGATCGATCCCTCGATCAACTTGAGGCTCTCGGGTCCCAAGAGCCGGCTGGGGCGTCTCGATCCGGCGACCTTTCCGCCGTACGAGCTCGATCTGAAGAACGCGCACCGCGGTTCGAACACGTTCTTCATCCGCGAAGGGGCATTCAAGGTTCCGTACGGGATCACCGTGATGAGGGTCGTTCCCCCGTCGATCCGCGTGGTGGTGGACGAGGCGGAGGAGAAGTTGGTCCGGATCGAACCCCGCTTTGTGGACGATCCGGACGAGGGATACGAGGTCGAGAGCTACGAGGTGAAACCGGCCTACACGAAGAAGCGCGGTTCCCGGAAGGATCTGGCGGTCACCCCCTACATCTTCACGGAACCCATCAGTCTGGCCGGGCGGCATGGCAGCTTCTCCGGTGAATATTCGCTGACGTCGGCAACCCCCGGTTCCGACGAGGAGAAAAAGGTCACGCTCCGGGTCGTTGTGAAGGAAAAGGAGCTTTCGAAGATGTTTCGGGAGGTCCCGGTCCGTGTCACCGGGTTCACGAGCGCCGTCAAGGTCGAGCCGAGGACCGTTTCGATCCGGGCGCGGGGGCCGGCGGGGAAGGTGACGGCATTCGGGGAGGAGCACCTCGAGATCGAGATCGACGCCCTGAAGTTGGGTCTCGGGAAGACCCGGCAGAGAGTCGTCCACGTGACCGCCAGGCCGCTCAAACATCCCGGCCTTGAGCTGACGGTCGTTCCTGATACTGTCCGGGTCACGCTGCTGGCGGAATAGAGGTCATTCATGGCGGAATCGAGGAAGTTGTTCGGCACGGACGGGATCCGGGGCATGGCGAATTCGGAGCCGATGTCGGTCGATACGATTCTTCGGGTCGGTCGGGCGGCCGCGTGCGTCTTCCGGCGGTCGGACGACCGGCGCCACTCGGTCGTGATCGGAAAGGATACGAGGCTCTCCGGATACATGTTCGAGACGGCGCTCGCCTCCGGACTCTGTTCGATGGGGGTGGACGTCATCCTCGTGGGGCCGGTCCCCACCCCTGGAATTGCTTTTCTAACGACGTCGATGCGAACCGATGCCGGCGTCGTGATCTCCGCGTCGCACAATCCTTACAATGACAACGGCATCAAGTTCTTCGGCCCCGACGGGTTCAAGCTGGCCGATGCGGTCGAGCGATCGATCGAGAAGCTCGTCTTCTCGAACGGGGAACTGGACGAGCGGAGGCCGGAGGCTTCCGAGGTGGGGAAGGCGACGCGCCTCGAAGACGCCAAGGGGAGGTACATCACGTACCTGAAGCAGAACTTTCCCCAGGAACACTCCCTGGACGGCCTTAAGATCGTCGTCGACTGCGCGCATGGCGCCACTTACAAGATTGCGCCGACGGTATTCGCCGAGTTGGGCGCATCGCTTACCAAGATCGGAATCAAGCCGAACGGAAAGAACATCAACCACCACTGCGGAGCTCTCCACACCGACAAACTGGCGCAGAAGGTGAAAGAGGTCGGCGCCGATCTCGGGATCGCGTTCGACGGCGATGGCGATCGGGCGATCTTCTGCGATGAGAACGGACGTGTGTTCGACGGAGACGACGTTCTGGGGATCCTGGCCCGCCCGATGCTGGCGCACGGCGAGCTGGGAAAGGGTGTGGTCGGCACGGTGATGAGCAACTTCGGTCTCGAGCAGTATTTCCGTTCGAACCGGATCCCGTTTTTCCGAGCGCCGGTCGGGGATCGATACGTCGTCGAGATGATGAAAGAGGAAGGGTCGCTGTTCGGAGGGGAGCCCTCGGGGCATCTGGTGAGCCTGCATCGGAGCACCACCGGAGACGGGATCCTTTCGGCGCTTCTCCTTTTGGGAGAACTTCAAAGGAGCGATCGCCCTCTCTCGTCGTACGCAAAGCTGATCCCGCGATACCCGCAGGTGATCCGGAATGTCGCGGTCAAGACGAAGCCGTCGTTCGAAAAGCTCCCGCCGGTCGCGAAGTCGATCCGGGAGGCGGAGAGTCGTTTGAGCGGCACCGGGCGGGTCCTGGTCCGGTACTCCGGGACTGAACCGAAGGCGCGCGTGATGGTGGAAGGGGAGAACGAAAAGATCGTGAAGCGGCTGGCGGACGAGATCGCGGCCGCCATTCAATCGGAAATCGGGGTGGCGTGATGGTGAAACTCGGCGTGAACATCGACCATGTGGCGACCCTTCGGCAGCAACGGAAGGGGAGATACCCAGACCCGGTGACGGCCGCTGCCTGGGCGGAGCTCGGCGGGGCGGACAACATCACCTGCCACCTGCGAGAAGACCGCCGGCATATCCAGGACCGGGACCTGAAGGTTCTGCGTGACACGATCCAGACCGAACTCAACCTCGAGATGGCGGCGACGCAAGAGATGCTCCGGACGGCGCTCGAGGTGAAGCCGGAGGTGGTGACCCTTGTCCCCGAGAAGAGGCAGGAATTGACGACGGAAGGGGGGCTCGATCTCGTCACGCACGGGGAGTCAGTAGGAAAGGCGGTCGGGATGCTCCGTGAGGCGGGGCTCATGGTTTCGCTCTTCGTCGATCCGAACCCCGAAACGATCAAGCTGGCCCACCGGACCGGCGCGCAGGCGGTCGAAATTCACACAGGGCGGTACGCCGAGGCGCGCAAGCCGGACGAGAAGAAGCGGGAGCTGGCCCGGGTTCTCGAGGCGGTGACGTTTGCCACGAAGTTGCGTCTGTCCGTGCATGCCGGGCACGGTCTCGACTATCAGAACGTCGAAGCGGTGGCGCAGATCCGGCCGATCGAATCGTTTCAGATCGGGTTCGCGATCGTCTCCCGTGCGCTCTTCGTGGGGCTCGAGGAGGCGGTGCGCGAGATGAAGCGCCTGATCGTCGCCTCCCGGAACTCCCTTGCCGATTAATGGGGGACACACGACTGTATCCAAATTAAGTGATGAGCAGGTCGTTCGAACCGCCAGGGTGATCTGGGCGGCTCTCTTCGTGAGCCTCTTTCTGTACGCCACGATCGCGTTTCAGCTGAAACCGGGTTCTCATACGCCGGCCTCGCCGGAGACGCTCAAGAGCATGGAGACGTTCTTCCCGATCGTTGCAATCCTCGCGATGTTTTTCGGGTTCTTACTTCCTCGATTGCTGCTTCGTGCGGAGGCGAAAAGAACTCCAGGCGGGATTCCTCTCGCGAGGCGGCTGAATCACTTCATCGTCCGGTTGGCATTCTTCGAATCGATCGCCATCCTGGGCTTTATCCTGGCGGCGCAGGCTTCCGAGGGGAAGAGGATGTGGCCATTTCTGATCATCTCGGCATTCGGATTCTTACGATCACTCCCTTCAAGGGAGAAGCTGGAGGGGTTATGAGAATCGTCACAGCGGAAGAGATGCGGCGGATTGACAAGTTCGCCATTGAGAAGATCGGGATCCCGGGTTCTGTTCTGATGGAAAGCGCCGGTCGCTCCGTCTTTGCCGGGATCGTTCGGAGAGAGGGGACCGTCGCCGGGAAGAGGTTCGGGATCCTCTGCGGTACCGGGAACAACGGCGGCGACGGCTTCGTCATCGCCCGTTACCTCACCCTTCATGGCGCCCAAGTGGACGTTTGGCTTGTGGGGGAGGGGAGACCGAAACAAGGGGACGCCCTCACGAACCTGAAGATCCTGGAAAAAACGGGGATTCACCCTGTCCCGATCCGAACCGCTGCCGATGTAAAGAAACATGCCGAACAGCTTCGCGGTTGGAGTGCTTTGGTCGACGCGCTTTTCGGCACAGGCTTAACCCGCGTTCTGCGAGGGGTTCACGCCGCTACCATCGACGCCGCGAACCATTTCCCGGGATCGGTCTATGCCGTCGACATCCCCTCGGGACTTCACTCCGATACCGGCGAGGTGATGGGGAAAGCCGTCAAGGCGACGGTCACCGTTACCTTCGGGTTCAAGAAACGCGGATTTCATCTCGGAGAAGGACCCCTTCTTTGTGGTGAGGTCGTCGTTGCCGACATTTCTCTCGACGATCGTTGGGCGGAACAGACCGGAGCCACTCCGCTCTTCGAGACCGATCCGGATCAGATCCAACACTGGTTCCCGAAACGACGCCCCGACAGCCACAAAGGGAGCTTCGGACATGTCCTGGTTCTGGCCGGCTCCCCCCAGAAGTCAGGGGCATCGGTTCTGACCAGCAAAGCGGCCCTCCGTTCCGGGGCCGGATTAGTCACCCTTGCCGTTCCGGAGAGCGCCCACTCGATCGTCAAGTCCCAGCTTGTGGAAGTGATGACCGAACCGCTCCCGGACGATGGGTCTGGGGGGCTCGGTCCAAAGGCCCTTTCGGATCTTCTCCGAATCTGCGAAGGGAAGGAGGTTCTCGTTGCCGGGCCTGGATTGCTCCCAACGAACAGCCTAAAGTCACTTCTCGAAAAACTAATTCAAGCCATTAAAATACCTATTGTTTTAGATGCCGACGGTTTGAACGTTTTTGGGAAAAACATCGGTCGTCTCTCGCTCGCTTTGAAGCGTATGGTTCTGACCCCCCATCCGGGGGAGATGTCCCGTTTGACCGGAAAAACGATCAAAGAGATCCAGGCGAACCGGATCGAATCCGCCCGTCGTTTCAGCGATCGAACCGGGGCGGTTCTGGTCCTGAAAGGGGCCCGGTCGGTCGTCGCCTGCCCGGATGGCCGAACCTTCATCAATCCCACCGGGAACCCCGGGATGGCCACCGCCGGGATGGGGGATGTGTTATCCGGGATCGTCGGGTCGTTTGTCGCCCAGGGGTTGAGTCTCGATCGTGCGGCGATCGCCGGCGTTTTTCATCACGGATGGGCCGGGGATCGGGTGGCCCGGAAGAATGGCTCCCGCGGCCTGCTTGCGAGCGACTTGATCGACGAACTGCCGCACCTTTCCATCTGACGCGCTCTCTTCTATAGTCCCTTCGTCTCATGGATTGGACCGCTCAAACTCCGGAAGAGACGGCCGAGATCGGCCGGCGGATCGGTTCCCACCTGCGGGCGGGGGATGTCGTCGCGCTCGAGGGACCGCTCGGCGCCGGAAAAACCGTTTTGGTCGGCGGGATCGCCCGAGGCTTGCAGATCGATCCCGGATATTCGGTCACCTCTCCGACGTTCGTCTTCGCACACATCTACGACGGGAAAGTTCCGCTCTATCATATCGACCTGTACCGCGTGGAGAAGGAGTCGGAACTCGCCGGGATCGGTCTCGGCGAGATGCTCGGCGGCGACGGCGTCGCGGTCGTGGAATGGTTCGAACGGTTTCCGAAGCTCTGGCCCGGCGATCGTTTGAACGTCCGGATCGGTTTCGGGGAACGGTCCTCGCGCGCGATCTCCGTGGGCGGGGACGGCGTGCGAGGAAATTCGCTCGAACGATCGATCGCGGAGGATCGATGACGGTCGAACTGGTAGGGCTCGCGTACGACCAGAAGCTGACCGATTCGATCTGGTCCGTCGTTCCGGCGCGTGCCGCGTACGACCTGATCCTCGCGGACGAGTTCCGGCGAAAGGTCGACTTCCGTTCGATGCTCTACCACAAGGGGCAACTCGAGCTTCTGACGGAGCTGGAGCAGTTCCTGAAAAAAGGGGGGGAGAAACTCTCCCTCGTCGAGCTGATCGCCGCCCGTTTCTCGACCGGAATCGAGGATTATCCGAACCCCGCCGGCGAATTCGGTTTCGATTTTCAGCTGATCCGGCACTTCTCCTCTCTCGCGATGGCGGACGATTTCCTGGTCGCGGAGACGTTCTTGCGGGAACTTCTCCGGCGCGTCGGGTTCCTGACGAACGGGACCGGCTGGTCGCTTCTGGGGCAGTGGGATTTCGAGGCGATCGTGGCGGCGCTCAAGAACGTCCGGATGTCGGATATCTTGGAAGTGGGGAAACGAGTCCCGAGCTCCGGGGGCAAACTGTCGTTCGAAAACCTTGTCCGGAATTACCTGGAGTTCCTGAATTATTCTCAAAACAACTCGCTGACACCGTTCTTCTACAACAGCCAGACCGATCTTAAGCGCTGGGGGAATCTGGCCCAGCGGAAGAACAGCCGAAACGAGCTGATCGTCGATCTTTCTCTCCGACCGCGGAAGAGCCAGAAGATGAAGAAAGAGCCCGCGGCTCCGAAGACTTTGGAACGCAGCTTCAACGAAAGAGCGAAATTGCGGCGGGAAAGTGACGCGCTTTTGGGCGGGCTCAAAGATTCCGATCCGTTGATTCGGCAGAAGTCGGCCGAGAGTTTGGGGAAGCTGTCGGATACCTCGACGTTGCCCCACCTGATCGCGGCATTGACCGATCCGGAGCCGGAGGTCCGCCAGGAGATCGTCCGCGCGATCGGCGCCGTCGCTGACCCGGAGGCGAACGAAGCGCTCTTGAAGGTACTGGAAACCGATGAGGCGTTCAGTGTCCGTCTGACGGCCGCCTGGGTGCTGCGGCGCCGCCGGGAGAAACGGTCGATCCCGGTCCTCCTCGACGCTCTCGAACAACGGAACCCGCACGTGTCGGCGGAGCTGGCCTATCATCCGCTTCTCGCGGCCGACCGGGAGACGGTGACCCGTCTGAGGAAGTTGGTGTCGCACGAGGCTCCCGAGGTCCGACGGGAGGTGGCGTTCATTCTCGGTCGGGTGCCGTCGAAACTCTCCTCGGAACCGCTGGCCAACATGGTGAACGATCCGGATGTGGAGACCGGCGTGATCGCTCTCTATTCACTCTGGGAAGCTCGCTCGGCGCGAGTGGTCGAGGCATCCAAAAAACTCTCTTCCTCCCCGCACGAGGCGGCGGCGCAAGCCGGCTCGATCGTCTCGGCCTGGGCGAAGAATCTCTCCGCGTGAACGACCGATGTCGGGTCTAGTGGTCCAGAAATTCGGCGGAACCTCCGTGGGGAACCTCGAGCGAGTTGCCGTGGTCGCCGAGCGGATCATTACCCGAAAAAAGGAAGGGAAAGACGTGGTTGCCGTCGTTTCCGCGATGGCGGGGGAGACCGATCGTTTGCTCACGTTAGCGCGGCAGTTTCAATCGGCCGGATCGTCCCGGGAAGTGGATGCTCTGATCGCGACGGGGGAACAGGTGTCGGCTTCCCTCCTTTCCCTCGCTCTTTCGGCGAAAGGGGTCACCGCGGTTTCTTTGCAGGGGCATCAGGTCCCGATCTTCACCGATCAGGCATTCGGAGGGGCACAGATCCTCTCGGTCGCGCCGCAAAAGATTCGCCAGCTTCTCTCCGAGGGGAAGGTGGTGGTGGTGACCGGGTTTCAGGGGGTCACCGAAGAAGGGGAGATCACGACGCTCGGTCGGGGCGGATCGGACCTGACGGCGGTCGCTCTGGCGGCGGCACTCGATGCGGATCAGTGTGAGATCTACACCGACGTCCCCGGGGTATTCACCGCCGACCCTCAGATTTGTGGCGACGCCCGGCTGATCCCGCGGATCTCTCACGACGAGATGATGGAGCTGGCAAGCCTCGGCACGAAAGTTTTGCAGGCCCGGTCGGTTCAGATGGCAAAGCGGTACGAGATCCCGGTCTGGATCGGCTCGAGTTTCACCGACGACGGGGGGACCTGGGTCACCAAGGAGGAGAAAAAGATGGAAGGAACGATTGTCGCGGGAATCACTTGTGACCGGACCGACGCGCAGATTTCGGTCCGCCATCTCCCCGACTCCCTGGGGGGGATGTCCGGACTGCTTACGGCGTTGGCCGATGCCAAGATCGTCGTCGACGTGATCGTTGCGGACCGGAGCGTCGACGGAAAGACGAACCTGACGTTCACCGTGCCTCGTCCGTCGTTTGCGATCGCCTCCGCGGTCGTCAAGAAAGCGACGGAAAAGGTTCCCGACATCCAGATCATCTGCAGGGAAAAGGTGGCGAAGGTGTCGGCCGTGGGGTTGGGGATGCGGACCCATTCCGGTGTCGCGGCGAAGATCTTCCAATGCCTGGCGGAAGAGAAGATCGAGGTGATGGCGGTTTCGACCTCCGACATCAAGATCAGCTGCGTGATCGACGAAAAGTACGGGGAGTTGGCGGTGCGGGCGTTGCACGATCGGTTCGGTCTGGGGAACGAACCGCACTAACAAAGTCGCCGGTGGTAACCCCAAAAGGCCACGCACCGGCGAACAGGAGAAAAAATGGCAGAACCACTTTTTCGATTTCGTTCGTAACATTCACCCGAACGAGCGTCAAGACGCTTTGCGCGACGTAAGTAATTGAAAACATTGAATTCAAAGCATTTTCTCTTACTTTTGGCTTTTTCGTCGATCTTTGTTGCCTATCATTTTACTAGGTCGGCTCCGGCTCCGGTCAATTCAAATCAACCCTTTGAAAATACTGAAGTATCTCCCGAACGGCGACTGCTTCGGAACGAGAAGATCGACCTCAACCGGGCGACCGAACGAGAGCTGCTCGCCCTGCCGGGGGTCGGTCCGAAGTTGGCGGGTGAAATCATCAAGAATCGGACGAAGAAGGGGCCATTTCCAACCGTCGAATCGTTGACCCGAGTCCGCGGGATCGGTCCGAAGAAGCTTCAAAAGATCCGCTCCCTGGTCATTGTGGGACAAAAAGGCTCGCGATAGGATTCCGCCGCTTTGAAAGCTGGGGGGACTCAGAGGGTCGTGGTCGCGATGAGCGGAGGGGTCGACAGCTCCGTCGCCGCCCTGTTACTCAAGAACGCTGGCTTCGATGTGGTCGGGATCTCGATGCGTCTCTGGTCATACGATCCGGAAGCGACGCACGGCTGTTGCACCCCGGACGACTTATATGACGCCCGGCGGGTCGCGGATCGGTTGGGGATTCCTCACTATGTCTCCGATTTCGAAGCGACGTTCGAAGAGAAGGTCGTTCACCCATTCCTCGAAAGCTATCGGCGCGGTGAGACCCCCAACCCGTGCGTACGATGTAACACCGACATTAAGTTCACCACGCTCTTACAGCGGGCCGAAGAACTTGGGGCCACTCACCTCGCTACAGGCCACTATGCGCGCGTCGAGAAGCGTGAAGGCTCCTTCCATCTGTTGCGGTCGCTGAATCGGAAGAAAGACCAGTCGTATTTTCTCTTCGGGTTAGGACAGAATGAGCTTTCGAAGACGCTCTTCCCGTTAGGGGAAATGGACAAGGAGGATGTTCGGAAGATTGCGCAGGAAGCCAAGCTCCCGGTGGCCGTGAAGCCGGATAGCCAGGAGATCTGTTTTGTTCCGGGGGATTACGCGGAGTTCGTGGAGAAGCATTCGGCGGCGACGGATCTGAAGTGTGGAAGGATCCTGAATGAAGATGGGGAGAAGCTGGGTCTGCACCGAGGGATTCATCGGTACACGGTCGGGCAGCGGAAGAAGCTTCCGGTCGCGAAGCTCGAGGCGGCTTACGTGCTCGAGGTTCGGCCGGATGGGGATATCGTGATCGGGCCGGATGCGGCGCTGTTCAAGAGGGAGTTTTCTGTACGTGAGTGTCGGTGGATCGTCGAACCTCCCAAGGAAGGGGAGGAGGTTTTCGCGCAGATCCGAAGCCGGTTCGAGGCGGCGCCGGCCACGATCGTCGCGAGTGGAAAAGGAACCGCGAAGGTGGCTTTCCGCGAACCCCAGCGCGCGATCACGCCGGGCCAAGCTGCCGTTATTTATCGCGGCGACGAGGTGATCGGGGGAGGGTGGATTGGCGGTACAACCCCTTCTCGAAGATATACGCCGCCACCGCGGGCGTGACGAGTTCGCCGAGCCACTTGTTCCCCTTCAGCCGCTTCCGGATCTCGGTGCTCGAGATATCGGGAATTCCGAGTTCCCCGCCTTTTCCGCACCCTCTCGGCACCACCAGAACGCCGAACCGGTTCTCGATCTCCTTGAACCGGTACCACTGCTTCGTCTCTTTTTTCAGATCCGACCCGATGATGAGAGAGAAATGATGGTGCGGGTGTTTCTTCCGCATCGCCAGAAGCGTTTCGAGCGTCTTTCCGTTGCTCTTTCGATTCTTCTCGATCGGGGAAACCTTCAGATATTTTTCAAACCCCTCCACCAGCAGCTCGCACATCCGGATCCGGTCGTCGTACGGGGCGAGGTCCTTCTCGAACCGGTGCTTGAAAACCGGCGCCAGCCAGATCTCGTCCAGCTCGAACGTCTTGATCGCGTAGATCGACGCGAGGAGATGACCCAGATGGGGCGGGTTGAAACTACCCCCGAAGAATCCGATCCACTTTTCCATCAAAACGCGAGCCCGACGCCGATGTATGGCTCGAAGAACGACTCCCCGTGGCGGACGGCCGCGTAGGTAACCCCACCGCTGATCTGGACGAACAGCAGCTTCTCGAGGGCCAGCCCCCCTCCAATGAGAATCATCGAGTGCCAAGAACTGGCTCCCGCGGCCGATGTGTGAAGCGCACCGACCCCTCCCGAAACGAACGGCGTTACGACCGGAAGGAGCGGAAGGCTTACGATCCCTTCCCCCTGGACCATATCTCCGTCCGGGGCGGCACCCGTTCCGAGAAGACGGGAGTAGGAGATCTCCGTCGAGAGGAAATCGGTCCAGCGGTATCCGCCGGTCAGGCCGAGCGCATACGAAGAATCACCATGAAGTGGGATCGCCATCCCTGCGCGCGGCCGAACGTAGAACTCCGCCTGTGCCAGGGTGGGAACGAGCAACAGCAATAAGAGGATCTTTTTCATAGCGGAACGATTCTACTCAAGGGGAACCTCCGCCGCATCTATTTGATACGACCGCTTGACTCTCGTCCCATCCCCTCTATAACCGACGCCGTGCCGCAAACCGCGACAGAGAGCCGGTCCCGGCCGAAAACGGTCCGAATGTACACGTTCGGCTGCAAGGTGAACCAGTTCGACACCTCCGCGATGGAGACGCTTCTCCGCGGAACCGGGAGATTCGAGATCCGGGAAGATTCCGAATCTCCTGACGTCGTCGTCGTCAACACCTGCACCGTGACCGCCGAGGCCGACCGGCAGGCCCGTCAGTTGATTCGGCGAATCCATCGCACGCATCCGGAAGCAAAGATCGTCGTGACAGGGTGCTACGCCGAATCGGAACCAGATCTGTTTCGCGATATGGAAGGGGTCGACGCGGTTCTTTCGATAGCCGAGCAACGTCGTTTACCGGTCCTTTTGGGAGAGGAGGCACCGGCCGATGGAACGCTTCTCGTGGTCGATTCAAGCCGAACGCGGGCGACCTTGAAGATGCAGGATGGGTGCAACGCCTACTGCTCGTTCTGCATCCTGCCGTACCTGCGCGGGCGGAGCCGTTCCGTTTCCCTAGAAGAACTCCGCTCCGCCGCCAAAGGACTCTCCGAACGAGGATTCCGGGAGATCGTCGTAACCGGGGTTCATCTCGCCGCCTATGGCCGGGACTTGAAGCCCCAAATTCGACTTTCGGACGCATTGAAGGCGATCTCTGTCGCCGCCCCCGGCCTCGCGATCCGCGTCAGCTCTCTCGAACCGGCCGGGATCACCCCCGATTTCCTGAACGCGATCGAGTCACTTCCGATCCAACCTCATTTTCACATTCCGCTTCAGAGCGGGAGCGACGCGGTTCTGCGTCGGATGAACCGGAAACATACCTCGAAGGCGTATGGGGAGCGGGTGCGAAGTATTGCGAAGGTCCGGCCGGAAGCCGCGATCGGGGCGGACGTGATCGTCGGGTTCCCCGGCGAGAGCCGGGCCGATTTCGAGGAGACCGTCCGCTTCATCCGGGCTCTTCCGATCTCCTACCTTCATGTTTTTTCGTTCTCAGCGCGGCCGGGGACGAAGGCGGCGGAATTTGAGAATGATGTACCAGGGACCGAGCGCGCGGAGCGAGTGAAGATTCTACGAGGGCTTGGATTCGAACGACGGAGGGAGTTCTACGGACGATTTTTTGGGACGGTCCAGAAGGTGCTCATCGAACGGAAACGGGATCGTGACGGGTTGCTCACGGGGTACACCCCGCATTACGTGGCGATTCACCTGCCCGGTGGAGATTCTTTGATGGGAACGGAAGTCCCTGTCAGACTGGGGAAGATCGCAGGGCTCACCTCCGAGACCCTGCATTTTGTTGGGGAAATCGCAGATGCCGGCTGAAATCGATGTGTTGGTGGACGAGATCGAGGAGATCCTGGGGCATCCTCTTGCGAATCGGGTTTACCTCGAGACCGCGCTCACGCACCGTTCATACGTGAACGAGCTCGGGGCCGAAAGCATGGAGGACAACGAACGTCTCGAGTTTCTCGGGGATTCGGTCCTCGACCTCGTCGTGAGCGATCTCCTGATGCAGCGGAATCCACAGGAGCCGGAAGGGGGGCTTTCGAAATTCCGATCGGCCGTCGTGAACGAGCGGAGCCTCGCCACGGCCGCCCGTGCCATGGACCTCGGAGACTATCTGAAGCTGGGTCGGGGGGAGGAGCTGACGGCGGGCCGGGGAAAAGATTCGATCCTGGCGAACGCCTTCGAGGCGGTCATCGCGGCGCTGTATCTCTCGGGCGGGTTGTCGGATGCCGCGGCGTTCGTCCGCCATCACCTGAACGAGGTGATCGACGGGGTGAAGAGCGGCGGCGAGCGGCAGGACTACAAGACGACATTGCAGGAATACACGCAGAAGCTCCTCAAAACGATCCCGACCTACGTCCTCACGTACGAGGGGGGGCCGGACCACGACAAGATCTTCGAGTCGGAGGTCTGGATCGACGACAAGGTCTACGGTCGGGGGCGCGCGAAGAGCAAGAAAGATTCCGAACAGCTGGGCGCGATGGAAGCGCTCCAGAAGCTTCAAGAGGAGGAGACGGGCGGGGAGTCGTGAGGCCGGTGGTCAGCATCATCGGTCGTCCCAACGTCGGGAAGTCGACCCTGTTCAACCGCCTGGTCGGCCGGCGGCGTGCGATCGTCCACGGCACGCCGGGAGTGACCCGCGACCGGATCTTCTCTCTGGCCGACCTGATCGGCGGGGTTGTCTGGCTGGTCGATACCGGGGGACTCGAACCGGGAAAAGAGGAGGGGATCCCCGGGGTCATCCACCGCCAGGTCGAGGCGGCCGCCAAGGAGGCAAACCTTCTTCTCGCCGTCTTCGACGGATGCGACGGTCTCACGTCGGTCGACGAGGAAGTGATTTCGAAGCTCCGGCGAACGGGAAAACCGATCGTCGGCGTCGTGAACAAGGTCGATCCCGGCTCGAAGAAGGCCTCGATCGACGATTTCCACCGTCTGGGTCTCGAGTCGTTGGTCGAGATCTCCGCGGAGCACGGGTCGGGGCTCGATTCCCTTCGCGAGACGATTCTGGCCCGGTTGGGACCGTTTTCGGACACCGAGGAGAAGGAAAAAACACCCGGTCAAAGCGAGGTCGCCTTTGTCGGTCGTCCCAACGTCGGAAAATCCTCTCTGATCAACGCGATTCTCCGGACCCCACGGATGGCCGTATCCGAGATCCCTGGGACCACGCGGGACGTGATCGACACGCCGGTCGTCGAGAACGGCGTTCCGTATCTCCTTCTCGACACGGCGGGGATCCGCAAGCGGATGAAGGTCGACACCGATGTCGAGTACTACTCGGTTCTCCGCGCGTTGCGCGCGATCGATCGGGCCGACGTTGTTGTCCTGGTCGTCGACGCTACGGGAGGAATCACCACGCAGGATGCCCGGATTGCCGCGGCTGCGATTGAGAAGGGGACCGGTCTCTTGGTCGCCGTCAACAAGTGGGATCTGGTGGACGAGGGGCCGAAAAAAAGAAACACGTTCCGGGAAGATCTGTACGCGGAGGCCCCGTTTCTCAGCTTTGCCGACGTGAAGTTCGTCTCCGCGAAGACCGGGCTCGGGGTGGATGGAATCCTCTCGGCCACACACCGGATCTTCCGGAATCTGAACCGGAAGTTCACTCAGGCGGAGCTGACCGAAGCGTTCGATGCGATCGGAGAGGCTCATCCGCCGATGGGAAAGCAGGGGTATCGGCTCCGGATGCACAAGCTCACGGAGGGGGAAGATCGGGTTCTGACGTTCTTCGTCTGGTGCAACGATCCGCGCCTGGTCGACGAGGCGTACGTGCGATACTGGCGGAACGCGATCGGGGAGAGATTCGAACTCTGGGGCGTGCCTCTCCGGGTTATCTTCCGGAAGAAGGCGAAGAAGTAGAGACGGCGAAAAACCAGGTTTCCTGGCCTCCGGCTTCCCGGACGATCCCGACCAGGAGAGGCGCGGCATCGTCCGTTAGACGATAGACCCGGGCCGTTCCCCCTTCATCGGTCGTTCCGGTGCTCGGTTGATCCCCGTCGCTGACCGGGAGTCCGAATGTCACCCAGTTCTTGGTACCTCCGGCCTTCTTGATCCGCAGTTCACTCCGGCCGAATGAAACAGAGGCGGGCGCGGGGCTTTGGAACCGGGCGAACTTCGGTTCGAAAAGATACGCCTTCCAGGAGATCTTCGTGTCCATGACTTCCCGCCACGAAGGAGGGGTCACGCTCTTCATCCGCTCCTCGATCTTGGTGTCGTAGGTCAAGAGATAGTACCGCTCGCGGATACAACGATCGGCCGTGCAGTACCCGGCCACCTGCGCGCCGAAAACCGGTCCCAGGCCGAAGCCGAGCTTCGACGTTCCGTCGTTCGATGCGAGCCAGGTATAGGGGCTCGTCGCCGTCGGCTCGGTCTTGTTCCCGGAGGAGAAGAGGGCGGAGGGGTGCGGCGGGAGTACACTCTTCGTCCCGTCGCTCACGGCCGCGAACCGGTAGGTCCCGTTTTCGAACACGAGATACGCCGTACCCGGATCGTGTTTCGGAAATACGACCGGGCGCTGGTTGACGGTCCCTTCCTTCAGGAACGGATAACGAGCATATGTGGCATCCTTGGGTCCGATCAGAGAGCGAACTGCGGGTGTGACGGATTTCCCCTGACGAGTCGCCAGGGGTTGCGACTGCTCGTTGCTCGATTGGGTCACTACCCTAACCGTCTTCCCGGTTTGCGAATTTCGATCGGCCATCGCCTGGGCGCGTGCTGTCTCGTTGACGAACGGAGTGTGGGCACCGCATCCGGCAAGAACGAGAAGCAAAAGTCCCACAAAACCGGGATGAACTGGCATAAATGAGACATTCACATCCCTATTTGGGAGGCGAGAGTTCACAGCGCCGGCATTATAAATCGAGGGTCTATAATGACGCAAGCGGTTATTTATGACATCTAATATATTAATATGTTTATATTTATAATCAATATTTGCGAGCTGGAGTTGTGCCGAGCGATCGATCACGTCCTGGAACGTACCGTGACAGAAATGCCGCTAAAATCAAGGCATGCGGGAAAAATAGAAAGAGGAGGCCTGAAACAGACCTCCTCTTCTATGAGAACTTCCGGTTTTGCTAGGCCAAATCCCGCGTCCGAATCCGCTCTGCATCCGCAACTACCAACTTCTACTCAACGACAACGGAAGCTCAAAAACCGCAAGCTGTGCGCGCTTATACAACGGAAAAAAAGCCTGTCAAGTGGCTATTTTTTCTTTAGGCTCCAGAGTAACCCGTATGAAGACCTCTCTGAGCGAAATCCGTGTTGAGTTGGCCGTTTCTGTCGTGGAGCGCCATGTGGATCAGGTCCTCGTCGTTCCCGTGTTCCGGGACGGGCCGTTCCTCTCCCCTTTGAAGGAGATCGATCGCGAGGCGAACGGCGAGATCCGGCATCGCCTCGATCGCGATCGTTTCGAGGTGGAGGCGGAGAAAACCCATTGGATCGAGATCCCGCAGGTGAAATGCGGGCGGATTCTTCTGACCTCTCTGGGATCGAGGAATGAATTCTCGCGGTCGGCACTTCGAGCGGCCTACGGGGCAGCGGCTCGCGCCGTTCAAGAACGGCAAGCCGAGAACGTGAGCCTGGCCTGGATCAACGATTCCAAAATTGCACGCGACTTCGATGCCGCCTTGGAGGGGTTCCTCCTGGGGGCCTACCGCTTCGATCGGTACCGCTCCGAAGCCGCGGCAAAGAGACGGATCCGAAAGGTGACCGTGATCGGTCCCGACCGTCGTGCGTTGGACAAACTCAAGAAAGAGCTTCCGAGAATCCTCGCGGTCGGACATGCGTCGTTCCTGGCGCGCGACCTCGTGAACGAGCCGGCGAACGTCGTGAACCCGGCCCTGGTGCAGGAGATGGCGGGGGCCATCGCAAAAGAGCAGAAACTCCGGTTAGAGGTCCTCGACGAAAAGAAGCTCAAGGGGTTGGGACTCAACCTCATCCTCGCCGTTGGCATGGGGAGCTACGAACGTCCACGTCTGGTTCACTTGGAGTACAAGCCGAAGGGAAAGGCCAGAGAGACGGTCGCGCTGATCGGCAAAGGAGTGACGTTCGACAGCGGAGGCTTGTCACTCAAGCCCCAGAGCAACATGTACGGGATGAAGTGCGACATGTCGGGGGCCGCGGCGGTGCTGGCGGCCGCGTGGGGTGCGGCACAACTCAAGCTTCCGGTTCACCTGCACGTCCTGATGCCGCTGGTCGAGAACATGCCGAGCGGGCGCAGCGTTCGGCCCGGCGACATTTTCAAGGCGGGGAACGGAAAAACGGTCGAGATCGAGAACACCGACGCGGAAGGGAGACTGATCCTGGCCGACACGCTCGCGTACGCGCAGCGTCTGGGGGTCGATTTCGCGGTCGATGTTGCGACGTTGACCGGTGCGTGCATGGTGGCGCTCGGCGATGATGTCGCGGGGCTGTTCGGGAACGATCGGAAGCTGATCGACCGGATCGAAGCGGCCGCAAAGCGAGCTGGGGAGAAGGTTTGGGAGCTTCCTCTCGAGAAGGCGTATCACCGGTTGCTCAAGAGCGACGTCGCCGACTTGAAGAACGTCGGCGGGAAATACGGCGGGGCGATCACGGCGGCGCTCTTTCTCGAGGAGTTCGTCGGGAAGATGCCGTGGGCGCATCTCGACATCGCCGGTCCCGCGTTCGTGGATCGGGACGGGGCGGTCGGCCCCAAAGGTGGGACCGGCTTCGCGGTGAGGACGTTCCTCGAGCTGCTGTCTTAGCGGTAGAAAAAACTCAGGTAGTCGTACAGGTTCGGAAACCATCGGATCATCACCGGCCCGTACGCGTTTGCGATCGCGTGAAAGACGATCCCGGGGATCAGGGACCCGGTCCGCAGGACGACGATGCCGTTCACGATCCCCAGAACAAGGGGCCCCAACGCTAGCCACCCGTGTCCTCCCATGAAGATGAGCGCCGAACCGGCGACCGCAATCCAGGCCGGATAACTTTCGCGCAATCCGCGCAGCAGAATCCCCCGAAAAAACAGTTCTTCGCAGATCGGAGCAAGGACGATCAGCGTCACGAGATCGGAAGTCGTGAGCGTGCTCCGAAGCGGTCCGCCTCCCCAGAGCGGCTTCGAAAGAAACGGCCAGATCGAGTCGACCCAGGTCATGAGGAAAACCAGAAGGAGGGTCACGGCGACAGGGCTCAAGCCGATCAGAAGCCCGAGGCCGATCCTGCGTCCGATTTTTTCTCCGGACAGGCCAATTTTGCGCGATCCGATCCGCTTCCGGCGGAGGATGACGATGGAGGCGAGGAGAAAGAAGACCTGGGGGGAGAACGGCATGCGGATCCAACCGGAGGAGGGGAAGAAGTACTTGGCGGCCGGCAGGTAGACGAGACCGAAAACGACCAAGGCGGAGACCGGGGCGATCAGGCCGACGGAGTTCACTCGACCAGATCCCGACTGATGTTCAGATAGAACCACGCGGCGACCAGAAGAAGGATGGAACCCAAGACGATCCGGGTCCAACCCCAGAAACGGCTCCGGTTCCGTTTCCGTACGTTGGAGATTCCCAGGACCAGGTTGAATAGGCCGATCGAGAGGAGGGCCGTCATGGCGAACATCGTGCCGAGAGCCTGGTTCATTCGATCTCGATCTCCTTGATCTTGGAAGGGCCGACGACGACGGTCGCCTCCCCGAGGATCTTGCGTCCGGTCAATCGCGCGGCCACATCCCGCGCCGTTCCTCGAATCAACTCTTCATGCTGTTTCGTCAGTTCCCGTGCCACGAAAACCATCCGTTCCGGGGCAACCTCCGCCAGCTCGCTCATCGTCCGCAAGAGGCGGTAGGGGGCCTCGAAGAAAGCGGAAGTATCCTCGCTTGCGGCCATCTGCTCCAATTCCCGGCGGCGAGCCGTTTCCTTCTTGGACAGAAATCCGAAAAACCGGAACGGGGAGGCGCGGAATCCGCTGACGGAGAGGGCGGTCGTGATGGCGCTCGGCCCCGGGATCGGAACGACCGTTCCTCCCGAGCGATGAACAGCGTCGATCAAGCGGGCGCCGGGGTCGGCGACGGAGGGGGTCCCCGCATCGGTCGCGAGAGCCACATCCTCCCCCCGCTCGAGGGTCTCCAGGATGGTCCGGGTGGCCCGTTCCTCCGCCGCCTCGTCGCACCGGAGGAGCGGTTTGGAGAGCCCGAGATGGGTCAGAAGCTTCCGCGTGCGGCGGGTATCCTCCGCGGCCACAAGGGACGCCGTGCGAAGCGATTCGGCCGCCCGCCCGGAAAGGTCCGAGAGGTTGCCGATCGGGGTGGCGACCACGAAAAGGCGGCCGGAGGGGTGCACCCGCCCATTGTTCCGATCTCCTTGAGGAGATGCAAGGCAATCAGTTACACTACAGAGGATGAGATCCTGTTGGCTCCCGGTCCTTCTCACGACTTTCCTGGGTGCGGGGTGTACCTCCAGCCCGGGGCAGATCGATGTGACGCTGAACCTCGACGGCACAGTCGTCCAAGCGAACATCCAGGACTTCATCTTCATCACCTTCGATCCGACCCCCGGATCGACGGCTCCGAAAATTCTCTATCCGTCCGACTGCGTGGGGTGCAACGACGGCGCCGCCGAATGCGATCCTTCGCTGGCCTGTCTCAAGAAGGACACGACCTGCGGGTTTGCGACGACCCAACGAACGTGGACCCCCCAACTTGATTTTGCCGAATATCCTGCGAAATCGACGATCACGTTGGTGGCGTGCGCCCTGGATGCGAACCAAGCTCCCGTGGGGTACGGTTCGACGGCATCGATTCCGAATCAGAACGGTACGAGCGTGACGATCGCGATGACCGCATCGGCGACCTGCGCGGAGGCCCCGGCGTTATGTCCGTGAGGCTCACCTTTGTCGCGCTACTGGTGACGGTTCCGTTGCTCGGATGCGGAACGAAAGCGGGGCCCGACATCACGTTCTCGATGCCGACCGCTGCTACGGCTTTTGCCGATGCCAACGTCACCGATTTCTATTTCGAGCTGACCAATACGAGCAGCGCCGATTTGTATTATTTCCCGGACAACTGTCGTGTCACGTCGTTGCAGGCGAATTGCGGCTACACGAGCGCGCAGCGGGGGACGACGGTCACGTTGGGGGCTCTTCCGTTGAATGCGACCTACCAGGTGGTCGTGAGATTCCGGGATGCGACGGGGAAGATCCTCTACGGCGGGACGTCGGCTTTCGTCAACGACGGGCACTCCCAGTCGCTGTCGATTTCTGTGGCGGGGGTGACACCATGAGGGTGAAAAAAAGTGCATGGCTGATGGGGGTGGCTTTCTTTTCGATCACATGCAGCAGTTCGCCGACGGCGACGGTCAACATCCGGATCGCGACGAACGGCACGGTGAACCCCCTTCAGCAAATCAAACAGCAGAAGGATGCGGGGCTGTCGCGCGGGATCTACTTCGAGTTTCGGGAGCTCAAGTGCCCGCCGGTATCGATGGAGGACGTGGTGAGTACGACCGCCGTCGCTCTTTATTATCCGGACTTGAACGCACAGGCGAACATTGATGGGACGAGCCCGGTTTCGTCCACGTACGAGATCGACACCTCGGCGCTGAAGCCGAACGCCTACTATCGTGTGGCGATGTTCGCCCTGAACGTTTTCGACAACAACAAACCGTTTCAAGGCGTTGCAGAATGTCCGTTGAATCTCGCGCTCGGAAACAGGAACCTGATCAACATCTGTTTCGGCGACACCGGGATCCCCCTGACCTGTCTGGGGACCGTCCCGGCGCTTGCACAGTGCCCCTCGATGACGCCGGCGAGTTGCGCGCCGTAGCTATTCCTCTTCGGACTTGAGCGGGGCGATCACGACCGGTGTTCGGCTTTCCCCGGCCGGAGTGAACTCGTGCCCGGTCAGGTTGATCTGGTAGTGCTCCGTATGGAAGTTCGCCTGTTCGCGGACGACGATGCTCCGCCCCGAGCGGTTCTCGAGATCGAGCAGAAGGTCGTACTCCTCCTGTTTCAAGATCACCGAAACGTTGGGGTGCGCCACGATTTCGACGTTCCGGTGGGAATCCTTCTTTTCAATCTCGTGCGAAAGCTTTCGGAGGATGTCGTACGCGACCGTTCGTCTCGACCGGTGGAAGCCGCGTCCCTCGCAGTTCGAGCAGACCTCGCCCAGTTGCCGGGAGAGGTTCTCGCGTGTCCGTTTCCGGGTCATTTCGACGAGTCCCAGCTCCGAGATCTGGAGGACGTTTGTCCTCGCTTTGTCGTTGGCGAGCGCGTCTTCCAACGCCCGGTAGACCTTCTCGCGGTTCGTTTTCCGGTCCATGTCGATCGTGTCGAGGATGATCAGCCCCCCGATGTTCCGGAGGCGGAGTTGCGCCACGATCTCCTTCACCGCTTCGAGGTTGACCTTGAGGATCGTCTCTTCCAGGTTTTTCGATCCGACGAACCTGCCGCTGTTGACGTCGATCGAGGTGAGCGCCTCGGTCTGGTCGATCACAAGATACCCGCCGGATTTGAGCCAGACCTTCCGGCCGAGGGCGCGGTCGATCTGCGGCTCGATCTTGTCGAAATCGAAGATCGGCTCGACCCCCTCGTAATGCGTGATCTTCCGTTTCCGTTTCGGCAGGAATTGTCCGACGAACTGTTTGATCTGCCGGAACGCGTTCCGGTCGTCGACCACCAGCTCATCGACATCATCGGTGAAGAAATCGCGGACCGATCTCATGACGAGGCTTAAATCCTCATGGGCGAGGGAGGGGGCCTTCATCCCTTGCCGCCGGCGCAAGACTTTGATCCAGAGGCGTTCCAGGTAGGCGACTTCCTGCTGGATGTTCTTGTCCGGCTGTCCGGCCGCCGCCGTCCGAACGATGAACCCCCCGTCGGTGGTTTGAGTTGTTTTGACGAGGTCCTTCAGGCGCCGCCGTTCCTCCTCGCTCTCGATTTTCCGCGACACTCCGATATGGGCGACCGTCGGCATGTAGACGAGGTGCCGACCGGGTAAGGAGACATGCGACGTGAGCCGCGCCCCCTTGGTGCCGATCGGGTCTTTGGCGACCTGGACCAGAACATCCTGTCCCTCCTTCAGGAGATCCTGAATCTGGACACGCTGGGCGGGGCGCTTGCGCCGCTTTTCCTCCTCGACCTCTTTCTGGTTGAAAGCGTCGCCGTACTCCTCGAAAAAGTCGGTGACGTAGAGGAACGCGGCCCGCTCCAGGCCGATATCGACGAATGCCGCCTGCATCCCCGGAAGGACCCGGACGACTTTGCCTTTGTAGATGTTTCCGACGATCCCGCGCTCACGTCGCCGTTCGATGTACAGCTCCGCCAGCTTGTCGTTTTCCATGACCGCGACGCGCACTTCCTGCGGCGTCGCGTTCAGCACTAAGCGAGAAGTAATTCCCACAGCCCGCCTCCATTCGTATGTGAGGCGCAAGGGTCAACGTCAATGTCGAATTTCAAACTCGCCGTTCTTCGTATCGATCGGCGGTTTCCAATCCACTTCTACGTTGTCCACCCGTGCGCCGGGCGGCCCGTGCTGACACCAGTGAAGAAGGTCGCGTAGCAAGCCTTCCTCTCCCTGAGCGTCGAGTTCCACAGATCCATCGGGGAGGTTTTGTACAAACCCTTGAATTTCAAGCGCCCTGGCGTGCTCACGAGCCGTAGCCCGAAAAAAAACCCCTTGCACTCTCCCCGTCACAACCGCGTGGAACCGCTTCACCATGGGCGCAACCAAACCTGGAAAACGGGATCGAAAAGGACCCGTCTTCACAAACCTTTAACGGGCGGATTAAACACACAGTTCCCTGAAATGCCAACGAAAAACGACGAAACGGTCGAGAGATCGAAGGTTAGCATCTTGATTTTATTGCATTTTCTGGCTAGCGGGGGTAAAAGATCAGGCTCTCTATTAAAGTGATGAGGAAGGGAATCGCAATCGTTGTTCTTCTGCTTGGGTTGGGAACGGCCCGGGCCGAAGCTCTTCTGTATCAGGATCACGACCGGACCGGATCGCTCGCAGGGAACGGTGCGATCGGGTTCACGCTCGGTCCGGACACGTTTCTCGTCGCCTCCGGCGTCGACTATTATTTTACCCGGCACTTCACGCTCGGTCCGTTGCTTCAGATGGGTGTCTCGGACGACGTCTTCCTCGTTTCCCCTACCGTCGAAGCAAAGGGGGTCTTCGATCTCCCGGTGAACGGGTTCGGAAGGCGGGTAAAACCGTTCGTTCAGGGAGGGGCGGGTTTCACCTACGCGAACGTCGATCGTGCGGGGAAGAGCGATAACGCGATCGACTTCATGTTCAACTTGGGGTTCGGCGTCGACATCTATCTAACGACCCGTTTCGCTATGGGGAACAACATGTTGTTCAACGTCACCCCGACCCGTGTTTTCAGAGATCGCCTGATCTTCGCCTGGCAGTTCGTTTCGCTGAAGTATCATTTTTAAATGACGACGTTTTATCTGATCCGGCACGGTCAAACCGATTGGAATGCGATCCGGAAGGTCATGGGTCGGACCGATGTCCCTCTGAATTCGGTCGGGGTTGCGCAGGCGAAAGATTTGAGCGGCGCGATGAGTCGGTATCCGATCGACGCCATCGTGACGAGCCCGCAACTTCGGGCGAGGCAGACCGCCGATGTCATCGGAGCCGGGAGGACGGTGCCGGTTCGGATCGAGTCGGCGCTTGCGGAGGTGGAGTTCGGACCCTGGGTGGGGATGGGGCTCACCGAGCTGAACCTCGATCCCGAATTTCATCTCTGGCTGGATGACCCGAACCCGAAAGGAAGCCACACGTTCGAACGGTCGGCCGACGTCCGGAAGCGAACGAGTGAGGTTCTCGAGCGTCTCGCGAGTGAAAATCCGTCCGGCACCTTCGCCTTGGTTTCGCATGCCGATCCGATCCGGGCGATGGTAAACTACGCCCTGGGTGGACCGGTCGAGGAGTTTCGAAGAATCCGGATCGTGAACGCTTCGCTGACCGTCGTGCTCAAGGAAGCGAACAAGTGGAGACTGACGTTGTTGAACTACAGGCCGGAGCCGGATCTCCGGGCCGAGATATAGATCAGGAGGAGTGATGGGAAAGAAAGACAATCGGCGGAGCCGTAAAGTCAAACAAAGACGTAGACAGAAGAAGCTGAAGGCACGCATTCATCGCAAAAAAGAGATCGCCCGCAAGCGCAAGTGATCCTTCCGTCCGCCGGCGCGGAGCTGGAGGCGGAGGTTTCCGCACCGAAGAAGAATTCCGCACCGTTTCTGGTGTTGGCGCACCCTCACCCACAAATGGGGGGGGACATGCACAACAAGGTGATCGATACGCTCTTTACGCGCGCGATCGAAAAAGGGTGGGGGGCGCTCCGTTTTAATTTCCGCGGTGTCGGAGCGAGTTCGGGAACCTTCGACAACGGTGCCGGAGAAACCGACGACGTTCTGTCCGCGCTCTTATTCGCCTCGAAGTTCGCGGAACGACCGTACCGAACGCTCACGCTCGCAGGGTATTCGTTCGGTTCCTGGATGGCGGCGAAGGCCGCCGCGACGCTACCTGAACTCGGGAAACTGGTTCTGATCGCGCCACCCCTCCGGGGGATGGATTTCTCGCCCCTGCAAACGGTTCGGCACCCCAAGTACGTTTTTGCTGCGGGAAAAGACGAATTTGTTTCGGTCGCCGAGCTCGAGGCTTGGTTCGCGCAATTGACCCCTCCCAAGTCGTTGCATCTGCTGGAAGAGGCGGATCACCAGTTCATCGGGTGCACGTCGCGGTTGATTCGGGACGTTCTTCGGGTCGTCGACGCGAGCTAAAGAAAAACCCACGAGGCGGGGGCGGAGGGAGTCCGTGTGGTGTTCCCCTCTCGAGTTTTTCAGGCGGGGGATTAAGGTCAGCCTCGTCGCCGCGGCCTCCTCCCGGCTCTCCTGCGGTTGGCGTGGATTTCAGCGTATTGTCCGCCCGCGCCGCCTATCGCCTTATTCCCTTCGGCGATCCCTCTTCGTCCTTTAAGATCGGACCTTGAGGTCTTCGGAGGGCGGGGCGCTTCGGTTCAACCCGAAACGATCCGCTCAGATCCTTCGTCTCCGCTTCAGAGCCTGTCTCCCTTACCTGGAGCCCACCGTTGCCGGCGGGATCCTCGTTTGAGGTTCATGGCCCCTTCGACATTTTCCGAATTCCCGCGGGTCCTTGACCCGTAATCCATCCGGCGGGCCCGGGGGGGGTAGATCCACCTCGGGAACCAGCGGGAATCCTTAAGAGGTATCTTTCAACCTCCGATGTCCTGGGGTGCCTTCCCCTTCGAAGCTTTCCGCCCGCGCGTCGATCCGGGTTCCCTTACGGGCTCCCGCTCCTCCCGTACCGTTTGTCTCCGACGAACCGTCGAGTGGTTCGTCGGCTTGAAGTCCGGTTTCGGAGGGTTCATCCCGCCGCCGAGCCGGCGCGGTTGAAGGGGAATTATTCCTTTCAACCCACCCGAGCTCCCTTGGGGTTTCGGGTCTCTCGGGTTCTCTCTCCGTCATCGCCGATCGGGTTTCACCCCGATCTGCCTCTCCTGCCGTTGCACCTCGCCCCCTCTTCGCAGAGGTTCGATCGAGAGTGCCGGCTTCAAAGGTTTGAGCCGCTGACGGTTTGGCGTTTCACTCAACCGAGTGCGCCGACCCGTTGGACCTTTTTCACCAATCTCTTGGTGCCACATCGGACGGCCCCCGTCCGTGGGTTCGCGCTATGTAGCGAGCGTTTCTTCCAGGGTCAACGAAAGAGATGAAAAAAATTGAACGAACGAGATTCGTGCACGAATCTTCTTCGTGCATCATCGACAAGTGTGCTTCGTAATCGACGCGAAGCCCGGAGCGATACGATTGGATACGGCTTTCCGAGCGATGATGGATTGAGAACACATGCCCGTTGGACGATCCTCGAATGTCGAGCGCGCGATTGTTAAGCCGGGGTCTTGCGAAAGATCGCTTGTCAGAGCCCCGAGTGGAGTGGAGTTGCGAGCGAAAATCAATTTGAACTGCGGAGTCTCCGTGGGAATTCGGAAGTCGTTGCTGTTGCTAGGTCGTTGCGATATATACGCGCGCCATGGGCGATTAACTCAGCGGGAGAGTGCCATCCTCACACGGTGGAAGTCACTGGTTCGAATCCAGTATCGCCCACCAACTTCACTCCCCCATCACCTTGACGATCACCCGTTTTTTCCGCTGCCCGTCAAATTCCGCGTAATAGACCTGCTGCCAGGGGCCGAGGTCGAGTCTCCCCTTCGTGATCGGGACGATCACTTCGTGGCCGATCAAGAGGCTCTTCAAATGACTGTCGCCGTTCGATTCGCCGGTCCGGTGGTGGCGGTACCCCTCCCTGAAAGGGGCGAGTTTCTCCGCCCATTCGTCGATATCGGCGATCAGGCCGTCTTCGGCGTCGTTCACGTAAACCCCGGCGGTGATGTGCATCGCCGAGACGAGAACCATCCCCTCCTGGACCTTGGACTTCCGGACTGCCTCCTCCACGTCGTCCGTGATCCGGACGTACTCGCGGTGTTTTTCGGTGTTGAACGTCAGGTACTCCGTATGAGATTTCATGGTCCCCCCTTTTAAGATAGGTTGGCTCCGGCGACAACATGCTTGAGGCGGTGCGAGCGCAGATCGATCGCGCCCCTTTATCCCCCGGAGTCTATATCTTCCGGGGGGAGGGGAAGAAAATCCTTTATGTCGGGAAGGCGATCCGCCTCCGGGATCGTCTGAAGGCGTACGTCCCTCCCGTCAAGGACGAACGCCCGTCGGTTCTCCTCCTGGTCCCCCAGATCCGGGAGGTGGAGTGGCTGATCACCGACACCGAGAAAGAGGCGATCCTTCTTGAAAACTCCCTGATCAAGACCCATCGACCCCGGTACAACATCTCGCTCCGCGACGATAAGTCGTACGTGAGCCTGCGTCTCACGAAACATGCCCATCCTCGTCTCTTCGTGACCCGGAACATCGTTCGGGACGGAAGCGAGTACTTCGGCCCGTACTCTTCCGCTGCCGGGGTTCGTCAGACGCTCAAACTGATTCAACAGCTCTTCCGCGTCCGGGATTGCACCGATTCTTTCTATTCTCAGCGCAGCCGCCCCTGTATGCGATACGAAATCAAGCGTTGCACCGCCCCGTGCGTCGCGCTCGTCACCCCCGAGGCATATGCGGAGCAGGTGCGCCAGGCGTGCCTCTTCCTGATCGGTCAGAAAGACGAACTGGTCGCCCGTCTCCGGAAGGAAATGGAGGAAGCGTCGGAGGGGACGAGGTTCGAGGAGGCGGCGCTGCTGCGGGACCGCCTCGCCGACGTGGAGGGAACGCTGGAACCGCAGGAGGTGGAATCGCGCAGTGACGAACGGGATGCCGACGCGATCGGTCTCTCGGGGGATGCCGACGCGACGCTGATCAAAGTCCTGAAAATCCGGAAGGGGAGGTTGATCGCGGCGGATGAGTTCTTGACGGAAGAGCCGGTCGGCTCCTCGTCCGAGATCGTCCGAGCTTTCTTTCAGGAGTACTACCTGGCCGATTATCCGGGGCACGAGATCCCCCCGCAGCTCCTTCTTCCGATCGACGTGGACGATCAATCCTCCTTTGAGACGCTCTTCGCGGAACGAGCGGGGCACAAGGTGACGCTCTTCGTTCCGAAACGCGGCGCCGCCCAACGACTCCTCGTCCTCGCGGAGAGGAATGCGGCGTCGGCGTTCGGCGAGCGGAAGCGGAAGACGGAAAAAAACCAGCGGGCGATGAGTGAACTTCAATTCAAGCTCAAGCTGCCGCGTCTCCCGAAGCGGATCGAAGGGTATGATATTTCGAACCTCCAAGGAGCAGAGGCCGTCGGATCGATGATCGTCTTCGTCGACGGCGAACCGGACAAAACGAAATACCGGCAGTTCAACATCCGCTCGGTCAAAGTGCCGGACGACTTCGCCATGCTCCGGGAGATGTTCGAACGCCGATTCCGAAAGATGAGCGCCGAGAACCGCCCCGACCTGATCCTGGTCGACGGTGGAAGGGGGCAGCTCCGCCAGGCGACGGAGGCGCTCCGGGAGGCGGGGATGACCGATCTTCCGATCGCATCGATCGCCAAAGAGCGAGAGGCCCAGCCGGACCGGATCTTTCTTCCGGGACAGAAGAACCCGATCCTCTTTCCCCGCTCATCCCCGGTCCTGCATCTTCTCCAGGGCGTTCGGGATGAGGCGCACCGGTTCGGAATCACCCGTCACCGCCGTGCTCGAAGCAGAGCGACGATCGGATCGGTCTTGAACCGGATCCCGGGGATCGGGCCGAAGCGACAGCGCGCGCTCCTGCGGGCGTTCGGGAGCGTCGACGAAATCTCTCGAGCGCCGCTTGAGGAACTCACGAAGATCTCCGGGATCACGGCTGCGGCGGCTCAATCGATCGCGAAGTTTTTTGCCAAGACGGAGGCTCCGGGGGAGGAATGATCTTCGCGCGGATCCCGCTCCTCCCGTACTTCGCAAGCTTTGTTCTTGGAATCGTCTGCGCGGAATGGGCAGGTCCCTCGGAGGTTGTCTGGCTTGGCCCGCTGGTAGCGCTCGTAAGTGCTTGGCTCTGTTGGTTATGCCGCCTTAGGCCCGTGGTGATTTTCCTCCTGTCGTGTTCGGCGTTCGCCGTTGCATTCGAACACAACGTAAATGCATCACACGCCCAAGCTCGGCCAGGCGAAGCCTGGCAGGGGATCCCCGACGCTTCCCAAATCTATGAAGGACTCGTTTCGAGCTATCCCCAAACGACCGAAAGGGGATTTTCCTTCCGGGTCGATCTCCAATCCTGGCAGAGCGAAACCGGCTCGCGCCCGCTCGATCTTTCCGCACAGGTTTCCTTATACGGAACGGAAGTGCCGAAGCGGGGGGAGAGGATCCGCTTCCGGGCGAATCTTAGAACTCCACGGAACTTCGGGAACGACCGGGAGTTCGATTTCGAGCGGTACGCCCGAACGCGCGGGGTCGACCTGACCGGTACGATCGGGGATGAATCCCGGTGGGTCCGGGTCGCGCCCGCGAAGGGGTGGTTTCGGAACGCGCTCAATGCCTTCCGGGAACAGGGGATCGCTCGCGCGGAGAGTTGGTTGCCGCTGGAACAGAGCGCCCTCTTCAAGAGCCTGGTTCTCGGAGACCGAATCAATCTCGATCCATCACTTGTTTCCTCATTTCGTGCCGCCGGCGTGATCCATCTGCTTGTGGTCTCCGGCTTTCACGTGGCGGTGATGGCCGCTCTCTTCGCCTGGCTCGCCTCGTTTCTGGCTGGCCGCTCGGTCGTTCTCCTGCGAACGCTCGGGAGGTGGAGAATCAAAGCCCTAGGGGCGGCTGTTGGTGCCATCTTCTTCTGTTTGTTGACCGATCTGCCGATTCCCACCGCGCGCGCGCTCGTAGCGATTCTCCTGGTTCTCTTGGCCGTAGGGTGGGAGCGTCCGCACGACGGCCTTGCCATTTGGACGATTGGGGCGTGGCTGATTCTTGGGATCGAACCGCTCTTTCTGTTCGATATCTCGGCGCAACTCTCTTTTGCGGCCGTTCTGGGGATCCTCTTGGCACTGGAAGCGTTTCCCGTCGTCGATCGGAAGAGCGGCCTCGGACGGGTTTGGACCTGGGGAAAGGGGATCTTCATCGTGACTTGTGGAGCCACGGTGGTGACGTTGCCGGTGATCGCCTTCCATTTCGGTCGCGTGACGCTCTGGTCCCTCCTGGGGAACTACATCCTTGCGCCGACCTTGGGAACGATTGCGACACCGCTCGGTTTCGTCGCCGCCTCGCTCGGAGGTCCGTTCCGGATCGCGGGGGATTATCTCTTCCTGTGCTTCAGCCGCCTTCTCGATCTTCTCCTTCCGGTCGTCGGATGGTTCCACGGGCTCTCCGGGTCGAACCTCTCGGTTTCTAAACCTTCAGGGCTCTCCCTCCTCGGATATTACGGCTGCTTTGGAGTACTTTACGCACATCTGGTTCTTCAGATCCGCCGGATTCGCGTCCTGATGTGCGTTTCTCTTCTCGCGCTTCTTGCTCCTTATGGTGGATCGGCGTTTTTCCGGGATGAGCCCGCTTCGGAGATCCACATTCTCCACGTCGGGGAGGGGGACGCTACGCTGGTGAGATCTTCGTCGGGCCCTACGATCCTTCTCGACGCCGGACCGGGTGGTTTTCATCTCTTCGACGCCGGAGAACGGATCGTGATCCCCTGGATGCGGGTCCACGGGGTCGACCGGATCGATCTTCTGGCGATCACGCATGGCGATGCCGATCATGTCGGCGGGGCGTTCTCGATCCTGGACGAACTTCCGGTCGGGGAGATCTGGATGCCGCACGATCCGGACTCGCCGATGCTCTGGGTGCTTGCTCGCAAGGCGCGCCTTCGCGGGATTCCGGTGAAAGAGGTCGACGCGAGAATTTCACCGCTTCGGCGGGAGGGAATGGAGTTGTCGGTGCTCTATCCACCGAAAGACATTTCGGCCTCGGGCTGGAGTTCAAACGAACGCTCGGTCGTCTACCGCCTCGAACTTTCCGGGTACCGGATGATCACGGCAGGAGATTTGGACGCGGCGGGTGAATCCCTCTTATTGAAACGACACCCGGATCTGCGCGCGGAGTTGTTGAAAGTGTCGCATCACGGAAGCCGGACCTCATCGACCCCGCGGTTTCTCGATTCTGTCCGGCCGTTCGATGCGGTGATCACCGCCGGCTGGAAGAACCGTTTCGGTCATCCGTCGGCGCAAACGCTCACGAGACTGTCGGAACGCGGAATTCGGATTTGGAGGGGGGATTTCTGCGGTGAATTCGCGGTCGAAGTTCGGCCGGACTCTTTTACCATCGACCGGCGATCAGCTTGGCGCGGATCGGATCGACCCTCTTGCCGTCTTTAATAAGCTCGAAGTGAATGTGGGTTCCGGTGGAATGTCCGGTCGATCCGGCTAGGCCGAGAAGATCCCCCTGTTTCACCCTCTTGCCGACCTTGACGAGAACCTTCTCGAGGTGCGCGTAACGGCTCTGGTAGCCGTCCGGGTGCTCGACGATGACGATGTTCCCGTACGATCCCCAGTCCCCGGCCCGGATCACTTTGCCGTCGAGAGCCGCTTTCACCTCGGAGCGGTACTCGGCGCGGAAATCGATTCCGCGGTGGTATTCGATCCCTTCTGCGAACGGATCGATCCTTGGACCGTATTGAGAGGTCAATCGGTTCCGGGAGGGGAGACGCAGCGCCTGTTCTTTGCTCTGGGGTTCCGATTTCACCCAAACCGGGGGGGGATCTTCGATCGACTCCTCGAGGATGTCGGGACCGGGACCTCCTTGCGGATCGGCGGGAAGCTCGGCCGGATGGTTGGCGGCGCGCTTCTCAAACGCTGGCGCGGCTTTCAGGATCGCCCGGTTCAGGAGCTTGCCCCCCGCATTGGATCGCATCGCATAAACGGTCAGGACGATTGTCGCGGCGGTGCCGGTGACGATCATGAGACCGAAGATGAATTTCAGAAGCGGGAGAAGGCCTCGCCGCCGTGGGCGGACCGAGACATGCGCTGGCTTGGGGCGGTTCCGGGCGTGATCGGCGAAACGGAACGGCTTGACCTTGGTCAGGACGTGGGCGTTGACGGCGGCGCGGCGGGATTTCCCGTGGGAAGCGTTCGTCCGCTGTGTGTGGCCGGTTTTCGAACGCGGAGGCTGCTTTTCGGTCGTCTCCTGGGACTGGACGGTGAGCGGTACGCCGATCGCCTCCGACTTCCCGTTGGGGGTGACCTGGAGGATCGTCTTGCAGGTCGGGCAAGGAGTCCGGACGCGATAGGCGATCCGGAAGACGTTCTTACAACCGTCGTAGTCGATCTGTCCCAGGCTCTTGACCGGAACATCGAACGGCGACTGACAATGTTGGCAGATGACTTTCATCCCTTACCCAGTCAATTCAAGCTCTTACAGCGCAAAGGACGTGCCAGGTTCAGCGGCGATAACTTGTTGATATTTAAAGACTTCGATCGGACCTCAGGGTGCCGAAAATCGGCCCTTGCGGCACAGGTGTCCGGGAGTTGAGCAGACTTGATTTAGCCTCGCGGGAGGGGTGATATACTCTTTCGACGTGACAGCAATCACCCTAACTTGGAGGTGGGCCATGAATGACAAAGCCGTTTCACGCGATCAGTTGGTCGCCGAACTGCTCGATGCGAACACCGAGTTCCGAGCTCTTTTCAAGGAGCATCAGGAACTCGAAGCTCAGATCGAGGAGTTCGGCCGCCGTCGGTTTCTGACGACCGATGAATCAATGGAGCGGAAACGGCTGCAGAAGGTGAAACTCCAGGGGAAGGACCGGATGGAGGAGATCCTCCGGTGCCGCGGGACGCAGACAGCCAGCGCGGCCTGAATGAATCAGCCTCGTGTCCGCCGTTGGGGCGGCTTGTGCGTGGACGGTTTCCCGTTCATCTTACCTGCCCTTGCGCTCGTGATGATCTTCTCCGGACTTGGATTCCTCGGCCCTGCAGTGCTGTTTTTCGTGCTCTTCGTATTCATTGCTTGGTTCTTTCGTGACCCCGAACGATCGGTCCCCTCGGAGACCGGGGCGATCGTCTCTCCCGCCGACGGAAAGGTGATCGGAGTCTCGACGGTCCCGTACCCGCGGATGCTTGTCGGGCAAGCGACGCGCGTCTCGATCTTCATGTCGGTCTTCAACGTCCACGTGAACCGGATCCCGTTCGGCGGGATCGTGCGGGACGTGGCGCACAACCCGGGGAAGTTTTTCGCGGCCTATGCCGACAAAGCGTCCGAACAGAACGAACAGGCCACGACGCTGATCGACACCGATCGCGGGATCCCGATTCTCGTAGTACAGATCGCCGGGTTGATCGCGCGGCGGATCGCCTGCCGCGTCTCCCCCGGCGAGCGTGTAACGACTGGGGAGCGATACGGATTGATCCGATTCGGATCGCGTTGCGATCTTTATCTCCCGCCGTCGGCTGACGTTCGTGTGAAGTCAGGCGATTGCGTCGCGGGGGGAAAAACCGTTCTGGGGGTGTTCCGATGAAGGACCTGCGCAAGGGAGTCTACATTCTGCCGAACCTGATCACGTCGACGAGCCTGTTCCTCGGATTCTACGCGATCATCCATGCGATTCAGACGTCGATTTCGGGGGCCCTGAATTATCAGCCGTGCGCTCTGGCGATCATCGCGTCGGCGGCTTTCGACATGATGGACGGGCGTGTGGCGCGGAAGACGAACACCGCTACAAAGTTCGGCGTCGAATACGATTCGCTGGCCGATCTTGTTTCGTTCGGCGTAGCGCCGGCCGTGGTGATGTTCCTGTGGACCCTGAACGACCTGGGACGCGCGGGGTGGCTGGCGGCATTCCTGTACATGGCCTGCGGTGCACTCCGCCTCGCTCGGTTCAACGTTCAGGTGACCAGCGTCGAGAAGAATTTTTTCCAGGGGCTCCCGATCCCGATGGCGGCGATGATGCTTTCCGGCGCCCTTCTCATCTGGGAGGGGAAGCCGGTCGGGGAAGTCTCGCTTTTCTTCCCCTTCGACGTGCAGCTCTACCTTCTGGTCTTCACGTACACATTGGGCGCCCTGATGGTCAGCTCGATCCCGTACCGGAGCTTCAAGTCCCTCAGCCTCACATCCCGGCGTCCGTTTTATTTTCTCGTGTTCGGGGTGATCGGCTTGATGATCTGGGCGTTCCGGCCGTGGTGGTTCCTCTTCATGCTCGGTTGCCTCTATCTTCTTTCGGGCCCCGTGGAGCGGTACATCCTGCCAAAGCCGATCGGTGCCATCCAGCGCGTTCGGAAACGGCGCCGAGTCAACAAGGCCCTCGATCGGATCGACGAGATGTCGACCCTCCCTCCCTCCGCTCCCGATTCCTCGGGTGAAACCGACGAAAATGTCCACCCGATTCGCCGCCCTTAAATTCGTTGTTCTGACCATCGCTGCGTCGATCAGCATCGGTTCTCGATGCATGGCGGACCGTTCCGGCGCGGTTACCCAGGTCGGTTCCAAAGCTCTGGCGTTGACCGACGAGATGGTCTCGTTCGGGCCTCGCCCCGCCGGCTCGGCGGGGCTTGCGAAGGTCCGGGAGTGGCTGGCGAAGCAAGCGGCGACACTCGGATACCCCCTCGAGATCGATACCTTCACCGGCGATACTCCGCTGGGTCCGATCGAGATGAAGAACCTTTCGTACACGATCCGCGGGAGTTCGTCGGGACGGAAAGTCCTTCTCGCCGCGCATTACGACAGCAAGAGATTCATCGGTTTCGATTTCGTCGGTGCGAACGACGCTGCGTCGTCGGTTGCCCTTCTTCTCTCGCTCTCTCCGGAGATCGCGAAGAAGCGGCTTCCGTATGACGTGCACGTGGTTTTTCTCGACGGGGAGGAGGCTCTCGTTCAGTGGACGGCACGGGACAGTCTTTACGGGAGCCGTCATCTTGTGACCCGCCTTTCCTACAAGTCCCCCATTCGTGCGGCGATCGTCGTGGATATGATCGGGGACCGGGAGCTGTCTCTGGTGCGGGACGAAGACGTCGATCCACGGTTGATGAAGATTCTGGAGCAAGTACTCGCCGAACGGGGATGGTCCGACTTGTTGGGAAGGAAAGGGGAGATCATCGAAGACGATCACACGCCGCTGATTCGCGCCGGGATTCCGACGCTCCATCTGATGGATTTCACCTACGGCGGTCCGGTGAGTCCCGGCCCCTATTGGCATACCCGCGAAGATACGCTCGACAAGATCTCTGCTTCGTCTCTGTCGGCGATCGGGGAGATCGTTCTCGATCTGCTTCAAAAACTGTAAGCCGGTTCGTTTGACAGGGAGGGGAGGGGCGTCTACGGTTTTCCGATGAATCCAGGAAAGAAAGAGGGGTATGTCTTCGTTGTCGTGGGCGCGACCGGAGCGGTCGGGCGCGAAATTCTTTCGATCCTCGCCGAGCGGAAGTTCCCGGTTCGTGAGCTTCGGGCGATCGGTTCGGAACGGTCGGTTGGGCATGCCATCGAGTTTCAGGGGAAGACGACCGCGGTTCGGGCGCTCGATTCCCAGTCGTTTGTCGGCGCCGACATCGCGTTCTTTACCGCCGGCTCGAACGTCAGCAAAGAGTACGTTCCTGTGGCGGCCCGGTCCGGGGCTGTCGTCGTCGACAACACCAGCGCATTCCGGATGGATCCCGACGTCCCGCTTGCCGTGCCCGAAGTGAATCCGGAAGTGCTTCGGGGGATCCCCTCGCGCCGGATTATTTCGGTCCCGAACTGTACGACCGTTCAACTGGTTGTCGCGTTGGCTCCGCTTCACAAGGCAGCCAAAATCCGGCGGATCGTCGTGTCGACCTATCAGGCGACCTCGGGAGCGGGGCGCCGCGCGATGGAGGAGCTTTCTCGCCAGGTACAGGATCTTTTTCACCTCCGAGAGGTCGATCCGGACGTTTTTCCCCACCGGATCGCGTTCAACTTGATCCCCGAGATCGGCGGTTTCCATCCGGATGGCATGTCGATCGAAGAGAAGAAGATCTGCCTGGAAACGCAGAAGATTCTGAGCGATCCGTCGATCGGCGTTTCCGCAACCTCGGTCCGCGTTCCGACGTTTCACGGGCATGCGGAGTCGATCAACATCGAGACGGAGAAGCCGCTCTCGGCCGAAGAGGCGAGAAAGATCCTTGCCGATGCTCCCGGAGTCACGGTGGTCGACGACCCGGGGGAACACGAATATCCGTTGATCAGCGATTCGCACGGAGAGGACGCCGTCCTCGTGGGAAGGATCCGGAACGATCCGTCGCGGGCGAACTGTCTCAATCTGTGGGTGGTGGCCGACAACCTTCGAAAAGGTGCGGCGTTGAACGGGATTCAGATCCTCGAGAGTTTGATCGCAAACGGCGCGTTGTAACGGGTTACTGAGTCGTCGCGTTGAAATCCCCCCAGGCCGACCCCCCCTCGGCCAAGGTGACATTGAACGTGCCGGAGGCCGACTTCAGTTGGTTGGCGGCATCGAGAACGATCGATGCGAGCGTCATCGCGCCGGTTGCACCGGTCATGGAAACGGTTTGGGGGGAGAGCCCCATCCTCACCGTGATCGAGGCGGTGAAGGAGTTTTTTCCGCTCGCGTCGATGTTGTAAGCCTTCGCGGTCGAGCCGCCGAGAGTCAGGGTCATCACATCCCCATCAGGACTCAAGAAGGCGAGGACCAAAGCCCCGTTCGCGTACGAGGGGCGGAACTCCGTGAAGTAGACCGTCGCGGTTGTTGACTGGTTTCCTTCATTGTCGTTGATCGGCGTGACGTTCGCCGTGATCGATGCGATGAGAAGGGGTTGAGTGCAGGGGGCGAGGAAGGGGAGCGTCGCCCACAAAAGAACCGTTCCGACCTTGCGGGGGATCACACCCATAGTATACCAGAAGCCGATGACAAAACGACGGGGCCCCCCTCCCGGGACGACACGCACGATCCGTCTCGACGTCCAGTACGAGGGGACCGCCTACGCCGGCTTCCAGTGCCAGGCAAACGGGGAATCGGTCCAGGCGCTCCTCCAGCGGGCTCTCGTGCGGGTGGCCTCCGAGAAGGTGACCCTCTTCGCGTCGAGCCGAACCGACGCAGGGGTTCATGCGCGTCAGCAGGTGGTTTCGTTTTCGTTGGGCGGATCGCGGACGCCGGTTCGGGCGTTCGTGGAAGGGACGAACGCCCTCCTCCCGGAGGATATCCGAGTGGTGGAGGCGGCCGAGGTCGATCTTTGGTTCCACGCGAACCAGGACGCGATCGAAAAAACCTACCGGTATTTTTTCTATTCGGGACGGGTCCCTTCCGTTTTCCTTCGGCGCTTCGCCTTGCACCTTCGGAAGGAACCGGATTGGCAGGCAGCCGAAGAGGCCGCCAAGCTTCTGGTCGGGAAACACGACTTCGCGGCGTTCCGGACGCGCGGAACTCTCACCAAGAGTTCGGTTCGAACCGTTCTCTCCACCCGTTTTAAAGAAGATTCGTACGGACTCCGGTTCTTCGAAATCCGGGCGGATGGATTCCTGAAACACATGGTTCGGAACATCGTCGGGACGCTTCTCGAGATCGGGCACGGAAAGCGGGAAGTCGGTTCGATCTCCGCGATTCTCCGTTCGAAAGACCGCCGCTTCGCCGGGGCGACCGCTCCGCCACATGGACTCTTTCTCTGGCGTGTGGTGTACTAGCGCCCATGGCGATCAAGATCAAACGCGGGAAGACTCGGAATCGGAAAAAGACCAGTCGCCTGAAGGCGCAGTTGAAGCGGAAACAGACGAAACGCCGGGCGCGTTGGTACAAGTAGCCCGGTTCCCTCCGCGTTCGGCGGTCAGTGAATCAGTTTTTTCCGCCGGAGCGCGATGAAGTACTTCCAGCCGTAGATAAACCAGAATCGTTTCTCGCGGGGGGTTAGTTCGATCCGGATCCCTTGCGTCCGTTCGATCTTCTGGATCAGGTAGTCGAGCCAGTTTTCGACGGTGAACATCCCCTTCGGCCAGCGGAGCTGCGCACGGAGGCGGCTTTTTGAGAGAAAGATGCGAGTGGTGAATCTCCCGATGGTCTCACGCAGGAAAGCAGGCTTCTTGAAGAAGGCACCGTCCCGTTCCTCGGCCCAGCTGTGGAGGATCAAGCGATACGCCGTGCGATAGAACTCCTCGTCCGACCGAAAGAGGCGTTCGATCTTGTCGGCCGCTTCGACCCGAACGTCTCCGTAATAACTCAGTCGAAGCGCTTCCAGGATGAACGTATCGAGGGTGAAGTTCTCGGGAAGGAGGTGGCGGGTTTGGGCTGCCACCGTTCTCATCGCCGCAGCTTGCGCCGCGACGATTTCCTCGAGGCCTCCTGGGTCACGCGTCCAGGCCGCGCCCATCCGTTTCGAGAAGCGTCCGAGTTGGTACACATCGCGAGCCCTGGGGGAGGTGTCGTGTGCAAGGTCGCCGAAGCTCAAGACGTTGTATTTGGCCGTCCGGCCGTCGACGGTGAAATGATAGATGCTGGGGGGGAGGATCCAGTTCACCACTGTGTGCAGAAGAGATCGGTGGAAATCGCGGTACCGCCGGACGAGAACGAAAAAGTCAGGGGTGGAGGTGGAGGAGCGAGTCACTGAGCTCAAGCAGGAGCCGTACACCAAGATCGCATCGGCTCGTTCACCCACCAAGCTGCGCAGGGAACTCAGGAACGGCTCGACGACTGCCGGCTCGAAGGAGGTGAGCTGGTTCCGGATGAGCGACTCCAGCGGACTTGTCGGTTCAAGCTCCGGCAACGCCGTTCCGTGTGGTATTCTTCACCTTGTACATCGCTTCGTCCGCGAGACGGATCAACTCGTCTTTGGTCTGTGCATCCTCCGGGAACGTGGCAACGCCGAAGCTGGCGGTGAAATGAACATTTAAGCCCTTGTCGGTCAGGAACATGTTCCCCTCGACCGCTTTCCGGAGGCGTTCGGCAACCATGATCGCCGCCGGTTTTTCAGTTTCAGGCAGGAGAATAACGAACTCATCCCCTCCGTATCTCGCGCCGTAATCGACGCTGCGGATATGCTTCTTTAAGACCTGGGCGGTTTCTCGGAGAAGTTGCGATCCGTGGATGTGTCCCCAGGTGTTGTTCATCTCTTTGAAGTGATCGAGATCGAGGAAGATCATCGAGAAATGTTTCTTGTATCGGGCCGCACGTGCAACCTCGGTCTCCAGGAGCGTGTGGAGGTGGCGGACATTAAACAAGCTCGTCAAATCGTCGGTGATCGTGAGCTCCTGGACCCGCTGGAAGTTCCGGACGTTTTCAATCGCGATCGCAGAGTAGTCGGCGATCACCGCCAGCGTCGTCAAATCCTCCTCCCCGAACGGGACCGTCCCATTCCCTTTGCGGCGGATTTCGATCACCCCCAGCGTCTTCCCTTTGCTCCGGATCGGAACACAAATCAGGGAAAGCTCCGGATCGGTTGGAAGAATGTCCTGAGGCGGCGTGTTCTTTTTCTCCTTGGAAAGGTCCGGGAGGAGAACCGGTTTGGCGGCCTGAGCCGCCCAGCCGGGAATCCCTTGCCCGAGCTGGACCACTTTGGAGCGGTCGACTGCGGGGTCGTTGATCAGGATCTCATACTTGAGCGTCATCTCCCGTTCGTCCAACATCAAGAGGGACCAGGAGGTGGGGCTCAAGAGTTCGGAGATCTTCTGAAGGATGACGCGAAGGACCTCTTTGATGTCGAGAGTCGAGGTGAGGGTCTTGCCGATTTCGCTTAAGATCCGCAGCGCATCGACGGTCCTCTTCAACTCCTCGAGAAGTTTGTGTCCTTCCATCCGGTTCGTCCTTCGGTTATGGATGACTCTAACGTGGAGGCGAAATGAAGCAAGTCGGACGTATCGTCCTGGCGTCGGCCTCTCCAAGGAGGAAGGAGTTTTTCGATCTCCTGGGGATCCGGGTGGAGGTGATGCCGGCCAACGTTCCGGAGGGGGAATCGGGCGGAAACCCGCAACGGTTGCCGCTTCGGAACACGGTGGAAAAGCTCAAAGCGGTCCGTACGAAGCTGGGGCCGGGGTTCGCCGGATGGCTGATCGGTGCCGACACGGTGGTTGCGCTCGGTCGGAGAGTCTTGGGAAAACCGAAGAACCGGCAGGAAGCGAAACGGATGCTGACCGAGCTGTCGGGGAATCGCCACAAGGTCTTTACCGGGTATCGGGTTCAGAAGGCGAGCGGTCAGTACCGGGAAGGGGTGGTCGAGACGATGGTCGAGATGGTGCCGATGACCGAGGCTCAGATCGACTGGTACGTCGAAAGCGGCGAGCCGGACGACAAGGCGGGGGCGTACGCGATCCAGGGGAAGGGGGGGGCGTTCGTCCGGACAATCGTCGGGTCGTATTCGAACGTCGTGGGTCTTCCGCTGGTAGAAGTCTTGACAGCACTGCGTGAGCTGAAGGCGATCGAGGACTAGATGATCCGGGAACGGTGGGAAGAGCTGCTCGCGAGCGTGGAGCGTAGCTGCGCCCGCGCGGGACGTTCCCCCGATTCCGTTCGGATTGTTGCGGTTTCAAAAAACCATCCGCCAGATGCGGTCATCGAGGCGTATCAAGCGGGGGTTCGCATCTTCGGCGAGAACTACGTCCAGGAGGCGCTCCCGAAAATCGAAGCAACCCGGGGGATGACTCCAGAGGCGAGTTGGCACTTCATCGGCGCGCTTCAGTCGAACAAGGCAAAGCAGGTCGTCGGGCGGTTCTCGCTTCTTCACTCTCTCGACCGCTGGTCGCTCGCGGCGGCGTTAGAGAAAGAAAAGAGGAAAACAGGACTGGTGACCCCAGGGTTGCTCGAGGTGAACCTGGCGGGCGAGGAGTCCAAATCAGGCGTTGCCGTGCAGCAAGTTCGACCCCTGTTGGAGCGGATCTCGGGCGAAACGTCGATTGAGGTGCGAGGGTTGATGACGTTTCCTCCGTTGTCGGACGATCCGGAGGAGGCCCGTCGGTACTTCGCCAGTGCCCGGGAGCTGGGGAACGAGATCGCATCCTGGAAGTTGCCCCGGATCGAGATGAATGAGTTTTCGATGGGGGTGACGAGTGATTTCGAGGTTGCGATCGAAGAGGGGGCCACCCTGATCCGGATCGGGACCGCTATTTTTGGAACTCGCTCTTGACTCTTGATATTGTGTATACTTAAGTATACAATAATATTGTGATCGGACGCTTGGCGGAAGAGATCCTGTCCCATTCCACGATGGCGGTATTGCGCGCCCTATCGGAGCGTGCCTGCGGGGTCCGGGAGGTTGCCGATCTGTGCGGTCTCTCTCCGCGCGGTAGTTCTCTGGTTCTCCATCGCTTGGTGGTGGCGGGGCTAGCGGAACGAACTGGCCAGGCCTATTCCGCCGCTTTGTCTGCGGACGACGCCGAGATCCTTCGAATCCTGGTTGGGGCGGCCGAAAAGACCGAACTCAGACGCCGTGCCGGGGATCTCTCCGCGGGCGCCAAACGATCGGTCCAATGGATCGACGGGACGCTCGGGAAACTTCAACAGGTGAGGAAGAGATACCGTGGGGCCGATCGAACTTCTTGAGTCGGCTGTCCGGGCTCTGCGCAAAGTTGATTGCCGTTTTGCGGTTGCGGGGGGGATTGCCGCGAACCTGTTCCGCTCCGAGCCGCGTCTCACGCAAGACGTAGACCTGTTGCTTCTTGCCGATCCAATCGAAAAGACGGAAGAGATCGCCACGCGGTTTCTGCAAAAGCTTGGGTTCGAAGTGGGGCGAGCCAAGGTGGCTGATCTGGTGCAAGCGCAGATGATGGGGAAGAAAACGACACCGGTCGTATTGTTGGTCGGCCGGGAGAAAGGAACAAAAGGGGAAGGGGGAGTCGATATCCTTCTTCCCAAGATGGCGTGGGTACAGGGGGCGATCGAACGTGCCCAGCACCATCGGGTCGATTTCGGCTTCGGGAAACTCCCGACCATTACGATTGAAGACTTCATCGTGTCGAAACTCTTTGCTCTCCGGGATAACCCGAGCCGGTTCAAGGATCTGGACGATCTGCAGTCGCTTTTTGGCTCGAACCCCTCGCTGGATCTCGTTTATCTGGCAGGGGCGTTCGGACGGTACCATCTCACGCTGCCGAGGGAGCTCAGGCGACTTGCTCCGAAAGGGATACGGGCGGCAGCTCGAAGGCCGGGTTGACAGCGAGGCGCCGCCCCCTTACCATAACGCGACATGTCAACACATCGGTGGGTCATTCTTTTGTCTGCACTTCCGTTCCTCGCGGGAGGATGCGCTCGATCTTCCAAGCCGGCAGAAAACTCTCGTCCGCTCTATGCCCGGAGCGTCGAGACGGTCACATTCGACGTAGCCTACATGAGAGGAGCCGAACCGACGGTCGACGAATGGCCTCGCGGATCCGCCTTTTTCGGTCTCTTTCGGACAAATCTAGCGGCTCTTTTGAAGGACTCCGGGAAGGAGGTTGTCGTTCCTTCCTCCTTGAGTGAAGCGGAAGAGATTCCGGCAGGATCCGGCCTGTACACCAAGGAAGAGGTCACTGACTTGGCGAAGAAGTACCGGAAAGGTTCAACCTCCTCTAATCACGAAGCGCGGATCTTCATTCTTTTTGTCGATGGGTTTCTCTCGGGCGGGGGTAAAAAGATGAACGATATCGTCGGCCTC
This sequence comes from Pseudomonadota bacterium, assembly GCA_043809315.1. Taxonomy (GTDB): domain Bacteria; phylum Bdellovibrionota_G; class JALEGL01; order JALEGL01; family DATDPG01; genus JAZDDX01. Next base: position 59,957 of record JAZDDX010000027.1, read on the forward strand.
AACGTCGACCCCGACGGAGTCGTGGCTGTCTTTAAGGGTGCGATCGACCAGAGAACGAAAAATCGACCCGATCTTCGGAGCTCGCTGGAACAGGTCGTGATGATTCATGAGGCGGGGCACGCCATTGGTTTGGTGGCAAACGGGATTCCTACCGTCTCCGCGCACCTCGATGCCGACCATCCGGGTCATTGCACGAACCCAAAGTGCATCATGCATTTCAAGATGGAGGGTGGGGCGGCGCTGATGGACCTTCTCGACAATGCTGTGATGGGTTCGCGGACCATCCTCTTCGGGCAAGAGTGTCTTGACGACGTCCGTGCCCGACTATCGACCCCCGCCTGAGCGCCTGATATACTCCCCTGCGGCACGGGAGGCCGACCATGAAACTGACCCCGCTCGATCTTCAACATCATACGTTCCGGAAGTCCCTCCAGGGGCTCGATCCGAAACAGGTGGCAGCGTTTCTGGAGCTGGTCCGGAATGACTGGGAAGAGATGTTGCGGGAGAACCATAAACTTAAAGTACAGGTTGATGACTTGAATAAGAAGGTGTTGGAATACAAAGAAAAAGAACACACGCTTCAAGAGACGTTGATGATGGCTCAGAAGCTGGTCGAGGGGATGAAAAAGACCAGCCAGAAAGAGGCCGACGTTCTGATCGGCCAAGCCGAGCTCCAGGCCGACAAGATCCTCCACCAGGCGCACGAGCGGCTGACGCAGATCATCGATGAGATCAACGACCTCAAGAAACAGCGGGCGGAGTTCGAGGGGAAATTGAAGGGGATTCTCGAATCGCACCTTCGCCTGATCGACCTCCAGAAGGAAGCGCGAGAAAAGGTCCATCTCGAGGACGTCGGGCTTTTGCCCAAAGCGATGTAAAAGCATAGACTGCCGCGCCGTGGTGCTCCTGGACGGCAAGGCGTTCGCAAAAAAAATCCGAAGCGATCTTACGACCCGGATCCGGACGTTTTCGGCCCGGACCGGGGTCATTCCTGGGTTGGCGACGCTCTTGGTCGGCGACAATGCCGCATCCAAGGTCTACGTCGGAAGCAAAGTCAAAACGTGCGGCGAGGTGGGGATCCATTCCCGGAAGATCGAGTTGTCCGCCGACTTGGCGGAAGGGTCGCTTATCAAAGAGATCGAAGCTCTCAACCGCGATCCCGCGATCCACGGGATCCTCGTCCAGCTCCCCCTGCCGAAGCAGATCCGCCCGGAGCGGATCCTGGATGCCGTCGATCCTTCGAAAGATGTCGATGGCTTTCATGTCATCAACGCCGGGCGGCTTGCGACCGGGCAGCCGGGGTTTGTTCCCTGCACCCCCCTGGGAATCGTCCGCCTTCTGGAGGAATACAAAGTGCCGATCGAGGGGAAGAGGGCGGTGGTCGTGGGAAGGAGCAACATCGTCGGGAAGCCGGTGGCGCAGCTCCTGTTGAATCGCCACGCGACCGTGACAATCTGTCACTCGCGTACGATAGATCTCCCGGCGGTCTGTCGCGAAGCCGACATCCTGATCGCGGCGATCGGGAAGGCCGAGGTCGTCCGCGGTGATTGGATCCAGCCGGGGGCGGCGGTGGTCGACGTCGGGATCAACCGAAACCCGGACGGGACGTTGACGGGGGATGTAAAGTTTTCGGAGGCATCGGAGCGGGCAGGATGGCTGACCCCGGTTCCGGGGGGGGTGGGACCCTTGACGATAGCGATGCTTCTCTCAAACACGCTGGAAGCGGCGGAGAAATGGATGGAGCGGAAATGACGGAGCTGAAGCGGACGCCGTTGTACGAACGGCACAAGAGTCTGGGGGGGAAGATCGTCCCGTTCGCAGGATGGGAGATGCCGCTCGAGTACAGCGGGATCTTGAAAGAGCACGAAGCGGTCCGGACTGCGGTCGGGATCTTCGATGTGAGCCACATGGGGGAGATCGAGATCCGGGGGAAGCAGGCACTGGAGTTCTGCCAGAAAGTCTCCACCAACGACGCCTCCGCCTTGAAGCCGGGAAAAGTCCAGTACTCGGCGATCCTGAATGCCGAGGGGGGGATCGTCGATGACTGCACGCTCTATCGGATCGGGGAGGAACATTTCCTTTTTGTCGTGAATGCCTCGCGGAAGGAGAACGTGCTTCGCTGGTTCGAGGGACACCCGATGGAGGGGGCGAAGGTCGAGGACCGGAGCGACGATTACGGGTTGCTCGCCCTTCAGGGGAAAAAGTCCGAAGATCTCTTGAGCCGTCTCGTCCATCGCGATCTTTCGACGGTCGGATACTACGAGTTCACGTGGACCGAACTCTCCGGTGCCGCAGTGATGATCTCTCGGACCGGATACACGGGCGAGGACGGGTTCGAGATCTATCTCCCGTGGGAGAAAACCGTCGAGATTTGGGATCTCCTGATGAAGGAAGGGAGTTCGGTCGGGATCACGCCGATCGGTCTGGGCGCGCGCGATACGCTTCGTCTGGAGATGGGGTACTCGCTCTACGGAAACGAGTTGAACGAACACACGACTCCTCTCGAGGCGGGGTTGGCCTGGATCGTCAAGATGGACAAAGGAACATTTTTCGGCCGGAACCGTCTGGTTGAGCAGAAAGAGAAGGGGCTCACGCGGAGGATCCGCGGCATCAAGATGATCGACCGCGGGATCCCGCGTCCGCACTACGAGATCTATTCCGCCGGCAGGAAGATCGGGGAGGTTACGAGCGGGACCTTTTCCCCGACCCTCAAGCAGGGGGTGGGGTTGGCGATGCTTCCGGCGGAGTTGAAGGAAGGGAACGAACTCTCGGTTCGGATCCGCGAGAAGGATAACCGGGCGGCGATCACGAAACCTCCGTTTGTCGCAGGGTCGGTGAAAAAATAAATCCCTTGCGGGGGTAAAAGTTCTGTGATGAGAAATTGACCATGGAAATCCCGGATGATCTTCGTTACACGCGCGAACACGAGTGGGCGCGCATTGATCTGAAACAGAAAACCGCGACCATCGGCCTCACGGACTATGCCCAGGAGCATTTGGGGGACGTGGTGCACGTCGATCTCCCCGAGGAGGGGGCGGAGCTTGCGCGCGAGGAGCCGTTCGGGAGCGTCGAGTCGGTGAAGGCGGTTTCCGATGTGTTTGCCCCGATCTCCGGAAAGGTGATCGAGATCAATGATGACCTTCTCGATTCCCCGGAAATGATGAACGAAGATCCGTACGGTGAGGCGTGGCTGGTGAAGGTCAAGTTCACCGACACCAAGGGGATCGATAAACTGATGGACGCTGCGGCATACAAAAAATACTGCGAATCGCAGGAAGAATAATGCGTTACATTCCCCTGACCGGCGCCGACCGGGAGGCGATGCTCAGGGAGATCGGCGTCCAATCGATCGACGACCTCTTCCGTTCGATTCCGGCGTCGTCCCGGAAGAAGAGCGCCCCGGAACTGCCGGCGGCGAAGACCGAATCGGAACTTCTCGGATATTTTCACGCTCTGGCCCAGAAGAACCTCCCCAACGGGGAGAAATGGCTCTCGTTTCTCGGGGGAGGGGCGTACGACCATTTCGTGCCGACGATCGTCGACGCGCTCTCCAGCCGCGGGGAGTTCCTGACGGCATACACGCCGTACCAGCCGGAGGTGAGTCAGGGAACCTTGCAGGCGATCTTCGAATTTCAATCCCTGGTCGCGAATCTCTTCGGTCTCGATTGCGCGAATGCCTCGATGTACGACGGGGCGTCGGCTGCAGCCGAGGCGGTTTTGATGGCGATGCGGATCAAGGATGGGAACCGCATTTTTCTTTCGAAGGGACTCCATCCGGAATACCAGCAGGTGATTCGGGCCTATCTCCGGGAAACGGAAGTAGAGATTGTCGAGCTCGAACTCGATGCTTCCGGTCGGACGGTTCTTCCGACGCTTCCGACCGGCACCCTGGCGGGGGTGATATCGCAACCGAACTTCTTCGGCGTCATCGAGAACCTGTCTCCGCTGGCTGACTCCGTTCATGCGGGCGGCGGTTTGTTGATCACCGCGACTCCGGAGGGGATGGCGTTCGGCGCAATCCGGGATCCCGGTTCGGAGGGGGCCGACATCGTCGCCGGGGAGGGGCAGTCGTTCGGAAACTACCTGAATTACGGCGGGCCGTACGTCGGACTGCTCGCGACGAAACGGGAATATGTGCGGCAGATTCCGGGGCGGCTGGTCGGAAGGACCGTCGACCGCGAGGGAAAAGAGGGGTACGTGTTGACGCTCGCGACCCGCGAACAACACATCCGCCGCGAGAAGGCGACCTCCAACATCTGCACGAATCACTCGCTCTGCGCCCTGCGAGCCTGCATCTATCTCGCGACGGTCGGGGAGCGCGGACTGCGGGAGATCGCGCTCCGAAATATGTGGGCGGCACACAAGCTGCGGACGAGTCTGCTGGAACTGAAAGGGGTCGAGGCGGTCTACAAGGGGCCGGTCTTCAACGAGTTCACGGTTCGGCTCCCGATTTCAACCGAGGCGTTTCTCTCGAAGATGGAAGCAGAAAAAGTCCTCGGGGGGATTCCGATCTCGAAATGGGATCAGGCCCGGACCCACGATCTCCTGATTGCCGTCACCGAGACGAAGAGCCCGGACGATCTGGATCGCTACGTTGCCGCGGCTAGGAAGGCGCTATGAAGGAACCGAACGAGATCCAGCGGGCGTTCCATCACGTCTCGAATCTCTTCGAGAAGAGCCACACGAAAGGGGACGGGGAGCGGAACGGGTATGTTCCTCCGATCCCGGCTGAGGAACTTTCAAAGGTCGTTCCGTCGAACTTGCTGCGGACGAAGGTTCCCAACTTTCCTCAACTCTCCGAAGTGGAGGTGGTCCGCCATTTCACGCGTCTTTCCCAGCTCAACTTTGGGATCGACAGCGGGACGTATCCCCTCGGTTCGTGCACGATGAAATACAACCCGAGGGTCAACGAACGGGTCGCGTCGGAGGAAGGGTTCACTTCGCTCCATCCGTACACGCCGGAGAAGTATGCCCAGGGGGCGCTGGCGCTGATGTACGAACTCCAGCAGGCGTTGATCACGATCACCGGACTCAAGGGATGCAGTCTCCAGCCGGCGGCCGGTGCGCATGGCGAACTGGTCGGCGTCCAGATGATCCGGGCGTATCACCGGAAAAAGGGGCAGAAGCAGCGGACGACGATCCTCGTCCCCGATTCCGCGCACGGCACCAACCCGGCGAGTGCCGCACTCTGCGGTCTCAAGGTGAAGCAACTCGCCTCAGGACCAAATGGGATGCTCGAAGTCGCCGATGTCGAGAAGGCGATGGACGACACGGTGGCCGGGATCATGGTCACCGTTCCGAACACTCTGGGGATCTTCGAAGAGAAGATCATCGAGATCGCGAGCTTGGTTCACGAGCGGGGTGGGTTGGTTTACTGCGATGGCGCGAACCTGAACGCCCTCGTCGGCAAGGTCGATTTCCGCGCGATCGGGGTCGACGTCATGCACATTAACCTCCACAAGACCTTTTCCACGCCGCACGGTGGAGGGGGTCCGGGGGCGGGGCCGGTGGTGGTTTCCGAGAAACTCCTCGATTTCCTGCCGATTCCGCTGGTCCGGAAGCGGGGAGAAGATACCTATTTTCTCGACGATACGGTTTCACACACAATCGGGCGGTTCCGGTCGTTCTACGGGAATTTCGGGGTCCTGGTTCGGGCGCTTTGTTACATCTATGCGTTCGGGCCGGAGGGGATCTCGGAGATTGCGAACGGGTCGGTGCTGAACGCGAACTACCTCAAGACGAAGCTGAAAGCTTCGTATCACCTTCCGTACTCGACGCCGACGCTCCACGAGGCGGTGTTCACCGACAAATGGCAGCAGGCGAACCACGTTTCCACGCTCGACGTCGCCAAGCGGATGATGGATTTCGGGATCCATCCGCCGACGGTCTATTTCCCTCTCGTGGTGCGCGGAGCGCTCATGATCGAGCCTACGGAGACGGAGTCGAAGGAAGATTTAGACCGATTCGTAGCGATCCTCACCCTGATCGCGGAGGAAGCGAAAACGAATCCGGAGAAGCTAACCGGTGCACCCCATAACCTGGGAATCCGCAGGCTCGACGAGACGAGGGCTGCGCGGGAACCGATCCTCACCTGGAACCCGCCGGGCGCGAAACCGGTTCGAAAGTCTCCGTAGATCCATGGAATGAGTAGTTTTGTGCGCGCGTAAGTTAAAGCTAGATATCTAATTGACGCGCGTGAATTGGATATCTATATTTGGTTTGTGATGACCGAGTTTCCTCGACTGCTCTCCCGGTGGGCCTTCTCTGAGATGCAGAGCAAGAGCCTTGTGCCGATGGTCTGGATAACGGGCGCACGGCAAGTGGGCAAGACTTGGATGGTTTCAAAACTTCCGGGGAACTATTTCAACTGGGATACGGTCGAGACCCGCAAAGCATTCGCCAAGGACCCGTACTTCTTTCGCAGCGAACGGCGGCTGGTCATCTTCGATGAGATCCATAAACGACGGGACTGGAAGAAGATTCTGAAGGGATACTACGATTCAGCCGATCGGCGGGAAAATTTCCTCGTCACGGGCTCCGGGAAAATGGATCAGTATCTAAGGGGAGGTGACAGCCTTCAGGGGAGGTACGATCTGTACCATCTGTGGCCGATCACGTGGGATGAGTTCAAGAGATTTAGGGGAAAACTAGCGTCGCCGCGAAACTGGGCGGAATGGGAGCCCGGCGACCCGACCGGGTCGGATCGGGACCTGATTCGTCTGGGCGGCTTTCCGAAGCCCCTGCTTCAAGGAAGTGAGCAGCGGCTGCGAAGATGGCAGGATCAGTACCTGGACCGCTTGGTTCGAGAAGATACGCGCGATTTCAGTGCCGTTCAGCGCCTCGATCAGTTGGACCTGCTGGCGAGAATCCTGCCGGACCGGGTCGGATCTCCGATTTCGGTCAAGAGCCTCTCAGAGGACATCGAGTCAAGTACGATCGGCGTGAAATCGTGGCTCCGCCTTTTCGAAGTGCTCTATCTGGGGTTCCGGGTTCATCCCTACCATCGGAAAATCCATCGGGCCGTGAAAAAAGAACCCAAGTGGTACTTCTATCAATGGACCTTCGTCGAAAATCCCGCGGCACGTTTTGAAAACTATCTAGCCGTCCAGCTTGCGGCGGCATGTTCCGCCTGGTCCGAGCAGGGGTTCGGCCGCTGGGAACTTTTCTATCTCCGAGATCAGGATCGGAGGGAGGTCGATTTCCTTCTCTGCAGGGATCTTAAACCCCAGGTACTGGTGGAAGCGAAGACATCCGAACAGTCTTGGCCCTCCGCCTTGCACTTCTATTGCAAGAAACTCCAAGTCCCGGGATTTCTGGTCTATCCGGGCGGCACGGACAAGAAGACGGATGTGGTTCGGCGAGTCGCGCCGACAGGTTGGACGGTTCCCTCGTCTCGGTTTCTCTCGGGTTTGCTGCTGGAGAAGACTCAATAAACCGGCCGAAGCGTTACGATAAACCCCCAGTTCGGGACGTGGATCAACCCGTCCTCTTCCACCAGCTGCGGCGGGGGGTTCAAGAACGGGGCCGCGCGCCGGACGGCGTCGATCGCCTCCTGATCCAGCTTGCGGTTCCCGGACGAATTCAGAAGGAACAGATCGTTCAGATATCCGTTCTTCTTGATCGTGAACTGGAGGGTCGTCACGTATTGATCCCTCGCGAGACGCTCAGAGGAAATGGTCGAGGTCGGATCCCAGATCGCCTCCATCTGCCGTTTCATTCGGATGAAGAAGGTGGCGTAGGCATATTCCCGCGTGTTCAGAACGGTGGAATCGCCGATCGCGATCTGCGGCAGATAATTCGACGGAGCGAGCATGGCGAGCTTGGAGTTCGACGGTCCCATGGCGGGCATTTCTTTCCCCAGAATGGAAGACGGGACGTCCCAGCGGAACTTTCCGTTTCCCGGTTTCATTGACTCCCGGGCAGTGGATCCGGCTCTCCCGATCGGGGAGGTCGGGTTCGGTCCCGTCAAACGGGCCTGGGTTTCCCGCTCGGCTGTGCGGTTTTTGTCGCTCCAAAACTGAGCATTGTCTGGCGCCTTTTTTTCGTTCGCTTTCGAGTCGAGGAGGTCGACCAGTTCCCCTTTCGGGCTCAAGAGGTTCCGATCCGATTTCGTTTCCGGGAAACGGACCCGGAGGACTTTTTCGCGGGAGGCGGCGACCGCCGTATCCTTGGACCAGGTCCCGAATGTCGGGATCAGCCCTACGAAAAAGAAATGGAGGAAGAGGGAGGCGGCGATCGGCCACCAGAGGGAGAGTCGTTCTTCCCGGACGGTCGTATTCAAGCGTGAGAATCGTATCACAACCGGGCCGGTCCGGGTTGACCCGACAGAGCGAATCTGGTTGGATGCGCCGCTCATTTAGGGAGGCAACGTGGAAGAGCAGATTCGGGAAATCCTCAAACAAATCGGCGAAAACCCGGAACGGGAAGGGCTTTTGAAAACGCCGGAACGGGTGGCAAAGGCGTACCGGTTCCTGACGAAGGGGTATTCGGAGGATCCGAAGAAGGTGGTCAACGGGGCCGTCTTCACGGAGGAGCAGCGGGACATGGTCATGGTCCGGAACATCGACTTCTTCTCCCTCTGCGAGCACCACATGCTTCCGTTTTTCGGGAAGTGTCACGTCGCCTACATCCCGAACCGGAAGATCATCGGTCTCTCCAAAATGGCCCGCCTCGTCGACATCTACGCCCGCCGCCTCCAGGTTCAGGAACGCCTCACGTGGGAGATCGCCAACACGATTCAGGACGCGCTCACCCCTCTCGGGGTGGCGGTCGTGATGGAGGCGCAGCACCTCTGCATGATGATGCGGGGGGTGGAACGGCAGAACTCCGTGGCGGTCACCAGCGCGATGCTGGGGGCCTTCCAGGAGCGGTACGCGACCCGCGCGGAGTTCATGTCCCTGATCAAGCCGACGTCGTAACGTGACATTCGTGGGCATTGGCGTTTGAGCGATCGGCCCGATAGAATGAGTTCCGTGTTGAAGGGGGGAGGGGACGAAACCACCCGCCTCTATGGCGAGGTGGGGCGCCTTGTCGAGATCACGGTTGAGGGGAAGGGGTATCGGGTCCCCGAACGCCTGGAACTCCTCCGCTGCTTTCAGTACCTCGATTTTCAGATCGCCTACGAACAGTTTTGCTGGAACGCCACCTGCAAAAACTGCGCCGCGAACCTCCGCTCCGACCCGAAGAAAAAGAAGAAACGAGAGCTCTGCTGCCAGACGCCGGCGCTGGAGGGGATGGCGGTCGAGAAACTGCCGGTCGGGGTCCGCGTCCGCTAACTGCGGCAAGCCTTGACCTCGCCGATTCGGCGTGTTTTGAACCGCTCATGAGCGACCGTTACCTTGTCCGCACGGAGGCGTTCTTCGAAGCTGCCCACAACCTTCGTTCGTATCACGGGAAACCGGAACCGTTGCACGGACACAGTTGGAAGGTGGAGGTCGAGGTCGAGGCGGACGGCTTGGACTCGGAGGGGATGGCCGTCGACTTCGTGCAGGTGACTTCCGCTCTGACAGGAGTCGTGAAGAAACTGGACTATACGTACTTGAACGAAGTCCCGCCGTTCACCGATCTCGCCCCGACGGCGGAGAACATCGCGGCCTGGATCTGCCGGGAGCTGGCCGGCCCGGTCGGTCGGCAGGGTGGAAAGGTTCACGAGGTGAGGGTCTTCGAAGGAAGACACGCGTCAGCCGCTTATCGACCGGCGGCAGTCTAAGATTTCCAGTATCGGGCGTACTGCGTCGGGGTTTCCCAGACTTTCACCTCGGTCACGGGGAGCCCTAAAGACTCGGCCTTTTCGAACAAAATTCGGGAGATGTTTTCCGCCGTGGGGTTTCCCTCGATCCGGAAGACCGGCTCACCCAGTTTTTCGAGAGGGGACGCGAGAGGGTCGTCCCTGCGTAGGAGCATTTTGTGGTCGATCGTTGTCTCGATCCAGGCCTTGAGCTTCGACTTGATCTCGTTGAAATCGACCACCATCCCCCGACCGTCGAGCGACGGGGACTCGAACGTCAACTCCGCCACGGCATTGTGGCCGTGGAGGTGGGCGCACTTCCCATCGTAGTCGAGAAGACGATGTCCGTAACAGAAACAGATCTGTTGGGTGACTCCGAACCGATTCATCGATACCCCGTTCGGGTGGCACCATACGGCGCCGGTGGAACAGGGTCAACTTGCGGAGTCGACGTAAAACCGGCACAACTTCTCACCGTGAAACTGAGTTCAGCCGAGATTTCCGGTCTCCTGGAAGAGATAGCGGTTCTTCTGGAACTTAAAGGGGAGAATCCGTTCAAGATCCGGGCGTATCGAAATGCCGCGCGGAAGCTTGAGGAGGTCGGGAGCGACCTAGCGGAGCGGGTGGAGCGGGGTTCGCTGGAGGAGCTCGAAGGGATCGGAAAGGCTTTGGCGGAGAAGATCACGGCGCTTGCGCGTACCGGCCGCTTGGAGGAGTACGAACGACTTCGCTCCGAGACCCCGGAGGGTCTGCTGGATCTCTTGAAGGTCGCCGGCCTCGGTCCGAAGAAAGTCAGGGCGCTCCACGAAAAGCTGGGGATCTATTCGCTCGATGGTCTGGAAAAGGCCTGTCGGGGGAATCGGATCGCGATGCTGGAAGGGTTCGGGCTCAAGACGCAGGAGAAGATCCTGGCAGGGATCGCGAATGTGCGAAAGAACCAGGATCTGTTTCTCTTCGCCGAAGCGATCGACCTTGCGGAAGAAGTCAAAAACACCATCTCCGGTTGGAGAGAGGTCCTGCAGGTTTCCCTGGCGGGGAGTCTCCGGCGGCGGAACGAGACGGTCCGGGATGTCGACATCGTCTGCTCCTCCCGGCGGCCCAAAGCGGTGATGGAGAAGTTCACGAAGCTTCCCGGAGTGGTCCGTGTCACGGAGCATGGCGAGACGAAGTCGAGAGTCGTATTCGAGAGGGGGCTGGCGTTCGATCTTCGGGTCGTGACGGAAGAACAGTTCCCGTTCGCGCTCCAGCATTTCACCGGGAGCCGGGAGCACAACACGAAGCTGCGTGCGTTGGCCAAGAAGAAGGGGTTCAAACTGAACGAGTACGGCCTTTTCCGAGGAACGAAATTGAGCCCCCAAAAAGACGAGAAGTCGATTTTTCGGGCCCTGGGGCTTTCTTTCATTCCTCCTGAGCTTCGGGAGGACCGCGGGGAGATCGAACGGGCCGCCCGGAAACGGATCCCGACGTTGGTGGAGAGGAGCGATCTCAGGGGGGTTTTTCACGTTCATTCCACGTACAGCGACGGGCGGAGCACGCTCACGGAGATGGTTGAGGCAGCGGCTGACGCGGGGCTCACGTACATCGGGATCGCGGATCACAGTCAGACCGCGAGCTACGCAGGGGGGTTGAAGGAAGTCGCCATCGGCCGACAGAGACGGGAGATCGACCGCCTTGCGAAAGAGTTCCCGAAATTTCGGATCTTCCACGGGATCGAATCGGACATCTTGCCGGACGGATCTCTGGATTATCCCGACCGGATCCTGCGAAGGTTCGACTTCGTGATCGCCTCGGTGCACTCGCGCTTCCAGATGTCGGAAGACGAAATGACCCGTCGGTGTCTTGCGGCTCTCTCGAATCCGCATTGCACGATGCTCGGACATCCGACCGGCCGGCTCCTTCTCGAGCGTCCGGCGTTTGCGATCGATCTCCGGGCCCTGATCGACCGGGCCTCGGAGCAGAAGAAGATCATCGAGTTGAACGCCCATCCGCAGCGCCTAGATCTCGATTGGCGATGGCTCGGGTATGCCAAAGATAAGGGGGTCCGGATCTCCATCAATCCGGATGCCCACGATACGTTCGGATTCGAGCATCTCCGGTTCGGTATATACGCCGCGCGCAAAGGGGGACTGGAAGCGAAGGACGTCCTCAATACAATGCCCGCGGAACGCGTGGAGAATTTCCTGCGGGGTGTTTCACGTGGATAAGAGAATCCAAAACATCCTGCGGATTCTTCGACGGCTCTACCCGGAGGCGTCGACGGCCCTGCGCCACAAGAACCCACTCCAGCTCCTCGTTTCCACGATCTTATCCGCGCAGTGCACTGATCTCCGTGTGAACCAGGTCACGCCGGGGCTCTTCCGGAGATACCGGACGGCGCGTGCGTTCGCGACGGCGGATCGGGGCGAACTCGAGGGGATGATCCGGTCGACCGGGTTCTTCCGGACGAAGGCCCGCTCGATCCTGGAGGCCTTCCGGAAGATCGACGAACTGCACGGCGGAAAGGTTCCCCGGACGATGGAGGAACTGACCCGGCTCCGCGGTGTCGGGCGGAAGACTGCCAACGTCGTTTTGGGATCCGGATTCGGCAAGAACGATGGCGTTGTCGTCGACACGCATGTCGGGCGGATCAGTAGGAGGCTCGGGCTCACGAAAGCCAACGATCCTGTGAAGGTCGAACGAGACCTGATGAAAACAATTCCGCGTAAAACCTGGACCGTTTTTTCGCATCAATTGATCTGGCACGGACGGAACGTCTGCAAGGCGATCCATCCCCGTTGTCGGGAGTGTGCGCTCGCTCCGTTCTGCCCCTCGGCTGATCTCTGATACAATCCCGTCGATTGAAGCTGTCGCTTGATCTCAATCCGGCCGTTCCGTTTCTGGAGATCACCCGGAAACAACCTGCTCGGCCGGCGCTCGTGGTCGACGGAGAGACCTATTCGTATGCTGACGTCGCATGGATGGCTGGGGGGATCGCGGGGTGGCTGCACCAGATTCCTCGTGAGGCGCCGCTTCGAGTCGGGATTCTCGCGGGGAGGAGTTGGGAAGCGTATGCAGGGATCCTGGCGGCTTCCTGGGTTGGGGGGACGTTCGTTCCTCTCGGACTGGGACTTCCCGCTACCCGCGTCCGGGAGATCGCAAAACGCGCGAAGCTGAACGCCGTTGTCGTCGACAGGAACGGCCTCAAACGTCTGACGGGCGATCTCGGGGCGGATTTCGTTCCTCACCTCACGTCCCCCGGATCCAGGTCCTCGACGGTGGGATCGTTCCGTGTCACGGGGCGTGGAGAGCTCTCCGCGATCGACCCACCGAAACCGGAAGAGGTTTTTGAGGACAGCCTGGCCTATCTCATTTTCACCTCCGGGACGACCGGAGAACCGAGAGGGGTGAGAGTGAGCCGGTGGAATCTGGCTCACGTCTTGAGCGTTTGCAGCGCCTACTTCGGTTTTTCTCCGGAGGACCGCATCTCCCAGACATTCGAGAACTCGTACGACGCTTCGATCTTCGATCTGTTCATGGCGTGGCTGAGCGGTGCCTCGCTTCACGTCGTTCCCGAACGGGAGAGGCTCGCCCCCGCGCACTTCATCCGTTCCCACGAGCTCACGGTTTGGAACTCAGTACCGGCCGTTGTCACATTCCTGCGCCGGATGAATCTTTTGAAGGCGGGTTCGTTCCCCTCTCTCAAACACTCTCTTTTCGGCGGAGAGCCTTTTCCCGGATCGTTGGCGAAAGCCTGGCGAAAGGCGGCCCCGCGAAGCGAACTGTACAACATGTACGGACCGACCGAGTTGACGATCCACTGCTCGATCGAGCGGGTCGGCGATCCGCCGAATCTAACGCCGGGGCGGGGAGTACTTTCGATCGGAAAACCGATTCAGGGGGTGGCAGCCGGGATCGTGGACGAGAGTGGACGGTTTCGCGTTGCGGGTGAAAACGGGGAACTGGTTTTCTCCGGCCCCGTCGTGACGCGAGGGTATCTCGACGATCCCGATTCCACGAATCGGAGGTATCGGACGCTGGTCCATCCGACGCTCGGATCGTCGCTCTGGTTTGCGACGGGGGATCTCGGGCACGAAGATGCACAGGGGTTCTTTCATTTGACGGGGCGGGCGGACTTTCAGGTGAAGGTCTTTGGGCAGCGGGTGGAGCTGGAGGAGGTGGAGTTTCACCTCCGCGAGATCGATCCGACGGCCGACGTCGTCTGTTGCACGCGAACGACGGAAGACGGCAGGGCTGAGGCGATCGTTGCGTTCCGCTCCGGGGGGACCGTGCCCACGGCAGCGCTCCTGGACGAGATGAAAAAACGAGTCGCTGGGTTCATGATTCCCGAGGAGATCATCGAGATCGAGGCGATTCCGCGGACCGAGCATGGGAAGGCGGATCGTTCCACGCTGGCAGGGATCCTCAAGGATCGGGAATGGACGCGATGAAAGGGGCTGTTCGGTTCCGGTTGATCCCGGCGATCGATCGGTCGAATCGGTTCCGAAGCTGGGCCGCGACCGGGTGGGGGAAGTGGGTCGCGCTCACGATTCTCGGCTCGATCCTTGCTCTCATCCGAGTCTCCTGGTGGCGGGAGGCGACGGTTCTTTTGGCTTTCATTACCTTTCTTCCCTCGTTCCGGAGGTGGTGGGTTCTTCTGGGTGCATTTTGGTGGATGTTCCGTTTCTCTCCGTCCATTCACCGCGTGCAATCGATTCTGGGGACGTTGGAAGGCGGAGGATCGAGAATCAGCCGCCCATGGATGATCGCTATGGCCGTCGGCGTACTGACCTTATCCTGGTTCTTTTTTCACCTGACCCGTCGTGGGGTTTTGAAACATCCGGTTACTACGCTTCTCCTTTTTACCTTATGGCTCTTCGTTTCCGTTTCCCTTCTCCCTGCGGGGAGCCCGGCTTGGATTGTTCTTTGGACGTTCCTCCTGATTTGGGGCCACTATTTCTGGTATGTCGCATACAGTCTCGACAATGCGTTACGTTCCGAGTCGACCCCGTTCCTGACGCAGTTGGGGTACTTTCACCCGTTCTGGGGCCAACTCGGCGGCATTTCGGTTGTTCCGACCCCCAAGGGAGCGACGAACCTGACGAGAATCGAGTGCCGGACCGAAGAGGAGCTGGCCATCGCGCGGTTGAAGGGGATCAAGCTGGTGCTTTGGGGTGCCGTTGTCTGGCTGGGACTGCTCCTTCTTGACCATCTGATCACCGGCGCCAAAACCCGCCTTGACTTTTTCTATCCGTGGAGCGCGACATTCCATCTGCCGGCGTTGCCGTCGGCGATCACGAGACTCCAGAGAGGGGAGAATCTTTCCCCCTGGCTCTGCTGGGGGGTTCTTCTCTGGTTTTTTTTCAAGAAGCTCCTGCTCCTGACCTGGGGCGGCGCGATCATCGTCGCGGTTTGCCGGATGGCGGGATTCAATGCCCTCCGGGTTACCTACCGTGCGTTCGAGTCGCGGACGTTCGTGGAGTTCTGGAATCGATACAATTTCTATTTCAAGGAGCTTCTGGTCGACCTGTTCTTCTATCCGGTCTTTGTCCGGTATTTCAAAGGGCGACCGAAATTGCGTCTTTTCATGGCCACCCTGGCCGCCGCCACGTTCGGAAACTGCCTCTTTCACCTCCTTTTCGACCTCCACAACGTGATGAAGTTCGGGCTGGCCCGCTCTCTCGTTTCGTTTGGATCGTATCTGTTCTTTGCGACCCTGCTTGGCATTACCATCGGCGTGTCTCAGCTTCGGGCGGAGCGGCACCGGGAGCTTCTGTCCTCCGGCTGGTTTCGCCGGAACGTGCTCTGCCGAATCAACGTCCTCGGCGTCTCGGCGCTTCTCGAGATCTTCGGCACGTGGGACCCGAACTTCGCGCTGACGGACTATTTCCGTTTCTTTTTCGCTCTCTTCGGGGTTCGATGCTGACGATGGAAGCGAGGAACGAGATCCGGGAGCGGATCCGTTCTCACCAGCCCAGAACGTAGGCGAACACGAGCGGCGCGACGATGGTCGCATCCGACTCAATGACGAACTTCGGGGTCTCGGCCCGGAGCTTCCCCCAGGTGATCTTCTCGTTCGGTACCGCCCCCGAATAAGAGCCATAGCTCGTCGTGGAGTCGCTGATCTGGCAGAAGTACCCCCAGACCGGGATCTGCTTCTTGAGGTCCTGTTCGAGCATCGGGACGACGCAGATCGAGAAATCGCCGGCGATCCCCCCTCCGACCTGGAAGAAGCCGATCGAGTGATCCCGGCTTTTCCGTTCGTACCATCCGGCCAACTCCACCATCGTTTCGATCCCGGAACGGACGGTGTGCACGTTGCGGACCTTCTTCTCGATGAAGCGCGCGGTGTACATGTTTCCGAGCGTCGAGTCCTCCCATCCCGGTACGAAGAGGGGCAGGTTCTTCTCGGCGGCCGCGACGACCCACGAGTCTTTCGGATCGATTTCGTAGTACGGCTTGAGCTTTCCGGAGCGGATCACCTGGTAGAAGAACTCGTGCGGAAACGCGGTTTCCCCCTTGCGATCCGCCGTCTCCCACTCGTCCGCCATGAAGCGGTCGATCCGGCGCATCGCCTCTTCCTCCGGAATGCAAGTGTCGGTCACGCGGTTCAAGTGGCGCTTGAGGAGTGCTTCCTCGTCGTCCGGGGTGAGATCCCGGTAGTTTGGAATCCGCTTGTAATGCGAGTGGGCGACCAGATTGAAAAGATCCTCCTCGAGGTTGGCTCCCGTGCAGGAGATCGCGTGAACCTTCTCGTTCCGGATCATCTCCGCCAGAGTTTTTCCAAGCTCGGCGGTACTCATCGCGCCGGCCATCGCCAGAAACATCAGTCCGCCGCGATCAAGGTGGCCGCGATAAGCTTCGGAGGCGTCGAGCAGCGTGGCCGCATTGAAATGCCGATAATGCTCTTTCAAAAAGGACGAGATCGGTCCATGCGTCATGGGAAAAGCCTCCACCTTACGGAATGGCATCCGATAAAGCGCTTGTAAAGAATTTTAGCCGGTTTAGAGTCCAAGAGATGAGTTCCCGAACGGTTGTCTGTCGAATCGTCGTGGCGGTCGGCGTATCCGTTTTCTCCGGCGTTGCGAACGGGTATGTCGGAGCCAAGCTCGGGGTTGTCGACCGGGATTCGCTCGGCGGCGGGTTCTTCGGCGGTGTTCAACTCCCCTGGAATCTGGCGCTGGACGGGGATCTCGTGGGTTACTACAAGAACATCACCCTGGCGGCCGGATCGTCTCGTCACTACTTCCTTCAGGCCGATCTCGATCCGGTTCTCGATTTCGCGCGCCTCTTTCCCCGCACGTTCCGGAAAGGGTCGTTTCGGCCGTATCTCAAGGCCGGTTTCACGTACGGTTCGTTGTTCATCGACACGACGGGATCGAGTCGGGAGTCGACGTACGGGTTCGGCGGAAACATTGGAGCCGGGCTCGATTGGTATCTGGGGGAGGGGATTTCGCTGGGACTTGAGCTGGTGCAATCGTTCATCTCGTTCAATGCGTTGACCGCCGGCTCGCAAACGGTTGTTGCGGGCGGGATGACACGGGTCTTTAATGGCTTTCTGACTTTAAAGTTCTTTACCTACCGGGCCATCCCGGTTCGGGACGCCGATTTCGAGAATATTCCACCCCCCCCCGACGATCCGAGCGGAACTGACTGAAATTTCAAGAAGTTAGCGCGTCGCGTTATTTCGCTTGATTCGAGACCCTATATGATGTTAATTCGTTACGCGTGAAGGCCGGTCGCGGAACAATCTGGGTTGGAATTCTCGGAGTGATTTCAATACTCCCGATGCCGACATATGCCGCGGTGACGATCTGGGAACAGCAGCTGATCACGCGGGATCGCTTACAGGCGAATCAAGGCCAATCGACGGAATTGATTTTTTTCGACCGGGACCGGGGGGAGTTCTCCGTAAACATCGAGAACGGGAGTCGCAAGATCGTTTCGTTTTCGGGAGTGTTTCGAGGTCTTCAACCGTCCGTTTATCGCGTGCTTCGACAACGGATCGAATCGTTGCGGACGAAGCCGGAGGTCCAGGCGCTTCGGATGAGCCGGACGTTCGACCCCCGGACTGGGAAGCCTGACTGGGTAATGCGCCTCGATCTTTCTGCTCTTCGGAGGGACCTCTCGGACGAGGAGTTCGGATCGCTTCTGGCTTCCAGCCAGGTCCAGTTCCGGCTGAATGTCCGGAAAACTCCGACCGATCCGTTCGATCTTTCGTTGAGCTTGGAGTTCTTCAACGGCGACGGGGCTAGAGAGATGAAACTTCTGGAGTGGAGACCGGACACCGCGCAAGCTTCGAAGAGCTGTTCCCACAAGAACTCCGTCCTTGGCGATCCCGGCTGCTGAGCCGCCCCGAATCGCTTGACCCTCACGTGGCGGAAGCATAGAACCGCAGCGGAGAACGGGTCGTGCATCTCATCAGCAAAAAACTCGATTACGCCCTCCGGGCCCTGACGTTCATGGCGACGATGACCGATCGGAAGATCGTCCTCGCCCGGGAAATCGCCCGATGCCAGCAGGTCCCGATGCGTTTTCTGCAGAAGATCATGAAGGATCTGGTCGACCAGCGTCTGGTCCGCTCGTATCAGGGGCCGGGAGGCGGATACGCCCTTGCGAAAAAACCGGCGGAGATCACGTTGCGGGACGTCATGGAAGCGGTGGAGGGACCGATCGGGTTGATCGAATGCACCGAAGGGGACCCCGGCTGCGGGATGTACGGGAACTGTCCGCAAGTCACTTCCTGGCAAGACCTGCACCGCCGCTTCCTCAAGATGCTGGCCGAGAAACGGCTGACCGACTTGAGCGGGGCCTATACGAAGCCGGTTTCTCTTCCGACCCTGTAGCCCAACGATTGTCGTACCCGTGTAAATCAAGTAGAAAATCCCCTCGATGAAACAGGAGCTTCCCGTCGCAGGGGTTGAGAATCCGGTCGGGCTTCATTCGGGAGGGGGCCTCGAGATCATCACCACCCGGCTTGCGGATCTGGTGAACCTCGGCAGGAAGAACTCCCTCTGGCCGATGCCGATGGGGATCTCCTGCTGTGCGATCGAGATGATGGCGATGGTGGCACCCCGCTTCGACATCGCCCGGTTCGGATCGGAGGCCCTCCGTTTTTCACCGCGGCAAGCGGATCTCATGATTGTCGCTGGGACGCTGACGAACAAAATGGCCCCGGTCGTGCGCCGGGTTTACGACCAGATGCCGGAACCGAAGTGGGTGATCGCGATGGGAGCCTGCCTGATCACCGGAGGCATGTTCGACAGCTATTCAGTGGTGCAAGGGCTCGATCACGTGATTCCGGTTGACGTCCACGTTCCCGGATGCCCGCCAAGACCCGAAGGGTTGATCTGGGCGCTGATGCAGGTTCAGAAGCTGGCGCAAGCGTCCCGGAAGATCAACTACGTTTCGCGCGACGCGATATACTCCCCGGATATCCCGCTGCCCCCGGTTCCGACCCTCGAGAAGCCGACGCGGGAAAGGACGTTGATGCTCAACATGGGGCCGCAACATCCGGCCACGCACGGCGTTTTGCGCGTGGTGCTGGAGATCGAAGGGGAGGATATCGTCGCGGCGTATCCGCACGTCGGGTATCTCCACCGCGGGTACGAGAAACTCGGCGAAGACCGGACGTATCACCAGTACATCACGTACACCGATCGGCTCGACTATCTCTCCCCGCTTTCGAACAACGTCGCGTATGCGATGGCGGTCGAGAAGCTGATGGATCTCGAGATCACACCTCGCAACAAATACGTACGGGTGATCTGTTGCGAGATGGCGCGCCTCTCATCCCATCTCCTGAGCATGGGAACGTACGCGCTCGACCTGGGCGCGGCGACGATCTTCTTCCACACCTTCCAGCAGAGGGAGCTTCTCTATAATTTGCAGGAGGATTTGAGCGGTGCCCGGATGCACACCAGTTTTTCGCGGATCGGGAGCATGTATCGCGATCTTCCGGACGGGTTTCTCCTGAAGCTGGAGAACCTCCTCCCCGGGGTCGAGAAGGGGCTGGACGACGTCGAACGACTTCTCTCGAACAACCCCATCTGGGTGAAACGGACCGAAGGGGTGGGGGTGATCGACGAGGCGACCTGCCGGGACTTCGGGATCACGGGGCCGATCCTCCGTGCGGCGGGAGTTCCTCTCGATCTCCGGAAGTCACGGCCCTACCTTGCCTATGGGGACCTCGAGTTCGACATCCCGGTGGGAAGCAAAGGGGACTCCTACGACCGGTACATGATCCGCATGATGGAAATGCGGGAATCGATCAAGATCCTCCGCCAGGCGATCCGGAAGATGCCGGAAGGGCCGCTGGCAACCAAGGCTCCCGACGTGGTTCTCCCGACGAAGGAGGATGTCTACACAAAGATGGAAGAGCTGATTCACCACTTCAAGATTATCGGAAGCGGGATCATGCCTCCGGTCGGGGAGGTCTACGAATCGATCGAGTCGGCGAAGGGGGAACTCGGTTTTTACATCGTATCCGACGGCGGCCCGCGGGCTTATCGGATGCGAATCAAGTCTCCCTCGTTCGCCAACATCCAGGCTCTGGGGACAGTTCTCCCGGGACACAAGATCGCGGACGCCGTGACGATCATCGCCAGCCTCGACCCGGTGATGGGGGAGTGCGACCGATGAGCGCCGCGAAGGGCCACCTAACGATCGACGGTCGTTCCATCGAGGCGGAAGCGGGGAAATCGCTTCTTGAGGTCGCGCTCGACCACGGGATCGAAATCCCGCATTTCTGCTACCACGAGGGGTTGGGGATCGACGGGAACTGCCGGCTCTGCCTGGTCGAGATCCGGGGGGTTCCCAAACTCCAAATCTCCTGCAACACCCCGGTCAAGGCGGGGATGGTCGTTTTCACGAACACCGACGCGGTCCAGAAAGCGCGAAGAGGGGTCCTGGAATTTTTTCTCTTGAACCACCCACTCGACTGTCCGTTCTGCGACAAAGGGGGGGAGTGTCCGCTTCAGAACTTTACCCTGGATGCCGGACAGTTCGCGAGCCGCCTTTTGTTTGAAAAGATCCACAAGGCCAAACATCAGCTGATCGGGGATCACATCATCCTGGACAAGGAGCGGTGCGTTCTCTGCAATCGTTGTGTCCGTTTCGGGCGTGATCTCGCCGGGCACGAGGAGCTCTCCATTCGAAACCGGGGCGCCCGCTGCGAGATCTTCGTTCCGGAGGGGACGATGCTGACGACCGGGTTCACGGGAAACTACGCCGACATCTGTCCGGTCGGGGCGCTCACGACCCGGGAGTTCCGTTTCCAGGCGCGCCCCTGGGAGATGAAGACGACCGACACGATCTGCGGCGAGTGCAGCCTCGGATGCAACGTCCAAGCCTGGCGCAAAGAGAGCCATCTCCTCCGGCTGACGCCGAGAATTGCACCGGAGGTGAACGAGTGGTGGCTGTGTGACCGAGGGCGGTTTGTCATCCACGAGATCCGGAAGGAAGATCGGCTGGCGACGTTCGCCGGCAAGGATCCGGAGAGCGTGGTCTCGGCGATTTCGGAAGAACTCCGGCGTCTTCCGGAGCGGAGCCTCGCGATCGTCGCGGAACCGACCGCCACGAATGAAGAGATCTTCTTCCTGAAAACACTCGCCGCGGCAGCCGGAAACAGCCGGATCTTCGTGCCGGTCGCGAATGAGGTTCGGAAGCTGGCCGAAGAGATTCGAAAACAGGGGTTCGAGATCTCCTTCCCGACCTCGCTCGAAGAGTCCCGGACGATCGCCGTCCTCGGGGAGAATCTCGAAGAGGATCACCCGGTCCTGGCCCTTCGTCTTCGCCGTCTGAGCCTGACGAAAGGGATCAAGATCGTCCTGATCCCGGAGACCGATCCCGATCCCTTGAAATCCCTGGGCAGAATGTTGGGGTCGGACGGGCCGGTTTCAGTTCTTCTCTCGGACCGTTGGGTTTCGAAAACGACCTATCCGGGCATCCACGAGTGGCTCGACGCACTCTCAGCGGAGAACCTCGTCGTCCGGATCTCCCTTCTCGTAACCGGGGCGAATGCGCGGGGAATGATCGATCAGTGGGACGATCGGTTCACCCCTCTTTCGGAGTTGGAGACCGAGATCCAGCGTGGAAAGGTGCGAGGGTTGATCTGGTTCGGAGCGACTCCTTCGAACCTCGCCTTCGACGAATATGCGAAAGGGATGGAAACGTTCGTTCAGTTCGCCCCCACGATGGGCGCCGCCCACCGGGCGGCAAGATGGGTTCTCCCTCTGGAGCTGACTCCCGAGAAGAATGGGACGTTCACCAACACGTTCGGGCGGGTGCAGAAGCTCCGGAAGTCGATTCGCGTGATTTCGAAAGGGTTCGCGCCGTTCGATCTCCTGCGGATGATCGCGGCGAAGCTGGGGCGACCCGTCCCCTCCGATCTCGCTCGGATCTACTCGGAGCTGGCTCATACGCTCCCCGGGTATCCGACCTCGATCTCGGAGATCCCAGAGGTCACGAAAACGTACGAACACTATGAAAGGGCGTTATGGCGGTAATCGTCTCCCCGCGCCCTTCGATGAAGATCTGGGACCATCTCTACATCCCTGCGATCGTTCAAGGATTGGCGGTAACGCTGCGACATTTCTTCGGGAAGAAAGCGACGATGCAGTTTCCGGAGGAGAAGTGGAAGTTCCCGCCGGGATACCGCGGGTTCCCGAAACTCGTGATGGGGGAGAACGGGATCCCGAAATGTGTCGCCTGCAAGCTTTGCGAGGTGGTCTGTCCCGCCCGTTGCATCACGATCAAGATCGGGGAGTATCCCTATCCCGACGAGCGGGAAAGGGTGCCGGCGGAGTTTTCGATCGATCTCGGCCGCTGCATCGTCTGCGGGATGTGCGAGGAGGCCTGCCCGTGCGACGCGATCCGGATGTCGGACGTCCACGTGATGTCGTCGCAGTCGCGCGAATCGCTGCTCTTCAAGAAAGAGCTTCTCTTGGGCGACTATCGCCAGATCGAAACGATGCGGAAGTAGGGGAGGTTTCAGCCCCCGTAGGTGGCGTATGTGCAGGTCGACGTGACCGATCTTGCCTGCAAAAGAGCGGTTATGATAAGCAGCGAACTTCGCCGCTCGATTCGGCGGCGCCAATCTTCACTCGGGACGACAACCAAACATGACGGAAAAACTGATTCTTTCGGCCCTGATCCTTGCGGCCCTCTTTTCCTTCTTCCGCCCCATCTGGAACGTGGTCCGGCTCGTAGGAAAGGCCAAGGGGAAGCTCGACAACGAACCGCTCGGTTTCCGGATTCGGCGGTTCGTTTCCGAAGTCTGCTTTCAGTCCAAAGTGATCGGAGAACGACCGGTCCCGGGGTTTCTGCACGCCCTGGTCTTCTGGGGGTTTCTCGCGTTCGGTCTGGAGACGGTCGACCATTTTTTTCGCGGGTACGGGGGAACGTTTCTCGACCACGGCCGGGTTCACGATCTCTTTCGCGTCTTCGTGGCCTTCTTCGCGGGCCTCGTTCTGATCGGCATCCTCGGACTTGCCTTCCGGCGATTCGTTCTTCGCCCGGAAAGTCTGGGGAAATTCTCAGGTACGTCGCTTGCCGTCGCGGCGTTCATCACGACCCTGATGGTCACCTACCTCCTCGATTTCTGCGGGGCTTTCCCGGAAGGAGACGGTCGGGCCCGCATCAACTGGTGGATTCACACCGTCGTCATCCTGGCGTTTCTCTGGTTGATTCCGAAGAGCAAACACTTCCACCTCGCGCTCTCCCCGTTCACGGTCTTCTGGAAGGATCCGAGGATCGGCCGGATCCGGCCGCTCAACTTCGAGAAGGAGGAATTCGGCGCCGAAAAATTCATCGATCTTCCGAAACACGCGGTCCTGAGCGCCTTCACCTGCGTCGAGTGCGGTCGCTGCCGCGACCACTGCCCGGCGAACGGAACCGGAAAAGTTCTGAACCCGAAACAGTTCATGTTGGATCTCCGTCGGGGGCTGAACACGAAGCCGGAAGGGCAGGTCGTCGGCGAGTTCTTCGCGGCGGAGCCCCTTTGGCAGTGCACCACCTGTGGGGCCTGCAGCAACCAGTGCCCGGTCGGAATCGATCACGTCTCCCCGATCCTGGAACTCCGCCGGGGGCAAAACGCCAGCGGTGCCTTCCCGCAGCCGATGATCAACCTGTTCAAGGGGCTCGAGAACGCCGAAAACCCATGGTCCTACCCGCGCCAAGAAGCGGAGGACTTCCTGGCCGAGCGAAAGGTTCCCGCCTTCGAGGGACAGGAGATTCTGTACTGGATGGGCTGCATGGCCCGTTACGACCTCTCGTACCGAAAAGTGGCGAAGGCGTTCATGGATCTGTTGAACGCCTCCGGTGTCCGCTTCGGGGTTTTGAAGCAGGAGAGCTGCACGGGGGACGCCGCCCGGAGGGCGGGGAACGAGTTCCTGTTCCAGCAACTGGCCGAAAAGAACATCGCCCTTTTGAAGGAAGCGAAGCCGAAAACGATCGTTTCGACCTGCCCCCACTGCCTCGTGACGCTGGAAGAGTATAAGGACCTGGGGCTTGCTGGGGAAACCCGGATCGTCCATCACTCCGAACTCCTCCGCTCGCTTCTCCAAGCGGGGCGTCTGCGACCGGCCTCGAACGGAAAAGAGCCGGTGGCGTACCACGACGCCTGCTATTTGAGCCGGTACCGGCTGCCCGGGGGTTCCGAAAACCCCAGGTTCGTTCTCGAGGCGGCCGGGAGGGAGATCGTGGAACCGCGCCGGACGCGGACCAATTCGTTCTGCTGCGGGGCCGGCGGCGCCATGCTCTTCGCGGAGGAGACGCAGGGGAAGAGAATCAATCACGAGCGGGTGGACGAGCTCCTCGCTTCCCGCGCTTCGGCGATCGCGACTTCCTGCCCCTTCTGCCGGGTGATGCTCTCCGACGCCGCTCGGGATCGGGGCCGGGAAGGGGTCCGGGTCCTGGATCTCGCGGAGATACTGACCTCGGCCGCCTGACGGACAAATTTGGGGATTCCCCGTGCGGAGAGTAGGATGCTCGCCTTACGTCCGAAGGGGCCGAGCCAAATTAGCCTAAACTGATGAGTGAAGAATCACTATTTAAGCCATCAATTTTAGATGCTTTTTTTGATGATTTTCCGCGAGGAGGGTCGCTCCTGATTTTGACGCATAACCATCCCGATCCCGACTCGATCGCGAGCGCAGCGGCGCTTCAGGAGATCGCTTCGGTTCTGGGTGGGGCGAAATCAACGCTCGCGTACGGCGGGATTCTCGGCCGGAGCGAGAACATCCATATGGTCCGGTACCTTGGTTTGAACCTCAAGTCGCTCGAGAAGATCGAGCCGTCCAAGTTCGACCGGATCGCGCTGGTCGACACGCAGCCGCGGACGGGGAACAACGCGCTCCCAAAAAAGGTTCTTCCAGATCTCGTGATCGATCACCACCCGATCATCGCGCCGACGAGGCGGGTGAAGTTCGTGGATATCCGCGAGGAGTACGGCGCCACGGCCAGCATTTTAACGGAGTACATGTTTCAATTCGGGCTCGAGATTGATCGGAACCTGGCCACAGCGCTCCTCTACGGGATCAAGTCCGAAACGCAGGACCTGGGAAGGGAGGCGCACGCGATCGACGTCGAATGTTACGTCCGCCTCTTCCCGATCGCGAACAAGCGGCTCCTGGCCAAGATCGTCAACTCTCGCGTCACGTTGAGTTACTTCCGATTCCTGGTGAACGCGATCCAGAACGCCCATGTGGCGGGAAACGCGGTCGTGACCCGTCTTTCCGAAGTCGACAACCCCGACATCATTCCGGAGTTCGCCGACATGATGCTGCGCCTTCAGGGGACCTCCTGGGCGTTCTGTATCGGTGATTACAGCGGCTCGATCTATCTTTCGATCCGGACGACGAACTTGAAGAAGAATGCTGGTGCCCTGATGAAGCAGTTGGTCAAAGGGAAGGGGAATGGCGGCGGGCATGGCCAGATCGCGGGGGGCAAAATCGACGTGCCGGATCTCGAACCATGGCAGGTTCACGAGATGGAGGACGAGATCGAAGCCGACTTCCTCCGTCTCATCCGGAAATCGGACGCACCGAAGGTCTCCCTCCTAGGGATGGGGGAGGTCGAAAAACGAAAGGTGAAGATCTCGATCTAGGAGACGACTGGCGTACCGCCGGAGTTTTGGGTAAGGTGCGCTTCCGAAATTATGGTGAGTTTACATCACGAGGTTCCGGGCACCTTCTTCACGACGAAGATCGATGAGGTGCTCAATTGGGCGAGAGCGAACTCGCAGTGGTATCTGCTGTTCGGGCTGGCCTGCTGCGCGATCGAGCTGATGCAGACCGGCGGTCCTCGCGCCGACGTCGACCGGTTCGGGGCGATCCCCCGTGCGACCCCCCGCCAGTCGGATCTGATGATCGTCGCGGGAACGCTCACCTACAAGATGGGAATTCGTCTGAAGCTGCTTTACGAACAGATGCCGGAACCGAAGTACGTGATCTCGATGGGGAGCTGTGCCACGTGCGGAGGGCTCTTTTCGCTCGCGTACTCGGTCATGAAGGGGGTCGACAAAATCGTTCCGGTCGATTTCTACATCCCCGGCTGTCCTCCCCGCCCGGAAGCACTCACCGAGGCGCTTTTGATGCTTCAGGAGAAAATCAAGAAAGAGCGCTTCCTCGTTCGTCCGCCGTCCACAACGCAAGCCGCGTAAGTCGCAGTTAATCGTCCGTTCTTAGATAGGATCCACGGTCACCGAGACGGTGTAGATCTTCGTGGAGCTGTCGGCTGCGGTCACGGTGTAGAGGACGGGGCTTGTAAAGTTTTGCGACACGCCGCTCGTCGGACTGACGCTCGCGCCCGTGATCGTGATCGTTGGGGTGAGATCCGTCACATCGGTTTCGAAGGGCACGGTCAGCGAGATGTCTGTGCCTACGATCGTTCCATCGATCCCCAGAATCGAGAACGCCGTGATGTCTTTGGCGGGGTTCAGAGCGACGGTCACCGAGACGGTGTAGATCTTCGTGGAGCTGTCGGCTGCGGTCACGGTGTAGAGGACGGGGCTTGTAAAGTTTTGCGACACGCCGCTCGTCGGACTGACGCTCGCGCCCGTGATCGTGATCGTT
>JAZDDX010000028.1:0-50795 GCA_043809315.1 Pseudomonadota bacterium
CGCCCAACTTGCCTGCTGTAAGGAATTGTTCGACCTCGGCCTTGCTCACCTTGATCGCCTCCATGTGCTTGACCATCGCGTCCTGGGCCGGGCCGATCGAAGCGCGCCCGGCAGATTTCTCGGAGGTCGGACTCAAGCCGCGTAGGGACGAAGCGGTCGATCCTTCGCGGGCCGAGGCGCCCCCGCCGCCGAGACCGGCCAACAGCGTCCCGCCGTCGGACGGTTTGGAAGTGGCGAGCTTAAATTTGTAGACCCAGCCGGTTTTCCCCGCGGCGCTCCCCTGGACCCAGTTCCCCTGCTTGGAGACGACATTGACCGCCGTCCCTTTCGAGAGTTGGGCGAGAATTTGAGCGTTGGCGGCGGTCGAACTCTTGAGCTCGGCGGTCGCTTTCACGAACAGCGTCTCGGCGCGGGCGCTTGTCGCAAACAAGACGAAACCGGCGACGAGGAAAAGGGATCGGTTCCTCATGGGGCGTAGCCTAGTCGAACCGCGGTGGGGTGGCAATCGCGAGGTTCTTCGGAACACCGATGTCTCACCGGGGCCGGCGACACACGTCAGGAGACACGCAAGTGTTTGATATGTTGGGGCCAACTCTGGCATGGGGATTGCTGTCTAATGAGGTTGGAATGTGGCGGAACCGTTCATTCTGGATCGCCTCGATGTTCGCCCCTGCGCTCGTCTGCTCGAGTCTGGCGAATGCTCGCGCAGGGGATCTTTCCAAATTCAGGAAGATACAGGAATCGGTCGTCGAGTTGATCAACCGGGGTTCGAATCACACAGACACGGAAACATTGTGCGCTGCCGTCTTTATCGGTGAGCAGGAAATCCTGACGGCGAAACATTGCCTGAACCGCGACGGGACGCATATCATCCGAACAGCCCAGGGGAGGCAATATCCGGTTATCGGGGTTGTCCGCGGGTCCGGACCCAACGATCTCGCCAGCCTTCGAGTAGACGTGCCGGCGAATCTGTTTCGGCCGTTGCGACTCTCGGCAATGCCGCCCCAGCACGGGCAGATTCTTACGCGCGTGTCCCCGACCACGTTTGGTTCCGATGCCATCTCTCAGGGGGCGCTGATCAGTTTCTTTGGGGATCCGCTCAACGCAGGAACGAACTACCAGGTTCGGATCTCGGTCACGGAGGGAATGAGCGGGAGTCCGGTCGTGGACGAAAAGGGAGAGATTGTCGGCATTGTTTTGAACCAATGGCCGTTCTTTTCGAAACTTGAGATATCCGAACTTCCCCGGACCGACATCGGGGTCGTTGAACATTTTCGAGATCAACGAGAGATCGCCCCCCCCCTTTCCGTCTCGGTGTGGTGGGAACAGACCTGGAAATCAATCGAGGGAAAGTACCTCGAGCTGCTCGGAGTCATCATGGAAAGAAACTCATGTGAGCGCGTAGAGACAAGAATTCAAAAGTTGACCGAGGGAGCGGGGGATTTCGCCGAACCGTGGGTCCTGCTGGCGTTCTGTCAGGCGAAAGCGGGAAGGACCGACGACGCGATCAGGAGTTTCGAAAAAAGCACGACCCTCAAAGAAAACCCGCTTCTCCTAACGGAACTCGCCTATCTCTACTTTAGCCGTGAGGGGGGAAGATCGCAGTCGGATCGAAACATGGCGATAAGATACCTAAATCAAGCAATCGATCTTTCGCCCGACGATAAAGCCATCCAATCGCTTCGCGAGAATTATCGCTGAGGTTCAAAGACACCCGTTGATCCGCACGTAATCCTTCTTCGGGGGAGGGGTGACTACGACCTCCGGCACCACGTATCCCCCCTTCTTTTTGAATTCTTCGACGGGATCCGGCTTCGGGCCTTTACCCGATGTGCGAGGTGAGTAGGGGATTCCTTTGGTGGAAGTTTTTTGAACCCCGCCAAAGGAAGAAGGCAATTCCGGGGTGGGCTCGTAAGATCTCATATATTTCTTCATATCCATTCGGCCCCCCCATGTAGGGGCCTTGTCGGAGACTTCTACAGGTTTGTTGAGTTCTTGTTTTGCCAGTTTCCATGCCGCATATACCATTCCGAGCGAAATCAGCGATTCCGTCGCTTTCGCGATGGCCGGACTTCCTGTCACCCAACCAGCAAAATTACCCATTTCAACAGGAATTGCCATGAGCGATCGTACCCCCTGTTGTTCGTAGGACCACGAAGGTGAATAAACATTCTCGGGCATCGAGATGGACCCGGGATCTTCCGCATGAAATCCGACCGGCGGTTGCGGAAACCCAAACTGATATGCAAGGTCCGCCTCAACGACCTTGTTGAAGTCGATCGGACCGGAAGCCGTGCCGTCGCTCTGCATTCCCGTCACATCGATCTTATTGATCGGATCGTTGTCGGCATACGCATAACGGTTCAGATGGACGACCGACTTGCCGGGCGTGAGGGGGTCGGGAGAGATGAATCGACCGAGAACGGGATCGTAGTACCGGGCGTGGAGATACAGAAGACTTGTCGAAGAATCTCTCCTCTGCCCCGTATACCCGAGCGATTCATTATGCATCGGCTGTGTCAACCAGTCGCCGTAAGGTTTGTATGAGGCCGTCGAACCGGGGACCGGCGTCGCGTTCTTGTCGGTCTCGACGCTGACCGATCCCTGGTAATCGGTGTGGAGCCAGATCGTCTCGTATGTCGTGTTGTTCGTCGTCGTGCAGCTCTGACAGGTTCCTCCGACTCCCGCCCGGGTTTTGTTTCGCTGGAGCGCGTTCGGCCCCGATCCACCGCCCGGACAGGTGACCGGAACGCAGGTCTCGGTTGACGTGGTCGTCGCGATCACCTTCTGCACGGGCCCGAACGGTCCGGGGATGTAGGTCGTAGCGACGATTTGAATGGCTGAGGAAGATTGAGAGAAGAAGAGAACAGCGAAAACAAGACCGATCTGTAAAGAGATGGGGGTTTGTTTTGACGTCACACGATTCATGGCTTGCGTGGTGGCACAACGACTGGACCAATCCTCCATTCGAAATGAATCTCTCGGACAGGCTTCGCATACTCGGGGCTCCGACCTACTACGCTGGGTGGGCAGCGAAATGCGTATGGTGTCATCCGACTCCCACAACTAGTAGTCACGATATTCCCCGCGTACGAATTCCTTAATCTTTCGGACGCTAGTGAAATCGGGTTGGGCATTGATTGATCTCTGGAACTTCATCTCTGCTTTATAAGCTGAGTTTTCAAATTCGTGTCCACCAAGTTTATCAAACCTTCTTAGCGCATGATCACCTTCATGCACCGCGGTAGAGAGCATTACATCATCCCCAGTATTTCGAAGATATAGTTGCCCATTCTTCTGGAACCCGGCCACCCTTTCTACGTTTCCAAACAAGCCATTTTCATCTGCGGCTTTTGCAAACATTTCCTTGCCGAGCAAATTTACTTTAACTTCACCGCGACCAATGGCCACACCGACACGGAAAGCGTCCTTGCTTCCCGCTGTAATTAGCTCCGTTACCAACCGTTTAACTGAAGGGAGGCTACCCGTTGCTCCCGCAACCAAAGACATCATTTGGTCCTGAAGCTTCGGATCTTGTTTTATGAGCTCAAACCTAGCTTCGGCAACATCCTTTCTTGAGGTCGGTGCCTTGGCGCTCACCGTCACGCCATTCATTACATAGGGATTCTCAAACGTCCCATGAAGATTGAGTTTCTTTCGTAGGATATCTGACTGGGACGCCGTTCCGGTTGCATCTGAGCTCATCGCCTGCATCCCTGTCACGTCGGTCTTGTTGATCGGATCGTCGTCGGAGTACGCGTAATGGTTGAGCTTCACGATCTCCTTCCCCGGTGTGATCGGATCGGGGGAGATGAATCTTCCTAGCGCCGGATCATAGTAGCGAGCATGTAAATACAGGAGATCCGTCGATGAATCCCTCCGCTGCCCCGTGTATCCGAGCGATTCCTGGTTCGTCGGCTTCGCCAACCAATCGCCGTACGGCTTGTACGATGCGCTCGATCCGGGGACCGGCGTCGCGTCTTTGTTTGTCTCGAGGCTCACCGACCCCTGGTAGTCGGTGTGGAGCCAAATTGTCTCGTACGTCGTGTTGTTCGTCGTCGAACAACTCAAGCAGGTGCCGCCGATTCCTGCGCGTGTCTTGTTTCGCTGGAGCGCGTTCGTTCCCGATCCGTCTCCAGGACAGGTGACCGGAACGCAGGTCTCGGTTGACGTGGTGGTCGCGATCACTTTCTGAAGAGGGCCCCCAGGACCCGGAACATACGTCGTCGCAACCGACGTCGCTCCGAACGCCAAATGCGGCGCAAGCGACACCGCGAACCAAGCGAACTCTGTTCGAAGAACCTTCATCACGGCGCCGGCGAAATCTCCTCGGCCCCCCCGTCCAAGTAGAGCGTCGATCGATCCGGGGTGATCAGCCTCAGACGCTGGTTGTTCCCGTCATACACGAACTTCGTTTCCGTCCCGCCGTTCGGCTTAAAGCTCGTCGGGAAATTCTCGACGCTCCAGGTGATGTCAGCGGTGATCCCCGTCGTGACGTTCCGGTGTTTCGTCATGTTTCCGTTCGGATCGTAAAGGTACTGGGGGTTCGCCTCCGCCGCCGCGCACCCTCCGGAGGACGTCACCGCGAAGACCGCATGCGGCCTTGCACTCTCCGGCTCGGGATAGCAATACTCTTTCAAGGAAGAGGCCCCCGCCAGCTTCGTCTTCAGGTTCCCGATCGCGTCGTAGGTGAACGTTTCGGTGTTGGGCGAGCTGCCGTTCCCCTGATACGTCGCCTTCTTCAGCCGGTGCATCGAATCGTAGATGAACGCCCAGGGTCCCCAACCGTCCAGCATCCCCTCTTTGTTCCTTTGGGAATAATTCAGGTTCTGGAGTTCCGCTCCGGTCGTCGCGTTGACCGTTCGGATCGATGTCAGCCAGCCGCGGGCCGGGCTGTAGTCGTAGGTCGTTTTCGTCCCGTTCCCGTTCCACAGCTCGAGCGGCTGTCCGGCGGCGTTGTAGGTCGCCGACTTGAGGACCGGACTTGTCGTCGAACCGGTCGTCAAAGAGACCGAGGTGAGTTGTCCCAGCGAGTTGTACGAGTTCGTGTACGCCACGCCGAACGGGTAGACCTTGTTCCGGACCCGCCCGCTCGGATCGTACGTCTGCGAATAGACGTGAACCGCGCTGTTCGTCCTTCGGACCGTCTGCAGGAGACGCCCGGACGCGTCGTAGTTGTACTGTTCGGCGTTCGTGGTCGAATTGCCCGGCAGCTCTCGCATCGTCGTCAGATGTCCGATGTTGCAGTACCCACCCGAGGCGCAGCTCGATCCCTGCGGCTGGTCGTAGTCCCACTGCACGTCCGGCGTTTCCGTGTTCGGACGGTTCACCCACTTTTTTCGCATCCGTCCAAGGGCGTCGTAGGCGTAGATGATCGACTGCGATTTGGCGGTCTGGACACCCAACAACTGCCCGAGGGCGTCGTACCCGAACGTTGTCGTCCCCCGATCCGGGTCGACCTCTCGGCGTATCAGGCCGCGGGAGTCGAAGACCGTTTCCGTCGGGTTGTTCTGAAAATCCGTGATCCTTTTCAGGTTCCCCCGGACGTCGTACTCGTACTTCGCCCAAACCGCCGTTCCGTCCAGGTACTCCTCGTGCCGGGCGAGCTTCCCGATCGAGTTGTAGATGTCCGCGCTCTTGTGCCCCTCTTCGTCCGTGTAGGTGACCTTCCAGGTCGAATAAGGGTTGGAGAGATCGCCCAGAGCGGTGTACTCCGCGAAGACCGTCGGTCCGCCGTTGTCGAAATCGTACTGGAGCGACAGCGGCCGGTTCAGCGGGTCGTACAGGGTCCTCGTCCGATAGACGTCGTCCCCCCTCTTCGCCGGTGCCGTTTTGGTCTGCACCTGCCCGCGGCCGTTGAACGTGGTCTTCGTGTAGATATAGTCGGAGGGAAGGTTTCCGGCATCGGCGACACAAACCGTCGTGCCGCTCTGGGACTCCGCCGAGAAGATCCGACTTTTCCAAGTTCGCCCGAGCCCGTCGATGAAATTCCAGGTGCAGATCTCCGGCTTTTGGTTTCCGTCCGGACCGATCGGCCCCGGAACCGCCGTCTGAAGAAAACGATTCGAAGCCGTGAGCGCCGAATTGTCCAGACTTCGATAGCTGGTCTTCTCGTACTCTCCCGTCGGCATCGTCTTCTTCGTGACACGACAGAACACATCGTACTCCGTCTTCGTGAGCTTCCCGTTCGGATCTTTGACCGAAAGCGGCGCACCGCAGACGTTGTTCCATGAAGTGACTTCCGTCACCTGCCCGAGCGGATTCGTCGTTTTGCTCCGGTAGAGGTGAAACGTCCCATCGTAATCGTAGGCCATCGCGGCACCGAG
Organism: Pseudomonadota bacterium; assembly: GCA_043809315.1. Taxonomy (GTDB): domain Bacteria; phylum Bdellovibrionota_G; class JALEGL01; order JALEGL01; family DATDPG01; genus JAZDDX01. The sequence continues at coordinate 6,327 of JAZDDX010000028.1, forward strand.
TTCGTTCGTCTCCTGTTTGAGGTTTCCCGGATAGTCCGTGAAGTAATCGAATGACTTCATGTACGAATCCGGCGTGGAAGGATGCTCCCCGAGAGGATCGTAGACCTTGAGCGTCCGGGTCTTGGGATTCCCGAAACGAAGATCGGTGCGATCGAAATAAGTCATCGCGCTCTCGGAGAGCGGGGTCCCCGAAGCGGAGGTCCCGGAATAGACCGCGACGGAAACCGGCCGGTCGACCATGTAATAACTCAGGTTCGTGTATTCCGGATGGGCCGCGTCCGAATAATTGAACGTCTGGTACGTCGTCCGCGTGACCTGGTTGTCGTTCGGCAAGGTGTCGTTGATCGTTTCCCCCCCTCCCGGATCGATGCCGCGGAAGATCCGCGAGCTGGTTCCCGACGCCTTTTTGTAGTTCCCGTAGTTCTTCTCGAAAACGAGGTTTCCAAACGTGGCGTAGTTCGGGTCGGGGGTGGGAAGGCTCAGATCGTAGACCTCTTCCTTGAGGGTCGAAAACCCGAGCGCCCCGCCTGTGTCGTACGTATCGGTTTGCGTTGTTTTCGGAAGGGTTACGTACCAGTAAGGCATGACCAGGTCCTCTTGCCAGGGGATGTCCGCATTGGTCAGCCGGAAATAAGTGAACTTCGTTTCCGACAGGAGGATTCCGTCGCCGGCCGGGTCACCCAGGTAGTATTTCGACGAGAGCGGCAGACCGGCGGTCTCGAAGGTCTGGTTGTACGTCGTCCGGACGTACGGGTTCTCCGACTCGTCCGCTTCGGCCTTCGGAAGTTTGATCGTGACGGTCTTGAATCCGAGCGGCTTCTTCCACCGCCGGTCATAAGCCCCGCCGGAATAGGAGTACTCGGTCTTCGACGTCGTTGGGGAAACCCCGTCGGAAACCTCCAGCGTCTGCACCGTCTGCGTAATCGGGAAGGCCGAATTGTTCTCCGGCCAGAACGAGGAAGGTTTGTACGTGACGGTATACGTCCCTCCCGTAGGAAGGGTGATCTTCTTGACCAGATCGGGAGAACCCCCGTCCACCACCCGCGTGCCCCTCATCATTCCGGTCACAGGGAGCCACCCCTCTTGAACCTGCCGGAACAGAAGGTCGGTCTTTCCGTACCCGCTGAAATCGGCCGTCGTGAGGCGCCAGTTCTCGGAGGTGAGGCCGGACGAGATCTGCGCGGGGTAAAACCCGTTCCCGGTCGCCTGCAGCCAGTAGATGTTGTTGTCCCCCTCCATCCGGCCCTGGCTCACGAGATCCATCTTCCCGTCGCCGTTTAAGTCGACCGGCGAGAGCGCGGAACTCGAAATCGAGGGGAAGCTCGTGAAAGAAACTCCTTGTTGGGTGAATGGAACCGACGCGGTGTATCCGGATGCCAGCTTGGCCAACGCAGCGGAACCATTGTTGATCCAGAGGGACATAAACGGGGTTAACGGGGAAGGGGGCTCGATCGAAACCACATTGCCCTGGACAAAGAGATCGGGAAGGCCGTCACCGTTAAAATCAGCGGGAATCACGATGGCATGCTGCCAAGAGTCGAGCGCAGAGGAGATCGTCACGAGACCGTATTTGGATTGTCCGGAGCCGTACGGATCGGTTCGCCGACTCACCAACAGGACGAGGTTCGTGGGGGCTCCCGGATAGTACCGCGGTTTGAAGATCAGGTCGGTCTTCCCGTCGCCGTTGAAATCGGTCGGAAGGATGTCGGTATAGTCTCTCTCCAAGTTCCCCATCGGGGTCGTGCCCCCCCCTCCGAGAACGTCACCGATCTCCTGCCGAAGGAAACGACCCGACCCGCCGCTCGCCTGCGCCATCAGGAAGAACGGGGCGCCGACACCGCGAACGAAGATGTCGGTCTGCCGGTCGCCGTTGAAATCCCCCGGGATCATTTCCGCCGCCGAAGAATCCCAGCATTGGAAGGAATTCCGGGAGTCCTGTCGTTGGCACCAAGATGCCGGGATCCATTCGTATTGGCTCACGTCGACGGCAGTCGAGAAGAGGCGGGGCAGATCCGAATTCTCGGTCGCCATCAAGAGCCACGGTTTCCAGGCGGGAAGCTTGGTGTCCCCCGTCGACAATCCGGAGTGACTGCACATGTTGCAGTTCAATACGTTGTAATCGGCGCACGCTTCCGGACAAGGGTAGGTTCGGCCCAGGGACCGGACCGGCTGGACCAGAAGATCGGTCCGTCCGTCCCCGTCGAAGTCGCCGCTCAGGATCTTCGCGGAGTACTCCTGACTTCCTCCGCCGGTGAACCACCGTGCCGGCTTCATCCCCCAGGAATTGCTGACATTCGTCGGGTCGGCACCGCTCTTGGCGAACCAGGTTTCCCCCGTGAGCCCGATCCCTTTCAAGAGAAGATCGCTGACGCCGTCGCCGTCGAAATCCCCCGTGACCGCCTGGCGACGATCCCCGCGCCAGGTCTCCTCATCCCCCGATACCGGGGCGAACGGTTCCAGGAGCGCGGTCGCTTTGTACCATTCGATCTTCGTCGGGGGGAGCTGGCTTATCCCGTCCGATCCGTATTGCGTCACACTCGTGAGAAGAGACCGGCCGCTGGCCGAGGTGTCGTCGTAGGCGAGGCCATAGCTTCGCACCTTAGTTCCGTTCGCTTTGACGGCGATCGACTGGATCCGCTGATCGATCGTGAGGGTCTGGGCGCCGTCGTTGAAGGTCGGCCGATCGGTGGAGGGCCGAGGGGTGGTCGATACGTCGACGCTGAAACGTTCGGCGCCATACCGGACGCTTTTCAGCCCTTCCGTGCAAGTCGCCTCGTAGGCCGCGTACGACCCGTTCGCGTTCGTAACCATACTCAATCCCCAACGGAAGGTTCCGAATTCGCTATTGCAGATCCGACTGTAGACCGCTACCGACCCGTCTTTTCTCCAAACCGTCCACTGGTTTGAGTCCCGGTAGATCCGCTGGAACGAATCGCTGCGTGTGGTGTAGAACCCGTTCAGTTTATTGGGAGGGTTGGCCCAGCGGGTTGTGCCGGTAATGGCAAGTGAGGCGTTCTGACAGCTTGGACTGTAGGCACGCGTGTCGAACCCGCTGCGGGGATCACCCGGAGTGTACAGAAACGCCTGTGAAGTGCAGGGAATCAACTCCTGTCCGTCGAGATAGAAGCCATCCAGGTTGTCGTACCCGGTCCCGTTGTAGTTGTAAGTCGGCTGGCTGTAGGCCGGCCCCTTCCGTTCGATCGTGCTGTATCCCGAAAGAGACCAACCGACCCCCGCCATCCCGTTTCCGGCGTTTGAATTGTAGGTCAGCGCCAGATGCGGCTCGAGACCGTAATAGGCTGGAACTTCGATCGGGATCGACCAGCTGAAGCTGCCGCTCGACCCTTCGACATTCTTCGAAACCTCCGGCAGTTTGTTCGGCGCGTCTTTCGGAAAGGTGTCGGACGGAGCGGATGCCGCACCTTCAGCGACCGGAGGACGGTCGGAATCGATCCCGGTCGGGACCGACGCGGCGAACGAAACCGCCGTCAGAAAAATGGGGGAAAGAACCGCGCACAAGAGCGACAACGAAGCGAGGCGTAGCGGGCGACGCATTGGAACCTCCGTCCGAAAGGGAGCGACTAACTGAAAATTATAACGCGGACGGTCGATGGATGATAGGGAAATTGAGTTGTCGGTTGACTACAGCCGGGTACCCTTTAAGCAGTTCGTAACGCACTCGTTGTTGCAGAATTCAAAAGAAACGCTTGCCACCGCAAAACGGCCACCACAAGTATCGCGACAGCCGCTGCAGCCAGCCAGCGTCACGGTGTTTTCCGGCACGTCGGAAGGGAGGACCACTGAATCGCTTGTCGAAGCCGGGTCTGAAATCCCGGGAATCGCCCAGTTGGACGAATCACCCACCTTGCTGTTTCCGCACGCAGTAAGCATCGTCAGCATCACCACCGCCCAGCATGTTGCGACCCTTTTCATATCTTCCTTCAGGAAGATCTAATGGCAGGAACCATGCCAAGAACCAATCTGAGGAATATCAACGTGTTGCGGGCAAGTTCGCGAAAATTCAGACGGGGGTGGTGCCAACTAAAGTTTACAGTTTGAGCAGGGTTTGGGCAGGGGAAGTCTGCTCCTCTCAAACATTCGCTACACCTTGGTTGGAGAAGAGGGGGAGGGCCAGGGGCCCCCAAGATGGCCAGCTGGCCCTCCCGTCCAAGGGTAGCTTGGAGCTTCGTAAGTTCGGGCGCGACTCGAGATTTTCCCGTCTCGAGCTCCGCTACACGCCCTATGCCTGGAATCCAAATGAGTTGGGAGAGAACGAAAACGTCGGTAGCAGGGGAAGTGGCTACCGATAGTCCCCCGTCAGCGAGAAGGCAGCCCAGTAGCCGGGGTGCGAATAGTAGTCTTTCACGAGAAGCTGCGCTTTTCGGAGCGCCTCCGCCTTCGTCTGCGTCAGGTAGTTCCGGTAGAAATGTTTGACGAGGATCGCCGTCGAGACGTCGCTCACGCGCCAGAGACTTGAGAGGATCGAATGCGTGCCGGCGTAGAGAAACGCGCGATTCAAACCGATCAGCTCCCCGCCCCCCTCGATCTTCGCAAGGCCGGTCTGACAGGCGGACAACGTCACGAGATCCGCGTTCGCCCGGAGATTGAAGATCTCCTCGACCGCAAGATCGCCGGTCGAACTTTCCGTGGGGGCGAGCTTGATCGCCGAGAAGAGCGGATTGATCGGGTCGAACTCCCCGTGCGCGGCCATATGAATGATGTCGAACCTTCCGAGGTTGGAAGCGACCCACCGTTCCGTCGCCTTCTCGCGCGTCAGCGTTTCGATCTTCGGGAAGTCGAGAGAGATCGCCCCGACCTCCTTCTCCGCGAACGGGAGATCAAGCGCCGGGTTCCCGAGGTTTGGGTTTCCGATTGCGAGAACGCGGGCGCTTCCCTTGTCAATCCTCCGTGGGACCGTCGTGTATTTCAGAACACTGGCGCTCGGGGAATAGAACAAGGCGTATCGGTCGACGGCGAACCTCTTTCCATCGAATAGAGAGGCGTACGAAAGATAGTGAAGCGTCTCGTGCGGAGAGATCCCGACAAACCGTTTCCCTTCGATCCACGGTTCGACCGGTTTCAGGATCCAGCGATTCAGCTCTTCCGATTCTTTCAAGAGAGGTTGTTGTTCCTGCATCAGCCTGGAGTAAGCGACCAGCTTCGCTTCGAGCAATTTCTTCCCGACCTGGACGCGGGAGACGCGGATCCCCTGGTCGGTCACGACGAACGCGATCAGCTCCGACGGCGTCAGGAAGTACTCCACGAACGCGGTGTCATTCCCAAGGATCTTCTGAAACTCCGGCAACGTAAGGACATCGACGGAGACGAACGCGGAGAGTTCCGGTCGGCTGGCGCGGATTTCGATCAGGAGATCCTCGCGCACCTTCCGTGCGTCGCGCAATTGGCTCTGAACCTTGGCACGTTCCGTGTCGTCCGACGCGGCGCCGAGGCGACTTTCCAGATCGGTCAGAAGACGGCGACTCGCACGGTCCTTTTCGAGCAACACCCGGTCCTCCGGGGCGGTCGCACGAACGTCGCGGTTTCCGAGGAGGTCGATGAAGCTCCGGGAGCGCGCCCGCTCGACGTACCTCCAAGCCTCCTCCGTCTGGGCCGGCTGTTGCCGCAACAACAGAAGGACGATCTCCTGGTAGAGGGAGAGTTTGTTCGTGACGAAGCTGTTCCGGAACTCCTCGATCTTGATCGACGCCCCCATCTTTTCGACGACGTCGATCGCCTCCTTGAGATAGAGCAGGGTGCCGGGAATGTTCTTTCGGCGCGAGGTCACGCGTGCGAGCCCCTGAAGGGCGCGCCACTCCACCTCCTTGAGGCCGAGTTCGCGCGCCCGCGAAAGAGCCTGCTTGTAGGAATCGAATGCGGGATCGCTCGCGCTCTGGGCCCAGTAAAGATCGCCGAGACTCTGAAGCGACTTCGTCTCGTTCTCCCGGGCGCCGATTGAATGGGAGAGACGAACCGCCTCTTTGAGATTCTTCTCGGCATCGGCGAAGCGGCTCAGCCGCGTCTGGCTGATCCCGAGATTCCTCCGGTCGTACGCCTCCCCCCAAACGGTATGGAGCTTCTGATCGATCGTGAGCGCCTGCTCGAAAAGGGCGATCGATTTCTCGAGTTCCCCGCGGTCGCGGTAGACCAGCCCGGCATTGTTGTAGGCGGCCGCCTCGTCGATCGGAGAGACGAGCTTCCGGGAAAGTTTGAGGGCGACCTCCTGCTCCTCGATCGCCTTGTCATGCTGGTTCAGCGTCCAGTAGATCAAGCCGACGGTCGAGTGGCAGAGAAGGCGCATCCGATCGTCGTTCGCTTGTTCCGCGGCGGCGAGTGCGATTCGTTGCCAGCGGAACGCGTCGAAGTAATTCCCCTCCGCCCAATAGGTGTTGGCGACATAGAGCGCCGATTTCGAGGAGAGGGGGACGGCATTGTAGATTTCCCGTGCTTTCGGGAAGTCGGCGCGGCGTTCGAAGACCAATCCGATCTCGAGCGTCGCCTCGTCGGCGAGGAGTGGTTTCTTTGCACCCCTAAACGCCTCGACCGCTTTCCGAAACGCATCTTCGGCGCGGGGGTAGTCGTTCAGGCGCAGGTAGTAGATCCGCCCGATCCGCCGCCATTGTTCGCCGGCCCCCGCTGTTCCTGTCTTCCCGTAGATGCCGAGCGAGCGGTCGAACTCCGTCAAAGCCTCGCGGTACCGGTTCGCGTTTTCGTAGACGACCCCCAATGTCGAGAAGGTGTCAGCCACCTTTTCTCTGGGACTTCCGAGTTTCTGGTAGAGGGAAGCCGCCTCAGTCAAAGCCGCGAGAGATTCGGGGAACTGTTCCGCCCGGGATTGGAGAACACCCAAGAACTGAAGGGCCTTCGCCAACCCGACGCTTCCGTCGGGGGCGGAGTTCTTACGGCGGATTTCAACGAGACGCTGCGTGTAGGAGATCGCCGTCGGAAGATCGTCGGATCGGTACGCGGCGGTTCCGGCGACGTCGAGAAGTTGCTCTCTCGTTACCCCCGCACCGCTGTCCACTTTTTGGGCGTCGAGAAGGCGCAACGCTTGATCGAACCGTCGGACCGACTCCCCCCACCGTTCCGTGCGGTAGAGAGAGGCCGCCTGTGTCACTGTTTCCGCAAGCGCCGTCTCGGCGGCCGCCTGACGCTCCTCCGGCGTAAGCCCGAGAGTTCCGAAAACGGAACCGGCGCTGAAGTCGTTTGCCCGAGCCCCTTCGTCGGCAGCGAGCGCCCGTGGGATCGCGGAGGCCGGCAGCGAAACGACCGACGCGACCCCGCCGCGCGCCCACCACTCTCCGAGCAGGGCGAGTAGACCGTCCGACATCGGCGGATTCGATATGGGGAGGAAAACGGTGGTGACGCCGGACCCCAGGAGAATCGAAGCGGGCACCTCACGCTCGAAACGGGGCGCATCCGGAATCGGGAGATCGAACCATCTCCGAAGCGGTGAGACAGCGAAGGTCAGGGGGGCCGGAGAAACGAACCAGTCGGCGAGGCCGAGACGGTCCGCGAGATCGGTCCTGTTCTTCCACGAGACCGCCGTGCGGGATGTGGGGGGGCGGTTTTCGTTTCCGAACGAGTAGAACGACCGGGCGAAGAGGTTTTGAGCGCGGAAGGCGTAAAAAAGATGAGCGGCGCTCGCCACACGCGAACAGGGATGTCCGGTCGGGCAGGGGATCGTTCCGGCGATATAGAGATCGCGCGGAAGATCGGAGAGCGGGGCGTCGGCTCGCTCGAGCGTCAAACGATCCGAACGGAGAAAAAGGCGGAAGAGTCCCTTCGGAGTTTCAACGCCGCGCAAAAACCCGCGATTCGGACCGAGAGCCTCCTGGAGTTCCGCCGCCTCGATCGTTCCGAGGCGGAACAGGGATCCGAGTCCTCGCTCCCTTTCGTCGAGCGCCGCCTGTGCCGCCTCGATCCGTTCTTTTTTCCCCTCCCGCAACGCCGCCTTGAGTTCGTCGAGAGCGGCCATGCCGTCCGCGGTTGCGGCATGTTCCGGCAAGACACCTCCCATCGCGACTTGAAGGGCGATCCGCGATCGCCACTCGGCCGCGTTGTACGCCGCCTCGGCGTCCCCCTCGGAAACCGCGAAGGCAAGCCATCGGTCGAAAAGCGGGAGAACGGCATCCAACCCATCCGTCAATGGGATGGCGGGGGTCGAGGTGAGGAACGAGAGAACCGGCTCGAGAGCCGACGAAATCTCGGCAAAATTCGCGGGGATTTTCGAGAGAGCGACGGCGGAACGAAGACGGAGGAGGAGGTCGTTTCGTTTCAAGCCGACCGCCCATTGCTCGAGCGCGGCGAGATCGAGGGAACGACGAGCGGCATGCCCCGTCCAACGGAAGTGGGCGATGTCGAGTTCGAGAAGGAGAGGTTCGTCGTCGGTAAGTAAGTTCGAGACAATCCGAAGTCGTTGAAGGGTAGATGTGAGAAGATTCTCCTCGAGCGACAATTCGGCCAAACGGAGCCGTTCAAGTGAAATTCGGGCCGCAAATGCGGCCGCGTCCGAATCGGTTCTCTTGGTGAGACGATCGAACGCCGTGTCGAGCGTTTCCATCGTCTGCTTCTCCGTGACGACGGTCGGAGCGATCGAGTGAAGTCGAGCGAGGGAGAGAGCATTTTGTCCCATCCCGATTTCGTGCGGCAGGGCGCTCGCGAGCGCGAACGAAGACTGAAACTCCTTGGCCGCCTCCTCGAAACGGTTGAGGCGGGTCAAGAGAACCCCGCGGCGGTTCGCGAGAATCGATTCCTTGAGATGGAGTGGCGGACGTTTGGTCACGTCGACCGACGATTCTTTCGGAAGGGCCGAACGTTTTTTGTCGAGGGCCGCCAATGCCTCGGCATCGTGACCGCGGGTTCTCTCCAGGCGCTCGATGAAGGTGTAGAGAAGCTCCCGCTCCGCCGGTTTGGAGAACCCCTTGGAGGCCTCGGACGAATCCTCCCCGAGCGCGACATCCTGGTGAATGTTGACCAACGATCCGATACTCTTCCCCCGGGTCGTCGCGACACCGTGACGGCCGAGAAGCTCGAAGCTTTCTTCAAAAGCATCCCGGGCGTCGGCCAAACGTTTCTCCTCGGCGCTCCCCTGCCTCGGGGGGGCGTCGAAGAGGTTCAGAGCGAGGTTGCGAAACGCTTTCGCTTCGTTCGCCCCGCGCCCGAGCCGTTGGTTCAGTTCGGCGACCTTCGTGAACCCGATGGCCGCCTCCTCTCGCCTTCCCCGCGATTGAAGGGAGAGCGCCCGGGCGTCGTTGGTCTCGGCCCGATGGGAGAGAATTTCTTTGGGGGGGAGGGATTTGTCCCGCGCGACGCGATCAAGCGAGGTGAGCGCCTCGTCCGCCAGCGCGACGCTCTCATCATACCGTTCGAGATGGAACGCCGAGCGGGAGAACCGCTCGAGATAGACGAGCCGCTGCGTTTCGGTGTCGAACGAGAGGTCGTACGACCGACGCAGCGAATAGTGTTCGTACGCCTTGGCGTAATCGCCGAGGAGGAAATACCCGTTCCCGACATTGAGGGTCAGGTCGCCGTAATTCTGGAAATCTTCCTGCGGATCCGAGAGGGAACGCGCGATCGTGTACTGATCGATCGCCCGCTCAACCGAACCGGATTCATTTAAGAGTTCCTGCCGCTTCTCATAGACGAAACCGAGGGTCTGATGCGGGAAGACCGCCTGACCGTTCTGGGAGATCGCCTCGAGGAGGTCCGGCTCCGCCCGGTCGAAGGCGGTCGCCGGCGGTTCTTCATAGGTATGGGCGAGGCCGATGGCGTAGCGGGGAAGATAATGATTCGGGAGGCGCCGCTGTTCGTCCTCGTAAATGGAGAGAGCCTTCGACGTCTCGCCGAGAGCGGCATACGCGGCAACCAGGCCTCGGTGCGCCTGGGGGATCTCGTAATCGAACGAGATCAGGTCGCGGAACGTCCGGATCGCCAGACGGAAATCTTTCCCTTTGAGTTCGTCCTTCCCCTTGGCCAGCAATCCACCGACGAAACGTCGCCGGGCTTCTTTGCGCCATGGATCGTTCTTGGAAACCTGCCGCTCCGCTTCGCGGAAGAGGGCGAGGGCCTGATCGTAATCCCCCCGGTCAGTCAGGAGACGGGCGAGGGCGAGTTGGGCGCGAGCCTTCTGTTTCTTTTCTTGCGGGTACTGAGCGATCACCGAGCGGTAGGCCGCCTCGGCGGCGGGGCGTTCGTTCCGTCCGAGCGCCCGGTCCCCGAGCGTATTGATGGCGAGGGCCGGGAGAATCGGAACCGAGGAGTACGAGCCGGGGATCTCCCGCAACTTCGCCTCCTTGAGCGCCTCGGTGGGGCTGGCAGCCATCCAAAGATCGAGCATTTTCTGTGCGGCGGTCGACGAATACGGCTCGGCGTTCGGATATCTCCGGATCAGGTCGAGGTGGTTCGAAAGGAGTTTCGGCGTGTCGCCGAACTTTTCGTAGAGTGCCGTCTTCTCGAGGAGCGCCTGTGCGGCGAGACCCTCTTCCTTCGGACACCTCGTGACGACGCGGTCGTACGTTACGGCGGCGCGATCGTCCGATCCGAGGGCATGCTCCGCGCGGGCGGTCTCCAGAAGAGCGGTCCCGGCGATCCGCGGGTCGTTTGATCCGGCGATCGCGGAGAGGAGTTGAATCACGGAAGGGGAGCGGCTCCGCGCGAACTCCTGGCGGAGAAGCTCGATCTTCGCGAGCGAAGACCAGGGTGTTTCTTTGGAGGCTTCCGCCCGTTCCCAGGCGGAACGTGCGCGGGACGGTTGGGAGAGATGCCGGTCGGTGACGAGGCCGAGGTGGTAGAGCGCTTCCGCGGTGGCGATCTCTTCATAGGCGAGCGCCGCCGTGGCCGGCTCTCCCTCCTCGAGTTCGGCCGCGGCAGCAAAGAGATCGCGACCGCTCTTGTAGGCGGAAAAAAGGCCGTCGGCAGGAATCGATAAAAGATTCGATGCACGAGCGCCGCGTTCTTCGCGGGAGGAGTACAGAATTCTGCCGGCCCGTGCGGCCGGGAAGAGATCGTACGTTGCGCCGGAGGTGAGGCGGTGGAGGCGGGGGGTTGAAAGATCGGCCGAAAAGATCGACGGACGATCGGCAACCGTGATCGTGCCATCTCCGTTCGTGTCATCGGCATAACGGGAGAAGAAAACTCGGTCGCTCGTGTTCGACCAGGAGGGGTGAAGATCGAACGGCCCGTCGGTCAGAGATTTCTCTTCGTGATTCCGCAAATCGAGAAGATGGATTGCACCCCCCAGGCTGAAAGCGAGCCACCTTCCGTCGGGGGAGGGGGCGGGCATGCTTCCCCCTCCGTGCGTGACCGGTTCGATTTCTTTCCCGGGAAGCGTGATCGAGAAGATCTCGGGACGATCGTTCGCCGCGCGGGTGAAGTAGATCCGGTCACCGGATGGCCCCCAGGCCGGCTCGGTCTCCGCTGCTTTCTCATCGGTCAAGCGGACGAGAGAACCCTGGGAGAGGAGATACTTCGTCACGCGGGCAGCCAACCCCCCGCTCTTCTGGATTGCGTCGTCCGATTTCGAGAGAACGGTTCCGAACCGTTGGTACAGGCGCGCACGGATCTTCTCCGGAATCGGATCGGCAAGGCGGAGATTCAGGATGTAGAGATCCCCCTTGGCATCTGCCCGGTACGAGACGAACGCAACCTGTTCGCCGGTCGGCGAAACGGAGGGCCAGGTGTCGCGCGCCGTGTGGAAGGTCAGGGGGAAATCTCCGACGGCGCCGCTCCCGGGGAGATACCGCAGGAAGATGTCGGGGTTCCCCTTCCGGTCGGAAACGTAGAGGACCGAACGGCCGTCAGGTGTAAGAGAAGGCAGATAATCGTCCGCTGTCGTCGTGGTGATCCGCTCGGGGTGACGGACGCGGTCGGCCGGCGAAGAGGAAACCTGAAGGTTCGCGGCAAGGGCCAAGCCGGCGAACGAAGAGGAGAGTCGTCTCACGGTTTCACCGTCCAGCTGCCGTTGTCAAGCTGAACGCTTTCCCCTTTCTTGGCGCTGTCCCGGTTCATCTGTGCGAACACTTTCCGGAGTTTCGGAAGATCGGCTGGGGTCAGGTTCTCGCTGGACTCGATCGTGCGGGAAAGGATCACCAGGCGGTCGCGGTTCTCCTCCTCCGCCACGGTCCGCAGGAGCTGGGCGTATTTCTTGTCCGCCTTCGCTTTCCCGCAGGGAAGAGCGGCAAGCGTTCCGTCCTTCGCCTCACCCGCACAGGCGTCTTTCTTGAATTGTTCGATATCGTCGCGGTTGAACTCGCGCGACTGCGCCGCACGGAGCGCCCTCTCCTTCCCCGGAGGGAGGTAAGGGGCCGGCTTGATCTTCCCGGCGTCGTCGACTCCGCGTACCGAGGCGATCATCACCAGATCTTTCGAGAGTTCATCGTAACTCCCGAGGATCTGCCGTTCGAGAAGCGTTTTTTCGTCGACCACCTCGACGTTTACGCCGATCAAAGGTCCGTGGCATGCGGCAAGCAATGGAACGAAGACAAACAGAGAAGAGAGTTTTTTCATGGCGCACCTTTCGAAAATACGAGTTTTCCATCGTCGTCCATCCCCCGGAAGCTTAAGAATTTCGTAGCCTCGAGGGCGGGGGCAAGGGCGGATAAGGATTTCCGGAACTCGGCGAATTTGAGGAGGTTCTTGACGGAGATCCCGCGAATCGGGATCGAGAGATCGACCACCTTGACCCCCGGGAGGACGATGTCGGCCTCGAGGATCCCGTGCGCGACGGAGAACGAGACGCGCGGGTTCCGGATCGCCGAGCGGACCGTCGAACTCTGAAGGAGACCGCGCGCCTGCGCGAGCGACGGATTCTCCCCCTTTGGATCGAGGAACGTGATCAGGCGATCGAGGGTCTGATCGCCGATCTTCGTCAAGTGGAACTGAACCGCCAGGTCGTCGAGAAGTCCCTCCGGGGAGATCGCGCGCCCGGGAACGATCGTGAGCGTCGTTTGCGCGTCGAACCCTACACGGGCGTCCCCCCCCGTTTGTGGAGCGGTCAGCCTGGAGATGTCGAGTTCGACCGCCTCGAGCGAGGCGGTCAATTTAAGTGTATCTCCGGCCGGAAGGAGCGTCATCTTCGACCAGATCGATCCGCCGAGCAGCCCGAGCGCGAAACGGTCGACCACGAGGTTCGACCCGTCGAACCCGGCGTCGAGTTCCATCGGTCCTGTGGTCGTCTGTTTCGTCACGATCTTCGCGATCCGCAGAGAGGCGGAATCGGAAGAGAGGGGATAGAGATGCGCGGAATACCCCTTCGCCCAGACCGAGGCATCGGCAATCTTTCCCCAGCGAGCCGCGGCCGGACCCAGGTAGACGGTCTTGGCGAGAGGAAAATGAAAGTTCACGTTTTGAACCGACTCCCCTGTTGGCAACGAAATGGAAAAAGCTTTTCCGTCGGTCGCGAGCTCGATCGTCGCCCGGTCGCTCCCCGGTTTCGAAAGTTTCATGCCGGCCGTCAGCTCTCCCGTGAGCGAGAGCCCCTTGAGTCGATCGGGGACTTTTTGCGCGTCGATCGCGATCATCCCCTCGAACCCTCCCGTCACGGCCTCCCGGATCCGCGCAACCCGGCCCTTCGGCTCTTTCCACGCCGCCGCAAGCTCCGGGAATGGAACCGTCGACGAAACGCTTCCCTTCGCTTCGGCTTTGAGGCCCATCGTCGGGATCTCGAGAAAGGCGCGGGAGAGCCTGAACGTGTGAAGCCCTTCAATTCGAAGATCCACCCCCGACCCCAGATCGAAACTACCAACTTCAATGCCACCCGTTCGCGTTGATGGAAGGCGGAGCCGGGAGATTCGCAGCGCGCCACCCAGGGCGATCAAATCCCCGGCCGAATGAATCGAAAGATCGCCTTCGACGGACCGAAGGGATGCGCCGGACGCCAGGTTGATGACCCCAGGGTTGCCCATGGCGAATTTACCGTTGAGGTTTACGAGGACGGGGAGATCGAACGCAGCGAGGCGGCGTTCAACGTCCGAGAGGGTGGGAGCGAGAAGTTTGCCGGAGAAATCGAGTTGAGCCGAGATCTCCGGCAGGTTGTGAAGCGATCGATCCTTCGAAAGGAACGACTCCCAGGCCGGGGCGAACCGTTTCGAAGTCGTCTTGAGTTCGCCTGCCGCCGAGAACCGTTCGAGACCGAACCGCACCAAATCGAAGTTGCCGTGCGCAGAGAGGTGTCCGGGGATCGAGAGGTCGTTCAGCCGGGCGTCGATCTTCCCGGCACCGAGGTCGGCGGAGATCTCGCTGTCGAGCGTGAGAAGAGGGGTGGCGCGTGGGTCGGAAAGGTGGATCGCCGCGCGCGCGGTTCCGGTTCGGTCTCCCGGCCAGAGGGCGCGGAGTTCCAGATCGATCGGATAAGATTCGCGGTTGAGCGTGAGAAGAGATCCTTGGGCGATCGTCAGGGAAAAATCCGAGCGACGTTCGGAGGATGTCAGAACAAAGCTGCCGGCGAGGTCGATCGGGGGGAGGGCGAGGAGGTTCCCCTCGCCGTCGTCGGCGACGACGCGGAGCCGCTCGATCGACATACGGGGAAACTTGAACCCTGGGAATCCGGCCATTGTTTCCGCAAGCGCCTTTTCGATCGCGGCGCCGAGCTTATCGAGTGGAGTCTGGAAGTAATCGACTTTCAAAATCGGTCCGGGCGGTGGCGGAGTCGGTACGAACGCTTTATGGAGGCGGTCGAAATTCCATTCCCCCTTCTCCTTGCGAAGATAGATCTCGATGTCTCGCGCGACGACTTCGTCGACGGAGACGGTCCAGGTGAGGAGCGGCAGGATCCGGTACCGGACGTTCAACCGTCCGATCCGGGCGAACAGTTTCCCGTTCGGCTCGGTGAGCGTCGTCTCCCCGAGCGAGAACGATCCGATCGGGAATGGAGAGATCGGGGGAAGGGAAAGCTTGTAGTGGTATGTCTGCTCGAATTGTCTCGAGATCCGGGCGGAAAGCCAGGCGGCCGGGAAAAAGAAATAAAAACAGACGATTCCCACCCCGATAACGGCCAAACTCCAACGAATCCAATGCCTTCGTCCCGCCGACACGACCGGCCTCTTCTATAATAGATACGGACGTTTCGCTATTCGGAAATGCCCTTTAAGGCGATCATCTCCCGCAGCAGCTTCGTCCCCCACGCCAGGAGGCAGTCATCCTGTTCGCGGAAGCCGGGTTGAGTGGGATTCTTGCGGCAGCTCGGAGGGGTCGCCATCTGCTGCTTGGCCTTTTTCAGTTGGGCGACCAACGTATCGGAAACCCGCTCTTCCTCGGGGACCGGTTCAAGCCGTTCCGAGACCTTGAGATCCTCCGGCTTCGGGACGATGGTTTCTTTCCCTCCATCCGCGTTGAGGTGCTCCCCCATCCGGTACGGTTTCTTTTCTTTTTGGTACTGAAACTCCGTGACCGGATCGACGATCTCGATATCCGGAACGATCCCCTGAATCTGGTGAGAGATCCCCTTGGGAGAGAAAGAGAGCTGGTTCGATACGAACATGATTCCGGTCAACGGCCATCGAACCAGCACGCCCCCTTGGCCGATCCCCTTCCCGTATGTCCGCTCCCCGACGACGACGGCCCGTCGATAGTCGCGCAATGCCGCGGCCACCACCTCGGAGGCACTCGCGGTTCCGCGATCGACCAGCACCAGCAGCGTTTCGAGGCCGACCCAACTCTTCTCCTGATCGCTCTTGTTCGTGGTCATCTGCGTCGGTTTCTCACCGAAGGTTCCGTCCGCATCTCCCGGATTGGCGACAATCTCCTGACTCCGGAAGAGGACCGAGTCCCGGGGGAGGAGGAGTTCCAGCAGACGTTCGGCCTGCAGGACGTATCCGCCGCCGTTCGATCGAAGATCGAGAATCAGACCACGGAGAGGGCCGCTCCGCTTTTTCAGGAGATCCTGAATCGCACTGATCCACTCGTTCTGAATGTCATTGAAACTCTGCGAGCTGAAGTCGGAAAGGCGGAGCCGCCCAATTCCCGAGGCTTCATCTTCCCATGAGAACCGGGCGACGATCGGTTCGTACCTGTCGATCTTGAGCTTGAAGGAACGTCGGGGTCCGGATCCGCTGCACGGCGGGTCCTCGACCTCGACCGCAATCTCTTTCGGGCTCTTCCGGCCGTTGGGGTTGAGCTGAGTGAGGGCGTCGTCGTATCCGAGCGTGGAGACCCCCTTCCCCCCGATCGAGTGGATGCAGCTGCCGGGACGGAGAGACCGATCCTTCTCGAGACCGAGGTTCGGCGAGCTGGGCAAGATTCGGTCCACTACGAGGTACTTGGGGGAACGCCCGAGGTCGTAGTCGGTCCGTGTCAGGAACTGGATCCCGACTCCCCGAATCCATTCTCCGCCGCTGGCCGCGTAATGAGAAAACGGGTCCATCGCCCGAAGCGTCGCATTCAGAGAGACGGAGAGAAACTGGAGCAGAATAACGGCTTGGGCCGCCTCGTCGGTCTGGAGCGCTGCCGCGACCGCGAGGTACGGAGAACAGTCAGCGATCGACTCGAATGACTCGTTGAGCTTCTCCCGGGCGGAAGCTCGGGCCAGTTCGTCGGAGACGTATTCTTCGAGGAACAGCTCGAATGCGACGGAATACCCCTCCGCCAGGAGCCCCCCTCGCTCCGAGGGGGTGCGCGTCAGATGAAGCTGGAGGGCGTCGTCGACGGCGCCGAGGAAGACGCGACAGGCGCGGTCCCGGAGCGCGCTGAGCTGCTCGGCCGACTGGGGTTTCGTCGTTTTGGTTTCGGGCTTCGCGGCATCGGTTTCGGCAGCCGCCCCCTTTTTCTTCCCGCACGCGACAAGGCCGGTGACGAGCCAGAGGCTCAACACGAACGAGAGCAGTTTATGGCGCCGGACGGAGAACATCGGTGCTTCCCAGGTGTAATTGCAAGGGGGATACCACAACAACGCTTCGCGGCACAGTGAAAAAACAGGCCAGATCAGCCCCTTAGGAACCTTGGCGACGCACGGCATGGCGTCTGGGCGATGTTTGCCCCTCCGAAGCCGCGGCATAAGCTCCCCAACACCCTCCGCGCCATTCGTGCGACAGGAAGAAAACGCTGGCAAACCAGCGGTGGCAGGCGGTTTCCGAAGGACCTGGCGCGTACAACATAATAATGATCCGCGACGCCCATTGACGCGTCGCGCGTGGGTTTCCGGAAAATTGACAGGCTAACCCATTAGATTGCTTTACAAATTGAAAAATGGTTGGAATGATGCTCTCAACAAGTCAGGGGGATTACCCCCGCTAAACGACACACAAAGAACTTATCTGGAGGTTATGATGAAGAAGTTTTTAATGGTTGCTTGTGCAGTAGCAGTGGCGGGGGCCATCAATTCAGCTTCCGCAATGGATCGGTCGGGCAAAATCGGCTTCGGCTATCAAGAGAACATCATGAGCATCACCAGCCCGGGCAACACGCTTGGCACATGGTCACTGAAATACGGCGTGACCTCGCTGATCGCGGCCGAGTTCCTGGTTGGTTTTGACATGGCGAACAAGAGCGGAAACAAGGACATGGCGTTCGGCGCTCGCATTCTCTACAACCTGGTTCAAAAGGAAAATTCTGACTTCTATACCGGTCTCGGCTTGGTATGGAACCAGGATAAGTCCCCGGCAGATAATCGTTGCCTCCGCACACAGATCCCCCTGGGATTTGAGTGGAGCTTCGCAGGTCTTCCGGAAATCGGGTTCAACGCTGAAGCAGGCGTGATCATCGACTACATCAAGGCGACTAAGCAGCTTCAGTTCCACACGGCCGGCGGCAACATCGGCGGCGCGTTGGGCCTTGGCGTTCACTACTACTTCTAAGTCTTAAGTAAGTAGGAACGAGCAGTTCGAAGGGGGGAGCGCTTTCACGCTCCCCCTTTTGTTTTTTTCTTACCATCCGTTCGAGGCAAGGTACGGCGAGGCCTGCCCGTATTCTAGCGCCCGGACTACATTGACGACGCCATATCCGGCGTCGTTATTCGGCAGGATCGCCATGGAAGCGGTGTTTCGTAGCGCTTCCTTGAGCCTCTCAACGGTCCAATCGGGGTGGGCCTGCCAAATCAACGCGGCGGCGCCGGCGACCAGCGGCGCTGCGAACGAAGTCCCCTCACCGGTCTGGTACGTGTCGGTCCCCGCGCTGATCGCCCCGTAAACGTTCTTCCCTTGCGCCATGACATCCGGTTTGATTCGGCCGTCCGCCGTCGGTCCGCGGGAGCTGAACGGCGCGATGTTTCCGTACTCATCGACGGCGCCCACCGCCAGAACACCGAACGCATCGGCCGGGGAGCTGAGCGATCTCGGCACGAGCTCTCCCGTCGTGCGGTTCTGGCCGGTGTTTCCGACGGCATTCACGACCAGGATCCCGAGCTGGGCGGCCGCATTGGCGGCGATCGCGGTCACGATCGTCTGCCCGTCCAGGGAGGAATAGGGGTGGTTCATCGTCTCGTCGTCGAACTTCATGTACCCGAGGGAGCTGGAAACGATCTTCGCCCCGCGCGATGCCGCCCATTCCAGAGCCGCCACCCAATTGTCCTCTTCCGTCCGATTCTCGTGCTTAACGTCCTCGGTCTTGGCGAGGAGATACGTGGCGCCATACGCCGGCCCGATGATATGCCCGGGAGCGTATCCGCCGATGATCGACCAGACGGAGGTGCCGTGGTCGTCGTCGTAGTCGTTCCGATTGTTCGGATCTTGCGAAACGTCGTCATCCTTGAAGACGAAATCTCTCTCAGCAAGGAGCTTCACCTTTCGGAACGCCTCATGACCCTTGAAAAACCCGACGTCGAGAAGGCAAATCGTTAATCCACGCCCGGAGAGGCCGATTCGGTGAAGCTCCGGGATCCCGAGAGTGGCGACCTGTTGATAGGCCGGGCCGTACGCTGTCTCTGACGTCGGCGCCGGCTCCTCCGATTCGGGCGAATCTACCGATCGTTGGGTCGGTGTCGGTTGCGCTTTGATCGATCGGACTTTCTCGACACGAGAGACGAACGAAAGGGCTCCGAGCGTCGAAAGCACCTCGGGAGAGGCCTCGATACTCACAGCGTTCAGCCAGCGCGACTTTTCCCGGATCTTTGCCCCTTGCCGTTCAAGCTCCACCAGATACAGATCATGGACCGGTTGATCGAGCCGTTCGAGATAAGAGACGTCTCGGTCTCCGGCGGGGGAGTCCGGTTTGTCGGTCAGGTAGACCCAGGCCTTCTGGTTTTCTGAAGGAGTCTGCTTCATCGATTGAAGCAGTTCCTTGGAGTATTTCTCGGACGATTGAGGTGTGGGAGTGACCCTCAACGCTGACATCGAACAAGCGACCAGCAAGGCTGAGAGTGCCAGTACCGGAGATCCTACCTTTTTCACGATTCCCCCCCTTCGTGAACCGAAACCACCTACCTATGGGGGGGACCCAACGACAGCCACAGCATACCAACCCCGAGAGAATTTTCCAGTGTAATTTTTACGTGACTTCTTGGTACCGAAATGCCCCCGGGGATTCGACGATCTCCCGGGCCCGCCGAAAGACGGAATCCAGCATCTCCTCGGTCAGGCGGCCGGTGAACGTGTTCTGTTGGCTCGGATGGTAGGAGGCAAGGAGAAGATAAGTAGATACAGCCACTTCGGCCCCGTGGGCAAATTTGGTTGGGCCCAGTTTTGGAAGCCCAGGGTTGCGAGTGATGAACCTACCCTTGATGACGTTCCAGGCGAAGGCCCCCAGACATACGACGACACGAAGGTTCATCAGGAGCCGAAGCTCGCTTTCCAAATAGGGCATACAAGAGTCTCGTTCCGTAATGGTGGGCTTATTGTCGGGCGGAGCACACCGAACGACGGCGGTTACGTAGGCATCGCGCAGTTCGAGGCCGTCGTTGCGATGTTTTGAAGTCGGTTGGTTCGCGAACCCGGATCGGTACATGGCCCGGAAGAGCCAAGCGCCGGAACGGTCGCCGGTAAAGAGTCTGCCGGTTCGATTTGCTCCGTGCGCGCCGGGGGCAAGGCCGACGACCAGCAATCGCGCGGAGGGATCGCCAAAAGAGGGGACGGGGCGGCCCCAATACATCTCGTCCCTGAACTCACGCCGTTTTTCGGCCGTGATTTTTTCACGCCAAGCAAACAGACGTGGACAGGTCCGGCAGGAGACGACCCGTTTCTGGAGCGAAGCGAGAGTTATCGGATCCCCAGAAGGCGCAGCAGACCGAAGAGGGGATCATAATGGCGGTCGACCACCCGCTCCTTGAGCGGGATGATCGCGTTGTCGGTGATCTGGATCTCCTCGGGGCAGACCTTGGTGCAACACTTGGTGATGTTGCAGTACCCGATCCCGAACGGCCTCCGAAGTTCCGACAGCCGGTTCCCGGTATCGAGTGGATTCATCTCCTGGTTCGCCGAATAAACGAACAGCCTCGGTCCGATGAATTCATCGAACAACTTGTGCTCCCGCAGAACGTGGCAGACATCCTGGCAGAGGAAGCACTCGATGCATTTCCGGAACTCCTGGGCGCGGTTGATGTCCTGTTGTTGCATCCGCCACGTTCCATCCGGCGCATCCGGTGTTCTCGGCAAGAACTTCTGAATTTTCTTCTTCGTCTCGAAGTTCCACGCCACGTCGGTCACGAGATCGCGGATCGACGGGAAGGTTCGGAGCGGTTCGATCGTGACCGGTTCGCTCAAGTCGAGGGAATTCATGCGGGTCATGCACATCAGGCGCGGATAGCCGTTCACTTCCGCCGAGCAGGAACCGCACTTCCCCGCCTTGCAATTCCAGCGGACGGCGAGATCGTTTGCCTGTTCCGCCTGAATCTTGTGAACCGCGTCGAGGACCACCATCCCCTCGGTGACCTCGATCTCATACTTCTCGAACTTCCCTTCGTGGACGGAGCCGCGCCAGATCAGGAACGTCGCCTTGGCCATTATTTCATCTCCTCGATGATCTGCCTTAAGTCAGGGCGCATCTCGGGAATCGGGACCCGCTCCAGCTGCATCGTTCCATCTTTCCCCTTCCGCACGACGAGATTGCATTTCCCCCACGCAGCGTCTTTGCCGGGGTAATCCTCCCGGAAATGCCCCCCCCGGCTCTCTTTTCGCTCCACGCCGGCCCGGGCGATTGCCTCGGAAACGAGGAGGAGGTTCGGGAGGTCCATCGCCGTGTGCCAGCCGGGGTTGAACTCGCGGTTCCCGGCGACCCGCACGGCGGCAGCCTTCTTTTTGAGATCTTCGATCCGTTCGATCGCCTTCTTCATGTCGGCTTCGTTCCGGACAATCCCGGCCAACGCCTGCATCATCTCCTGGAGTTCGCTTTGGATCTTGAAAGGACCGTCCGCGTCGTGGTTCGAGGCGGTCGAGGGTTCGAACGGGGTCAACGCTCCCGTAAGAATATCGGAGACCGCGCTGTCCCGGATCGTTCCCTGCGCATGGTCTTTGGCGAATTTTGCCGCGTACTCTCCGGCCCGTTTTCCGAACACGAGGAGGTCCGACAGGGAGTTTCCTCCCAAGCGATTCGCCCCGTGCAATCCCGCCGCGCATTCACCGGCGGCGAAGAGGCCGGGAACGGTCGACATCTGCGTGTCGCCGTCGACCCGAACCCCCCCCATGATGTAATGCGTGGTCGGGCCGATCTCCATCGGCTCCTTCGTGATGTCGAGGTCGGCCAGTTTCTTGAACTGGTGGTACATGCTCGGGAGCTTTTTAATGATGTGTTCTTCCGAGTTCTTGACGTGCTTCTTGATCCAGGCGATGTCGAGGAAGACACCACCGTGCGGAGAGCCGCGCCCTTCCTTCACTTCCCGCATGATGCAACGGGCGACATGGTCGCGCGTCAACAGTTCCGCCGGCCGGCGCGCGTTCTTGTCTCCCGTGACATACCGCCATCCCTCCTCCTCGTTGTCGGCGGTCGAGGAGCGGTAATTCTCCGGGATGTCGTCGAACATGAACCGCTTCCCCTTGTTGTTGAGGAGAATCCCCCCTTCACCGCGGACCGCTTCGGTGACGAGGATCCCCTTGACGCTCGGAGGCCAGATCATCCCGGTCGGGTGGAACTGGATGAACTCCATGTCGATCAGATCGGCTCCTGCACGGTACGCGAGCGCCTGACCGTCGCCGGTATACTCCCAGCTATTCGAGGTGATCGAATACGCTTTCCCGATTCCTCCGGTCGCGAGGATCACTGTCTTTGCCTTGAAGAGATGGAAGAAACCCCGTTCTCGGTGGTAGCCGAACGCGCCCGCGACCCGATCGCCGTCTTTGAGAAGCGCGGTGACCGTGTATTCCATGAAGACGTCGACTCCGAGGTGGATCCCGTGATCCTGCAGAGTCCGGATGATCTCAAGACCGGTCCGGTCGCCGACGTGAGCAAGGCGCGGGTACTTGTGCCCGCCGAAATTCCTCTGGAGGATCTTGCCGTCCGGTGTCCGATCGAGGAGTGCACCCCACGCCTCGAGTTCTTTCACGCGATCGGGGGCTTCCTTGGCGTGCAGCTCCGCCATCCTCCAGTTGTTGACGTACTGTCCTCCGCGCATGGTGTCGGAGAAGTGAACCTTCCAGTTGTCGCGGTCGTCGGTGTTCGAGAGGGCGGCCGCGATTCCCCCTTCCGCCATGACGGTGTGCGCTTTTCCGAGAAGTGATTTGCAGACCAGGGCGACACGACACCCCATCGCGGAGGCTTCGATCGCGGCCCGCAGCCCGGCTCCGCCGGCGCCGATCACCAGGACGTCATGTTCGTGCGCTTCGTACGCAATCATCAGAAGATCCTCCAGTCGGTCCAGACGCCCGAGGCGCAGAGACGGATGTAGACGTCGGAGAAGCCGACCCACACCAGCGAAATCCAGGCCCAAAAAGCGTGCAGCCGGTTCAAGCAACTCGAGCATTCGTACGCTTTCGCGCGGGCCGGCGATTTCGAGAAGATGTCGAGAACGCCGCCGATCAAGTGCCGGAGCGAATGGCATCCGAAGACGTAGCAGGAGAGAAGGACGACATCGACCACGAGGACGAGGGTTCCGATGCCGACGCCGAACTCCTTCGCATCGGTGGACGGGTTCACGAACGAAAAAGCGTGGAAGGTATCGTAACAATGGAAGCCGATGAAGATCACCGCCAAATACATGAAGTAGCGATGGCTGTTCTGCAGGATCAGCGGGAGGGAGTTTTCCCCCAGGAACTTCTTGCGCGGCTCGGTGACGGCGCAGGAGATCGGATCGGCCCAGAACGCCTTATAGTAGGCGCCGCGGAAATAGTAACAGGTGAACCGGAACAATCCCGGCACCCAGACGATGAAGAGGCCCGGCGAGAAGCGGAGCCAGCTCGGCCACCAGGTCGGTTGCGGCCCGAAGAGCGCGTGATGTGAAGCCCCGAAGATCTCCGGGGCATAGAACGGCGATATGTACGGGCCGAACGTGTAGTTCGCGTTCTGAAAGACCGCCCAGGTGGAATAGATGATGAAGGCGACCAGGCCGGCGAAAACTGCCGCCGGTTCGAGCCACCAGAGATCACGACGCAGGGTCTGGAACATGGGGAGTTCTTTCAACCTTTGCAATGGGTTACATAAACCGCGGAAGTATACCGGCCAAGTTGGAAGTTGCCAGTTTGAGGCATGACCGCAATTTTTGCGTAGAAAAGGAGGGACAATCGGAACAATTTCCCTGCGATTTCAAACACTTTCCTTGGCATGTCCCGTGCTTCGTAGGGGTGTGGGCTACTAATATGATGAAAAAGACGCTTGGAATCGTCTCACTCGTGATCTCGATCTTCGCTTGCGGCGGGCCGGAAGTTGACACGTCCTCCTCCGACCAGCTTTCCGGCGATCAACCAACTCCGACCCCACAAGAATCCGTTTTGCCGACCGCTACCCCGGCTCCGGGATCGACCGCCACGGCGACCCCCCGACCTTCAAACGGTGCGATCATCGCGGACCACGGTGCGGCCGACCGCTTCAGCTGTATCTCGAGCTATTGGCTGGAGCAGGCGAGAAAGCTCACGCTCCATTACGCCCACACGTCGCACGGAGGGCAGCTCATTGAGGGGGCGCGGAAGCTCGACACAACGACCGGGCTTGCCCACCCCCACGCGACCAACCCGTACGCCTTCATCGCGCAGATCAGCTCGACCGTGTACGACCCGATCATCTCGGGATCTCTGACACTGACGAACGTCGTAGATCACGTCCGAGTCCTCGACGGAAACCCGCCGGGGAGCGACTACGTCACGCCCGAGTTGTACTGGGCCACCGAAGCCGGGAAATCCACGACTCGAGGGGTCGCCGATACCCACAAATACAACTTCTCGATGTTCTCCTGGTGCGGTCAGCAATCGACCAACACGACGACGCAAGTACAGACCTATCTCGACACGATGGACGTCTTCGAGCAGTCGTATCCGTCGATGCGGTTCATCTTCATGACCGGGCACCTGGACGGCGGGGGTGCGACGCTGGCCCGGAACAACAAGGCGGTGCGGGACTACGTGATCGCGCACAACAAGGTGTTGTACGATTTTGCCGATATCGAGAGCTACGACCCGGCGGGGACGTATTATGCGACCGAATCGGACGCCTGCACGTGGTGTACATCGTGGTGCAGCGCCCATCCGGCCGATTGCACGAACCTTCCCGCGACCTGCGCGCACAGCCACCCGTTCAACTGCAAACGCAAAGCCCAGGCGTTCTGGTGGTTGATGGCACGCCTCGCCGGCTGGGACGGGATCTGCCCCTGAAGGGGTCTCCCGAGCAAGTTACGCGAAGAGCGCCCAGGCAAGAACCAAGAGCATAGCCGGCAGGAAATCGCCGATCGGGATTTTCGAGATCCGGGCGAGATTCACTCCGATCATGAGGACCAGGACCCCTCCGACTCCGGAAATCTCGGCCAGGATGTGGGGTTGGTTCAAGAACGTGGCCTTGGAGGCGCATAGGGCGATCGCCCCCTGGTAAAGAAAAACCGGAACGGCGGAAAACAGAACCCCGAATCCATACACGCCGGCGAGCGCGGTCGCGGTGACGCCGTCGAGGAGCGACTTCGCGTAAAGGACCTCGTGATCCCCCGTGACTCCGGAGTTGATCGCCCCGACGATCGCCATCCCTCCGGCGCAGAAGAGGATCGAGCTGATCGTGAGCCCCGTCGCGAACGAACTTTCTTTCTCCCGCGTGATCCGATCCTGAAGTTTCTTGGCTCCCCGTTCGATCCGCGCTTCGAGGTCGAAGACGAGGCCGGTCAATCCGCCGAGGGCCAGGCAGGAGATGAAGACGATAGGGTCGTTGAACTTGAGCGCCATCCGGAGTCCGATCACGATCGTGACGAAACCGAAGGCAAGTTGAATTCTCTTGGCGATCGCGTCGGTGATCAGGCGTCGGAACAGGAGCCCGACGAGCGTACCGGCGACGATTGCGAGCGTATTGGCGAGAACCCCGATCACGATCGCACGAAGCGGGAGATCGCGTCGATCTGTGTCGGCGCATCGAGCCCCGCCTCCTCGATGCACTTCTCCCCGATCCCGCTTCCCAGGTAGTGACGGTTCCGGAACGGGAAGAGCGTGGCATCCCGTCCGAGCCGAGAGGTGATCCAACGATAGGTCGTGGGACGCGTGAATCCGGAGATCATCATCGCCCGGCCGGCCGCTTCGTAGGGATAGATTGATTCCCGTTCCTCGGGGGAAAGGAGCTCGAACAGCTCGCTGCTCGCGATGTAATAGACATCGAGATTCATGCCGTTCTTCCGGAGGTGCGGGAGAACGCCTTCGACGAAGACGTTCACGACATCGCTTCCCTGGTAGACGACCACCCCCTCGGGTTTTCCGTTGGCCGCCAGGAGTTTGTAAACCCCCTTCACCGACGCCTCCGGAAGTGCCAATCCGAGGGCGCCACGGTCGAAGATCTTCTCCCCCGGCCGAGTCACGAACGGAACGAGGACCGGCGGCTTTTGTTGAAGCGCGGCGACGAACAACGGCCAGAGGTCGTGCGGGTCCCACGGGGTCAATGTGATCAGAGAACCGAGAGGATAGTTGTTCTGGAGGATCGCGAGCGTTTGCGGGTCAGCGTGCGTCGGCCCGTCCTCGCCGGTCTTGATTCCGGTGTGCCCGCAGAGCATGACGAACGTCCGGTTCGCGGCCTCCGGGATCCGGTGTTTTCGCGCCTGCTGCCCGATCGCGTGCGTTCGGGCGCTGATCACGTTGAGCGGGGCAAGGAACGCACCATACGAGGCGCCGACGGAAATGTGCCCGCCGATCGCCGCGATCCCGGAGCAGATTCCCCCGATCGCATCCTCCGTGATCCCCCCCGCGGCGAAGATCCTCGACGTCGGATTCCGCTTCGAATGCCAGAAACCGGAGCCGAACCCGGCCCCGATCTCGAACGTGTTCGTCGAGCCGTAGACGTCGGCGGAGGTGGCGAGAATGCCGCCACCGGTTTCCCGGTTCAGGAAGTTCAACGTGTCGGTCAGCGCTCCCCGCAGCGTTTGAGTCGATCCGAACGGGTACCGGCAGGAAGGGGGACGGCGATCCGGAGAGACTCGGTCGTTGGAATCAAGGAGTTCAAGCCTCGGCGGGTTGGGACGGACGGGGCGCGGGGTTTTCCCGAGCACCTGCTCCCGCTCGGAGAGCATCTCCCCGAGGCGTCGCGTAAGCGTTGGTTTGGTTTCGAACGCTTTCCGGATCAGGAGAAGAGAGTCGAAGTACGTTTGTTCGATCCGGTCAGGACTTTTCTCCCCCTCGAAACGGGGGAAGGTCAACGCCAGCTCTTTTTCGAACGGCTCCAGAGCCTTGTCGTATTTGGGGCTTCCGAACTGGTGCCCGGCGCCGTGCGATTTTCTCCCCTCGATCCCGTATCTCCACCCCTTGATCGTCCGGTAGACGATCGCCGTCGGTTGGGTTCCGGTCAGTTCCAGGCCCCGGCGTTGCGCCGTATCGATCTGGGAGAAATCGAATCCGTCT
Organism: Pseudomonadota bacterium; assembly: GCA_043809315.1. Taxonomy (GTDB): domain Bacteria; phylum Bdellovibrionota_G; class JALEGL01; order JALEGL01; family DATDPG01; genus JAZDDX01. Next base: position 33,191 of record JAZDDX010000028.1, read on the forward strand.
TCGACATGAATCACGTTAAAACCGTGAACGAGAAAATACTCGACGGGGTTCCACTGGACGTAATCCCCCGGGTTGGACCCTTCCCGTGTCACGGAGTCGGAATCGATCGACGATTCGTTCCAATCTAGGTGGACGAGGAAGTTGTTCAGCCCGGCGGAAGCGGCCGCGGAGGAACCTTCGCTCACCCGACCGGGGGTCATCCCCCCTTCCCCCTCGAGCGTGTGAACGATCGGAGAAGAATCGCCATGGAGGTCTTTGAGGGCGAGGGCGAGTCCGACGCTCGCGGTGAAACCGACGCCGCTCGGTCCGGTCGAAAGCCAAACGAACGGGGTCTGCGGTGTCGGGTGGCCGTCGAGTGCCTTGGCCGAATATTTCCGGAAGAGAGGAGTGCGGGTGATCGGGTTCCGGCGGAACCCCAGGAGATCTTCGAGACGCATCTGTTGGAGAACGCCAGGGAGAACGGCGGGTTGGGTGATCCGGACGATCTCGTTCCGGCAGGCGTACATGGCATACATTCCGAGAGCCTTGTGCCCGGCGGCGTACGAGAGGATGTCGGCGGTCCGCTCGTCCGGATCGGACATCTTGTAGAGCATCTGCCGGAAGAGGAGCGATTGGACGATCCGGCCGCTCGAAATGCTTCCCCCTGGGTGCCCGGAGCTCGAGAAGTTGAACATGACGGCGCAGAGGGTCCGGTAGACCAGGTCGAAAAACGTCAGCGCTTCGAGGTCGGCCGCCGGGATCGGGCGGCTCTCTTTCGGGCCGATTTCGAGATAAGTGGTTCCGCGCTCGTCGAGGTTCAGGTCGTAGTTCATGTGGGATTCTCCGGCGGCGGCATCATAACGGTGAGTAGGTGCAGAGGCCAGCGGTACAAGAGACCGTCCCGCTCCCGCACGGGGGAATCCGGGCCATAAGCGTGCAAGAGGTTCCGGTGCAATCGAAAGAGCGATCGAACGAGCTTTTTTGGCTGCCGTTGATCGCAGTCTCTTTCCCTCCGTTGGCGCAATCACAGCAACCGTTGTTGACGAAGACGCAATCGGAGGTCTGCGTGCAGTCCTGAAATCCCTTCAGCTCCGGGTCGGTCATCGGGGCGGTTCGTTTCTGGCTGTCGCAGCCGACAAGTGAGAAAGTTATGGCCATGAACAAAGGAATCAATCTGCTGGGACTCATTCTGTTGACCAGTATCGCGCAAGCCGCGCCCCCGGACAATTTTGTTTCGATCCGGGAGGTCGATCCGACGATCGTGCTGGAGATCCGGTACGCGGGAGCGCACAACTTTCTTGGACGCCCGGTGAACGGGTACGGGGCCCCCGCCTGTTGGTTGACGAAAAAGGCGGCAGCCGCTCTCCAGTCGGTCCAGGCGGAGCTTCAAAAGTTCGGTCTGTCGTTGAAAGTGTACGACTGCTATCGACCCCAGCGTGCGGTTGCCGATTTCGTCGCGTGGGCGAAGGATCTCAACGACACGAAGATGAAGAAAGAGTTCTACCCGCGGGTGGAGAAGATCAATCTATTCCGGGACGGGTATATCGCGGAAAAATCGGGACATACTCGGGGGAGCGCAGTCGATCTCACGATCGTTCCGATTCCTCCGCCACGCCAACGCGAATTCCGGGAAAAGGAAAAGCTGATCGACTGTGCAGTACCGAGGAACAAAAGGTTTCCCGACAACACCCTGGACATGGGAACGGGGTACGATTGTTTCGACCCCCTCGCCCACCCGGCGAATCAAACCGTAGGGATCGAACAACGGAAGAACCGTCTTCTTCTGAAATCGATCATGGAAAAAAACGGGTTCGTGGGGATCGCGGAAGAGTGGTGGCACTTCAAGCTGAAAGAAGAGCCGTATCCCGACACCTATTTCGACTTTAAAGTGGAGGAGGGGAGATGAACGAGCAAAAACTGCTCGACGCGGCGTTGGAAGAGGCAGAAACCGGATTGCGGGAAGGGGGGATCCCGATCGGCTCGGTCTTGGCGGATGCGAAGGGAGAGATCGTCGCGCGAGGGCACAACCGAAGGGTGCAGCGAAACGACCCGACGGCGCACGGGGAGACGGAGTGCATCCGTGCCGCCGGCCGACGCCGCGACTGGCATCAGCTGACGTTGGTGTCGACCTTGAGCCCCTGTCCGATGTGTTCGGGGACAGCACTTCTGTTCAAGATCCCCACCATCATCATCGGCGAGAACCGAACCTTTCTCGGTGCGGAGGATTGGCTGGAGAAGAGCGGGGTCCGGCTGATCCGGCTCCAGGATCAACGCTGTATCGATCTGATGACACGATTCATCCGGGAAAAGCCGGATCTTTGGAACGAGGATATCGGCGTGCCGCCTACCTGTGGGTGTGGGTGCGGATGATCTCTTTGTGTTGCGGAAAAAGCCGGGAAAGCCGGTCGTAAGATCCCCCCTCGAAATCGGCGAACTCGAACCCCGGAGCAACGGTACAAACCAGAAGAGCCCACGCACCTTCCGCAGTCAGCTTTGTCCCTTGCCAGACACCGGCGGGGACGACGACATGGGGAAGCAGACCGTGCGGCAGATCGAATCCGATCCGGATCCGGGTGAGCCGCCCGTTGTCAGCAATCTGAACCATCTCGACCGGATCGCCCCGCAAGAAATGAAAAATCTCGTCCGAGCGGACCTTGTGCAACCCTGAGAACTCAGTCGGCGTTACGAGATAATAGATGATCGTGCAGTAGCTTCTTTCCCCCGAATGGTTCGGAAGCGTACCGCCGGGGATCTTCCCCTCCGCCCGAAAAATCTCCTTATAGTACCCCCCCTCCTCCGGAAGAGGTTTCAGATCCAGGAGCCTGATGATGTCCGGGGCGTTCATTCGTGAGCGATCGCGGGACGGCGGCTCGCTTTCGTTTGGGAAAGCGCCAAGAACAGCGCTGCCAGCACCAGGTAGGCGAGGGCGCACTGGTACGGCACCTGTCTCGCCACGCCGGTGAGCGTCCAGGGGAGATACATCAAGCCGTCCGGTGAGGAGGAGTGGATGATCCCGAAGAACGAGAGCAGCGCGAGGATGCCGAGGTAGGCGGCCGAGTGTTTCAGGCGCCGGTCGATCAGCTCGGCCAAGAATGCCCCCCAGAACATCGCCGTGACGATGAATCCGTTACCCAGAGCGATCGTCATCAGAAGCTCCGGAAGAGGTTTTCCTTGAGCGTTCAGAAGATTTTGGAAGATCGCCGTAGGGACCACTTCGGGGTTGCTCAACTTGATCGCCAGCATCCGCGCGACCGAAGGGAAGAAGGCGAACGCCACCGCCCACGCATGTTTCGGCGGGCAGGCCCGGAACGACTGCACCATGATGTCCATCGCAACGAAGATCAGAATCGGTGCCAGGACGGCGCGCGGGATCAGTTCCACGATGAACGAGACGTACCCCAATATTCCGCCCAAGCCGATGAAGATGCCGGTCGCGAGCGTGTAGCCGCACCGGGCCCCCATCCGTTTGTACGCCGGCTGCCCGATGTAGGGAGTCGACTGGGCAACCCCTCCGCAGAGCCCGGCGACCAGGGTTGCCACCGCTTCCGTGAGCAGGATGTTCCTCGTGTTGTAATCGTCCCCCGCGACACGGGCACTCTCGGTCACGTTGACGCCCCCGACGACGGTCAGGATTGCGAACGGAATCGCGACCGGAAGGTACTTGAGGGCCGGAGCCAGACCCCCCAGAAATTCGAACGTCGGCAACGGGAGGCCGAAATGAAACTGGGCCGCGGGAAATCCGGTGTAGCCACCCCCTACGAGCCCGGTCGGGCCGAGAAGGTAGTAGAGAAGGGTTCCGCCGCAAACCGAGGCGAAGACTCCGGGGATCCGGAACGGAAGCTCGATCCCCGCCACGAGCGTGTAGAGGATGATCCCGAGTGCCAGAACGCCGACCAGCGGCATCCCAAAGATGTCGAGGAGCGGGAGGAACCCGATCAGAGCGAGGCCGATCCCCGCGAGGGAGCCGAGGAGACCGGCTTGGGGGATGATTCGTTGGGCCCACCGGCCGAAGAACGAGAGGATCAGCTTGACGAACCCCATCAGGATCATCGTCGCCATCCCGAGACGCCAGGTCATCATCGCCGCTTCCCGTTCCTCCATCCCGGAAGCCTTGAATCCGAGGAAGGCGGGACCGAGGACGACCAACGCGATCCCGATCGTCGAAGGGGTGTCAAGGCCGAGCGGCATCGCGGTTACGTCGCGACCGGTTTTTTTCGCCAGGCGCCGCGCCATCCAGGTGTAGACGAGATCGCCGAACAGCACGCCGAACGCGGTTCCCGGGAACATCTTCCCGTAAACGATGTCGGCGGGGAACTTGAAGGCGAAGATCAGAATCCCGGCGAGGAACGAGAGGACGGTTAAATTGTCGAACATCAGGCCGAAGAACCCGTTCAGGTCCCCCAGCACGAACCACTTGTACGGCCTATTCTGTTTGGTCATGGCGCTCCTGAGCTATTTTCAGGAGCTTCCGCGAGGGAGTCAATTCAAAGATGGCGCCTCAGCCGCGTTCGGTGAGGTAGACCCCCCCTAAGACCAGGAGCGAACCCGCCAGGAGGTTCCAACCGATCGTCTCCCCGAGGTACGCCCAGGAAACGAGGTAGGTCATCGGGGGGATCAGGTAGAGGTAGACACCGACCTTCTGCGACTCCATCTTTTCGAGGGCGCGGAAATAGAGAAGGGTCGCCAGGAACGAACAGCCGACCCCGAGAAACGCCAGTGCCCCCCAACCGGCGGCGGTGACGGCGGCGAGGGTAAAACCGTGTCGCTGAGCTTCGATCCATCCGACCGGAAGCATCGTGATCGCCCCGATTGCCGTGACGATCGTCACCACCTCGAGAGCGTCGGCTTTCATGGAGAGGTGTTTGCCATAGACGGTGAAAATCCCCCACATGGCGATGCTTGCGATTACCAGCAGGTCCCCCTTGAGGTGGTTTCCGAACTTCGCCGCCGCCAGCGTCCCGATCCCCATGACGACCAGGACTCCGACCATCGCCGTCAGAATTCCGGCGGTCTTCTTGGGGGTCAACCGCTCCCCGAGAACGAGAAAACCGATCAGCGTGATCGAAAGGGGGCCGGTGATCGAGTAAAGGGAAGCGTTCGCCGCCTGTGTCCATTGCAGACCGACCGTCTGCGTCCCGTAATGAAGGCTGGTTCCAAAGAGACTCAAGAGAACCATCTCGCCGAACCAACGCCAGCCGCGGAAGGTGAAGCGACGGCGGCGGTACGCCATCCAGGCGAGAAAACAGGCCGTCGACATGATAAGGCGGATCGTCACGACCGCGAACGGCGGGGTGGAGCGAAGGCCGACCTTGCTGGCGATGAAGGAGAGGGCCCAAAGCGCGCAGGCGGCGACGAGGGCGAGTTGGGATCGGCCGAACATGGAGAGCGGTTTTTACCCCGATCCCGGCGATTAGGGAAATGCAGGGGTCGTTATTGAGCAACACCTTCAGCTCCTGTATGTCTTTGGAGTGCTCGAACGACTCTCCTTCCTGGATCGTTACCTCACCGTATGGATCTTCCTCGGCATGGGGGTCGGGGTCGGCGGGGGATATCTCTTTCCGCAAGTGGTTCCGTTTCTGAACCGATTCAACGTCGGCACGACGTCAATTCCGATCGCGATCGGTCTCATTCTGATGATGTACCCGCCTCTGGCGAAAGTTCGGTACGAGGAGATGGGCCCGGTTTTCCGAAACGTCAAAGTCCTGGGACTTTCTCTGATTCAGAACTGGGTCGTCGGTCCGATCTTGATGTTCGCCCTTGCGGTGATCTTCCTGCGGGACAAGCCGGAATACATGGTGGGGCTGATCATGATCGGGCTGGCCCGATGTATCGCCATGGTGATCGTCTGGAACGATCTGGCCAAGGGGGACAACGAATACTGTGCCGGACTCGTGGCGTTCAACTCCCTGTTTCAAGTCTTTTTCTATTCGATCTACGCCTACATCTTCATCACGGTTCTTCCGACCTGGTTCGGCCTCGAAGGGGTGACCGTTCATGTCACGATCGGGGAGATCGCCAAGAGCGTTTTCGTCTATCTGGGGATCCCGTTCCTTGCCGGAATCATCAGCCGCTTCGCGCTCATCCGGATAAAAGGGAGGCGGTGGTTCGAGGAGAAATATATCCCGAAGATCAGCCCGATCGCGTTGATCGCGCTCCTCTTCACCATCGTCGTGATGTTTTCTCTGAAAGGAGAATACATCGTTGCACTTCCGTTTGATGTCGTTCGGATCGCCGTTCCGTTATTGATCTATTTCGTCGTGATGTTCTTTGTTTCATTCTTCATGAGCAAGAAAGTCAGGGCAACCTACGGCCAGGCGACGACGCTCAGTTTCACCGCGGCGTCCAACAACTTCGAGTTGGCGATCGCCGTCGCGATCGCGACGTTCGGAATCGGTCATGGAGCCGCATTTGCCGCGGTGATCGGTCCGCTCGTCGAAGTGCCGGCGCTCATCGCGCTGGTGAACGTCGCGCTCCGGATGCGATATTGAGGGAGATCGCCGCTTTAGCTGGAACGGGTTGCCCTCTTCACGAGGGTCACCATCAACCAAGCGAGTGCGTAAACCCCCAGGAATACGAAGCCAGAATAGATGGGAACGTAGAAGAAACCAACACCCGCCGGTGCATTTTTGTCGAGACTCCAAACAACCCATCCGAACATGAAAACGTAAAACAAAAATGCGAGGCCGACGGAAAGGACGAGGGGAAGGGGTCCGGCGCTGAGATGGTTTACTCCCCGTTCGACCCATTGGCGTTGAGCTGTTTCAAGGAGTGTGGCGAAAACGGAAGAAGTCAGCGCGAACAAGAACGCGAACAGAACAAGTCCGACGATCAACGCAAGAAACATGAGCGATTTCAAACCAATCCCGACGGGTTCGTTGCGGACCTCTTGGATCGGTCCCGGGATCGCCAAGAAGCCAATTACGACAATCTGTGGGATCCAGATCGCGAGGGCGATGATTGACTTGCGGGAGAGGCGGGCCACCCGAGCCATGTTAAAAGAAATTGCCTAACTTGGGAATCTACGTCAGGGATGGAAAAAGAGGGACCCATGGACCAAACGACGAATCCCGAGAAAAAACCGTTTCTGCGCTCGTTCCCGAAGACCTTTTGGGTGGCCAACCTGATGGAGCTCTTCGAGCGCGGGGCTTACTACGGCCTGAACGCCCTTCTGGCTGTCTACCTGAGGGACAAGGTGGAGGCCGGAGGCCTCGGCTTTCAGGAGGACGAGGTCGGGCTTCTCCAGGGGGTGGTATATGCGGCGACCTACGTCGTGCCGATCCTGGGGGGCGCCTTAGCCGACCGATACGGCTACCGGCGGCTTCTCCTGGTGGCGTTCTCGTTCCTCTCGGCCGGCTACTTCCTCTCCGGAAATGTCACCAGTTACTGGGTGGTGTTTGCGACGTTGTTGCTGATGGCAACCGGCTCCGGCCTTTTCAAGCCGATCATCACCGGGACGGTGGCCAAGACCACGAACGAGTCGAACTCCGGTCTCGGCTTCGGCATTTACTACTGGATGATCAACCTGGGCGCCCTCATCGGGCCTCTCGTGGCCGGATATCTCAAAGGGTTCTCGTGGAGCTACGTTTTCTTCGCCAGCTCGCTCTACTGTGCGTTGATGTTCCTTCCGACGCTGTTCGTGTTCCGCGAGCCGGCGCGAATGGAAGGGGCCCGAAAGCTCAAAGACGTGTTGGGCGGGGCCGCCATGGTCCTCTCCAACTCACGTTTCATGCTCTTGATCTTCGTCTATTCCTGTTTCTGGATCCTTTATTTCCAGAATTTCGGCACCGTCCTTTGGTATTTGCGCGACTTCATCGACGGGGGACCGGTCAACACGTTCATGAACGGGGTTCTGGCCCTTCCGGGTCTCTCTTGGCTGGGGCTGGCGGGGGAAGTTCCGTTTGGATGCCGAGCACGTGACCGTCGTAAATGCCGGGACCATCGTGATTCTGCAAATCGCGGTCAGCCGGATCGTCAAGAACCGTGGGGCGCTCCCCACGATGATGGTCGGCATTTTTATCGGGGCGTTAGGGTTCATGCTGCTGGCTTCCTCGCAGTACGTCTGGGTTTTCTTAGCCGGCATCGTCGTCTTCTCCATCGGAGAGATGACCTGCCACCCGAAGTACTACAGCTACATCGGACGGGTCGCCCCTGAGGAGCAGAAGGCGGTCTACATGGGGTACGCTTTTCTTTACGGGGTGATCGGATCTCTCGTGGGATCGAATGTGGGGGGGGAGATGTACAAGGCGTTTCTCTCTCCGCGGATCGGCCAAGGTGGCATAGAAGATGTTTTGCGTAATTTCTGGCTCGTCTTCGGCGTGCTCGGGGTGGTCACCAGCGGACTTCTATTCGTCTACCACAAACTTTTCGGACAGGATTCCCCCGTCACCCAAGCGCGTGCTCGCAAGGTCATGTTCGCCGTTTATGTCCTCCTTCTGTTGGCCGCGGGGACGGTTCTTTATTTCGTAAATGCGAAGCAAGGGCATGTCCCGGTCAAGACTTGGATCCAGGCCGGCATCATGTCGATCGTCGGGATGGGGGGGCTGATCGCTCTGCGGGCCGACGCGAGACGCAGAATGGCGTAAGGAGTGTTTTGTTGAAGGGTGCGTTCGCGTGGCCGTTCGTGGCGGCCCTGCTCTTGGGGGCATGCTCGGAAGATGCCACCAACGAGGGCACTCCAACGGCTACCCCGACCTCTTCCGTAACCCCTTCGCCGACCCCCGGGTCGGTGAACAGCACAAGGAGGAGCTTGTGAGCAAGGCGCTGCTGGTGATTGATGTCCAAAACGATTATTTCTCGGAAGGGAAGTTCCCGCTCTGGAATGCGGATGTAACACTTCAAAACGTCGAGCGGGCCATTCAAAAAGCCAACGTTCGCAAGACTCCGGTCATTCTCGTTCAGCATATTAGCCGTGGACCCTCCCCATTTTTCAACCAAGGTACGGCAGGGGTCGAGATCCATCCCCGAGTTCTTGCCGCCGCGCCGAAAGCGCCGATTGTCGTAAAAGACTTTGCCGATAGTTTTGCGGACACCACGCTGGAAGATACGTTGACCAAGCTGGGCACAACAGAGCTTCTGGTCTGCGGCATGATGACCCAGAATTGCGTGACCCACACCGCGATCTCGAAGTCGGCCGAAAAATACAACGTATCGATCCTGGTCGACTGTTGCACGACGGTAAGTGAGATGCTGCACTTGATCGCTTTGAATGCCGTGTCCAGGCGCGTGCACCTCATGTCGTCGGAACAGGCGCTGTAATGTCGCGGCTGGGGATCGCCCCCGAGGTGTCGGAGAAACTTAGGAAAGATTCGGGCTGCAAGAAGTAGCCCGCGGCTACTTCTTTCATAGTTCGGGGGGATGAAGCCGCCCCACCCGCGCGAAAACAGCAATAAAAACAGCCACTTTTAGGCATGGGAGTTGGCGTCTGGTTTGCAACTCCCTTTGCTCTATGGACCAGGAACTTGAGTTCGAGGTAACGGAACCGTTAGGAAGAGCCATCACCAACCGGATCGAGGGGAGTTTTTCAAAACTGACTCACCACCTCTTTCCTTCCAAGGAGATGACCAAGCACTTGATCCGGATCAACGCTCTTCTGTTCGTCGTTGTCGCTGTCGTTGCCTTTGTAAAATGGAGGGGGAACTCAGAGCAAAAGCCTTTTGAAGTGACGGTGATGGCGCCCGTCTCTTCTGAGTCGAAAACACGAGTCGGCTTTCCGACGGAAGCGCAGCTCAAGCAAAACGGATTTCTGGAGGAAAAAACGGCACCTTCGAAAAAGGGCGTTTCTACAAAGATGAAAACGACCCCCCAATTGAAATCAAAGGCTCCTGTGAAGAATCGATCGCAGGTAGAAAAAATTTCGAAAAAGAAACCGAAGTCAACGAATATTAGGTCGTAAGTGCTTTCAGGATTCTCTCGGCTTCAACTTCGTCAATAAGAACAAAGCGTTTCAATCGATCTTCGTAGGCATATACGTTTGCCGTGGACAATTCGAACCACCAACCATGAAGCCGTAGCTTGCCTTCCTTCGTTCGGGCCTGAACCGAAGGGTAGGTTTTGAGATGGGCTATCTGTTGCAGGACGTTAAGCTGGGACACGAAGTTGTGGTGCTCCTTGGGGCCTTCGACCAAAAGGTTGTCGCCTTTCTTGGGAAGGCTTCGTTCCGCATGCCTCAGCCAAGCGCGTAAGTTCGGCGTGGTCACATGCTCCCTGCCTTGAATCAAGGCTTGAATCGCCCCGCACTCAGAATGTCCGCAAAGAATGATGTCCCGAACTTGTAGTGTCTGGACGGCAAATTCGATGGCCGCCGCCTCGGATTCATCGGCGGTCGAAACCCCGTTCGAATCACAGGGCGGAATCAGATTGCCGACGTTTCGGACGACAAAAAGATCCCCGGGATTCGTGGAGGCAAAGAGATTCGGGACCACACGACTATCCGAACATGCGATGAACAGAGAGTCGGGAGTTTGACCCGACGCGAGTTTCGTAAAGGTTTCCCGATAGTCAGGTAAGACTTTTTGACGAAACTCAATGATCCCCTGGAGAAGCTTCTTCAATTCCCTGTCTTTCTAGCAGTGGAATCGAAAAGGGAGAAGAACTGAACGCTCAGGTCGATAATCGGTCTTGGGGTGTCGTGGAGTCTCTTGAAGTTCAACTGAAAAAATTGGCTCCCCAAATATATGCCAAAAGGAATGTCCTGCGTGTGGGGTGTCTACGGAACTTGAGCAGAGGTGAAGGGTCAGATCAGCGGAACCGAAGATGAAGTGATTAAGGTTGCTGTCAGACACGCTGTTTCGGACCATGGCTACCCCGACACGACGGACATGCGCCAACAAATCCGAAAGATGATGAAAGACGCGTAAGAGCGAATTCCTGGCCCAAAACAGACAGGAGGGCAACGGCTTCGGCCGAGGCGTTGCCCTCCCGATCGAACTACCTCAAAGTTAGCAGCGACCGCCGGTCCATTGGCCGGAGCCCAACCCTGTCGCGGACCAGGTTCCGTTAGCGCTGGAGCTGTCGATGGTCCCCCGGGCTGAACCGAGCTGGTACGTAATGTTTAAGGTATTGCTCGTAAATCGATCGCCAGCGAGAAAGTCCGCGTTAGGTCCATCATTCGTGGGATCCGTGCATGACGTTACAGCGCCCGCATAAGCACCCACGAGATTGGCGCCGGCGTCCGGCCCGACCGTAAAGTTCCAGATCCCACTAACGTTGCATCCCAAGTTTGCCGTATCGTGACCGTGGAACTCACCGCAGTAAAGCAGCGGCGCTCCTCCCGCCCCGGATATCGCGGCGAACGCGCCGACTCGCGCTGCGCCGACATCGACGGTTCCGGTAAATGTATCCGTGTTCGGATCATACGCGCCGTCCAGTCTGACGGTGTCTCCTGAGGGGAGTGTTCCCTGCACTCGGACGGTGATGTGGGTGGCATCAACAACGGTAGCAACTCCTGTGACGGGCGTGTTTTGTCCGTTGTCTGTATACGTTCCCGTAACGTTGTATGTGCCCGCAGGCAATGTCGCAATCTGGGCTCGCGGTCCCAACTTCGGATTTTTTGTTTCAGAGACCGTGAGGGTCACGACTCCGGACAGGTTCGCGCCGCTCACAACGCCGCTGAACTCATTGGGTCCTGCCAAAGTTGTGGTTGGGTTGGCGCCGCTGCTGCATGCGGTAAGAAGCAAGAGTGCCGCTAATGTGGCGAATCTTCGCAGACCGAAACCTTTTAGAACATGCATGGTTCCTCCCTTGAAGGACTAAACTGTAAAAACAGCACAATTCCGTGAAAACTTCATGCTTTTCGTGTGTTGCTATGATGAGGCTCGATCCTACGAACCTTCGAGGGCTCATTTTCGAACTGAGTGTATGGCACCGGCGGTCTGATGGCGGCGTCGGTCTTACGGCTCGGTTACCCCCGCGAACACCATTCCGACCATGACCCCGTCATCGGGAACCGGGCGCTCGTAAACATTAGACAATCGATACGGATGTTGAGCCAAATAATCAGGTACAGCCTCCAGAGGCACAAGCTGCGGTGTCACCGTGGCTACGTATTCTGTGACGGAAGGGGGGAGAAATCTCCCCTTCGTAACAGCATGGCCGATCTTCAGGTTGCCTTGTTCGATCAGATAGATTCGTGACGGTTTCAAACCGAGGATGGTGTCGAGACCCTTCTTCCAGTCAATGTGTTGGAGGACCAGCACTGCCGCCACGCCGTCGTATGGATCTGGCAGGCGGGTTTTCTCAATATCATCCACAACACTATTTCGGGACCAACCAGGAGCCATTTAAGTGTTTGGAATTATTGGCTCCCCGGCACGGACTCGCGCCGCAGTCGCCTAGGCCGCAGGCTTCTTCTCTTTGGGCGGCTTCGGAGCCTTGGGGGCCGCAGCCTCCTTGGCGGGCTTCTCAGCTTTTGCCTCGGCCGGCGCCTCCTTGGGCGGTTGCCACTGGAGGGTTTCGATGGTGTGTTTGATCTTCTGGGCGTCGGCCAGGAAGTGACGCATCATCGGGTCGTTCGCGATGCGTTTTTCGTCCAGCCCCTTTGCCGCGAGGGCTTTTTTGTGGGACTCGACCCTTACCTGCACCCGACTCAGGCGGTCCTGTTTCATCTCAATTTTCCTGGTATTCATGGTCGGCCTTTCTCGCGCGAGGGTCGTAAAATTCGTTCAGAGTGAAAAAGTTGGCTCCCCGGCACGGACTCGAACCGCGGACCCGCTGGTTAACAGCCAGCTGCTCTACCGACTGAGCTACCGGGGAGTGATGGGAAGATAACCGCTGACATCGGACTCGTCAACTAGGGATTGGAGGCGAGTTTCCCGATGATCGGGGCGAGAGACGCCCGGATTTGCTGGGCAATGGTTTCATCCACCTTCCCGCTCGTCTCGTCCATGAAGACCTTCTTGATGTCCAGCGGCACGATCAGGGCGGCCGGGTATTTGGGGGCCAGAGCCGATATGATCGCGCCGTCCCCCTTGAAGACGTCGTTCTCCGCCACCGTTACGGCGGCGCCGTTGAGTTGAACCCCCTTGAGATCGGCCAGAAGCTGGTCGATGGCTTTTGTGTGACTCTTCCGGTCTAGTTTCGTCGTTCCGACGTTGAAGACGGGGAGGGTGCTGGTTCGGGCGCCGTAGAGCGGCCGCTTGTGACTGTACGTGTGAACGTCGAGAACCGTGGCCTTGCCGAACTTCATGATCGACTCGTTCACGAAAAAATCGATCAGCTCGTGCGCCTCGTCGTACTTCTGGTACGAGATCTCCATCTCCTCCTTCGTCGGAGGGGTCTGCCAGACCTTTCGTCCCCAGCATTGGAACGGCTTGAGATAGATCGCCTGCTCCCGTTTTCGGTCGACGTCGTATTCATATCGTGAGTCGAGGCCGATCAGTTGAACCGGGAAGTCGGCGATGAAGTAATCAGAGTACGTGTCCTCGTCGTATTTTCTCTCCTCCGCCTCGATCCCCATCTTTGACTGCAGCTCCTCCCGGATCCGGCTTCCGGCATGAACGGCGAGGCCGATCAACGGCTTGAACTCCTTCACGCGCAGAAGCATCGTCCCCATCGGGGAGAGCGCTTCAAACGGCGCACTTTCGTCCAACTTCTTCTTCAGGTCGGCCCAGGTGAACCGGGGCAGACGTTCTAAGAGTTTTTCATCCATGGAGTATGGCCGGCAGGAATGCCGGGTCTACGAGTTTCTTGTTTTTCATCAGCTCTTTCACGAGGGGTAGGTGGTGTACGGCGATTCGTCCGGTGTAGAGAAGGTGGATCTCGTCGGCCGTGAGATCTTTTATTTTTTTCGTACCGCTGGAATAAATGTGGTCCCGGACATACCCGCCCGGCTCATGGGTTTCGCGGAGGCCCCGTTTGCTTAATACCGTGATGGTGTAGGCCTCCTCGGGTGAGAAGAATTTAACCAGACGGCGGAACATGTCAAAGAACGAATGTTTCGGGGCGAGGGCGGCGGCGAGCATCCGGCCTGCCAAGCGCCGTTGAATCGGCGGGATCAGGAGGCCGAGACGCTCCTCGAGAACGAGCGCGAGCCCCTCCTCGGTTTCGATGTACCCGTCCAAACCGAGAGAGAACGCGCGAAGCGGCTGTCGTTCCCCGTTCGCGGCCCGGTAGACATGCACTTCGACGACGTGATGGAGGAGGCGGTCGAGCATCTTCCCGCTGATCACGATCCCCGGCAGAAGACGTACCTTGTGGTGGGCCGAATCGGCCTCGGCGAACGTGATGGTGAGCGGATCCTCGACGACATCCCACCCTTCAATCCGGTCGGCCCGAAGCTTCTCCCGGATCTCGGTTGCCAGCGCCTTGACCCCGACCGTAGTGGTCGGCTCATCGGCAGCCGGAACGGAGTCGAGCAGGCGGATCGCCTCCTTGACGACGGCGTCATTCGGGGTCCCGTAGAGCTGCATCGCCTTCAGCGTGATCGCGGGGGTGCCGCGGCTTTCCGCCAGTTCGAGGCGAAGGAGATATTCCGCGCGAACCCGATCGAAACAGACCTCTAGAGCGGTCGTTCCGAACGTCAGATCGGCAAGGCGTTTCTTAGATCCCGGAAGGGTGGCGGGGAGAGGGTTGTATTCGAAGACCGGTTGGTACGTCTTCCCATCCTCCCAGGCAGCCAGAAATTTTTCCCGTTCCTCCCGGGAGTTCACCGGGTTGAGGTAGTGGAACAGTCTGAAATCATGGAGGATTTCAAAGAAGGTATGGTCGGCTTTTTGGATCGTATCTTCGGGGGTCACTGGGTTGGTCTTGACTGTGGTTGGTTATCACCTAAACTCCGCCGCACGCGCGGGCGCGGTGGGGGCGTAACTACTTATGATCACGGAACGTTTTCCGGAAGCACTCTCCTTTGACGATGTCTTGATTGTTCCGCAGCGAAGCTCTGTATTGCCCAAGGAGATCGACCTGTCAACCCGGTTGACACGGACCCTCCGGCTTCAAATCCCTCTGATTTCAGCGGCGATGGACACCGTGACCGAGTCGCGCCTGGCGATCCGGATGGCGCAGGAGGGCGGGATCGGAGTCATCCACCGGAACATGCCGATCGAGCGCCAGGCCGCGGAGATCCGGAGTGTGAAGAAATCGGAGAGTGGGCTCATCACCGACCCGGTGACGATCGCGCCGGACCGAAGTGTGGCAGCGGCGGTCGACCTGATGCGCCGGCACAAGATCAGCGGCATTCCGGTCACCGAAGGAAAACGGCTCGTCGGGATCTTGACGAACCGGGACCTTCAGTTCGAGCGGGAGATGAACCAGCCGGTTTCGGCGGTGATGACGAAGAAATTAATCACGGCTCCGGAGGGGACGACGCTCGAAGCGGCGAGAGAGATTCTCCACAAAAACCGGATCGAGAAACTCCTGATCGTCGATTCTCGCGGTGACCTGAAAGGCCTCATCACGATCCGCGACCTCAAGAAGGCGCTCGAGTTTCCGAATGCTTCGAAAGACGAACAGAAACGGCTCCGGGTCGGCGCGGCGGTCGGGACCGGGAGCGATCATCTTTCTCGGGCCGCAGCCTTGGTCGAGGCGGAAGCGGACATGATCGTCGTCGACACCGCGCACGGCCACTCCGAATACGTACTCCGATTCGTCACCGAACTGCGCCGGTCGTTTCCGAAGATCCAGCTGATCGCCGGGAACATCGCGACGGCGGAGGCGGCGCAAGCGTTGATCGACGCGGGGGCGGATGCCCTCAAAGTCGGCGTCGGTCCGGGTTCGATCTGCACCACACGGGTCGTGGCCGGGATCGGGGTTCCCCAGCTGACCGCGATCCTTGATGTCGCGACCGTGGCCCGAAAAGCGGATATCCCGGTCATCGCCGACGGGGGGATCCGGTACTCGGGGGATATCGCGAAGGCCCTGGCCGCGGGGGCGTCGACCGTCATGATCGGCTCGCTCTTCGCCGGGACCGACGAATCGCCGGGGGAGGAGATCCTCTATCAGGGGAGAACGTACAAGGCGTACCGCGGGATGGGCTCGATTGGGGCGATGCGGGACGGCTCGGCCGACCGTTACTTCCAGGCGGAGGTGGAGAGTCAGTTCAAACTCGTTCCGGAAGGGGTCGAGGGGCGCGTTCCGTATAAAGGATCGCTCGGAACGATGATCCACCAACTTCTCGGCGGGGTGCGCGCCGGAATGGGGTACGCCGGAAGCGGAACAATCGCGGAGCTTCATCAGAAGGCGAAGTTCGTCCGGATCTCGGAAGCGGGCTTGAAAGAAAGCCACGTGCACGACGTTTCGGTCACCAAGGAATCTCCGAACTATCCCGGGATCGGATGATCCTGGTTCTCGATTACGGCTCGCAATATACGCAACTGATCGCGAGACGGATCCGCGAGAAGAAGGTCTTCTCCCGGATCGTTCCGTTCTCCGCTGATCTTTCGGAGTTCCGGGAGAAAGCGGAGGGGATCATCCTCTCGGGAGGCCCGGCGTCAGTCTATGCCGGAGAGGCCCCCCATCTTCCGAAAGAGATCTTGGGCTGGGGAGTTCCGATTCTCGGGATCTGTTATGGCGCCCAGCTCCTGGTTCACGCGCAAGGGGGGAAGGTCGAAGGGGCGGGCGAACGTGAGTTCGGACGGGCGTCGCTCTCGATCTCGGATCCGACAGACCTCTTCGCCGGAATCCGAGAGACGAGCTGTCCCGTCTGGATGAGTCACGGCGACCGGATCGTCTCCCTCCCCGACGGATACGAGGTGATCGCGACGTCGGACAACTCGCCGTTCGGCGCGATTCGAAACCGGAAAACGAAACAGTACGGCGTCCAATTCCATCCGGAGGTGACCCACACCCCGATCGGAAGTCAGGTCCTGGAGAACTTTCTTTTCCGAATCTGTGATGCGAAACCGTCCTGGACGATGGAACACTTCATCACGTCACAGATCGATGGGATCCGGGGGACGGTCGGGAACGATCATGTGGTTTGCGGCCTTTCGGGCGGGGTTGATTCATCGGTCGTGGCGCTCCTGCTTCACAAGGCCCTCGGAGACAAGTTGACCGCAATCTTCGTCGACACCGGGCTGCTGCGGAAGAACGAACGCCGACAGGTCGAGACCGAGTTCCGGAATCATTTCCGTGTCGACCTCAAGGTGATCGACGCGGCAACATTATTTTTCGACGGCCTTCGAGGAGTTGAGGAACCGGAGAAGAAACGGAAGGTCATCGGAAAGCTATTCATCGATGTCTTTGAGAAAGAGGCGGCGAAGATCCCGGGGGCCAAATACCTGGCGCAGGGGACGCTCTATCCGGACGTGATCGAGTCGACCTCGGTCCGGGGCCCATCGGCGACGATCAAGAGTCACCACAACGTCGGGGGTCTCCCGCCGAACCTGAAACTCAAGCTGATTGAACCATTGCGCGAGCTGTTCAAAGACGAGGTTCGGAAGGTCGGGCGGGAGCTCGGCCTTCCGGAAGCGTTCGTGAAGCGGCATCCGTTCCCGGGACCCGGGCTCGCGGTCCGGATTCTCGGGGAAGTGACCCCCGAGAGGGCGAAACTCCTTCAAGAGGCGGACGCGATCTTCATCGACGAGCTGCGGTCGTCGGGGCTTTACGACAAGACCTGGCAGGCGTTCGCGGTTCTCCTGCCGATCCGTTCGGTCGGGGTCATGGGGGACGAGCGGACGTACGAGAACGTCTG